>NZ_JAYSPC010000078.1:0-3527 GCF_043722275.1 Flavobacterium sp. | reverse complement strand
CGGCAAAGTGGATGGTGAGGAAGTTGCCCAGTTATATATACACGATAAAATTGCCACTGTGGTAAGGCCGGTTAAAGAACTAAAAGGTTTCAGCAAATTCAGCCTTAAAGCAGGCGAAACCCGCCAGGTTGAATTTATATTAACTGCAGCCGAACTGGGCTTTTATAATAACGAAGGTTTGTTTGTGGTTGAGCCAGGCGAATTTGATATTATGGTAGGCGGCAATTCGGTAGAGGGGATCAGCGGAAGCTTTACATTAAAATAGGATGAGTTAAATGAGAAGGGCGGGCTGTTACACTTAACAGCCTTTTCTTTCAAATACTCTATTTAACATAATATTAAGTTATAACTGATTATATATTACAAATGCCAGCCATGTTGCGATTTTTTCGTTTTGTCCGAAGGACAACTAATGAAAGAAAAAATCGCAACATGGCTGGCACAAAAGGAGTGAGGTACGAACTCCGGCAACTAAAGAAAAATATATAATTATTATAACTATACATTATGTTATTTAGGTTGGGTGCGGAGGGAGAAAAAAGTTAAGTTTGATTGCAAACTTTTTTCGTTGTGGCGTTGGCAAATGTGGATTGGGAGGAAAAGAAAATAAAACACGAAGCTGCGGAGCATTCGGCTTTGCCGAAAAAACAACAAAACATATAAGCAAAACGAAGTTTATGCCAAAGATTGCCGAGTTTGATGCCCAAAATTGGTTATTCCGTGAGTTCATGGATAAAATGAAAAGGAATAACGTGCGTAAACTTTTAGTTTACACAGAAGATAAAGAGGGTAACCCTAAATTATTTGAATGGAGGGTACAGAAAAATAAAAAGAAGATACTAAAGTTTATTTCTTCTTCTTAACCGGAACGGTTTGAAGATAAGTCTGCTTTGGCTTTTTAGTTAGGTCAGACTTTTTTGCAAACCTTCCTGTTTCAGCATCTTTTACAATTTTTTTAGTTTTAGCAGCTTTTGCCATAATCTTATTTTTTTTACTGGTTATAAAATACGCAGCCTCTATTGCAAGTAGGGGCTGCTTTGTAAATATAAAAAGATAAAACGAAGTTTTATCAAAGGAGATTCCCCGCCAGGGGAATTTGCATTTGTACGATATACGAAGTATATTGTCGCATGACAGATAATGAAATCAAAATACTCTTAAGGCTAAATAAATCAAGAAGTCAAAACAACATTGACGATGTTCTTTCAGAAGAACTTGAAATCCCAAAAAATGATGTTGAACAGGCATTAAACTCCTTGTTGCAAAAAGGGTACATTTATGAAGATAGCAATGTAAATCAAAAGGCATTGGGGATTAAAGCATGGAAAATAACGCTTGACGGCAGATTAAAAGTTAGTGAAATTACTGCAAAAGAAGTAGCTGCGAATCCGGTGGCATCATCTATCAATGATGAAAATGAGGAATTGAAAACTCAAAACTTAAGATTGCAAAATTCTTTGTTAGAAGTACAGATACCTAATGAAAAGAATAGCCGAAAACACTCTTTTAGATTAGTGTTATTGACAGGGATTATATCCATTCTATCAACCCTGATAGGATTAGCACCGACCATAATAGAATCTGTCCGCAAACAGCCCCAAGTACCATCAACTGATAATCGTTCATGTAATCCAAAGGATTCCGTAAAAGTATCCGACACTTCCGTAGTAAAGGTGAAGATTTTGAAGTAGTATTTTTTGCCATAAACGTAAAAATTTATTGCACTTGCAATTATTTGAATGGGATGTTTTGGCTATCTCTGATGTATATATGCAAGATGTATTAACTGACTTGGGAAAGCAACTACCGAAAAACAATCCTTCTTAACTACTTGAACTGCCTGTGAAAGAATAGGGCGGTATTTCTCTACATTAATAATCGGTCTAACAAATCGGTTGTCGCTCTGGGGTGGCGTGGGCGTGTTTATTTTCTTTTCCGGTGTGCGCCTATTTAACATAATATTAATTATAGGACTTGTTTTTGTTGTTTTAATAATTTATTTTTCTATCGAAAAAATTGGGCTGTCTTTTGTTGCGATTTTTTTCTACCAGTATTGCCTTCGGCAATGAGAAAAAAATCGCAACAAAAGACAGCTTTGTAACAAAAAAAGTCCTATAATTGCCATTATGTGGTAAATAGGCGCTACACAGCCAACTCTATTTGTGTACCGGCCTTAATTGTTTTTTCCCCTGCCACTCCACAGCGAAGACCTATTAGGAGATTATATTATGAATATTTTCAAAATATTTAGAAAAGAAAGAACGGATTTCAAGAAGCCTATTAAAAAAATAACCGACAAACATACTATTGTTGATTTTGCCATTATATATCTAAAACATACAGGTTCTCTTATTGATATGAATGGGTTTATTCATAGCGAAATGAATTACCCAGATGCTCCTACTTCTTTCATACGGGATGTGGCTTATTTAATGTGGGGAACTGGCAAATACGATTTCGCCGATACCTACAAAAAAGATGAATATTTATTGTGTAAAAAACAGTCTTGGATTGCCCGAAATCCAATTGGGTACGCTATATTTTTAGGGATACTTTCTGCGGCTATATCTTTCGCAGTAACCAAGCTGACCCCTCAACAAGATAATACGCAGTTACAACACAAAAAAGACATAATACAAGACTCGACAATACTACAATTACAACAGGAGTTCTATTATCTAAGAGATAAGATTGAACAGACGAAGGCAAACACCACAGATACCGTAAAAAAGAATTGAGCATACAAAGTTCGTTTATGCGTTACTCCCATTCTTTATGATTATGTTGTTTAAGTTTTTCGCTTTAAGACGAAATGCTCCGCAGCTTAAAAAACAATTAAGACCGCTCACAAGCCTTGCTGCTCCAAGCTATGCAGCCAACGCTTCGTAAAAAAGTTTGTAATCAAACTTAACTTTTTTACGCCTTTGCTTCTGGCTAACCTATCTTAACATAACGCATAATTATAAGTATTTTCATTTTTTAATAATTTTAAATGTTGCCATGATACGATTTTTTACTAAATTGCCACTGTAAAAAATCGTATCATGGCAACAATGCATGAAAATACTTATAATTAGTCGTTATGCTAAATAGGCGCACAGGGCTAACATCGAAATGCATTTAAGAAAAACCCATGCCACACTGGGAGATTGATTAAAAGACCGAAAATATATGGAGGAAGTAAAAGACTTTAGTTTTACAATGCCTGAATCTGAATTTCAGGACATGGTTATTCATAAATTAATAACACTTGAGGCAAATATCGAGGCACTAAAAGACACTTTACTATCTGAAATATCCAGAGACCCGAATGTAAATAAATCAGGAATAACTGCAATTATGGATGAAAAAGTCCATACTTACGCCCTGTCAATAGCTCATCTATTGAAACAGAAATACGGATAGTTTTTATTTCGCCCTTAATGGGCGATGCTCCGCAGTTTTTTTTCTTAAATACATTTCGCACAGCCCTAACGCCACGCTTACACGCAGACGCTAACCTATCTAACATAACGCTATTCATTATA
>NZ_JAYSPC010000077.1:0-20622 GCF_043722275.1 Flavobacterium sp. | reverse complement strand
TAAACTCAGTTTGTGGGTGTGCTGCAAGAAACGCACGTCCGGGTGCAAAAATGAGCTTAGATGGGGCAAAAAAACCAGACCATTTAATTACCGTTTTTGCAGGTGTTGACAAAGATGCAGTTGATGCTGCCAGACAACATATGTTCCCTTTTCCTCCGTCATCGCCAAGTATGGCTTTATTCAAAAACGGAGAATTAGTTCACATGTTAGAGCGTCACCATATTGAAGGTCGCCCAGCTGAATTAATTGCTGAGAATTTGCAAGATGCTTTTAACGAGTATTGCTAATTAAGTTGCTGAGGTTCTGAGTAACTAAGGTTATAAGTTTATATGAAGACTGTCTATTTTAGGCAGTCTTTTTTATTTGAAGCTAATCCAGCTGTCCGCTGTATCTTTTGTGCTATCCTGAAACCTCGGGACTGGCACAAAAGTATGCCGCTTTCATCTGGGCTAAAAATTAGAAATACTAAGAACGTTTATTTTTGAAATTCATTTTTTTAAACTTAGAACCTTAGCAACTTAGATTCTCAACACCTTTGTAGCTACGAACCTTTGCAACTCTGAACCTTTTTCCCTACTTTTGCACCTCAAATAATTTCTCAACTTAAATTAGTTTATAGCATGCAACTGTATAACACTTTAAGCGCAGAAGAAAGAGCCATCATGATTGATGATGCCGGAAAACAACGATTAACGTTGTCTTTCTATGCTTATGCGCAAATTTCAAATCCAACTCAATTTCGTAACGACTTATTTTTAGCTTGGAATCCGCTTGGGGTTTTAGGCCGAATTTATGTAGCCCATGAAGGAATCAATGCTCAATTATCTCTTCCGGCGGATCATTTCTATGAATTTAAAGATACCATAGAAAAGTATGATTTTATGAAAGGGATTCGTTTGAATATTGCGGTTGAGCATGATGATCATTCCTTTTTAAAGTTGACTGTAAAAGTTCGTGATAAAATTGTGGCTGATGGTTTAGATGATGAAACATTTGATGCAACAAACATTGGAATTCACTTAAAAGCCAAAGAATTCAATGATTTATTAAATGATCCAAATGTTGTCGTGGTCGATATGCGTAATCATTATGAAAGCGAAATTGGTCATTTCTCGCAAGCAATTCGCCCAGATGTTGATACTTTTCGCGAAAGCCTGCCTATTATTGAAGAGCAATTAGCAGAACATAAACAAGACAAGAAATTGTTGATGTATTGTACAGGAGGAATCCGTTGCGAAAAAGCAAGTGCTTACTTCAAACATAAAGGTTTTGAAAATGTATATCAGCTTGAAGGCGGAATTATCGAATATACCCGTCAGGTAAAAGCAGAAGGTTTAGAAAGTAAATTCATTGGAAAAAACTTTGTATTTGATCATCGTTTAGGTGAACGAATTACAGACGATATTGTTTCGCAATGCCATCAATGCGGAAAACCTTGTGATGTGCATACTAATTGTGCGAACGAGGGCTGTCATTTACTTTTTATTCAGTGTGAAGAATGTGCTCAGTCAATGGAAGGTTGTTGTTCTACCGAATGTGTTACCATAATTCATTTACCCGAAGAAGAGCAAAAAGCTATTAGACGTGGCATTAAAAACGGAAATAAAATTTTCAAAAAAGGAAAATCTGATGTTTTGACTTTCAAAAACAATCAGGATCCTTTAGCTGCTGTTCCTAATCTTAGTGATATGGTAAAATCAAAAACCGTTGCTAAAAAAGAAGTAAAAATCAAAAAACAATACATAGGAAAAGGAACTCACTTTTTCCCAAAGCCATCTATTGGTCAGTTTTTAATTGAAGAAAACGAAATCAAAGTTGGAGATACTGTTTTAATCAAAGGTTCAACTACCGGAGAACAAAAACTGATAATCGAAAAGATGTTTGTAAATGATATTGTAGCTGAAAAAGCTGTTTCAGGCGATACATGTACTTTCAAAATACCATTCAGAATAAGATTGTCGGATAAAATCTATAAAGTTTTAGAATAATTTATCATGACATTTAATAACAAAATTGAACTTATGGCTCCCGCAGGGAGCTTTGAGTCACTTCAGGCTGCGCTTGATAATGGCGCGGATTCTATCTACTTTGGTGTAGAACAACTCAACATGCGTGCGCGTTCAACCGTAAATTTTACCATGGATGATTTACAGGAAATCGCTAATCGCTGTGAAGCAAAAAGCGTAAGAAGTTATCTAACGTTGAACACGATTATTTACGATCATGATTTATCTGTCGTAAAAACATTATTGAACAAAGCTAAAGAAGCTAATATTACCGCGGTAATTGCATCTGATCAGGCTGTAATTGCAATGGCAAGAACAATTGGTATGGAAGTTCATATTTCTACTCAATTGAACGTCACAAACATCGAAACTATAAAATTCTATAGTTTATTTGCTGATACAATGGTTTTAAGCCGTGAATTGAGTTTGCGTCAGGTAAAAAGCATCACCAATCAAATTGAGAAAGAACAAATAAAAGGTCCAAACGGAAATTTAGTTGAAATTGAAATTTTTGGACATGGTGCTTTGTGTATGGCGGTTTCAGGAAAATGTTATTTGAGTTTGCATTCGCATAATTCATCTGCAAATCGTGGTGCCTGTAAACAGAACTGTCGTAAAAAATATACCGTAATTGATCAGGAAACTGGTTTTGAAATAGAACTTGATAACGAATATATGATGTCGCCTAAAGACTTATGCACATTAGATTTTCTCGATCAGGTTATAGATTCGGGAATTCAGGTTTTAAAAATTGAAGGTCGCGGTCGTGCGCCGGAATATGTGGCAACGGTTATCAAAACCTATCGAGAAGCTATCGATTCTTATTATGAGAAATCTTTCTCTAAAGAAAAGGTTTCTATTTGGATGGAAGCTTTAAACACGGTTTATAATCGTGGTTTCTGGTCAGGCTATTATCTGGGTCAGGAATTAGGAGAATGGAGTGATATCCCAGGATCTGCAGCAACTCAAAAGAAAGTTTATGTAGGTAAAGGAACTCATTATTTCCCGAAAGCAGAAGTAGGTCAATTTAAAATTGAAGCATACGATATTAAAATTGGCGATAAAATCCTTGTAACGGGACCAAGTACCGGAGCGCAGGAAATGATTATTAATGAAATGTTTGTAAATGATTTGGTTTCTGAAAAAGCTACTAAAGGAGACGATTGTACTTTTAAGCTGCCTTTCAGAATCAGAATGTCTGATAAATTATATAAAATTGTTGAGGCATAATGGTTATTGTAACTTTACAAAGAGACAAATGCATCGGTTGTAATTACTGCGTAGAAATGGATCCGGTGCATTTTCAAATGTCTAAAAAAGATGGAAAATCGGTATTGATTCACTCAGTAAATGCAAAAGGATTTTTTACTTTAAAATCTACAAATCATACTATTGTTGAGAGTTGTGAATTGGCAGCTAAGGCTTGTCCTGTGAAGATTATAAGTGTTAAGGAAACTTAGATATATTTAAAAAACACAAAGCCCCATTTTTATGAAAAATGGGGCTTTGTGTTTTAAATTACGGAAAAATAAATGCTATAAATGCATTGTTAATGAACAGGACTTTGGGTACAAGAACAATTACTAATTCCGCGAAGGAAATCAATTCCAATAGTGATAACATGCGTTCCTGAATTATAAGCTCCAAGTTGGTTTAATGACGCCTGATAGGAATATCCAAAATAGAAATCATTCTTTTTAAACCCTGCCATTGGCCCAACCATTAAAGGTTCTAAAGGCTGATCGTTTAGGAAACGGTAAGAAATTCCAATCCAGAAATAATCCTCGTAACGATTATATTGTCGGTACTTAAAATTAAGATCCGTACTGGAACGTTTATCGCTGGCAAACATTTGATAATAAACAGAAGGTTCAAATTCAACTCTGTCGGTAGCCCCTTTAAAAACGTATCCGGTATATATCTGATAATTTCGGAGTAAATTTGGTTCGATGCCGGTAAATTGGTCTATTTTTTTATCCAGAATGTTGCTGACATTCAGACTCAAATAAAAGCCTTTATTTCTATATAAAGCTCCTACATCAAAATTACTGTTAGACATATAGCGATTATTTGTAATACCCGGATCTGAAACAGGATTTTCATATGTAGGTTTGAATTCGTCGATATTAATTTTAAAGTTATTAAAGTTATATGAAATTCCCAGAGACAAATATTGCTTGGAATAATAATCCAGGATCAGGTGATGGGCAAATGATACTTTGGCTCCCATTTGTTCTGTATAGCCGTTACTGTCATTATAAAGTGAGATTCCAACTCCTGAACGGTCTAAAATCCTAAAATCGGCATATAAGGACTGGTTATCTGGTGCATCTTTAATCCCAACCCATTGGGTTAGACCATTGGCACGTATTCTTAGGTTATCACCAATACCTGCATATGTAGGGGAGATAACAAATGAATTATCCGCTAAGTATTGTGTAAAAACGGGTAAGTTTAATTCCTGTCCGTAACCTGATGTTATAACCAGAAGTATAATTGATATAATAATTTTTTTCATTGTATTGTAAGTTTTAGACAACATAATTATATTATTAGTTATCTGTAAAGGGTGAAATGTCCAACAAACTCTCTGTTATCCTTATTGTCATTCAATTTGAATACATACCAGTAATCACCGGTAGATAACTCTGCTCCATTGTATTTTCCATCCCATTTCTGACCGAATTTATAATTGCCTATTATGCGTCCATATCTATCAAAGATTGTAAATGTTAATTGTTTATAGTTTACGCTGCATCCGGGTCCCATTCATCGTTAATACCGTCTCCATTTGGAGTAAAATGATTAGGAATACAAAGGTCTATGTATTCAAAATATCTTGATGCGGTAGCAGTACATCCGTTTTGATCTGTGACCGTGACCGTATACATTCCTGATTTGTATATGATGAATTTATTTGCCGTTCCATTGGCTGTTTCATCTAAAGAGTATCTGTATTGACCTGCGCCACCAGTAGTTGTTGCAACGATTTCGTTTAATTCTCCATCTGCAAGTGTTAATGCCAGGGGTTCAATGTGGTTAATACTAAATTCTTTTGTAGGCTGAATACAACCATTTGCATGCCTTGCATATATAATGTGATTACCTGAAATGACATTTGTAAATATGTTTTCAATTTGATAGACCCCATCTTCTTTATCAAGAGCATAATCTACATCATCAGGATTGGTAATAGTTTTGTCAATCGTTACAATTACTGAATTTGAAGATGCATTGTTTTTGCATGCTGTATCAATATGCACAACAGGATTTATTGCGATGCCGTCTGGAATATTTACTTCAAGTTGATTACTACAACCTGATGAATCCTTGATATATACAATATGTTTACCTCCAGAAAGATTTACAAAATCGAATATTTTTTGTTCCGACAGACCTTGCGAAAAATTACCATATTGCTTATCTAAACTATAGCTGTAAGGTGTATTTCCTTCTGAAATTTGAATGCTAAAACTGCCGTCTTTATCGCCAGCACAGAATTCGGGTAAAATACTATTGATTATAAGCGAAGCACTTAACGATCCGATGGTTAAATTCAGGATCTCATCTGCGGTACATCCGTCTTTTTCAACGGTAACCGAAGCAGATTCAGAATATTCGATTCCGTTCACGGCCCAGGTATATTTCTCGCCTGCACAGATATTCTCCGTGGTTGTAATTGCTGTTGGTTTTGTTCTGACAGTAATCTTACCTATTGCAGCTACATCTCCGCATTCCCCTGTTAAGGGTATCAAATATTCAAATGTTCCTGCTTCTCTTGGGGTCCCGCTAATTGTAATAATATTTGAATTCCAGGCCGCAGTAACTCCTTCAGGCAATCCTTTTGCTGTACCTATACCGGTTGCACCTGTTGTAGTATGAGTAATATCGGTCAATACTGTATTAATACATAAAGTTGGTGTAGCTGAAACTAATCCTACAGTGTTATCTTCTTTAATTATAAAAGTTGCAGGAACTCTTGCAGAACATGAAGATGCATCACCTGCATAATAAGTTGTTGAACCAGGTGTGTTTGTATTTAACATGCCAGAATTGGGCACTTCTACAGGATTTAAATAAGGTCCCCAACCTATTGGATCCCCACCAGTCATGTCAGCATACCATAAATTTACGGGTGTTAAATAAAATCCTCCTCCTATAGGCGGTGTAAGTGTCCAAGTGTAATCAGTAGTATAATTTGGATCGTTATATGCATTAATAATGGACACTAATGTATAAAGTGTTCCTACTTCAAGATATGCTGTTAAAACAGGAGTTTTCTCTCCAATAAAACCATAATCATCATCTTCTGCAATCCATGTACCATCTTCCGGACATGTTCCTAATAGGTAATTTCCTTTATAAATATATCCAGCTCTATAAAACACATTTTCGCCTGTCATTTGCAAGGAATATGTTCCTGATATATTTACAGAAAAAGAAATTTCTTTATAACTTCCGTAAATATTTTCATGAAAAAGGCATTTTGGATCGGTTTCACTTCTACGAGCAGGCATCAATGATTTAGGATCTGTGGTGGCATTCCAAGTGCCCGTAAATACGGTTACAGGTGCTGGAATCACTGCTGAACCTGAAGTTGCTGTTAATAATCCTGTTTCACCTTTACATATTTCAACTCCTGTTGTGGTCACATTGGCTGGTGAAGTTACTGTTATTGTTCCGTTTGCATTTATATTCCCACATCCTCCTGTTAATGGAATACTATATTCAAATACACCTGATTCTGTTGGTGTACCGCTAATTGTAATAATATTTAAATTCCATGAAGCAATTACTCCTTTCGGCAGTCCTGTTGCTGTACCTATACCGGTTGCTTCTGTTGTAGTATGAGTGATATTAGTCAATGCTGTATTAATACACAAATTGGGCGAAATTGATGCATTTCCAACAGTTGAAACATTCGTAATAACAAAATCTGCTGGAGTTCTCGAAGAGCTATCAGTTCCGTTATCTACATAATAAGTTTTGGTACCTGTTGTATTTGTATCTAATAAACCTGAACCTATTATTCCAACTGGATTAAAGAAATTTCCCCAACCTATAGGAGTGCCACCAGTTGCTGAAGAATACCAATAGTTTAAAGTGTTTAATAAAAATTGTCCTCCTGCAGGAGGTTCAACTGTCCAGGTATAATCTCCAATAAAGGTACCTTCATTATTTGCCCAAACGGTAGATATTAATGTGTAAGTAACTCCGGCAACTAAATTGGTTGTCATTATAGGCTCTTGATTTGGAGAACCATTATCATCTGTTCCTATAATCCAGGTGCCGCCTCCTGAACAATTGCCGGGAGTAAAGTTTCCTGAATAAATATAGGCCGCACCATCATATTCATTTGTGTCGGTCATTGTGAATTTATAAATACCAGAAAGACTTACTGTAAAGGTAGTTGCTGTATAATTTCTTTTGCCAGATGTATAAAACTGACATGTAGTCGAATTATTCATATATGTATATGGTACAAATGCCTGAGGATCTGTTGCTGCATTCCAATGACCTGAAAATGTAGTAACTGCAACAGAAGAGTTTGTTGCTGTTAATAATCCGGTTTCACCTTTACATATTGTAACTCCTGTAGTAACTATAGGCGGTAATTTTGGATTTACTGTTACATCATCCGTTAAACTAAATGCTCCGTTAAAATTAAAACCAGAAACCTTTTCTCCTGATGCATATGTCTTTTGCTCTGCGAATCCATTAATAAAAGGTGTTATTCTTCTACTTGTTTGCACAGGATCAAAATATTCTGCCTGAGCGGCAACATTATATGTGCCGGATTCTATTGCGGAGGATGTTTTTCCTTTTAATAAAATTGTTACGGTTCCATTAATTGGAATATTAAATTCTCCAATTGTAGGACTATCTGCCAGACCGACGTACGATAATGCTCCTGTCGGGCCAGAAGCATTTCCGGTATAAATTGCTGTAGCAGAATCAAAAATAACTCCATCAGAAAACAAAAAATACAATGAAACATTTTTAGCGTTACCATTACCTGAATTGGTTATTTTGACTTCGTATGAAACAATTTCATCCGGAATATTTAAAATTGATTTGGTTAACGAAGTAACATCTGTTTTTAAAGAAGCCAAACAGCTATTATTAGTTGTATCTGCAGGAGAATTACTATAGGTAATTGTAGAAATATTTGATGTTTTACCGTAAGAATCATTAAAAGTATAATCTATGGCTACTGTTCCTTCAATAGTAGTATTTTCAGGTGTAAATGCAACCTTTCCGGTAATTGAATTGTAAGTAAATGTGCCTTTGCCTGGTACGGTTTTCGAAACTTGAATACCATCAAGAGATGTGTCTAAATCTACTGATTCCCTATTTATTGTTCCAAGTGTATTGACGGTTCCATTATTATTAACGTTTATATCGATAGCAGTCTCAGCTTTCAATCCTGCACAACCTGAAAAACTAACAGGATTTGCTTTTGGTTCAAGAAGAGTAGACAGATCTACAGAAAGATTTAGATTTCTTATTTCATGAAAATTTGTAATATTGCCTGTTGAAGAAGAAAGTGCAAATTTTAAGTTAGAAGGTGCAGGAGTTGTATATTCATAATTGTTAATAATTAAATCCTTAACATTTCCATGAGTTATATAAATATCAATGAAAAAGCCTCCGTTTGTGCGAGGTTTTAATGCTATTTCGATTTTTCTAAAACCAGCTTTAGTATTGTCAATTGCTGACCTGTCCATACCTGCCAGATTAAATAAAAGCGGAGAAACTGTGGTTTGCTTACTTGTTAAATAAGGATATCCTGTAGTGCCAGAACCGGCTCCTCTAAGAGTAATACTGCTTGGTAACTGTCCGACGCCGTCTGTTTTACCTAAATTAGATGAAAAATTACCAAATTCATCAATTCCTACCCCTAAATATCCTCCTGAAAAACCTTTTACTCCATTTTCTCCTTGAGCATATCCCAAGGAACCGCCAAAAGCACCTGCTTTAATTGGAGAAGCTGCTGCGTCAAATAATATAAAAGCAATACCATCAGCCCCATTTCCTCCATGTGTATAATATTCAAACGAAATGGTCATTCCGTACGCAGACGGAAACGCATAAGTATTAGACCATACGGTACCTTGTTGTTGAGTTTGTTTATTTGTTAATCTTAAATAGCCATCCCCATTTAGATCATTGTATCCCTCTCTGTTTCCAGTTCCACCAGTCAAATATGCGGCTGGTGTTCCTCCAAATTCTATTCGGGTTGCGGTTGCGTCTTTAAAACTCTCAAAAAAAGGAAATTGAGCTCTTATTTGAAAAGTAGTGAAAAATAAAAAAGTTAAAAAAATTAGTTTAACACTTGTAAACTTCTTATAAGTAATTGTGTACATAGTTGATTAATAATAAGGATTGCAGTAAATTTTTATTCATTGATAAATTCTAAGCAGTAGTGAAACTGGCCCTTATCAAATAGGGCATGAATTTATATTTCATTAATCGTTAACAAAATTTGAATAACGACAAATATTCAGGGCATTTTTTCAGAATACAAAATTCTTCTTTTGTGCTCTGAAAACTTGACAGCAAAAGTTATAATAGTATTAGAATACGGCAATATATTAAGGATGGTAGAAATGATTATATATTGATAATGAGTGGATTATCTATTTAACAGACCTTTAGAATAATGCATAAAAAGCAAACTAAAAAAAATACTATCTTTACCGTTCAAACGTTTATGAACTTAAGTTGCTTTTATGCAACACTACATATATAATTATGGCATGTACAAGTTGTTCAACCTCAGATGGTGGTGCACCAAAGGGTTGTAAAAATAATGGGACTTGCGGTACCGATAGCTGCAATAAATTGACGGTTTTTGACTGGCTTTCTAACATGAGCCCGTCTAACGGAGAGGCAATTTTTGATTGTGTTGAAGTTCGTTTTAAAAACGGACGTAAGGAATTTTTTAGAAATACAGAAAAATTAACGTTAAGCATTGGTGATATTGTAGCAACTGTTGCATCACCTGGACATGATATTGGGATTGTTACTTTGACAGGAGAATTGGTTAAAATTCAAATGAAGAAAAAAGGTGTCAATCACGAAAGCAATGAAGTGCCAAAAATCTACCGTAAAGCTTCTCAAAAAGATATTGATATTTGGTCTGTAGCACGTGATCGCGAAGAACCAATGAAAGTTCGTGCGCGTGAATTAGCGATTCAGCACAAATTGGAAATGAAAATATCAGATATTGAATTTCAGGGAGATGGATCAAAAGCTACATTTTACTACACAGCAAATGACAGAGTCGATTTTAGACTTTTGATTAAAGATTTTGCAAAAGAATTTAGTACCAGAGTAGAGATGAAACAAGTTGGTTTTCGTCAGGAAGCAGCGCGTTTAGGCGGTATTGGTTCGTGTGGTAGAGAATTGTGCTGTTCAACCTGGTTAACAGATTTTAGAAGTGTCAATACATCAGCAGCTCGTTACCAACAGCTTTCTTTGAATCCTCAGAAATTAGCGGGACAGTGCGGGAAATTAAAGTGTTGTTTGAATTATGAGCTTGATACTTACATGGATGCATTAAAAGATTTTCCTGATTATGACACTAAATTAGTGACTGAAAAAGGAGATGCAATCTGTCAGAAACAAGATATTTTTAAAGGTTTAATGTGGTTTGCTTACACAAATAATTTCGCAAACTGGCACGTTTTAAAAATTGATCAGGTAAAAGAAATTATTGCCGAGAATAAATTGAAAAACAAAGTTTCATCTTTAGAAGATTTTGCTATTGAAGAAAATTTAGAACCTGAAAAAGACTTTAATAATGCAATGGGGCAGGAAAGTTTAACTCGTTTTGACCAACCTAAAAGAAAGAAAAAACCAAATCGCAAACGCAAAACTGATGCAGAAGCAGCGATTGTGGCAACTCCAAACAAACCTCAGGCAACTCCAAATCAGAATAAACCAGCGGGGAATGTAAATCCAAATCCAAATAAAGGAAACAAACCGAATAATAATAAGCCAAATCAGTCGAATAAACCTAAGAATTCGAACGATGCTAAACCGGCTGAACCTAGAAAACCTATAATTATTACTAAAAATGAGAATAAAAAATAGTGCTATTCTTCTTTTGGTTGCAATACTCCTTTTTTCATGTGATAAAAAAAGAGTATTTGATGAGTACAAATCTGTTGGAAGTGCCTGGGATAAAGACAGTATTGTAACCTTTGATCTGCCAGTTTTAGATTCAACCAAAAAATACAACTTATTTATAAATTTGAGGGACAATAACAATTATCCGTTCAAAAATTTGTTTTTAATTGTAGCTATTGAAACACCAAGCGGATTTACTAAAGTAGATACTTTAGAATATGAAATGGCAAAGCCTGACGGAACCTTACTTGGAAACGGTTTTACAGACATAAAAGAAAGTAAATTGTATTACAAAGAAGGAGTAAAGTTTAAAGGAAAATACAAAGTACACATTAAACAAGCCGTTAGGGAATCAGGGAAAATACCCGGAGTTCAGGCTCTAGATGGTATTACAGACGTAGGTTTTAGAATAGAACAAAAAGATTAGAAAAATAGTTATGGCCACTAAAAAAAACAATCAACCTAATAGTACTAAAGATATTAACTACTATAAAAAGAAATTCTGGAGAATTTTTGCCTACTCTTTATTAGGTGTTTTAGCATTCTTCTTATTTGCATCCTGGGGATTATTCGGGTCGATGCCTTCTTTTGAAGATTTAGAAAATCCGGATTCTAATCTGGCTACAGAAATCATTTCATCTGATGGAGTAGTTATTGGTAAGTATTTCAAAACCAACAGATCGCAGCTTAAATATTCTGATTTACCAAAAAGTTTAGTTGAAGCTTTGGTTGCCACCGAAGATGCTCGTTTTTATGAACATTCAGGAATTGACGGACGCGGAACTTTAAGAGCCGTTTTCAGTTTAGGAACTAATGGAGGCGCGAGTACTTTAACACAACAATTAGCAAAACAATTATTTCACGGAGAAGGATCTAAGTTTCTTCCCTTCAGGATTGTACAAAAAATAAAAGAATGGATTATTGCCATTCGTCTTGAACGACAATATACTAAAAATGAGATTCTTGCAATGTATTGCAACGTTTATGATTTCGGAAATTATTCTGTTGGAGTAAGTTCTGCTGCACAAACCTATTTCTCTAAAGATCCACAGGATTTAACAATGGATGAATCGGCAATTTTAGTCGGAATGTTCAAAAACTCTGGATTGTATAATCCGGTTCGTAATCCTGAAGGAGTAAAAAACCGTCGTAACGTCGTGCTTTCTCAAATGGAAAAAGCAAAAATGATTTCTACTTCAGAAAAATTAAAATTGCAGGCTTTGCCAATTGCTTTGCACTTTAAATTAGAAAGTCATCGTGAAGGAACCGCTACATATTTTAGAGAATATCTTCGTGATTACATGAAAAAATGGGTTTCTGAAAACAAAAAACCGGACGGATCTGATTATGATATCTACAAAGATGGTTTAAAAATTTATACGACTATTGATTCCAGAATGCAGTTGCACGCTGAAGAAGCAGTTTCTGAACACATGAAAAATTTACAACAACAATTTTTTATAGAACAGAAAAATAATAAAAATGCACCATTTGTAAATATTACTCAGGCAGAAACAGAGAAACTTATGATGCAAGCCATGAAAAATTCTACACGATGGGCAGTTATGAAAGAATCTGATAAAAGCGATGATGATATTATTGCTTCATTCAAAGTAAAAACAAAAATGCGCATATTTACCTGGAAAGGAGAACGCGACACAGTAATGACTCCAATGGATTCTATTCGTTATTTCAAACACTTTTTACAATCTGGCTTAATGGCAATGGAACCTCAAACCGGAAACATTAAAGCGTGGGTTGGAGGAATTAATTATAAATATTTCCAGTACGATCACGTTGGGCAGGGAGCAAGACAAGTAGGTTCTACATTTAAGCCGTTTGTTTACGCAACAGCAATTGAACAATTAAATATGTCTCCTTGTGATTCAATTCTTGACGGACCTTTTATGATTCACAAAGGGCGTCATAATGTTACGGCAGATTGGGAGCCAAGAAATTCTGATAACAGATACCGCGGAATGGTTACGTTAAAACAAGGTTTGGCAAACTCAATCAATACGATTTCGGCTAAATTAATAGATCGTGTAGGGCCTGAAGCTGTTGTAGAATTGACACACAAATTAGGTGTTAAAACCGAAATTCCGGCGCAGCCATCTATCGCACTTGGAGCTGTAGATATTACCGTTGAAGATATGGTTGCTGCTTACAGCACATTTGCAAATCAGGGAGTTTATGTAAAACCACAATTTTTAAGCCGTATCGAGAACAAAAGCGGAGAGGTTATTTATGAACCAATTCCAGAATCTCATGATGTTTTAAACAAAGATATTGCCTTTGCAGTAATCAAATTACTTCAGGGAGTTACTGAAACCGGTTCAGGTGCACGTTTACGTACACAAGGCGGAGGAAGCGGAGACAATCGCTGGACAGGATATCCTTATATGTTCACAAACCCAATTGCTGGTAAAACCGGAACAACTCAAAACCAGTCTGATGGTTGGTTTATGGGAATGGTTCCAAACTTGGTAACTGGAGTTTGGGTAGGTTGCGAAGATCGTTCGGCACGTTTCAAAAGTTTAACTTACGGACAAGGAGCTACAGCAGCATTGCCAATTTGGGGTTACTTCATGAAACTTTGTTATGCAGATCCTGGACTTCAGGTTTCGAAAGCAGAGTTTGAACGTCCGGCTAATCTTTCTATAAAGGTAGATTGTTACAGCAGACCGGCAGTTGTAAAAGACACGACAGCAACAGAACAAAATACAGACGAATTCGAACTGTAGTTTTTTAGTCACAGTTTTCAGTTACAGTTGCTTCTTGCAAAATAATAATAATTAAAAATATCCTTTTGTGCTTTCTGAATTTTTGGAAGATGCAAAGGTATTTTTTTTTGAATTTTATAAAAGAGTTCCATTGGAACAAAACATATTGTAGGATGTCCCTAGACTTCGGGCAATGTCATTAAGTTAGCTTTTAAAAAATAAAATCATTGCAAATCAAATCCGTTTATATCCGCGTTTTTACGAAGTAAATCTGTTTTATCCGCGTCAAAATTAGACGCTGATTTTACTGATTCGCTAAAGCGAAAAAGCTGATAAAAACGGATTTTCTAATTACTTTCTTAATTAAACTGTTAAGCAATTTTAGATTTCCCATAAATCAATTCAAATGAATCATTGCCGTGATTTTATTTTTACGAAATCGTTATAATTTAATCTAAAAATCTTATTTTTATCAAAAATATACGCTAATAAAGACAGTTTGTTATGATTACAAAAAAAGTAAATAACGTTCAGGAAGCTACAGTAGGAATCGAAACCGGAATGACCATAATGTTTGGTGGATTTGGTCTATGCGGAATTCCTGAAAATACGATTGCAGCATTAGTAAATACAACAATTTCAGATTTAACTTGTATTTCGAACAATGCCGGAGTTGACGATTTTGGTTTGGGATTGCTTTTGCAAAAGAAACAAGTCAAGAAAATGATTTCATCTTATGTTGGTGAAAATGCTGAATTCGAACGTCAGATGCTTTCCGGAGAATTGGAAGTTGAATTGACACCACAAGGTACTTTAGCCGAACGTTGTCGCGCTGCACAAGCCGGAATCCCAGCTTTCTTTACACCCGCAGGTTACGGAACTGAAGTTGCCGAAGGAAAAGAAGTTCGTGAATTCAACGGTAAAATGCATATTATGGAAGAAGCTTTCAAAGCCGACTTTGCCATTGTAAAAGCCTGGAAAGGTGACGAAGCCGGAAATCTAATCTTTAAAGGAACAGCCAGAAACTTTAATGCCTGTATGGCTGGAGCAGCAAAAATTACAATTGCCGAAGTTGAAGAACTAGTTCCCGTTGGTACTTTAGATCCAAATCAAATTCATATTCCTGGAATTATGGTACAACGTATCTTTCAGGGAGAAAAATTTGAAAAAAGAATCGAACAGCGCACAGTAAGGCAGAAGAAGTAGATAATGAGAAAATTTGATAGTTGATAATGAATTAACGCAAACATGTTGCGTTAATAATTTATTATTTTTAAATATACGAAAATCAGATAATTAATAATAAATACATAAAGCAAAACACTAATAATGTTGAAGCTTGTAAATGATCTAATTATCAAATTTCCTAAATTGGCACATCTCAATGATACACTAAAAATATGAGTAGACTTTTTTACATAATTCTGGTTTCTTTTTTATCATTTCAGACTTTTGCCCAAACAACAAATGATCTTCGAAAACAGCTTAAAGAGATAATTGCAACTAAAAATGCGACAGTAGGAATAGCTATTAAAAATATTGAAGATAAAGACACTTTAAGTATTAACGGAAATTTAAAAACTCCATTAATGAGCGTTTTTAAATTTCATATTGCATTAACGGTTTTAAATAAAGTCGACGAAGGAAAACTTTTGCTGACTCAAAAAATATTTGTAAAAAAGAAAGACCTTCTTCCTGAGACCTGGAGTCCAATTCGGGAAGAATATCCTAATGGAGATATGTATTTGACTTTAGATCAATTGTTGAGATATACCGTTTCCCACAGTGATAATAATGGATGCGATATTCTTCTTAATTTAATTGGCGGAACGAAAACAGTACAAAAATTTATAAATAAACAAGGCATTAAAGACTTCGTAATTAAGGTCAACGAAAAGCAAATGATGATTTGGGAGAATCTGTATGTGAATACAACTACTCCATTAGCAACAGTTGAATTGCTTGAAAAGTTTTATAAAAGAGAAATTCTAAAAGAAGCAACAACAAAGTATTTGTATCAGATAATGATTGAAACGTCGAGAGGACTTACGTGGATGAAAGCAGGTCTTCCTGAAAATACAGAATTGGCGCACAGAACTGGAATTTCCGGAACTAACAGCGCTAATTTAAGAGTCGCAATGAACGATATAGGAATTGTAAAACTCCCAAATGGAAAACATCTGATTATTGCCGTGTTTATGAAAAACATTACAGAAGAAAAAGAAAATACCGAAAAAATAATCGCAGATATTACCAAAGCAACGTGGGATTATTTTACGAAAAGAGACAAAACAAATTAGATAATTGTAATTATTTAGATTGCGTAAGTAAGGCATTATATAATTATCAAATTTTCTAATTGACACATTAAATAAATTAACACATTGAAAATATGTTAACAAAAGAAGATATTGCAAAACGTATTGCAAAAGAAGTAAAAGACAGATATTTTGTCAATCTTGGTATTGGGATTCCAACTTTGGTAGCAAATTATGTCAGAGAAGATATTGCAGTTGAATTTCAAAGCGAAAACGGCGTTCTTGGAATGGGACCTTTTCCTTTTGCAGGAGAAGAAGATGCTGATATTATCAACGCAGGAAAGCAAACCATTACAACGCTTCCGGGAGCCAGTTTTTTTGATTCGGCTTTTAGTTTCGGAATGATTCGCAGCCAGAAAGTAGATTTAACCATTTTAGGAGCAATGGAAGTTTCTGAAAACGGAGATATCGCAAATTGGAAAATTCCCGGCAAAATGGTAAAAGGAATGGGAGGAGCAATGGATTTAGTGGCTTCCGCCGAAAATATCATCGTAGCCATGATGCACGTAAACAAAGCAGGTGAATCTAAAATTTTAAAAAAGTGTACTTTGCCATTAACCGGCGTAGGATGCGTTAAAAAGGTTGTGACTGAATTAGCAGTTCTGGAAGTGACTCAAAAGGGTTTTAAGCTCTTAGAACGTGCTCCAGGAGTTTCTGTTGAACACATTATCGCTTCAACTGAAGCAGATTTAATCATTGAAGGAGATATTCCAGAAATGGATATTTAAATAATTCTTACTTTTTAGTAAAAATGCATAAAGGCTGACTTTTAAAAAAAGGTCAGCCTTTTTTGTAAGAATAAAATACGGTCAATAAAAGTGTATATTTCCAGTAAAATTGGCGTCTCAGCAGTTTTGTAATGTATAAGTTATTATAAATCAATCATATAATTATTTTTTGGGTGTTTTTTTTGAGAAATCTGCATCATTTGTTAAATAAATGTAAATTTTAAGTAAAAAATGTTGCATTTTATCGATTAACGGCAAATTTCATCGATTATCTGACATAAATAAAATACTTTTATCTTTAAAATAAAGTATTTACCTACATTAAGTATTTTATTTGTAATCATTTAACCAAACTCAAAAACAAATTTAATTATGGAAAGAAAATTACCAAAAATTATGGCATCAACGGTTGTCATTCTTACATTTTCAGTAGCGGGCTTTGCCCAAAACACGGACAAACGGATTAATCAGAAAAGTGTATCTGAAAACGGACAACCAAGTTTAATTACGTTTAGTGATAAATCAAGTTACAAAGAAGCTGATTATAATACTGTTTTTAAAGAACAACTAGGTTTAAAAGACAATCAATCTTTTTCAAAAATTAAAACTGAATCAGATAAAGAAGGTTTTACGCATGAAAAATTTCAATTGTACGAGCAAGGCGTTAAAGTTGAATTTGCCAATTACACATTACATTCAAAAGCTGGAAAAGTAACCTCCATGAACGGAGAGTTTTATAATCTTGAAAATGTAAAAACTACCCCAAAATTATCTAGTCAGGCAGCTTTTGCAAAAGCGATTGCCTATACAGGAGCCCAAAAATATTTATGGGATAGCCCTGAAGATGCTGCTGCAATGGGATACGAAAAACCAAAAGGCGAACTTGTTTTATTACCAGCAATGGAAGAACAGGGACAAGAAAGAAAAAGCGATAAAGTAAGATTGGCGTATAAATTTGATATTTATGCTACTAATCCCTTAAGCCGTGGTGATCTTTATATTGATGCTCAAACCGGAGCAGCATTGTTTTATAATGCCACAATAAAACATCTTCATGATAATGTTCACAGCAAAATAACTTCGGCTACAGCCAAAAATCAACAAAATAATGCAGCTGCTATGGCATTTGTTGCGGCAAATGCAGCAACTCGCTATAGTGGAACTCAAACTATTCAGACAAGTTTAAGCGGATCTTCTTATATTTTATCAGATGTAACACGCGGAAACGGAGTTCAGACTTACAACTCTGCAAGAACGGCAACTTACCCAACAACAAATTTCACTGATGCTGATAATAACTGGACAGCAGCCGAATTTAATAACACTAATAAAGACAATGGCGCATTAGATGCACATTGGGGCGCTGAAATGACCTATGATTATTGGTCAGCGGTACACGGAAGAAATAGTTATGATAATGCCGGAGCTAAAATTAAAAGTTATGTGCATTATAATTTAGTTGCAGCAGGATATCCTGATAACAATAACGCATTCTGGAACGGAAGCGTTATGACATACGGTGACGGAACAGGAACTGGTGGATTTGATATTTTAACAGCAATGGATGTCGCTGGACACGAAATTGGTCACGCCGTTTGTACTTATACAGCAAACCTTGCCTATCAAAAAGAATCCGGAGCAATGAACGAAGCATTCTCTGATATTTGGGGAGCATGTATTGAATATCGTGCAGCGCCAACAAAATCAACCTGGTTAGTTGGAGAAGATATAGAAAGAAGAAGCGGTCACCTGGCGCTACGTTCTATGAGCGATCCAAACTCTGAAGGGCAACCGGATACTTACGGCGGAACTTACTGGGTAAACGTAAGCTGTACGCCAACAAATAATAATGATCAATGTGGAGTTCATACTAATTCAGGAGTTTTAAATCACTGGTTTTATATTTTATCAGTAGGTAAATCAGGAACAAACGATATTGGAAGCGTATATAACGTAACAGGTATTACAATTGACAAAGCTGCAAAAATTGCGTTTCGTTTAGAGAGTGTATATTTAACAGCAAACTCAACTTATGCTAACGCCAGAACTTCAGGAATACAATCAGCTATCGATTTATATGGTGCAGGTTCTGCCGAAGTTATCGCAACAACAAATGCATTTTACGCCGTTGGAGTAGGTGCAGCTTACTCAGGATCAACAGACACAGTTGCTCCATCAGCTCCGGCATCTCTTGCAGCTGCAGGAACAACCGGAACAACAACTAATTTAACATGGACAGCTTCTACAGATAATGTAGCGGTAACAGGATATAATATTTATCAGGGAACAACCCTAAAAGGTTCATCTACAACTACAAGTTATACTGTAACAGGTTTAACAGCATCAACAGCTTACACATTCAGCGTAAAAGCTAAGGATGCTGCAGGAAATCTTTCTGCTTCAAGCAATACTGTAAATGTAACAACTACTGCTGCTGGTATAACATATTGTGCATCTCAGGGTAATAGTACTGCAGATGAAAGAATTGGTAAAGTAGTATTTGGTACCATCAATAATACTTCAACAGGAACGGCCGGTTATGAAAACTACACAGCAATTTCTACAAATGCGGCAAGAGGAACTGCTTATACTATCACAATAACTCCATCTTGGACGTCAACTGTTTATAGTGAAGCATATGCTGTTTTTATAGATTATAATCAAGACGGTGATTTTTCAGATGCAGGAGAAACTGTTTACACAAAAGCAACTTCAACATCAAGCACGGCAACAGGAACAATTACAATTCCTGCAACAGCAACTCTAGGAACAACCAGAGTTAGAGTTTCTATGAAATACAACGCAATTCCAACTGCTTGTGAGGCTTTCTCTTACGGACAAGTCGAAGATTATTCAATTAACATTACTGCTTCCGGCGCAATTGTTAACCAAGAAATCGTTGCTGGATTAGTAGAAACTACTGAAACTTCAAGTTTTGCACTTTATCCAAACCCGGTTGTTGGGGAACTAAATGTTTCATTATCAAACAATACAGGATATACTTTTAGAATTATAAATACATTAGGACAACAAGTAAGTACTGGAGAACTTTCTGGAAATCCAATTGATGTAAGCAATTTAAATACTGGAGTTTATATCATTGAATTGAATAACGGAAGTAAAAGAATCGTTAAAAAATTCGCCAAAAAATAAAAGTTTTGAATTAGTAAAGATGAAAAGCCCCGTAAATACATTTTTACGGGGCTTTTTTAGTTTAAACAGGATCTAGCAAAGACGCGAAGTTTTTCATTTTTGTCATTTCAACGCAAGAAGAAATCACACGCAACTCGACAAATATTGTCACATTTGATACGGAATTCCTAGTTGTCATTTCTCCTCAAGTCAAAACGATAAACCATGCTTAAAAAGTTTGCAGCTTCGCGACTTTGCGGGATTAAATCCATCTGCGAAATCACTGGCTATATTTGCTAAAACCTTGCAAATTAAACAGCTACAAAGTAAAACTCATACGTCCAAAGTAATAAGCTCCAGTTGTTCCCATTTGAACCGGTGCATATTTAAAAACCCCGTAATAACTGTTTTCATAAATTTGTCTGTCCGGAAAAATATCAAATAAATTATTCGCTCCCAAAGCAACCTGAATTTTTGGAGTTATTTTGTATGCAACAGTTAAATCTGTGACCACTTTTCCGTTATGTTTCTGGATGCCTCCAAAAGGAAAGCCATCACGAATTACTTCTCCAAAATAAGT
>NZ_JAYSPC010000076.1:0-2838 GCF_043722275.1 Flavobacterium sp. | reverse complement strand
TACGGTTGAACTGTTCATTTCGCTATTAACAAACTCAATTTCTTGAGTTACAAAGTTCATTTCTTTACTGTCAAACTCAATTTCTTTACTGACAAAGTTCATTTCTTGATTGACAAAGTTCATTTCCTTGCTGAAAAAGTTCATTTCTGTCAGGTATTTTGTAATTGCGTCAGGTACAAAGTTCATTTCTTCGTTGACAAAGTTCATTTCTTTGCTGACAATATTTATAGATTGTTGATTTTCAATGAGATATGATTTGGAGGGGTTTTCTGGATTACTTTCTAAGGTAATTGGCTATATGGGGTTTGCAACCTTTAAAAGAATGGTAGCCCTTGGCAGAAGTTTATATTGGTAATTGGTAAGACAGGATATTAGTTACACTAAAATAAAAATCAAAAATGTGAAATAATTAAATTTACCGCTTGTAAATCGCCAAATTCTGAAGCTTTTTCCCAATCGCTTCTTGCTAAATCTTTCCTACCAAGACTAAAATAGACCGTCCCTCTATTTATATAATATTTGGGATTCTCATTGTCGTAATTAATTGCCAATGTAAAATCATTTAAAGCACCTTCATGATCTTTTAATGCATATTTTGATGTAGCCCTACTATTATAAACGTCGGCATACTCTCGAAAACAACTTAGTACAAAATCATAGTCCTCTATTGCATCTGCAAATAGATTTAGTTGATCCTTTGAATAAGCTCTATAAACAAATGCATCTAATACTTCTTGTGAAGGATAACCTACTCCATCAATTATAAAAAAATGATTAGGATCTTCTTGATGAAAAAGACTAATTAGTTTATCAAACTCTTTAATTGCCTCATTAAATTTATTAAGTCCAATTAGTTCATTCCCTTTATCTAAAGAGCTTCTATTTTCAGAAATTTTTGTTTTAGTCTTCTCAAACATATATTTTGCTTGAGAGTTTCCAAGTTTAATACTTTCAGAAAAATCATCAAATGCATCTAAAAAGTTGCATAAATTAAATTTACATATAGCTCTTTCATAAAAAAACTCTGCATTTGAACTATCTAGAGATATAGCATTATTAAAGTCAACTATTGCGGAAATACAATTATTGTTAGAAGCTTTTAATTTCCCTCTTTCAAAAAAGTCCAATGCAGGTATATGGCTATATTGCATACTGTCAAAGTTTATATGAAATGGAAATGGTTTGTTGTTCAAAATTGAAGTGATTGTCTTTATTTCCTCATCTAAATCCAAATAATCAGGATCACTATCTTTAATAATATTCAAATCACTTAAGGCATCATCATACTTTGATAATTCTTTATAACATAATGCTCTATTGTAATAGGCGTTATTGTTTTGGCAATTAATTTCTATTGCTTTTGTATAGTCATTTAAAGCAGATGTATACGATTTAAGAATATATTTCATTAACCCTCGATTTATTAAGGCTTCTTCATCGATGGGATTTATTGATAAGCATTTATCAAATGATATTAATGCCTCGTTAATATTGCCTTTTTTGTGATTATTTATTCCCTCTTGGAAGTAAAATAAAAAGTTGTTTTCCATTATTTTTATTAAATTTTACTATATACAGTCATTGGCTTGCTTATGTCCCAAAGACTAATTGATAAATATACAATATGTCTATTAAATCTTTGCTGCTTGTCTGAACAAATCTTCTAGTTCATTTTGAACTATTACAAATTCATTTATTGCGTCATCAAATTTTCTTTTATTCCATATACCAGCAACAATAAATTTATCATTAGTACCCGGAATAGATACTTGAATTTGGGGATCAGAAGAAAAATGACCGGTCTTATAAGTATCAATAAAATTTTCTATAACCGGAAAAAGATGACTAATTTTTTTGTAGAGAACATCGGGCAAATATATCTTGTATCTTCCATATGTTTGAATGAGTTGACGGTAATGAGTTATTAAAATTTTAAAATCTTCATAGGAATCAGCCACTTCCTCATATTTGTCTCCCTTATTTAAGAAATCTAAATAACTGGTTATTTGGGTAAATTTTGCGTAAATTTCCTCTATTGCTTTTTTTTCATCATTAAGTTTGGAAGAAAGACGCATGTTAAATTCTTGAAGCTCTTTTTCCAACTCAATTTTAAATTTTTGTAATAATTTCTCATGATTGCTATCAACTGATTTTTCAATTTGCCTTGACCAATATTTTATTCCAAAAAAAATGGCGATTGTCATTAGAAAAAAGAATACAGTGCCAATAACGCCAAAGCTTTTAATTAGTTCTTGCGTTTGTTGAAGCGTTTTTGAGATTTCCTCCATAGTTCGATTTTTTAAATTTCAACAAATCTAAACCTAGTTTTGGCAATTTTATGACCGTCAGTTTATATTTTTAAATAAATAGAACCATAAATTAAAATTATATCAGATAGGAATATTCTCTCGATTTAATGCCATTTGCTATTATTTTCTGAATTAAATATTCAGTCAGGAATACTAAGTTGAAAATAGCACCTAACTACTATCGAATTAATAAAATGCCTGATAGGGTTGCCAACCTTAGTAGAAAAAGTAACCAACTAAATGCAGCAACCTTATTACCTTATTTGTATTTGCTTAAATGATTACAAATTGTAGCAATAAGGTAATAAGGGAGGGTTTAATTGTATTTGGATTTTCTACTAAGGTTGAAAAAGCAGTAACTGCTGGTTTGATTGATAAAGGAGATTAAACAAAACTGACAAATCTGATAGCTTGCTAAAGCCGGCATATTACGTATTACTCCTACGGAACAATGGGAGAAATAATAATGGATGTTTTTCTACAAACATAACTCACCAATGTTGTGGAAAACAGATTGTGTGGTAAAAGC
>NZ_JAYSPC010000075.1:0-28953 GCF_043722275.1 Flavobacterium sp. | reverse complement strand
CAAAATTGGTTAATATTGGTAGACTAAAAATCACTTTTTCAATTCCTGAAAAATATGCCAATCAAGTAAAAACCAACACTATGTTAACTTTTACAGTTGCAGGATCTACTGAAAAATATACGGCTAAAGTATATGCAATTGAGCCTGGAGTTGAAGTAGCGACCAGAACCTTACAAGTTCGCGCAATCGCGGAAAACAGAGATGGGAAGTTATTACCGGGCACATTTGCTAATGTTGAATTGCCTTTAGATATTATTAGGGATGCAATTGTAGTGCCAACTGAAGCAATTATTCCAGTACAAGACGGGAAAAAAGTTTTTATTTCTTCCAACGGCCAAGCCAAAGAAGTAATGGTAGAAACTGCCACCAGAACAGATGCCTCAATTTTAATTCTTTCTGGTTTAAAAGCCGGTGACACCGTTTTAACTAGCGGAGTTATGACTTTAAAAGACGAAACACCTGTCAAAGTGAAAGTAAAATAGATTTCAGATATCAGATTATCAATAGTAATCTCAATTCTTAAATCGGCAATCAAAAATCTAAAATCTAAATGAGTTTATCTACTTTAAGCATAAAAAGACCCGTATTTACTATTGTTATTAATTTAGCAATCGTGTTATTCGGAATTATTGGCTATACGTATCTTGGCGTAAGAGAATTTCCTTCGATAGATCCAGCACAAATCTCGATTCGTACCAATTATACCGGCGCAAATGCCGATATTATCGAATCGCAAATCACGGAACCTCTTGAAAAAGCAATCAATTCCATTGACGGAATCCGAAATGTAACTTCATCCAGCGCACAAGGAAGCAGTAATATTACAATCGAATTTAATCTGGATAAAAATCTGGAAGAAGCCGCAAACGATGTGCGTGATAAAGTTTCACAAGCCGTTCGTAGTTTACCACAAGATATTGATGCACCACCAGTAGTTTCTAAGGCTGATGCAAATGGTGATGCTATTATTTCAATGACGGTACAAAGTGATTCCAGAGATGCATTAGCATTAAGTGACTATGCCGAGAACGTAATTGCGCAACGATTAGAAACGATTCCAGGCGTAAGTGGTGTCCAAATTTGGGGACAAAAAAGATACGCCATGCGTTTGTGGATCGACCCTGTAAAATTAGCGTCTTATGGGTGTACCGTTTCTGAAGTTCGTGCAGCTCTGATTAAACAAAATGTGGAATTACCTTCCGGTAAATTGACAGGAGCTAATACGGAACTGACAGTGAAAACCGTTGGAAATCTTTCTACAGCCGAAGAATTTAACAATATCATTATCCGTTCTGAAGGAGAAAAAATAGTACGCTTAAGCGATATTGGAACAGCTAGTATTGGTCCTGAAAATCCAGAAACTAAAATGACCCAATCCGGAACACCGTTAGTTGGTGTGGCCATTGTTCCTCTTCCCGGTGCTAATTATTTGGATATTTCAAAGGCATTTTATAAAGAATTTGAAAAATTAAAAAAAGACTTACCTAAAGATATCAAGTTAAACATTGCAATTGACAATACTATTTTTGTCAAAAAATCAGTAATTGAAGTAGCCGAAACATTGGGGATTTCAATCATTCTGGTTATTTTAATTATCTATTTATTCTTTAGAGATTGGGCTATAGCTTTTAGACCTTTAATCGATATTCCGGTTTCCTTAATTGCTACTTTCTTTATCATGTGGCTTTTTGGATTTTCGATAAATGTATTGACTTTACTAGCCATTGTTCTTGCCACAGGACTTGTAGTCGATGATGGAATTGTAGTTACCGAGAATATTTTCAAAAAAGTTGAAGAAGGAATGTCACCAATCGAAGCCGCAATTAAGGGTTCGAATGAAATATTTTTTGCTGTAATTTCGATTTCGATAACCTTGGCAGCGGTATTTTTACCGGTAATTTTCTTAGAAGGTTTCGTAGGCCGACTCTTTCGGGAATTTGGTGTAGTAATTGGTGCCGCCGTATTAATTTCTGCCTTTGTATCATTGACATTAACGCCAATGCTGAATGCGTATTTAATGAAAGGCGGAGAACAGAAAAAATCGAAATTCTACATTAAAACTGAACCGTTTTTCGTAAAATTAAATAGTGGTTATGCAGATTCATTGAGTCGTTTTATGAATAAAAAATGGATTAGTTTTCCAATTCTTATTGCATGTTTCGGATTGATTTATTTGTTTTTTACCATTCTTCCTAAAGAAACTGCTCCTTATGATGATCGTAGTTCTGTAACCATGCGTATGACAACGCCCGAAGGTTCATCATATGAATATACGAACCGTTTTATGCAGGAAATGTCAAAATTAGTTGATGATTCTATTCCTGATAAAAAGGTAAGTTTAGTAATTACTGCCGGAGGTTCCGGAGGTTCTGCAACAAATTCAGGTTTTATCAGACTTTCGTTAAAAGAACCGGATGAAAGAAAAGAATCTCAAAAAGATATCGCTGATAAATTAACAAAATGGACTAAAAAATATCCTGATGCTAAAACATCTGTAATCCAGCAACCTACAATTTCTGTAAACAGACGTGGAGGTTTACCGATTCAATACATTATACAAGCTCCTACTTTTGAAAAACTAAGAGAAAAAATTCCTTTGTTTATGGATGAAGTTGGTAAAAGTGATGTTTTCTCGGTTACTGATGTCAATTTAAAATTCAATAAACCCGAAATCAACGTAAGTATCGATCGTGAAAAAGCCGAAAGTTTAGGAATTTCTATCATGGATATTGCGCAAACGCTACAACTTTCATTAAGCGGACAACGTTTTGGATATTTTATTAAAAACGGAAAACAATATCAGGTTATTGGTCAGTTTGATCAAAAAGACCGTTCAAAACCATTGGATTTAACCTCGATGTTTGTGAGAAACAAAAGCGGTCAATTGATTCAAATGGATAACGTTGTAAAAGTGGAGGAACAGAGTAATCCGCCGCAACTGTATCACAATAACCGTTATATGTCGGCAACAGTTTCGGCTGGTTTAGCTCCTGGCAAAAGTATCAGCGATGGTATTCAAGCAATGGATCAGATTAAGGCTAAAGTCCTTGACGAAAGTTTTACTACTGATTTAAGTGGAGAATCGCGAGATTTTGTTGAAAGCAGTTCGAATACTTCTTTCGCTTTTGGATTAGCCTTATTATTAATATTCCTGATTCTTGCAGCTCAATTTGAAAGTTTTATCGATCCGCTTATTATCATTTTAACCGTGCCAATGGCAGTTGCAGGAGCTTTATTTTCGTTATGGTTGTTCAATCAAACCTGGAATATTTTCAGTCAGATTGGTACCGTAATGCTTATTGGTCTGGTAACTAAAAATGGTATTTTGATTGTAGAATTTGCGAATCAGTTACGAGAACAGGGAAAGCCAAAATTAGAAGCAATTCTTGAAGCATCAGAAGCGCGTTTGCGTCCAATTTTAATGACCAGTTTAGCGATTGCTTTAGGAGCTTTGCCAATTGCAATGTCGCTTGGAGCAGCATCTACAAGTAGAATTGGAATGGGAGTTGTTATCGTGGGAGGAACTATTTTCTCATTAGCTTTAACGCTTTTTGTAATTCCTGCAATTTATTTAATGTGGTCTAAAGCAAGAAAACATTATCCTGAATTTGATCATATCGAAGAATACGAAAAAGAAAGTAAATAAAAATATATTAGCCGGGAATTCCCGAATTTCAATGATTCAGAAATTCCCGACAAAAGACAAGAAATATGAATATTAAAATTTTATTTAGTAGTTTAATAGTGTTCCTATGCATTGCAAAAACAAATGCACAGGAAGTTCTGACTATTGAAGACGCTATGAAAATAGCTTTAGAAAATAATTTTGAAATTAAGATTGCCAAGAATAATTCAAAAATCAGCGAAACCAACGTAACCGTAGGAAATGCAGGAATGTTACCGGTTGCAACGGCATCTGTAACGGATAATAATAGCGTTCAAAATTCATCGCAAACACGTCAGGACGGAACTTCGACATCATTAAATAATGCCAAAAACAACAGTTTAAATTACGGTGTAAGTTTAGGTTGGACGGTTTTTGACGGAATGAAAATGTTTGCAAGATTAGATCAGTTAAAAGAATTGCAAAAATTAGGTGATGCTGAATTAAAAAGAACGGTTTTAACGAAAATCGGACAAGTGAATTCGGCTTACTATGATTTGGTTCAGCAACAACAGCAATTATCTGCTTTAGACACCACAATTGTTATTTCTAAACAAAGATTGACGTTGGCTCAAAATCGTTTCACCATCGGGAAAGCTTCAAAATTAGAAGTTTTAAATGCTCAGGTGGATTTAAATTCAGATCAGGCTGCAATAATCAGACAAAAAGAATCGTATAAAAATGCCAAGATTTTACTGAACCAATATTTAGCGCGCGATCCACAAATTGATTTCACGGTAACTAATGAAGTTACGGTCGATAACAAACTGGTATTGATTGATTTAATGGATTTGGCAAAGAAACAAAATCCAGCTTTAGAATCGCAAATCATTAACAAACGAATTGCCGAATTACAACTGAAACAGGTAAAAGCAGATCGTTATCCTATTGTAAACCTAACCTCTGGATATAATATTTCAGAAAGCCAATCGAGTTTAGGATTTACAAGCGAATCATCGGCAAAAGGTTTTAATTATGGTTTTAATGCTACGCTAAATATATTTGATGGCTTAAATCAGCATCGAAATGAAAAAGTAGCAAAACTTCAAATTGAGAATTCTCAAATTGCAATCGATCAGCAAAATATGATTTTGAATACGCAATTAAGTACCGCTTTTCAAACTTATCTTACTAACTTAGAATTAATTGAATTAGAAGAAGATAACGAAGCAATTGCAAAACAAAACTTAGATATTACGCTGGATAAATTCAGAATTGGAACTATAACAACAATTGATTTCAGAACAGCCCAATTAAATTATGTCAACGCAAAAGTACGTTACAGCAACGCACAATATGAGGCAAAATTATCTGAAATTGCTTTGAAAGAATTAGCCGGAAATATTAATTTTTAAATTAAATTTGTTTCAAAACAAACTTAAATGATCTCATACAATACCAAAGAATGGTTTACTTTTATTTTCCATTTTCATAAATCAGATACTGTCAGAAAGCTTTTTCCGGTGATGATTGGAATCGGAATTTACTCTGCCTTAATTGGTTATCTTGAAGTAGAGTATTTTAAAATTGGGAAAAACGATTATATCCACAACATTCCAATCATGCACGGAATGTTAGGTTTTGTAATTTCATTATTACTTGTTTTTAGAACAAATACGGCGTATGATCGTTGGTGGGAAGGACGTAAATTATGGGGAGGTTTGGTGAATAACAGCCGTAATCTCGCTATTAAACTTTCGGCAATGCTGAAAGATGAAAATGATCGAAAATTCTTCAGAAAATTCATTCCTACTTATGCGCTAATTCTGCATAAACATTTGCATGATTCTGATACCAGTAAACAGCTTTTTGAAGATGTTGATTTAGAAATTGACCATCATAAACATAAACCAAATCAGGTAAAAAGAATGATGTTTCATAAAATTAATGATTTGTATGATTCTAAAAAAATCACCGGAGAGCAGCTCATTATTTTAAACGATGAATTACAATCCTTTACAGATATATGCGGTGCTTGTGAGCGAATTAAAAACACGCCTATTCCCTACTCTTACAGTGCTTTTATTAAAAAATTCATTTTCTTTTACACCATGACTTTGCCTTTTGGATATTCCGTAAGTTTAGGTTATCTGGTTGCTCCCGTTGTTGTTTTTATCTTTTATGTACTGGCGAGTTTAGAACTTATTGCTGAGGAAATCGAAGATCCGTTTGGAGATGACGAAAACGATTTACCAACAAAAAAAATAGCCGAAAATATCAAAAAACACATCGAAGAGCTGATTTAATAAAACGTTAAAAATGAGGTTTCTATTCCTTTTTTGATTAAATTTAAAGTCGACACTAAAAAATTTAATCACAATGAATAACCAACGTGCTTTAATCAATCCTCCTCATTTATCGAGTGAAAAATCATTAAAAACACTTGTCGAAAACAGGACTGTTTATACACTCAATCATTGCGAATTAAATATTTTTGAAACTTATGAATCTTCAAAACTGGTTCCGCTAAAATTCAATGATTTTGTGGTAACAAGTATGTTGCGTGGCAAAAAAATAATGCATCTTTTTGATGATCCCGGATTTGATTATTTGCCTGGAGAAACAGTTGTTATTCCGTCAAACGTAGAAATGAAAATCGATTTCCCCGAAGCTTCAAGAGAAAATCCAACGCAATGTCTTGCCTTGGCAATCGATAAATCTAAAATCACAGATACTTTAAATTTCCTGAACGAACGTTATCCCAAAGAAGGCAGCGATGGGTATTGGCAATTAAATTATCAAAATTACTTCTTTTATAATAATGTCGATCTTGCTACCACAATCAATAAACTTATAAAAGAATGCATGAGTACATCGATCACTAAAGATGCTCTCGCAGATTTAACTTTACAAGAATTATTGATCCGAATTATTCAGACGCAAACAGTAAAATCTCTTGACGAAGGAATGACAATTCAAGCCAATAATCCAATTTTTGAAGTTACCGAATTTATCAAACTCAACCTAAAAGAAAACATAAATCTTAAAAGCCTAAGCGAAAAAGCCTGCATGAGTACGGCGTCTTTCTATCGTTTTTTCAAAAGAGAACTTGGCATGAGTCCGATTGAGTATGTTTTAAACGAAAAAATAAAACACGCCAAAAAATTACTCCGAAATCCTGGTATTCAAATCAATGAAGTTTGCTATTTATCCGGTTTTGAAGATGCTAATTATTTTATCAGACTATTTAAAAAACACGAAGGCATTACACCGAAACAATATCAGTTGTTGTATATTAATTAGAGAAAAGGGACAAAGGCTCTGAGGTTCTGAGGGACAAAGGTTTTCTAATTGTTGTGTTTATTGTACGCATAGTAAACCCGACAGGTTTTTAAAACCTGTCGGGTTTAACAAACGGAGGAAATGACATGATTGTATAAAATAGTAAGTTTTTAAAGGTCACGTTTATCGTAGAGGCGCACAGCAGTGCGTCTTCGGTTAGAATTAGACATATTTTTTGTCATATCTACCGAAGACAAAATCAAATCCCAATCTTTACGCATAGTAAACCTGACAGGTTTTTAAAACCTGTCAGGTTTCGCGAACGGAGGAAATGACGTGATTGTATCAAAATAGTAGTTTTTAAAGGTCACGTTTATCGTAGAGGCGCACAGCAGTGCGTCTTAGGTTAGAATTTTGAGCCTTTGATGTCATTCAACCGAAGACAGAAATCAAATCCCAACCTTTACGCATAGTAAACCCGACAGGTTTTTAAAACCTGTCGGGTTTAACAAACGGAGAAAATACAATATGGATAATTGGAACGTAGACGCACTGCTGTGCGCCTCTACAATCCGTCTTTGTGATTAAACCTTTGTTCCTTTGTGCCTCAAAACCTCTGAATCTTTGTCTTTGAACCTCTGAACCTTTCTCTTAGAACCTTTGAACCTTTGCCTCTTTGAACCTTTCCTTCACTCAATAAAACTAACCGGTTCTAAATCCTTTTCCTCTTCTTCCGTAAAAATTCGATATTCAATTTGAAATGTTTTCTTCAAAGGCGTTTCTAAGGAAAAACCGCCAACACCAAATGCATCAATTACTTTTAGGGTAAAATGTGCATGTTTCCAATATTGAAATAAATCTTTATCAACCCAAAATTCTGTATCTTCAATTGTGCCAATGCAAACATCACCCATTCTTTGGTAATAACCGCCTTTTTCAAAACATTGTGGCTGAGTTCCTTCGCAACAACCTCCGGCTTGATAGAACATTAGATCACCGTGTTTTTCTTTTAGAATTTTTATCAATTCAATGGCTTTGTCTGTGGCGTCAAGTCTCTTTATCATGATATTTTTCTTTAAATTAAATTTACAAAAAAAGGCAAGCCGAAACTTACCTTTTCAAACCAACATAATAACAAATTAAAAGAAACCTAATTTCTTTTTATCATAAGAAATCAGCATATTTTTTGTCTGACGGTATTGTCCTAACATCATTTTATGGTTTTCACGACCAATTCCGGATTGTTTATAACCTCCAAAAGGTGCTCCGGCAGGATATGAATGGTATTGATTGATCCAGACACGACCGGACTGAATCGCTCTAGGAACCTGATAAATTTCGTGTGCATCACGCGTCCAGACTCCTGCACCTAATCCGTACATGGTATCATTCGCAATTTCAATGGCTTCTTCGGTGGTTTTAAAAGTTGTAACGGCTAAAACAGGTCCGAAAATTTCTTCCTGAAAAATTCTCATTTTATTATGTCCTTTAAACAAAGTCGGTTTGATGTAATAACCGCCTTCAAGATCTCCGCCTAAATGATTTTCATCACCTCCGGTAAGTAATTCTGCTCCTTCTTCTTTTCCTAATTTGATATACGACATGATTTTTTCCTTTTGAACAAGTGAAGTCTGCGCACCAATCATAGTTGATTTATCTAACGGATTTCCGGCAATAATTGCTTCGGTTCTTTCGATAACTCTGGCAATAAACTTCTCATATATATCTTCGTGAATTAACAATCTTGACGGACAAGTACAAATTTCACCTTGATTTAAGGTGAATAAAACGGCACCTTCAATTGCTTTATCAAAAAAATCATCATCGTGATCTGCTATTGACGGAAAGAAAATATTTGGCGATTTACCACCAAGTTCAAGCGTAACCGGAATAATATTTTCGGTTGCATATTGCATAACCAAACGTCCTGTTGTTGTAGATCCTGTAAATGCTGCTTTAGCCACTTTTTTATTGGTTACTAAAGGTCGACCCAGTTCTGCACCAAAACCGTTTACGATATTTAAAACTCCCGGAGGAAGAATATCTCCTATTAATTCCATTAAAACTAAAATAGAAATCGGCGTACTTTCGGCAGGCTTTAAAACTATTGTATTTCCTGCCGCTAATGCCGGAGCAATTTTCCAGACTGCCATTAAAATTGGGAAATTCCACGGAATAATCTGAGCGATAACGCCTAACGGTTCGCTTAACGCAATGGAAACGGTTAGAGAATCCAGTTCTGCAATTGAACTTTCTTCGGCACGAATTACTCCCGCGAAATATCTAAAGTGATCAATCGCTAACGGAATATCTGCTGCAAGGGTTTCACGAATTGGTTTTCCGTTATCAATCGTTTCTACAGTCGCAATATATTCAAGGTTATCTTCTATTTTTTGCGCAATCTTATTTAGTAAAATGCTTCGTTCAGTTACCGAAGTTTTCCCCCAGGTTTTGAACGCTTCGTACGCTGCATCTACGGCTAATTCTAAATCTTCTTTACCTGAATGAGCGGCTTTTGTAAATATTTTTCCGTCAATTGGAGAAACAACATCAAAATATTCTCCTTTTATTGGAGCTGTAAATTTTCCGTTGATATAATTCTCATATTTTGCCTTAAATTCAGGTCTTTGCGCTATAGTACTCATAATAATAATTTTTTGATTCATTTCAAATTTACCTTCATATTATGAAACAGAATAGCACTTTTCGGTCACGTTATAGTACAAATATTACACATTCGTTTTTATAACTAACTTTTAATATTAAATTACCAAAATATTGGCTCAAAAACTACAAGATACTCATTTACAACGCCTTTTATTTAAAATAAAAACAGTATAAAAAAACCAAATAAATTGTTTCTTACTACACTTCGCAATCCTTATATTTGTATTCTTATACAAGAACAAAAAAGTTAACATGAAAATATCTTACAACTGGTTAAAACAATTTATTAAAACAGACTGGACATCTGAGCAAACTTCAGAATTACTTACGGATTTAGGTCTGGAAGTTGAAGTTGTCGAAAAATACCAATCGGTTAAAGGCGGTTTAGAAGGAGTTGTTGTAGGACACGTACTTACTTGCGAAAAACATCCTGATGCGGATAGATTAAACATTACAACTGTAAATATTGGTCTGGAAGCTCCTATACAAATTGTTTGCGGTGCAGCGAATGTTGCGGCGGGACAAAAAGTTCCTGTTGCTACTATTGGAACTGTTTTATATGATAAAGATGGTGCTGAATTTACTATTAAAAAAGGTAAGATTCGAGGACAGGAAAGCCACGGAATGATTTGTGCCGAAGATGAATTAGGTTTGGGTACGGGCCATGACGGAATTATGGTTTTAGCTGAAGATTTAGTTCCGGGAACTGCGGCATCTGAAGTTTTTCAGGTTGCAAATGATGAAGTGTTCGAAATTGGCTTAACGCCCAATCGTGCCGATGCGATGAGTCACCTGGGAACTGCGCGTGATTTAAGAGCGGGAATGCTGCAACGTGGTGTAAACGTGGAATTAATCACGCCATCTGTGAGTAATTTCAGAGTGGACATGCGTACATTAAAAATTGATGTAAATGTTGAAGAGCCTCTTTTAGCGCCAAGATATTGCGGTGTAACTATTTCAGGAATTTCTGTTCAGGAATCTCCGGCGTGGTTGCAAGATCGTTTAAAAGCCATTGGATTAAGTCCAAAAAATAATATTGTCGATGTTACTAATTACGTTTTACACGAATTAGGCCAACCGCTTCACGCCTTTGATGCTGCAAAAATCAACGGAAAGGTAATCGTAAAAACACTTCCTGAAGGAACTAAGTTTGTGACTTTAGATGATGTTGAAAGAACATTGCACAAAGAAGATTTAATGATTTGCGACGAAAAAGGTCCGCTTTGTATTGCGGGAGTTTTTGGAGGAAAAAAATCAGGAGTTACAGAAGGAACAACAACTATATTTTTAGAAAGTGCTTATTTTGATGCCGTTAGCGTTCGTAAAACAGCAAAAAGACATCAATTGAATACAGATGCTTCTTTTAGATTTGAAAGAGGAATTGACCCAACAATTACAGAATATGCATTGAAACGTGCTGCACTTTTAATTCAGGAAGTTGCGGGTGGAAAAATAACTTCTGATGTTGTGGAAGTTTATCCTAAAAAAATAGAAGATTTCTCTGTTTTATTGAATTTCAGCCATGTTTCTAAAATCATTGGACAGGAAATTCCGAAAGACACGATCAAAAAGATTTTGGTTTCTTTAGATATTAAAGTAAACAGCGTTTCTGATTCTGGTTTAGGTTTAACAATTCCGGCATACCGTGTTGATGTTCAACGTGAAATTGATGTAATTGAAGAAATTTTGAGAGTTTACGGTTATAACAACATCAATTTTTCTAAAAAATTCAATGCAACGGTTTCTAATTCACCAAGAACCGAAGATTATAAGGTACAAAATGTTATCGCAGCACAATTGAACTCACAAGGATTTCATGAAATGATGGCAAACTCTTTGACAACAGCGGCTTACGCAAAATTATCGACGGTTTTAAAAGAAGAACACAACGTTACAATGTTGAATCCGTTGAGCAGTGATTTATCTACTTTGCGCCAATCATTATTGTTCTCCGGTTTAGAAGCAATCTCGTATAATATCAACAGAAAAAATGCCGATTTAAAATTATTTGAATTCGGAAAGTCTTATCATAAATACCTTAACGGATACGAAGAACACAAACATTTAACTTTGTTGATTTCAGGAAACAGAAACAAGGAAAGCTGGACAAATACTCAAAAAACTACTGATTTCTTTTTATTAAAAGGATATGTAAAAGGTATTATAGCCCGTTTAGGAATTGAGAAAATTTCTAATGCTCCGGTTCGAAGCGATATTTTTTCAGAAGGAACGGCAATTTGCTACAACAATGATACATTAGTAGAAATTGGGGTTATTAAAAAATCAATCCTGAAACATTTCGGAATCAAACAAGATGTTTATTTCGCTGATTTCAATTGGGATTTGATTCTGAAAATTATCACAGGAAAAATTAAATATTCTGAAATCCCTAAATATCCTGAAGTTCGTAGAGATTTAGCGTTATTAATTGATAAAAATACAACCTACGAAAGTATCTTTAATCTTGCGAAGCAAACAGAAAAAGTTCTTTTGAAAGATGTTAATTTGTTTGATGTTTACGAAGGTGAAAAACTTCCGGAAGGCAAAAAATCGTATGCTTTGAGTTTCACTATTCAGGACAATACAAAAACGCTTACAGATGTTCAAATTGATAAATTAATGTCGAAATTGCAACAAACTTTTGAGACTGAACTTGGCGCTACATTACGATAAAATCTATCCTACTATAATTGCAAACCCGACAGAATTAAAAAGCTGTCGGGTTTTATTTTTTGTTTCATGTTTCAGGTTTGGTTTGTTTCAGGTTTCTTTTGTTTCAGGTTTGGTTTGTTTCAGGTTTTGGCTTGGGCATAATTTTACCGCAAAGTTCGCAAAGGTTTTTTTCTAAGTTTGTCGTTTAAGTTCGCAAAGCTTTTGTGTGCTGTGCGTATCCTGATAGCTATCAGGACTGTGAACTTTGCGGTTATAAAACATTCCCACAAACCTGAAACATGAAACAAAACAAACTAAAACTTGAAACCTGAAACTACCTCTCTTATTCAGGAATTAAATTTGGTGTAAGCTTTCATTAATTTGTCATCATATTTATTTGCCTTATATCCTGCACCATTATATCTTAAAGCAAAATCTGCCCATTTTTTGTTTTTTAGAAAACTTATCAGATTATTTTTTTTTAAAAACAAACCAAAAGCTTTGAGATGTTCGCCTTCGTTCAAATACATTTTATCTACAAATTTATCTATAGTTTCATATCCTATTGTGAGCGCATTAAAACCCATTATTTGATACAAACCCCAAGACACAGCGCATTTTGCCGCATCGCTGAACTTTTTGTCGACTCCTAATGATATTGCTTTTTCTAATCGTGCATATTCTGCTGTTCCTCCTAAATAGTAGGATCTTGTATATTTCTTAAATAAAATATCCTGACTATTATTGTTACTATAATCATTGGGATCAATATTTCGTTTTTCGAGTTCTCGCCAAAAAATATGTCCTTCAAATAAAATTTTCGGACGTCCGTCGACCAGAAAGCCCTTTCCTCCGCTTTCAACTTCATTAACGGCTTTAATAACCGCTAATTCCAGATTGTGTTCATTTGCAAAGTCAATTAAATTTTGTTCAGAAAGTAATTTGCTGTTGGACGAAAATCCTCCTTTACTTTTTTCAATTAGCATAGACCAGGTTTTTAAACCCACAATGCCATCTACAACTAAATTATTGGTGAGTTGAAAATCTTTTACGGCTTTATCAGTTTCGGCATCAAAATAATCAGAAACAATAACGCCGTATTTGAGTTCTTCAAGAAGTTCATTTAAGTAATAAACTTCAGTTGATTTTGTGCCTGATTTTATCGTTCTCATGACTTTTTATTTATAATTATTTTTGAAGATGCCAGAAAATTAAAAACATCGTTTCTGGAACTTATCAAATTGTCATTTTTATCAAAATAATTGACTTTATAAGATATCAGAGTGTTATTGTTCAGACTGTTTTTTATAATAAAATTGAACAGAATTGGTGTTGAAAATTCAGCTTTTAAACGTTCAATTGTAAATTTACTTCCCGTTTCCTGAACCGTCAATTCAATTGTTATTTTGCTTGTTGCTGCGCTTTGGCTTTTAATTTCAACCTGAATATATCTATTATAACTTGTTGATTGCGAAACGACCTGATTAAATTCTGAACTAATATTTTCGATATTTTCGAAGTCGAAATAAACACTTTTTAAAGCATCCGTAGTTGTTGGATTAACAGCCGTAAATTCAAGAAACTTTGTATCATTACTAATCAATTCCGGATAATTCTTGAAGAAAGTGCTATTTAAATAAGTGGTGTTTTGATTGTAAACCATCAAAATAGAATTGAGTTTGCAATTTGAAATTGACTGATTGTTGATTTTTATTTTTTTGCCGTCATTATCAATTATTGCTTCGACAATTTCGCCAATTGTATTTTCGATATTGAGTTCGATCACACTTGTATCTTTTATTTCCTTATGCTTAAAATTGATATTCGCATATTGTGTAATTGTATTGTTTAACGCATTAATCATGATACTTGCTTCAGATAAATCTTCGGTTGAAAGATTGAACAGAAAATGTTTACCATCTGTTGCAATATCAGATTTCTGCAAAAAATAATTCCCGCTCACTTCGTATTCGGCAGCAATATCATTCGGAAATAAAAATTGAACTTTATCAAAATACTCTGTTATATCGCCATCAATAAAGTTATTATTGAGCAATGCGATTTTTAATTTGGCAAGATCAAAATCAGAAAGATTTGGACCAATGGCAAACTGAAAACTAATTTTCGAAATCTCTTCAGATGTACTTGTTCCATCTTCATACGCATGAAAAATTGTCGAAATACAGGGTTTCATCGTATTTAAATCTTTTGAAAGGTTATAAATCTTCGAAATCAGCAAAAATGTATTGGGCTGAACCATAGATTTATAAATCGAAAGTTTATCAAAATTAAATCCCGAAACAAATATTTGCTTGAACTGAGAAAAGTCTTCATTTAAATTGAAAGGATTATTTATAAATCCGCCATCGATCGTTTTATACAAACTTGTCGCCGCATTTACAGAAAGCGGAAAATTTAAAGTTTTATTGATTTTCAACAGAAACGTACTTTTTACAAATTCTTCCTGATCTCCGGCTTTTATATTATTTTCTTTTTGAATATCAGCGATAACTCTGCTTGGTGCAATATTATTTATCGTTGCTGATTTCACCATTAGCGGACTATTTATAAGTGTTACTTTTGGTTCTAGCAATGATCTGGTTGAAACTAAATCTTTTTTAGTGATGTTTTGGCTTCTTAAAACCGTAAAATCCCTTGCAAACAAAAAGTTCCTTTTTACTTTTGAATATCCTTTAAAATCAAAAAATAAATCAACGTTACATTTCATATCGCTAATGTTTGAAACAAGATTCATAAAGGCAATTTTCACGGCTTCATCAATCAAATCAAACTGAATTTCCTGTGTTGTTGTGTTTACAATTCCGTTGATTTTAACGGTATCATGATTCACTTTTAAATTTAAAATTGCCTCTCTTAGGTTTAAAGCAATATTTTTTTGGTTTGCTTGTAAAGGTTTGGTTTTGATACTGTATTTTAAGGTTACTTTTCCCGCTAATCCGCTTTTATTTCCTGATTTATCAAGTATATTTTCATAATAAAAAATAGTTCCGTTATTAGGTTCTGTTTCTATTTGAGGAAAAAATAAGGTGATTTCATTTTTAAAATAATCTTTAAAGGAATCATTCTCTGTGATCGCATTATCTCCTTCAATTAAAGGAAAGTAAGTTTCAAATATTGGAAAACCAATTATAACAGGGATTGGTTTTATATCTATCGAATGAATTATAGGATGTTCTATAACTGTAAATTGTGGTTCTTTTTTTACTGTTACAGCCGTAAAGGAACTGCTGGGTTTTGATGGTTCAAGATTGAACCTGTTGATAGGAACTAATCTTGTTCCTTCAAGCTTAAATGTATTTAAATCTGGCATGATTGTTCGGTTTTAGGATTTATGATTAGAAAACAAAAGGGACAAAAAATGTCCCCTTTATCTATTGTATCAAAAAAATTACTCTGAAAATGCAGCTCTGATTTTTTCGATATCAGCGCTTTGTGCCGCAGTTCCTGCTGGAATTTCAAATAAAACATCCCCTTCTAAATAATCAATTTTTTGATAATCTGTTGAGACGGAAACCTTTTTGGCTTTTTTGCCAATTTTACCGTTACAAGTATATTTTACTTTGTATTCTGTTGGTTTAATGGTATAATCTAATTCATACCAAGATCTGTACGGAATCGCATCTTCGAAATTATCTGCTGTAAATTTGAATTTTTTCGAGGACATTTTATCTACTTTAAGTGTCACTTCAAGCGTATCACATTCATAAAGCGCTTCGGTCGATAATGTATAATTGGTCATATTCATCACCGGAAGCGGCACGAATATTTTAGTTCCTTCAAACTCAAATTCCCTAACGCTGTCTTTCAATTTGATGCGTTTGTCTTTTTCGTACATCACTTCCTGACGTACTTTAATTTTACTTGAACCGTTATTTTTTACAAAATCAAAAACAAATGCATTTTTCTCTCTCGATTTATCGTTCCAGGTTGCAGGGAAAATAGCATCAATTTCTTTTCCGGATTTACTTGTGTTTTTCACATATGGAGTTCCTTCGGGAGCAATCATTCTTCCTGAGCTTTTCCAAACGATTTTTCCTTTAGAATCCGGATAACCAACTTCTATAGAAACCTGACTTACAGGACTATCATTAACAATATCGCTGTCTTTATCCAGTTTGATTAATCCTCCGTTTAGAGATGCAATAACCTGAACTTTTTGGAAATCTTCGTCAAGCGGAACTTCTACAATATATTGCTTCAGGTCTTCTTTTGCTGCCGGACCTGTTTTTAAGGTCAATGGAGTTAAATTTCCGCTAATTTTTGAATCTAAAACTTCAATTGCTGAGAATTTTATTTCATCTGTAAATTGAACTTGTCTAATTTGAGTTCCGGATTTCAGGCTTACTCCTACGCTTCCAATTCCGAAAAGGATTCTGAAAAATCCTCCTGGTTTTTCTGGTGTTGCTGCTGGTGTAAATTGTTTTTCCGGCGCATCAAATATTTCTTTTTGAACTAATTGAAAAGCAAAATCTCTTTGTTTTGTCAAAAGTGCTTCTTCTACTTTTTTTCTTTCGTCATTTGTGAATTGATTATCGGTAATAACCTCACTTATGATTCCTCCGGTAGTCAGAATTTTTTCATATTCATGTTCCCAGTTTACATCTACAAATGACCAGCTTACGTTTGCTTTTGCCGAAAAATAAGTATGTACTTTTTTTACATCTATAGTAGTTTTAATTGTTGTAGTGGGCAGGTAACCTTTGTATTTTATGTTATTTTCAATCACAAGGTTATTCGTTCCTGCTTCCAGAGCATTTTTTACTAACGAAGCACTATTACGCCCCATTAAAATCGAAAATGCATTATCGCCAAGTCCAAAAGTACTTCCTGCGCCTTCTCCCTGAATATTAAAAGTCCACGGATTTGCTCCGCCAAAAGGATTATTAGGTGATTTTTCGCCTACAACGTGCATTGAAATTCTGTTTTCGGTCAACTGAATTGGTCTTACATTAGTTTCATTAAAATCTCTGTCAACTCCTTTCAAAAAGGAGAATAACCCAAAGAGTTTTGATTGTCTTTGATTACTATAGTTTGTTTGAAGCGTGGTTTTTAATTTGTCAATTGCTTTTTTTAATAATGCTTCAGGCAAATCAATTGTACTTGTTAATGTGGTGTAAGCTCCGGCTTCTTCTTCAAGTCCTTCAGCACCAATTACAGTTGAGGAATCTGCTTCACCTTTAAAAACCTGCATCGAAAATTTAAATCTTCCGTCCGGATGTTTTGAAAGTCTCGGATACTTTGGATAATAGTAAAATTGCATTGGCAAACCAGCATCTCTTAATAACATATTATTAGGATCTGGTGAAAAAAGTACTGCGAAATCTGCTCCGTCTTCTTTTTCTAAAAGAATTTCTACTGTACCGGCTCCTGCATGAGGATAACCTAGTGGGGTTGGTTGTGACATAATTTAAAAAATTTTAGTTATTACTTATTAATGTTAATGCTCATATTTATCGTCATACAAATGCTTAAAATGAACGATGTAAAATTCATTTTTTATAAATTACTATGAAACAGCACTTTAACCCTATTTTTTGAATAAATTTACCCTATGAAAAAAGGGTATATTTCCCCTTGTTAACTTTGAAGCTTTAAAATAATTTTGACCCTGAGTTTTTATTTAAAACTTTATGAAACAATAAATTAACCTTTAACCATTAAATGATTTAAATTTTAAGATTATGAAAACAGAACCAGGAAAACCCACTCAGTTAATTACTAAAAAATTCGGTCAGGAATTACATTCGAACTTTATGAGGTACAGAGCCAGCATAATTGCGAAATACATTAAAAAAGAAGATTCAAATGCTGTTTGGTTTTCTATAGAAGAACTGGAAAATTACATCCATTATATCAAAACTAAAGGCGAAAAAACGGGTTATACTGTAAACGGAATCCGCTTTTATTTTGGAGTATATCCTGAAGACAGAAAATATGAAGATAAAGCAGGTTTAATGACTTTGTTTTTAACAGCAACAGGCAAAAAAAACCGAATTAATACTACAGGTATTCAGACTTTTGCTCTTGTTCGCGAAAAGGAAGATGCAGATATATCGACTATTGAACCAATGAATTATGGCAGTATTGGAAGACCGCCTGAATTAACATATTAAAAAATTATGTTTGAATTTTTACGATTTTATATTGTCTACTTAGCTTTATTTTCTGGAAGTATCGGATTGATTTCACTCCATAAACTTCCCGGTAAAAAAGCTAAATTATTAGTTGCTTTAATATGGTTTTCGGCTTTGGTAGAAGTAATTGGCTATCATTTTACTGAATGGACGGGCATACTTAATTATTATGTATTTAATTTTTACATGTTATTTAGTTTCTCCGCCTATATTCTTCTTTTAAAGAGCCTTTTACTCAAAATCCATAGTAAAACAGTTGCAACATTTGGTTTGATATTATTTATATTTTCTTTTTTTCTGAATATCCTATATTTCATAGATGATATAAATCATTCGTTTATTTATAGTTTTGCAATTGGAGTTCTGATAGTTATGATATTATCTTGCTTATATTTGATAGAAATTTTTAACTCGGACAAGATATTAAATTTTAAAAAATCAGTGTTTTTTTGGTACATCTTAGGCATTCTGATCTTTCATGTGCCTTTTTTACCTTTTATGCTAGCTTTAAAATGGTTTCTGATCAAACATGATGAGTCCATATTTAGTTTAGTATTATTTATTTTGAATTTTCTAACGCATAGTTGCTTTATTATTGGATTTTTATGGAGCGAAAAGAGGTACAACTATTAGTCATTTCATTAGGTATTGTTTTTTTTACTTTACTGGTTATTCTGCTTGTCATTTTCTTTTATTTTTTAAAGAAGAAGAATACTTATTTGGTCGAAAAAATGGAATCTGAACTGTATTTTCAATCCGAATTAGTCAAAACGAGAATTGAAATTAAAGATCAGACTTTAAGCGAAATTAGTAAGGAATTGCATGATAATATTGGACAAATTGTGTCTGTTGGTATTATGCAGCTCAATATGTACATCAAGAGCGGAGAGCCGGTTCTTGAGACAGAATTGACTGACCTGAAACAAATCCTGGCTAAATCATTAGATGAAATCAGAATTTTATCCCGAATCATCAATAAAGATAATTTACTGCAAACCAATTTTATAGAAGCAATAAAACAAGATTTAGTGCGAATAAAAAAGCTTAAAAATATCCAATTTAATTATAACTTTACAGGAGAAATTCCTTACATTAATGAACAACATGATTTATTTATTTACAGGATTTTTCAGGAAGCATTACACAACAGCCTGAAACATTCTCACAGTGATTTATTTGAAGTAAATATTACGACAACAGAGACTGTTTTTTTATTAAAATTTAAGGATTTTGGAATTGGTTATGATCCGCTTACTATAAATTCCGGAATTGGATTAAACAACATGAAATTAAGAGCTAAATTAATTGGAGCCACATTAATTATGCAATCAGACCCAGCAGGAACAACCGTAACCTTAGAATATCCTTTAACAAAACTCAATGAAACCTAAAAACAAAATTATTATTGTAGATGATCATTTGCTATTTTCTCAATCACTACAGCTTTTGATCAATAGTTTTAAAGATTTTGAAGTAATTAATCGCTTTGAAAATGGAAAAGTATTCATTTCGTACTTGCAGGAAAACATCGACTCTGATGTTGATTTAATTTTACTTGATGTAAATATGCCTGTTTTAGATGGCGTAAGTACGATGAAATGGATTAAGGAAAACAGACCTGAACTTAAAGTTATCGCACTATCTGTAAATGATGATGAAGAGATTATAATTAAAATGCTGACTAACGGTGCCAAAGGTTATTTACTAAAAGATACATCACCGGAAATATTTAAGGATGGGATGATTTCGGTTATTGAAAAAGGTTTTTATTTTACCGAATTAGTCTCGGGAATGCTCGTAAAAAAAGCCAATAATGAATCTACAAAAATCAATTTAAAAGACAAGGAACTCATTTTTATAAAACACGCCTGTACTGAAAAAACATACAAGGAAATTGCCTCAGAAATGTGTCTGAGCCCAAAAACAATCGACGGTTACAGGGAATGTTTGTTTGACAAATTAGAAATCAAAACCAGAATAGGCTTAGTTTTATATGCTATTAAAAACAAAATTGTCTTAGTTTAATCAACTAAGACAATTTTGTTTTGATACTTAACCTTTACTAATTTACTATTACATAATTTTGTAATGCATGAAGCAACCAGCTTCTTAATATTACACTATGAGCAATACATTTTCTGGCAATAACCAAATAGGAACAGTATCTTCTTTCCCTGAGCTTATACATACGGATTTCAAGGGAGAAATGAATGCCCTATGCTGGCACAGAAATCTAAATGGTGATTTTAACGAGATTGTAACCCAGTTATCTATAAAAGAAAATATAACCGAAGTTCATCCTGAAGATCTCATTGCGCTCCAATTATCCGAAAAGGGAAATATAGCAAGGGAAATAATCTTAAATGATTTACAATTATTAACTGATTTTGGCGCTTCACCCTCACTTAATTTACTGAAGTGTTATGAACGTGATGAGGAATTTGATTTCATTTCGACCGATGTATATTCGTTTCATGTTGATCGTTCGCCCATTGCAACAGATACTTTTTTATGTACTTATCACGGAGCGGCAAGCGATATTATTGCTAATTCGCAAGCAGAGCAAAAAATCCTTATTCCGGAAATCCGAACCAAGTTAAAAGAGCTGTATGACGGACCACCAGAAGAATTCGGAAACTTTCTGGAGGAAAATTATTTTGATTTGCATTATCAGGTAAATCCGGATGCAGCACCTATTAATTTAGGATTAGGGCATCTTTGGCGACTGGCCGTAGATCATCCAAAACAAAAAGTGCTGCCTTGTATTCATAGAGCACCAATAGAAAATGAAGGCGAATATAGGTTGTTGTTGATTTGTTAAGGAGATTCTAGGGAAAATGATGTTTTGCAAAGTTGGTTAATACTTTATAAAAAAAGACACGATTTCCATAATGTTCCTTACTCAAATAATAAAATAACCCTTTGGGTGCAATTAAGTTAAAAATACAAACTGTATAAATTAGAACGCGGATGAAACAGATTTGCTTTGCAAAAACGCAGATTTTTTTATAAAATTTAAAAAAGATCTGTGTAAATCCGCGTCTTCGTGATAACGAATCCGTTAAATCCGCGTCGAAATATATGTTTTTTTTAATTACACCCAATGGGTTAAAATAATCTTCTGAATCAATCTACTGGGAATTGTGTAACATACTGCTGAAATTAAATACTTCTAACGCTGCTTTCATTTGTATCTTTAATAGTAAATAAAAACTATTTTATAATCAAAAAAAATGTGTTATGGCAGAAATTAAAATTGAGAAAAAGAAACCGATATGGCCATGGATTGCCTTAGTGCTAATCCTTGGAGCAGTTATATACTACATCTATTTTACAGATCATGAAACTAGTAGTGAAAGCACCACACAAACCGAAACTAGTACAAGTGCACAATAACCAGAAGTAGATAATTATTTATAAAGAAATTATGGAAAATAAAGACAAAAACTTATACAGACTGGACGAACTATCTAATTATAAAGTTGCTTCAAATTATTCTGATGTAACAGGATGGACGATCGTAGATGCTGACAACCGTACAATAGGCAAAATTGATAATCTTTGGGTTAATAAAGATATGCAGCGCGTGGTCTATCTGGATGTAAAATTAGATAAAGGTTTAATAGATGACAAGCATCATGAGGTTCGTGATGTTATAGCAAACGACAATGGAAAAGAGTTTGTCTATAATGAAGGAGACAGCCATATTATTATACCAATTGGATCTGTAAACATAAACAAGGACACAAAAATTGTTATGGCTAATAGTATAGCATATGATACCTTTAGAAACACAAGCAGATATAACAGACAGCATAATTTTGACAGGGAATATGAACGAAGAGTAATGAAATCTTATTATCCTGAAAATGATCCGGGTTATGATAGTAATGATGATGCTTTTTACAACCGCAGGGAATTTGACAACCACTAAATGTTGATTGACCAGATTATATTATAAAAGCTGTTGGATATTAACAAAAATGCATAACAAAAAGCTCCCAAATCTATGATTGGGAGCTTTTTGTTTGTACCCCTTACTGAACAATTTCTAACCCGATCGCTTGGGTATACGCAAAAAAAAGGCACCGATTGTATTCAATTGGCGCCTTTTGGCTGTGTGACCTCGACTGGACAAATTTCTATGTATTTTATGAAAGATTGAAGTTCCAAAGGGAGCAGACGCTACCATATGAAATTTTGCACACAACGGTTTACAATTAATCTTTATATTTGAAGATTAAATTAATGAAATGAGCGAAAAAACTAAACCGTATGCCTTAATAACCGGAGCCAGCAAAGGCATTGGGAAATCTATTGCTTATGAATTGGCTAAACAGGGTTATCCATTATTGCTTGTTGCAAGAAGTAGCGAGGAATTAAAAGTCCTATCCGATGATCTTCAGGTTAAATACGGTATCAATGCTCCTGTGTTATCGATTGATCTTTCGGTAAATGGTGCATCGCTAAAAGTAACCAATTGGATAAAAATGAATAACTATCCGGTTGGCATTTTAGTTAACAATGCCGGTTATGGTGTGTGGGGAGATTTTAGTCAGTCTTCTTTAACGGATCAGCTTGGAATGATGCAGCTTAACATGAAAGTAGTTGTAGAACTTTCGCATTTATTAATCCCCATACTTTCACAAGAAAAACAAGCCCACATTTTAAATATAGCAAGTACTGCGGCATATCAGGCTGTACCTACGCTCGCTGTTTATTCGGCTACAAAGGCTTTTGTTTTATCGTTTACCCGTGCCTTACGTTTCGAACTCGCCCAAACTTCCATTTCAGTTACCTGTTTTAGTCCGGGTCCGGTTGATACTGGTTTTGCTGCAAGAGCTGGTTTAAACCCTTTTAACAAAATGGCTGAAAAGTTTAATATGAAGCCTGATGAAGTTGCAAAAACTGCTGTAAAAGCTATGTTCAGCAAAAAATCAGAAGTTATTCCGGGTTTTACGAATATCATTTCGGTTTATGCCAACCGTATATTACCAAAGGCATTTATCGAAAAAACGGCTGCCGGCATTTATAAAATTTAATTTTTTTCAAAAAAAAATAAAAAAATATTTTTTGCAAAACAGAAATTATATTATATTTGTTTTAATATCTACTAATTCTATAGAGTATGTCTAATAAACGAAATATTTTTAATTTTCCTAAAGGTCAAAAGCACACAGATACACGAATGTGTTGCTGTTGTTGCTGTTGCTAATCTTTTAGATAATTACAAACATTATTATTTCATTTATTAAATCTATTTATCATGGTATCTTCTTATAAAACCTTTACCCTTACTGATCAATTAACTGATGAGCAAATTAACTTTTTTAACGAATATGGCTTTATCCATTTCAAAAAATTTATAAATCCGGAAACTGTTTCATCAATTATCGATGCCTCGAAACAAGTGGAGCAAAATTGGATTGGCAATGATCTTCAAAAAGTAAATGGTGTTCCCATTAAATATGGAAAAGATCTAGATGGATCTCCTATTGTACAACGTTTTGCTTTTATCAATCAGCATCATCAAACCTTAAGCGGTCTTTTGCTTGATCCAAGATTTAATACTTTATTACCATTGGCAGGCGACGGCGCAAGATTAGGTACTGAAGAAAAAGACGGAATGGTTTTCAATCATTATATCAACGGGCCAGAAAGTAAGTTTACTAAAATGGGCTGGCATACAGATGGTGTGAGAGACATTTTTTATGGTGCAAAATTAAACCCAATGCTGAATGTGGGTATTCATTTAAGTACTTTAAAACCAGAAAACGGCGGACTTAAAATTATTCCGGGAACTCACAAGCAAAGTATTTATCAAATGCTTTTTCGTAAAAAGTACTTTTTAGATAATAAACCCGATCCACAGGAAGTTTCTATCAATCCGGAAGCTGGAGATTTAACCATTCACGATGGCCGTTTGTGGCACAGAGTTGCAGAATCATCTATCCGTGGCGAAGAAAGCAGAAGAAGAGTTATTTATATTCCGATTATCGCAGGAAAATATGCTCCTAAAAATGAGAACAGCCCAACGGTTTTCTATCAACGTTTTGCAGGCATTGTTAAATAATTATGCTTATTGTCCTCGCATTTAGTTATCTGGTTAGATCAGGTAAACTAAAAAGAACCGCTAATTCTTTTAAAAATACGCATAGAAAAATAAAATTAAAAATCGTAAAACTAGAATTGACTATACTATCAGGCTTACAAATATTGGGTTATTAATGGAAAAAGAAACACAAATTGAAGGTCATAGTGCAATTGTACAAAGAACATTTTCTGACCGTAAGCGAACTAATATTTTAAAAAAAGCAGAACAGTTAACGATTGTATTTTTGCTGCCAAAGGTGCCTAAATTCATTTCGCCAAACTTACTTACTTTAATTGGTACGCTTGGTTCTGGATTGGTTTTTTTAGCTTTTGTTTTAGGAACTTATGTAGCAAATCGGTATTTGCTTTTGGGTATTATCGGTTTGATTATAAATTGGTTAGGTGATTCTTTAGATGGAAGATTAGCGTATTATAGAAATATTCCACGCCGTTGGTATGGTTTTGCACTTGATATTATTGCCGATTGGATTGGTATTGTACTTATAGGCTTTGGCTACTACATTTATGCTAAAAATGGCACACAAATAGTAGCTTTTGCTTTTGTAGTATTGTATGGCTGGTCGATCATTATCAGTCAGTTACGCTACAAAATTACAAATGAATACAGTATAGATTCCGGTTTTGTTGGTCCAACAGAACTTAGATTTATTATTGCTTTCATTTTAATTATAGAAGTTTTATTTCCTGGATCAATTACATATTTGGCCGGTTTAATCACTATTATATTGTTTATAATCAATATTATAGACAGCTTAAAGCTTTTAAAATTGGGAGATTTAAAAGATAAAAACCAAGACTGATATGTTCAGCAAAAAATCCATTATAACTTTTCTGCAAGCCCAAGTTGCGGCATTTTTAGGCGGCATTACTGATTATGGCTTGATGATTTTATTGACAGAAGTATTTAAACTGCATTTTACCTTTTCTATTTTAATCTCCGGAACCGTTGGCGCAATTATCAATTTCAGCATCAATAGATTTTGGGTATTTAAAAATCAATCTGATTATAGCAATCACATCAATAGTCAGCTTTTTAAATTTGCGTTGGTTGTATTGGGAAGCATTTCCTTAAAATCATTTGGTACGCTTATTTTGCAAAAAGTATTTCAAATCGATTACAGAATCGGAAGGTTAATCACGGATGGTTTTGTTTCTTATGGATTTAATTTTCCACTGATTAAATATTGGGTTTTTAGGGCAAAAGAAAAACAGATTAATCCAGAAAGTAATTAGAAAAATCCGTTTTTATCAGCGTTTTCGCTTTAGCAAATCAGTAAAATCAGCGTCTAATTTTGACGCGGATAAAACAGATTTACTTCGTAAAAACGCGGATAAAAACGGATTTGATTGCAATGATTTTATTTTTTAAAAGCTTAACTTAATTTGTTGCTCTAGCTAAAGCACGATGTCATTAAGTTAAGGGGAAATCTATAAAATTACTTAACAGTTTAATCAAGAAAGTAGTTAGAAAAATCCGTTTTTATCAGCGTTTTCGCTTTAGCGAATCAGTAAAATCAGCGTCTAATTTTTGACGCGGATAAAACAGATTTACTTCGTAAAAACGCGGATAAAAACGGATTGATTTGCAATGATTTTATTTTTTAAAAGCTTAACTTAATGACATTGAGCTAAAGCAGGAAACAATTCAAAATATAACCACAGTATAAATATTATCATGATCGCAAAAGCAACATTACAAGACGTTACCGCATTAACAACGTTAATAAACTCAGCGTATAGAGGCGAAACCTCTAAAAAAGGCTGGACAACCGAAGCTCATTTATTAGAAGGAAAAAGAACTACCGAAGAGGAATTATCTGAAATCATTTTAGATTCTAAAAATACATTTCTGAAATTTACAGAGAATGACCAGATTATTGGTTCGGTTTTATTGGTCGTGAAAGAACATCAATTGTATGTGGGAATGTTAACAGTTTCTCCTGAATTACAAAATAGCGGAATAGGGAAAAAGATGTTGGCTGAAGCCGAAAATCATGCTAAAACTTTAGGTTTATCCTCGCTTCTAATGACGGTTGTTTCGGTTCGTGCTGAACTTATTGCGTGGTACAAACGTCATGGTTATGTTGAAACTGGCGAAAGGGAACCTTTTCCTTCAAGCGATATTCATATTAATATTTCAAATGAACCTTTAGAATTTATATATTTAGAAAAAAGAATCTAAGTTTTTTTTTGCCACGAAGACGCGAAGACGCAAAATTTTTTTTACCATATAAGTGATATAAGTTCATTTAAAAGTGGGGTTAAAATATATATGGAAACTGAAGTCCTATAAAATATCAATAAATGAACATACGCCTTTTACCTAAAAAAGATACTATAGCTTCTATTTGGAGTGGTGGATTGACATATGAATATATGATATATCCGGAAACAGCAAAGTATACTGATAGAGATTTTATATTCAGAATAAGCAGCGCTACAATAGAGAAAGTTCCTTCAGGGTTTACTAACTTTAAAGATTATCACCGATACTTAATGATGCTTGATAACCAACTAAATATTGAGGTAAACAAAGAAGAAAAAATATATAAGAAATATGAAATCATGGAATTTAATTCAGATGATGAAGTGACTTCTTATACAAATGGTACTGATTTTAATTGGATGGTTTCTGAAAAAATTGCCCATCACAAACTAAAAATAACCCATAGTAATCAGAATTGTGCTGCTGAAATTATCATTTTATTTTCTTTGCATATAACTGTTATAAAAATTAATGAAAAGCCATACTATCTACAACCTCATGATTTATTAGTCATTGAAAATCCAAAAAAGGAAAATATAATAGTTCATTTTTCTAATGAATGCCTCTATGGAATATTGGATTTTTAATCCGAAAATTTAGTTTTATTTGTTTCAGGTTTCAAGTTCTACCGCAAAGGGTTACGCAAAGATTCGCAAAGATTTTTTAATCGCGCAAAGTCGCAGAGGCGCAAAGAAAAATAAAAACTTTGCGACTTCGCGAGATTTTTTTAAATATGTTAAACGCGCTAGTGTGCGCCTCTACATAAAACCTTTGTTACTTTGAACCTCTGCACCTTTGAACTTTCCTTAAAGAACTAACTCTTCAAATAATCTATGAATCGTTTTTTCTAAATCCTGAGACAATCCTGTGTGCGGTCTGGAAGTTTGAATTGCCGAACTACGAATTGCAGTCAGCCATCGAAAACGTTCCGGAATATCCATTTCGCCAATTGGTCCGCCATCTTTGGCTCCGTTTACGATTTTTTCTAAAGCGGTTATGTTACAATGCAATTGCTCAATATCAAAATCATCTGATAAAGTTTCGATTTTTGCATCGTTTATGTGGTGTAATACTTTTATAAATTTGGCTTTTTTGCAAAACAAAATGATTCCGATATTCAGGAATTCTTCGCGTTCTACTCTTGGTACAACACGAATTACGGCGTACTCATATAAGTGACTATCTTGCATTGTACGCTTGGTTTACAAAGATTTCGGAATTATTTAATCTGGTTTGTAGAAACTGTAAGTATACATTTCGCAAAGCTTCGGGCGTTTCATCAGTTTCTTCCCATTTTAGCCATTCTTCCGGAATCGTGTTTACAATTTCTTCAAGAATTTCTGGTGTTAAAAGTGCTTTATATTCGGCATCAACTTCTTTTAAAAGTGAAGCTTGTGGCAATAAAACGTGATCTTTTATCAATGCAAAAGGACTTTTGGCATGTTGTTCCCAATTGTTCCAGGAATGATGAAAATACAAACATGCGCCATGATCGATAAGCCATAATTCCTTGTGCCAAATCAACATATTGGTGTTTCTAAACGTACGATCTACATTTGTAATATATGCATCTAACCAAACAATTTGTGAAGCTAATTTTGGGTCGACAGTTGTTACAACAGGATCAAAAGTGATTGCGCCTGATAAAAAGTGTAGTGCTAAATTTAATCCCTGACTTCCTTGCAGTAAATCCTGAATTTCTTCATCGGCTTCGCTTCTTCCAAAAGCCTCGTCAAGATTGGCAAAAACCAATTCGGGAAGTTGCAGTTTTAAGGCTTTAGCAATTTGTCCGCCTACTAATTCGGCTATTAAGGCTTTTACGCCGTGACCGGCTCCTTTGAATTTCAAGACGTATTTAAAATCGTCATCGGCTTCTGCTAAAGCGGGTAAAGATCCGCCTTCGCGCAATGGCGTGATGTAACGTGTAACATTTACCGTTCTGAGATCGAAATTGTTTTTCATAGATACAAACTTACGGATTTTGATTTTAGAATTTAGATTTCCAATTTTAGATTGTTGCTTCATTAACCGTTATGATTGCAAAACTTTATGCGAAAAATGTACGCGGATGAAACGGGTTCGCTAAAGCGAAGACGCGGAAAAAAACGGATTTTTTATTCAAATATTTTAAGTTTGTGGTGATCGCCATTTTTGTCATCCTGAGCGGAGTCGAAGGCGCGCCAATAAGAATGTGGGCTTCGACTTCGCTCAGC
>NZ_JAYSPC010000074.1:0-16214 GCF_043722275.1 Flavobacterium sp. | reverse complement strand
AAGCAAGCCAAAATCGGTTCCTTTATTGGCAGAAAATAAAAATTGCAATTCTTCTTTCCCATTTTGAAAATAAGTTTCTGATGGCAATAGTTCCATATTAAAACGAACATTCGGCATTCCTAACGTTTCTAAAATTGAAATCAATTTTTGAGATAAAACCGGAATCGCATTTGTTCTGTTTTGATGAATTGTTGCTGAAAAAGCATCTAATTCAATTACTTTTTGATCTATTGATTTTGACAAAGCAGCAATTTCTTCTTCTATATTATCAAGTTCAAGAAGTGTATTTCCTAAAGTAGCCTGAATTTCAATCAATTCATCTACAGATGTTACCTGATGCTTTTTTTGCAGATTGTAAATCAATTGTAATTTCTGACTTACTAATTCTAATTGTGCAGGATCATTTAATAGTTTTTCAGATGAATTTTGAAGTTCTTTTGAAACATCATCAAATTCAATTGATAAACTTGTAATTCTTTCGAATATAGCTTGATATTCAGGAGAAAAAAGTGCAATTTTCTGTAAAGAAGTTTTGATTTCATTTAGATTATGAAATACTCCAAATTGTTCTTCGTTTGCAATTACAAGAGATTTATCAAGTGCTTCTTTTATAATTTCAACGTTATTTAATTTTTCATAATCAGCTTCCAGTTCTTCCTGTTCACCAGATTTTAACTTAGCACTAACTAATTCATTTAATAAATAAGTATTGTATTCCTGCTCTTTTCCTGAATCACTTTGTTTTTTCACCAAAGCATTCAATTTAGATTTATCTGCTTTGTATGCTTTTAATACTTTTTGATACGAATTAATAGTATCAAAATTATTTGCAATTGCATCAATTATTTTGAACTGAACTCCTTCATCCGAAAGTTCCTGAGTTTGCTGCTGTGAATGAATATCAATTAAAAACAAACTTAAATCCTGCAATTCCTGAAGATTTACGGGACTGTCATTTATAAAAGCACGGGATTTTCCTGAAGGCAAAATTTCTCTTCTGATAATGGTATCTTCTTCATAATCCAGATCATTTGCTTCGAAAAATTCTTTCAGGTTGTATTTTGAAATTTCAAAATGTGCTTCAATAACGCATTTTTCTTCTTTGTTTTTTAATGAGGTCAGATCAGCTCTTTTTCCTAAAACTAATCCTATTGCCCCTAATATTATAGATTTACCAGCACCCGTTTCACCTGTAATTATAGAAAAACCTCTTGAAAAATCAATGGTGAGTTTTTCAATCAGAGCATAGTTTTTAATCGACAAGGACGTTATCATAAGGAAATTGTGTAAGTATAAATGTTATTTAAGATAGTAAAAATTGAAAATCAATTTAAAATTTGATCTGTGACCATTTAGTAGAATTCAAAGGGGAAACTTTGTTGAGCATATCGGTTAGGTCTCCAACAGGAATAGTTGGTCCGCCTGAAAATATGGAAACAATTTCATCTGATTTTGCATCAAAAAAGACTCTTGTCAAAAAAGCATTTGGTTTAACCGAATTCAATTTCCCCAGAATCATTATTGCTCCTTTTACCTTTTCTTTTGCTGTTTTCAAATCAGTACTCATTCCGTCTAAACCAGTATGATAAGCATACATTGTTTGACGTAAATCGCTGTACATTGGCGAAACCATATCATTAATTAGATAATATCGATTTTGAACTCCATCAGATTGACTCCAGCCTTTCGATCCGCCTTGTTGTGCAACATTGGCAATGTTTTGAGCTGTTTCAAGATATTGATTTCCTGCTCCCATTTGAAATGTATCAGCATCCATTGCTAAAATTAAATAGCTGTAAAAAGAAACTACCGAAACTAAATTTGAATCAAAAGTTGTTGGATTAAATAATAAAGGTTCGTATTCAGTATATCTGAAATTGAAATCTTTATCGTTATAATTCAATACCGGTGACGAATATGTTGAACCAAAAATTAATCTTGAAGATTGTACCTGAATTGTACCTGTAAATTGATCTGAACTATTTGAAGCTAATGTAATGTACATGGAGCAATTGATGCGTTCGTTTTGTTTTAAAACTGATCCAGTCCAATCGGTTTTATTGACAAATTCAGACAAAGATGTCTGAAGTGTTTTAAATACTTGCTGATTAGGATTTGGTAATCTTTCTGTATTAATAGTTACGGTACAATTTAACTGTTGTGCCTGTGTGAAGCCAAAAATAAAAAAAACTAAAAGTGCAACTATTTTATTCATACGAAAGGTAATTTGGATTAACCACAAAAGTAATACTATTCTTTCTTTCTTTTGTTTTTATATTCTAACTCATTATGATTTGCCAAAATGCAAAATCACTTTGTTTAAAATATCGATTGCTACAGATTCTTTTGATTTTAATTCCATTGGTTCAATTTTAAAGTTTTGATCAATAAAAGTTACTTTATTGGTTTCTTTTTTAAAACCTGCTCCTTCATCCTGTAGGGAATTTAAAACAATCAAATCTAGGTTTTTTTTCTGAATTTTCAACTTAGCATTTTCAATTTCATTTTCTGTCTCTAAAGCAAAGCCTATTAAAAACTGATTTTTTTTGATTGCTCCCAGCGATGCTAAAATATCTTTTGTTTTCTCCAGTTCAATTGAAAAATCATCAGCTGCTTTTTTAATCTTTTGCAAAGCTACAACTTTAGGTTTGTAATCTGCTACAGCAGCAGCAGCAATAGCAACATCAACATCATTAAAATATAAATGACAGGCATCGTACATATCCTGAGCCGAAATCACATCAATAACTTCAATCAATGAACTCTTAACTTTATAATGTGTTGGTCCTGAAATCAAAATAACTTCTGCGCCTAAATTAGCTGCCTGATTTGCAATATCAAAACCCATTTTACCGGAGGAATGATTTCCTATAAAACGTACGGGATCTATTGCTTCGTATGTTGGTCCGGCAGTAATTAATATTTTTTTTCCCTTTAGAGGTAATTGACTTTCTAAATCTGCTTCAAGAAAAGCGATAATATTTTCAGGTTCAGCCATTCTGCCTTCGCCGGATAATCCGCTTGCTAATTCGCCATTTTCAGCAGGAATCATTACGTTTCCAAACTGTTTTAAAGCTGTAAAATTAGATAAAGTTGAAGTATGCTTGTACATATCCAAGTCCATTGCCGGAGCAAAATAAACAGGACATTTAGCTGATAAATAAGTAGCAATTAAAAGGTTATCGCAGTTTCCTGTTGCCATTTTAGATAACGTATTGGCTGTAGCCGGAGCAATTAAAATTAAATCAGCCCAAAGTGCTAATTCAACATGATTGTTCCAAACGGCGTCTTCATCATCCTGATTAAAGAAACTGGAATGTACCGGATTTTTTGATAACGTTGATAACGTAAGTGGAGTTACAAAATCCTTAGAAGCAGGTGTCATTATCACTTGGACATGTGCACCTGCTTTTATAAAGAGTCGTACTAATGAGGCAGTTTTATAGGCTGCAATTCCACCAGAAACACCCAGTAAAATTTTCTTCCCGTTTAAAACTGACATTATACTTATATATTATTTGTTTGAACTTCTGTGGTAAGTTTTACCGTCTAACCATTCCTGAACTGCTAAAGCGTGTGGTTTAGGCAATTTTTCGTAAAATTTAGAAACTTCAATTTGTTCTTTATTTTCAAAAACTTCTTCAAGACTGTCATTGTAAGTAGCAAACTCTTCTAATTTCTCAGTTAATTCTTTTTTAATTTCAGAATTAATTTGATTTGCTCTTTTAGCCATAATGGTAATTGCTTCATACACATTTCCTGTTGGCTCTTCAATAACTGTTTTATTGTAAGTTATTGTATTTACAGGAGCATTCGTCTTTTTTAAATCCATGACTTTATTTTATTTAGTAAATTTTTGTAAATCTGTTTCAACTCTGGCATTCATTTCGTCTGCCTCTTTTTTGTATTTTGTCGCGCTATTGAACTTAATTAAGTTATTATAAGCCACTTTTGCAACGTTTAAACGTTCTTGCATTTTTGCAGGAATACTGTTTATTGCCAATTTATATGCTGAATCGTATTTGTAAAACAATGCATCTTCTTTAAAAGGTGTTCCGGGGAAATCAGCGATAAAATTATCAAATGCAATTAATGCTGATTTATAATCTGAAATTGTATTATATCCTTTTGCGTTTTCGTATGCTTTTTTCTCTAATTTTCCGTTTAACACTTTCACTGCTTCGTTAGCCTGAACAATGTATTCGGAGTTTGGATAATTATCAATAAACGCTTGTAATTTTTCTAATGCTTTTACTGTGTCTGTTTGATCTAAACTATAAACAGGCGCTAATTTTGAATAACTATAAGCTCCTAAAAATGCAGCTTCCTGTACTTTTTCACTACGTGGATAACCTGAAACGAAACTTTCAAATTGGTATCCTGCTAAGTAGTACTGTTTTGATTTATAATAAGATTGTGAAAACATGTAAAACAGTTTCTCTGCCTGGGGTTTACCTCTGTAAGAAGGTGCTAATTGTTCAAAAAGTCGAATGGCTTTTGAATATTTACCAGCATCGTACATTTTTGTTGCCACATCAAATTTGGCTGCAACATCTTCATTTTTCAATGCTTTTTGGTATTCACTACAAGAACAAAAAAGGACAACAACAATTAATAGAGATACTATTTTTTTCATTTTCTTACTTTTATTATGATTTCTTAGACAATTATGCCAAAGCAAAATCACACCGAAGTTCCGGTGGCAAATTTAGTTATTAATTTAGCTACTACAAAATATTTTTTGGTATAATAAAATACCGGCAATCTTACTCTTATTTAATACTGTTTTTTACAAATTCATTCAATCTTTCTGCTAACGAATCGTCTACGATTACTAGTGGCAAACGTACTGTATTCTCAGCAATACCAAGGGCTTGAAAGACTTGTTTGATTCCGGCAGGATTTCCCTGTTCAAAAATCATATCAATACAATCTGCTAAAAAGTATTGTGTTTTAAACGCTTCATTTACCTTTTTATTTAATCCTAAACGAATCATTTCTGAAAATTCTTTTGGAAAACCTTGTCCGATAACTGAAATTACTCCTGCTCCACCCGCTAAAACAATTGGTAAAGCGATCATATCATCTCCTGAAATTACAAGAAATTCTTTTGGTGCATTTTTAATCAATTGCATCGCCTGCACGATATCTCCGGCAGCTTCTTTTATAGCAACTACATTTTTAAAATCATTTGCAAGACGAATTACTGTTGAAGGCAACATATTGCTTGAGGTTCTTCCCGGAACATTATATAATATTACAGGAATTGGTGAAGCTTCGGCAATGGCTTTAAAATGCTGATAAATTCCTTCTTGCGTTGGCTTATTATAATATGGAGAAACAGAAAGTATGGCTTCAAAAGCTGAAAAATCTCTTGTTTTTAATTCTTCTACAATTTGCATTGTATTATTACCTCCAACTCCAAGTACTAAAGGCAATCTTCCTTTATTTGTGTCGATTACAGTAGTAATAATCAATTCTTTTTCGGCTTGTGTTAAGGTTGCATTTTCTGCTGTTGTTCCCATAACCACAAGATATTCAACTCCTCCGTCTATCGAAAAATTAACGATTCGCTGTAAAGCTTCGATATCTATTGAAAAGTCTTTTTTAAATGGAGTTACAAGGGCAACACCAGTTCCTATTAATGATTGCATATTCTGATTTATATTTATTTTATACTCTTTAAATACTTAAACAGTTCGTAAACGAATAGTTTATAATTTTCTATAGCGGTATCTATCATCCATCGATTTAAATTTTTATCTACAGATGCAAACCCTACTTTAAATTTCGCTTTTGATTTACTGGTTATCATCATCAAAACAGCTGTTTCGATATCATAATAACTTATTAAAAGATCAAATTCTGTTTCTGTAAATTCATTTAAAAAATCTGCTGTAATTCCTCCGTTCCATTTGATGTCGTTTTTACCAAATGTAGGCAGGGAATAGGTTTCTTTTTCCTTGAATTTACTTCGATACACAACAATTTTTATGTTTTTTGGAGCTATGCCTTGCGAGACTAATTCCTTTACTATGTCTTCTGAATGTTGAAAATTACTTTCATCAACCAGTAAACCAATTGTTTGTATATTACTTGTAAAGACTTCGTTTTTGACATTATGCAAGTTATTTTTTAATGATTTTTTTACAAAAAATTCCTTTATATAATTTAAAAACATAGTACTTTTGCCAGATTACAAAATTAATTATTTAAGTCGCATTTAAGATGGTAAAACTAAAAAAGTATAACGGATTTTTGAAACTTTTTGTTATATTCTTAACACTTTTTTTTATAACTTCTTGCAGTCAGAAAAGCTATAATTTGACGAAGATAGAAGGAAAACAACTTCCAATCAATGAAAAAGGTGCCGAAACTCCTTCAATTGAAAATTTTATTAAACCTTACAGAGATCATATTAATAGGGATTTAGACAGCGTTTTAGCGTATTGTCCTGAAACTCTTGATAAAAGTACGGGTAAATGGCAAACTAGCATTGGAAATCTTTTAGCTGATGTTTGTGTTGAAAGAGGAAATATTGTTTTTAAAGCGCGTGAGAAAAAAACTATAGATTTATGTTTATTGAATCATGGCGGTATCAGAGCAATTTTACCTAAAGGAAATGTTACTACAAGAACTGCTTTTGAAATTATGCCTTTTGAAAATAATTTGGTTGTAATAGGATTAAAAGGAGAACAAATTCTTGAAATCACTTCTTATATTATTAAGGTACAAAAAGCACAGCCTTTATCAGGAATGACTTTTACTATTGCAAAAGATAATACAGCAAAAAACATTCTGATTCAGGGAAAACCTTTGGATTTAAATAAAGTTTATTATGTTGCTACAAATGATTATTTAGCAAATGGCGGTGACAGCATGACTTTTTTCGGAAAAGGTGTTGAGAAATTTGATCTGAATTATAAACTTCGAGATGTATTGATTGATTATTTTAAACAAGTTGATACAATTCCTGTTGCAAAAAATATCAGAATTACTGAAGAATAAAAAGACCAAGCGCAATTAGAATTACAAAACAAATCATTTTTGTGCGCATAAAAAGTTTTAGCCACAGATTAAAGGATTAAAAAGATTAAAATCTGTGTAAATCTTTTTAATCAGTGGCAAAAAAAAAAGCAAAAAATATCCCTTTCCGCAAAAAATATATAAAATGAAAAGAAGAGAATTTATCGAAAAAACAGCTGCAAGTACTGCCTTATTAAGTTTAGGTTTGTCATTAAGTAGTTTTGAAACGAGCGATATTAAACACTTAACGATTCTACATACTAATGATGTTCACAGCCATATTGATCCTTTTCCGGCTGATGATCCCCGTAATCCCAATAAAGGAGGCGTTTCGAGAAGAGCTGCGCTTATTGAAACTATCCGTCAGGAAAACCCCAATGTGCTTTTGTTAGATGCCGGAGATATTTTTCAGGGAACTCCGTACTTTAATTATTATGGCGGCGAACTTGAATTTAAGTTGATGAGTATGATGAAATATGACGCATCTACAATAGGAAATCATGATTTTGATAATGGTCTTGACGGATTATATGCGCAAATGCCTCATGCTACTTTTGAATTTATCAATTCAAACTATGACTTTAAAAATACGGTCATGGACGGACTTGTGAAACCTTATAAAATTTTCAAGAAAAACGGAGTCAAAGTTGGTGTTTTTGGTGTAGGTATTGAACTTGCAGGATTGGTTGACAAACAACTTTACAAGGAAACGGTTTATAATAATCCTGTAGAAGTTGCTCAGGATATGACACAATTATTGAAAAAACAAGAAAAATGTGATTTGGTAATTTGCCTTTCGCATTTGGGATATAAATATAAGGACGAGGAGGAAAAAATTTCTGATTTGAAATTTGCTGAACTAACTCAGGATATTGATTTGATTATTGGCGGACACACGCATACTTTTTTAGATAAACCTACAATTGTTAAAAATAAAGCGGGACAAGATGTTTTAGTAAACCAGGTGGGTTGCTACGGAATCAATTTAGGTCGTATTGATTTTTATTTTGATAAAGATAAAGCACACACTAATCAGGCAAGATCAATTATTGTATAAAACCTTTTTTTGAATTTTGGCTTTTTCTAAAAAGTATTCTACCATAAAGAAATAAGCCAAAATTTGAGCTATATCACGTATTAAAACTAAAACTACTGAGTAGGAAAAGTATTGATTGAAGATATAGAATATATCCGAAAACATATAACTTATTGCCATTAGTGACATTAATAAGGTAACATGTGTTCCTTTGGTTATATAATTTACAAATGAAAAGTAGCTTAAAACACTTAATACGACTCCGTAAAAAGCGTATAATAGGTTAAATTTTTTCATATTGTCAAACTCCAGGCTTAATACTGAAATGAGTAAATAAACAATAAATATTACGACTATTGAAACTGGTAAAATATCTTTTCGCCTAAGTTTTATTTTTTGATGTCGTGTTACTATCAGAAATAAGATCAATATATAAACGATTAGGAAACTCCAAATTCCTCCTATTTCAGAAATCTCAATTTCCATTAAATCAAAGACCTGACCTACAAAGCAAAAGAAAAAAATTAAACCTTCTGTTTTTTCTATTTTAAACTCGCTGCTTATCAAATAATATATAAAAATTGCAGGAAGTACAATTGCTTTTGCATAGAGTGCAAAAACATCTTGTTGTGTATAATCAAAAATAATTGTGCACATTAATGCCAGAAAAAACAAAATCAACGACGGTTTATTCGCTTTCATTTAATTTGTTTATAAAATCTTCCTCAGATAGTATCGGAATATTTAGTTTATTGGCTTTTTCTAATTTTGCCGGTCCCATATTATCTCCTGCAACTACAAAATCAGTTTTGGCAGAAATTGAACTTCCTACTTTACCGCCGTTATCTTCGATTGTTTTCTTTAAATCGTCTCTTGAAAATTGTGCAAATACACCTGAAACTACAAATGTTTTCCCTACGAATTTTACGGTTGCATACGGGTTTATTTTTTCTACAATTTCAAACTGAATACCATAACTTTTTAGGCGTTCTATAATCTTTTGATTTTCTTCGTTTTCAAAAAATTCGATTACACTTTTGGCAATTCTTTCTCCAATTTCATCTACAAGAATTAATTCCATTAAAGAAGCTTTGCTTAATGCATCAATATTTTTATAATGTTTGGCTAATTTCTTCGCTACGGTTTCTCCAACAAAACGAATTCCGAGTGCAAAAAGAACGCTCTCAAAAGGAATTTCTTTTGATTTCTCTACTCCATTTACCAGATTTTCTGCTGATTTTTTTGCCATTCTTTCTAAGTGCAAAATATCATCTACTTTCAATTCATATAAATCGGCATAATTATGAACGAGATTATTCTTAAAAAGTAAAGCGACGGTTTCTCCTCCAAGACCTTCAATATCCATTGCTTTTCTTGAAATATAATGCTGGATTCTCCCTATAATTTGAGGAGGACATCCGTAAAAATTAGGGCAATAATGATTGGCTTCTCCTTCGTTTCGAACTAATTCGGTTTGACATTCCGGACAATGTGTGATGTATTGTGTTGGTTCTGAATTTTCAGGACGTTGTGTTAAATCTACAGCAATGATTTTAGGAATAATTTCTCCTCCTTTTTCTACAAAAACGGTATCATTTATTCTGATATCTAATTTTGCAATTTGGTCTGCATTGTGCAATGAAGCTCTTTTTACAATTGTTCCTGCTAATTGTACGGGCGCTAAATTTGCTACTGGCGTTATTGCTCCGGTGCGACCAACCTGATATGTAATTGAATTTAAAACAGTTGAAACTTGTTCTGATTTGAATTTATAGGCAATTGCCCAACGAGGCGATTTTGCGGTATATCCTAATTCTTCCTGATGCTGAATGCTGTTTACTTTTATTACTACGCCATCTGTTTCATACGGTAATGTTTGGCGATGTGTATCCCAATAATCAATGAAGTCAAAAACTTCCTGCATATTATTGACGAGTTTAGCTTCTGATGGTACTTTGAATCCCCACTTTCTTGCTGATTCTAATCCTTCAAACTGGGATGAAAAAGGCAAATTATTTCCTATAACAAAGTATAATAAACATTCTAACGGACGTTTTGCAACCTCAGCGCTGTCTTGTAATTTTAAACTTCCTGATGCTGTGTTTCTTGGGTTTGAATAGGGCGTTTCTCCTATTTCGATTAATTCCTGATTCATTTTTGTGAAACCTGCAAATGGCAAAATAATTTCACCGCGAATGTCAAATCTTTCAGGATAATTTCCTTTTAGTTTTAACGGAATCGATTTTATGGTTTTGATGTTATTGGTCACCTCATCTCCCTGAAAACCATCGCCACGCGTTAACGCCTGAACCAGTTTTCCGTTTTCGTAGGTAATACTTATCGATGCTCCATCGTATTTTAATTCGCACGTATATTGCAAATCTACATTTCCTAAAACTCTCTGGATTCGGTTTTCCCAATCGAGTAAATCTTCTTTAGAATATGAATTATCTAAGGAATACATGCGGTATTGATGCGCAATTGTTTTAAAGTTTTTTGTTACGGAACCACCTACGCGCAATGTTGGGGAATCTTCATCAAAAAATTCAGGATGTTTATTTTCTAAATCCTGAAGCTCTTTTAGTTTAATATCAAAATCATAATCAGAAATTGTGGCATTGTCTAAGACATAATAGTTGTAATTATGTTGATTAAGTTCGTCTCTTAAAGTCTGAATTGTTTCTTGAATACTCATAAAATATTAAAATACTGGAGGTTGTGTTTTAGAATAACTGAATCTCAAAATTAGGATTATTTTTGTTGAAAAAACAGTAAAAAACGAAACTTTTATAAAATCAAAAATCAAGTTGCAAAACGATGCAACTTGATTTTCTTCTTGCCCATTATTCTTAAAAAGAATTAAACAAAACCAACTTCCAAATGGTTTCTTCGTTTTATATTTTTACGCTGATAATCAACTAATTACAATGCAAATATAAAACTATTTCTGAATAATGATAAAGTCTGATCTACGGTTTAACAAATGTTCTTCTTCGGTACATTTCACTCCATTTTTACATTTATTAATTAATCGGGTTTCACCGTAACCTATTGCACTTTCTATTCGTGAAGGATCTATTTGCTGTGAAACAATATAATCTCTTGTTGATTTTGCTCTGTTATCAGAAAGTTTCAGGTTATAGGCATCTTTCCCGCGTGAATCTGTGTGCGATTCTATTTTGATTCTGATGTTAGGAAATTTTCTCATAATGAAAACTACTTTGGCCAGTTCATCAATTGCTAAAGGTGTAATATCAAATTTGTCGTAATCAAAATAAATTGGGTTTACGTCTACTTTTTCAACACCTTTCTTTTTAACTACTAAATCATCATAATTGCTTAATTCGAAATTGACATCGATAATTTCGCCTTCATTTTCCTTTGTTGTTTCCACTGTTTTTTCGTCGTTACTGTAGTTTGTTTTTGTAGCAACTAATCGAACTGTTTTATTACAAGGAACTGTTACGGCATACTTTCCTTCGAAATTTGTTTTGGTTTCAGCCAGAATCTCGTTGTATGAATTATAGGCAACAATGGTTACATCTGTAATTGGCAATTTAGATTTTCTATCGCTTGCTTTTCCTGAAATATTCTGGTTACAAACCGGTTCTCCTTTTACGAAGGAATAGATATCATCATCGCCTTTACCTCCTGCTCTATTTGACGAAACATACCCATAAGTTCCTGTTTTGTCGATTATAAAAGTAAAATCATCTTTGTTGCTGTTTATTGGTGCTCCAAGATTTCGTGGAGTTGTGAAGCTTCCATCTGATAAAAAATTACTTTCATATACATCTAAATCTCCAAGTCCGTAATGCCCATCTGAAGAAAAATAAAGTATTCCGTTACGGAAAAATGGAAAAAGATCATTACCGATTGTGTTGATTTTTGGTCCCAGATTTTGTGGTGAACTCATTGTGCCATCGTCGGCAATTTTTACTACATATAAATCGGTTTCGCCATAACCGCCAGGCATATCTGATGCAAAGAAAAGCCATTTTCCATCGTCGCTTAAACAAGGATGTCCTACAGAATAATCGTCATTATCAAAAAATACTTTTTGTGGATTTTCAAGTTTTCCGTCTATTATATCACCTTTTAGAATTTGAAAATTGTTGATTTTATCTCTATCAATAACTAATTTATTCTTTTTAACGATGTTTGTCGAATAGTACATTGTTTTTCCGTTGGCATCAAAACTTGCTGTTGCTTCGTGGTATTTTGTCATTACGTTTGGAATAAACAAACTTTCGTTGAACAGACTTCCGTCAGCAGGATTTCTTTCAGAAACATATAAATTCAGGAACGGCTGATTGTTCCAGGAATACAGTTTATCACTAAACTTTGTGGTGTCTCTTGCTGATGTAAATACAATTCGATCCTGATAAAACGTTGCTCCAAAATCTGATTTACCGGTATTTATATCTAAATTTTTAATGGTGTAAAGAGACTTTGCTTTTGATAAACTATCCAATTGCTTTTTCTGGGCAACATATCTGTTGATCTCTTTTTGATCTCCTTTTTTATTCAGATATTCTTTTGTGATTTTATCAGCGTCGTCATAATCCATAACTGCTTTCATTGTTTGAATGTATCGCAGATAATAGATATCGGTTAAATTATTGCCTTGTACTTCGTATAATCTTTTGTACCATTTAAGCGCATTTCTGGCATCGGAATTAAAATAATACGAATCTGCAGCATTTTTTAATGTTTGTGCCGATGGATTTTCTATATTCTGCAAACATTCTTCATAGGCTTTTGATGCATCTGTGTAGGAATAACTTTTAAAAAGTGCATCGGCCTTTTTTAAATTAGTCTGAGCAAAACCTAATGTAAAACTCAATACTAAACTTAGGATATATAATTTTTTCATAGGGGTTTTGTGTTAGAAGAATCTAGGGGATTTGATTTTACTTTCTTTTTGAGTAAATTGGTAACGCAAAATGATTTCGTGTGTTCCATCATTGTATTTGTTCAAATCGCTTACTGTGTAATCAAATGCATATCCGATGTAAAAACTTCTGGATATTTGAAACCCTGCCAGTATACTCACCGAATCATCTGTTCGATAGGATCCACCGATTACAAATTTTTCTGCAATCATAAAATTCGCCGATATATCGGCAGTAAGCGGTGCTCCACTTACTGCTTTTACTAAGAATGCGGGCTTGAATTTTAAATTTGGATTCAAATCAAAAACATAACCTCCCATTAAATAATAATGCAAACGATCATAATCTATAGATTCCTGAACGTCATCATAATAATCATTTTGCAAAAAGCTCGGGATTGAAAATCCTAAATACCATTTATCGGTATAATAGTAGATTCCTGCTCCAACGGCTAATTTCATTTGATTATCAATGTTTTGATTTAACAAAACATCATTATTATTGTAAAATCTCCCTTTTGACCAATCAACATTCAACATTCGCATTCCTGCTTTAAGTCCAAATGCTAATCTTTTTTCATATCCAAGAGGAATTGAATACGAGAAGTTTCCGTCAACATACAATTCGTTTGATGGACCAATTTTGTCATTTACGACGCTTAATCCTAAACCAATCATCTCGTTTACAAGAGGTGAATGTATTGAAAACGATTGTGTTTCTGGTGCTCCATCAATTCCTACCCATTGTGAACGGTGTAAAAGTGTTGCTTCTAATGTTCCCGTAGATCCAGCATAGGCTGGATTTACGGACATTGTGTTGTACATATATTGTGTGTACTCCGGATCTTGCTGTGCACTGGCACAAAATGTGGTAAAAGAACATATTAAAATGAAATACGTTTCTAATGATTTTATATATAGTTTCATAACGATACTTATTAAGTTTAATTAATTAGATGATTAAAAGCTGATTATCTCATTACAGATAACCATCCTTTTTTAGCCGTTCCATCTCCAATGGTTATCACATAAAAATAAGTACCTGTAGGCAACATATCTCCTCTATTAATAACTCCTGAAACATTGGCGGTTCCGTCCCAATCATTTTCATAATGTTGTTTACTATATACTAATGCGCCATATCTATTATAAACTTTCAACTCATTGTTAGGATATGATTCAATACAGTCTATTCTAAAAAGATCATTAGCTCCGTCATTATTAGGAGTGAACTCATTATAAACTGTCAAACAAACCGGAACAACTGTTACTGAAGCCGAATTATTTGATGCATCAACATCTAAAGGAGTCGAAATTTCGACAGTTGCAACGTTTGTGTAATTACCGCTTGGCAATACTTCGGCAACAATTGTAAGCACAACGCTTTGTCCTGCATTTAATGCCGGAATTGTCCAAAGCTGTGTATTTAAATCATATGTTCCTAAAGTTGTACTTGCGCTAATTAAATCGAATCCTGTTGGAAGCAACTCACTAACTATGGTATTGATAAAGTTACCCTGACCCACATTATTAACTGTTACAGTAAATGTTATCTGCTCACCAAAATTAGGTGTGGGATTACTAACTGTGTTTGTTATCGTTAGATCAGAACAAGTTGCTACGGTTACATTTAATGATTTAATCGTTCTTTCATTACATTTATTAATGTAAGCAACCTCAACTTTACCAGGTCCAATATCTGACCATGAAACTGTTACGGTTCCATCAGCATTTCCTCCTCCGGAAGTAATTGTACCGTTTGTAATTGACCATACATAATCTGATTTTCCGTTTGCAATTGAATACGTAATTCCCTGAAAAACACATGGTGTATCATCTGTTGTCGTGATTGGAACCATTGCATCATTTTCAAATGCAATTGTGATTCCTAATCGTGAAGCCGCCGCACAGCCATTTGTTGTATTATTAATTGCTGAAGCATAATATATTGTTGCTGTAAGCGGTGTATTTGCTGCTAATGGTGCTCCTCCGATTGCAGAAGTGTAAAACGCTACATTTGCCTCATTTACCAAAATATTTTCTATTGTTGGTGCTGCAGATAAACAAAATGTTTGTGTTGTGTTAGGTGTTGTAACTAAAAGCGGTGTGTTTACATTTACCACAACTGGTAATCTAGTAGGATTTTCACAACCTGAACCACTTGCCACAACTCCGTAATATGTACCGCTAATTAAAGCTGTTGTTGCCTTAATTGCTGTTCCTCCTGTTGCGGTATTGTACCAAATTACATTGGCTTCGTTTACCTGAATATTAGCAACTGTTGGCGCATTTACAGTACAGAAGTTTTGCGTAGCTGAATTTGTTGTTGGCGTTGCCATAGGATTTACAATGGTTATTGTAACTGCTAAACGAGCTGCACTTTTACATCCTGTAATTGGGTCTGTAATTTCTCCATAATAAGTACCTGAGCTTAATGCGGTTGTTAAAGGAATTGCTGTTCCTCCTGTTGGAGTACTAAACCATGATACATTACTTTCGTTTACCTGAATACTTGCAAATGTTGGCGCAGCATTTGAACAGAAGTTTTGTGCTGTATTATTTGTGGTTGGATTATTTGAATTTCCAACATTCACGGTAACCTGAAGTCTAACATTACTTTCACAACCTGTAATTGCATCTTTTAATGCTGCGTAATAATTTCCGCTTACCAATGCTGTTGTTGCAGGTAATATTGTTCCTCCGGTTGGTGCATTGTACCAAACTATATTTGTTTCGTTTAGCTGAATACTTGCCAGAGTTGGATTATTTCCTGAACAGAAGTTTTGAGTTCCTGCAGTTACTAATGTTGGCGTTCCAGGATCAGTTACACTTATTGTTACTGATGATCTTGTTACGCTTTCACATCCTGATGTTGTATCTTTTATTACGGCATAATAAGTTCCGCTTGTTAATACTGTCGTTGAAGGAATAACTGTTCCACCTACTAAAGCTGTGTACCAAACTATATTTGTCTGATTAAACTGAACACTAGCAAAAGTTGGAGCATTTACTAAACAGAAGTTTTGAGTTCCTACGTTTACCAATGTTGGAGTTCCAGGATCAGAAACATTTATAGTTACTGATAACCTTACAGCACTTTCACAAAGTGTTGTTGGATCCTGGATAACGGCATAATAAGTTCCGCTTGTCAATACTGTAGTTGACGGAATTACTGTCCCTCCAACTAAGTCCGTGTACCAAACTATATTTGCCTGATTAAACTGAACACTTGCAAATGTTGGCGCATTTACCTGACAA
>NZ_JAYSPC010000073.1:0-44098 GCF_043722275.1 Flavobacterium sp. | reverse complement strand
TTTAATTTTCCTTTTTAAAGCTCCAGAGGAGCATAATATTTATAGATAATATATACGTTATTCGTGATAAAGCTCCAGCGGAGCGATATCATTGTTTATAATCTGACCTTAAAAGATTTCACCCAGATGGGGTCTATTGAAATATGAATATTGAAATTGCTATAAATATAACGTCCCGCTGGGACTTATTTATCAAGTAAACTACGAAAAGTTAAATGGGTTATCAAACAAATTAAAAAAGAAAATCTGCTTACTCTAGCTAAAGCCAACCAAACTATGCGGTCTTATTTTAAATGAAATACCTTTTTTACGTTCCTAAATCTATGTTTCTATGTGTTTTAAACAAACGCACAGATTAAAAAATTTGCCTAATCTGTAAAAATTAAAGATAAATTTAATCCCAAAGTTCGCAAAGCTAAATCAATACAAAGCTTTGAGAACTTTGTGTTCTAAAAATAGCATTAGATAAAAACTTTGCGGACTTTGCGGTAAAAATCATTAGTTTCTTTAAAATTACACTTCCGAATTAAAATTATCTAATTAAAAATCGTTCTTTTATACTTTACAATTCTTAAAGTAAGGTATGCAGGAATTTGACACGATTATCATAGGTTCCGGAGTTGGCGGATTATCAACCGCAATATGTCTTGCAAGAGCAGGACAAAAAGTTTTGGTTCTTGAACAGCATTATGTTCCCGGCGGTTGGAGTCATAGTTTTACCTTAAACGGACAGCGTTTTAGTCCCGGCGTTCATTATGTAGGACTCCTTGAACAAGGACAATCTACCAATGAATTATACCGAGGTTTAGGAATTGCCAATGACATGGTTTTCTTTAGAATGAACAAAAACGCCTATGAACATTGTTTGATTGGCGATGAAATTTTCGATTTGCCCGCAGGAGTTGAGAATCTCAAGAAAACACTTTCAGATCATTTTCCGCACGAAGAAAAAAACATACACGAATATCTTTCACTTGTAAAAAAAGTGAGTTACGAATTGCAGTTAATTCCAAAACTAAAGGGTTTCTGGCAAAATATTACTGTTCCATTTCGTACGAAACATTTTGGCAAATTTTCTTTATTTCCTTTGAAAAAAGTAATTGGCTGGCATGTAAAAGATCCTAAACTAAAAGCGGTTTTAAATATTCAGTGTGGCGATCATGGGCTTTCGCCAAATCGTGCCTGTTTTCCCGTACATTGCTCTGTAATGAATCATTATTTTGATGGAGGATTTTATCCAATGGGCGGCGGCGGCGGAATCGTAAAAGCCATGACAAACGGCATAAAAAGACAAGGAGGAGAAATCAGGGTAAAACAAAACGTTCGTAAAATCATTATCGAAAATAAAAAAGCAGTTGGAATTCAACTTGAAAATGGCGAAGAAATTAGAGCCAAAAATATTGTTTCAAATGCAGATCCTTCTATCACTTATTTAAAATTAATTGATAAAGAACATATCAGTAAATCCCTTCTTAAAAAACTCGACAAGACTAAATATTCGGTTACTTCTCTGATTTTATTTCTGACATTAGATATTGACGTTACTTTATATAATATAGATTCCGGAAATATCTGGATGATGAAAGATGAAAATGACGATGATAATTTCGAGCATTTAATGAGCGATACAATTGATTCCGGAGATTCATTTCCTTCGGTATTTATAAGTTGCACAACGCTTAAAGATCCGGCAAGTTTTAACGGACGTTATCATAATTTTGAAATTGTCACTTATGTGAATTACGATCATCTAAAAGATTTTAATGGTCTTGAAGATTATCATAATGAAGAATATAAAATTTTCAAAGAAAAAGTGATCGACAAACTGATGAATAATGTCGAAAAAATAATTCCAAACGCGAAACAGCATATTATTCAGGCAGAATTGGGAACTCCGAAAACCAATGAATTTTACGTTAATTCGACAAAAGGCAATGTTTACGGAACCGAAAAAACATTAAATCAGGTTGGTCCTTTCGCTTATAAAAACAAAACCGAAATTGAAAATCTGTTCTTATGTGGCGCGTGTACTTTATCTCATGGCGTTGCGGGAGCAACATATTCAGGAGTTTCGGCGGCGGCGGCAATTTTAGGATGCACATCTGATGATTTATTAATTGAAGATGAAAATCAAAAAATCCGAATTTATGATGCCGAAGATTCATCAACATGGCCGGATTGGGTTCACACAAAACGATCAGATAAAATAAGGAAATTCGTTTAGAAAAAATACTTATTTTTGCGCAACCACCAAAGCCATACATCCAAATGAAAAATGTTCTTGTTATTTATTATTCCCAATCAGGACAATTAGAAGAGATTGCGCGAAATATTGCAAAACCTTTTCTGAATTCAGAAGAGATAAATGTAACGTTTCACGAAATAAAATTAGAGAAACCATTTCCTTTTCCCTGGGATAAAGATTCTTTTTTCGACGCATTCCCTGAATCTTTTCTGCAAATTCCAAAAGAATTAAAACCCGTTCCTGAAGAGATTTTAAATACAAAATTTGACTTAGTACTTTTTCATTATCAGGTTTGGTATCTGTCGCCATCGATTCCTATAAATTCATTTTTGAAAAGTGATGATGCTAAAAAAATATTAAACGATACGCCAGTTATTACCATTAGCGGATCTCGTAATATGTGGATTATGGCGCAGGAAAAAATCAAAACTTTACTTAAAGAAGCAAATGCAAAACTGGTAGGAAATGTCGCTTTGGTAGATCGCGTTGGAAATTTAATCAGCGTAATCACAATTGTCGAGTGGATGTTTTCCGGAGTTAAGAAAAAATATTTGGGAATTTTTCCGTTACCGGGAGTTTCTGACAAAGACATTCAGGAGTCGGATAAGTTTGGAGAAGTAATGTTTTCGGCATTACAGCAGAATAATCTGAAAGATTTACAACCGAAATTACTAGCAATTGGCGCAGTAAAAATTAGCCCATATTTAGTTACAGTTGACAGAACCGCAAATAAAATTTTCAATAAATGGTCAAATTTGATTTATAAACATCAAAAAAACAGAAAACAGCTTCTTAAAGTATTTAATGTTTATTTATTCCTCGCGATATGGTTAATCTCACCAATAGTCTATATATTGCACCTTATTACCTACCCGTTTAAGTTAAAAACCATAAAAAAAGAAACTCGATATTATCAAGGAGTTTAGAAGACGAAATTAGATTATGTTTGAAGTATATATTACAAGAGCCGCAAAATATTTGCCAAATGAAGCTGTTTCTAATGACGAAATGGAAGAGTATTTAGGACTCATCAATGATGCTGCTTCTAAAGCAAGGCGTATTATTTTGCGCAATAATAAAATTACAAGCCGTTATTACGCCATTGACAAAACCGGAAAAAGCACGCATAATAATGCTGAGTTAACCCATAATGCAATTGTGCAATTATTTGATGAAAACTTTACGGCACAAGATCTTGAAGTACTTTCATGCGGAACCTCAACTCCTGATGTTTTCCTGCCTTCGCATGCAGCGATGGTTCATGGTTTGCTAAAAAATAAATCGGTAGAATTAAATTCATCAACCGGAGTTTGCTGTGCCGGAATGAATTCATTAAAATTTGGTTTTCTTTCGATAAAATCAGGGAATTCTAAAAATGCAATTTGCACAGGATCAGAGAAAGTTTCATCCTGGTTAAATGCTCAAATGTACAATCATGAAGCAGCAAATTTAAAAAGCCTTGAAGAGCAGCCAATTATTGCCTTCAAAAAAGATTTTTTACGCTGGATGTTATCTGACGGAGCCGGAGCTTTTTTATTAGAAAATAAACCAAGCGGTACTATTTCCCTAAAAATCGAATGGATGGAAGCTTTTTCATATGCTTATGAATTAGAAACCTGCATGTACGCCGGAGGAGATAAACTGGAAAATGGCGAAATCAAATCATGGAGCGATTATCCTCCTGAACAATGGTTAAACGAATCGGTTTTTGCCATCAAACAAGATGTAAAATTATTGGATGAATTTATACTTTCAAAAGGAGCCGAAAGTATGAGCGATGCCATGTCTAAAAATAATATTAGTTCAGATCAGATTGATTATTTTATTCCTCACGTTTCTTCAAACTTTTTTGTTGAAGGATTAAAAAAAGGATTAACTGAAAAAGGAATCGGAATGGCGGATGAAAAATGGTTCATGAATCTTTCAAGAGTTGGAAATGTAGGTTCGGCCTCTATTTACTTAGCTGTGGAAGAATTGATGAATTCAGGAAATTTAAAAAAGGGAGATCGTATCCTTTTATCAGTTCCTGAAAGTGGAAGATTCTCATTTGCATATGCTTATCTAACTGTTTGCTAATGGAGACGACTTTACTTTTAGAAAAAGAAGCTGTCGAAAATTTATTGCCACAAAAGTTTCCTTTTGTTATGGTAGATAAAATGTATTCGTTTACCGAAACTTCATTAGTTTCGGGTTTTAAAATTAAAAACGATAATATATTTTTTGACAATGATACTTTTTTAGAAGCAGGTTTAATCGAACATATGGCACAATCTGTTGCGTTACACACAGGTTATCAATTTTTTCTCAAAAACGAAATAGCTCCAACAGGATATATAGGTTCGATCAAGGAAATTGCGATTAAAAAATTGCCAAAAATCAACGATACAATTCAGTCAACGGTAACTATTTTACAAGAGTTTGCCGGAATTACACTGGTTGATATTGTAACGACTTTGAACAACGAAGAAATTGCCAAAGGACAAATGAAAACTGTTTTAGCGAAATGATAACAGCAATGAAAACCGGAGTTGATATACAAAATTATTTACCGCACCGAGCGCCAATGCTCATGGTGGATTTAATTTTAGATATTGACGCGAACTTTGTAGAAACCGTTTTTTTGATAAAAGAAGATAACATTTTTATAGACAACAACGTTTTTATCGAGGCTGGTTTAATCGAAAATACAGCACAAACCTGTTCAGCAATTGTAGGGAAAAAATATTTTTTTGACGAAGACGGAACAGAAAACGAAAACGTAAATGTATTGGGTTTTATCAGTGCGATAAAAAACCTTAAAATACATTTGCTCCCAAAAGTGGGCGATACAATTGTTACAAAAGCAACTTTGGTTTCAAAATTTACAGGCGACGATTATACTTTGTGTACCATGAAGTGTGAAAGTATATGGGGCCATAAATTACTTTTAGAATGCGAAATTAATTTATTCATTCAAAAGATAGTTTCTACTCCTGAATAATTCCAATTGAAAAAAAACCCGTCATGGAAAAAGAAAAAGTACCACAAGACAAAAGCAACTTAACTAAAAACAACGTTAAAGAACTTTTGTATGCTACAGATGAAAACGGAGAATATACTACAACTTTAAGTACAGGCTGGGAACCTAAAAGCATCGCACTATCAAATTCAATAAACGAAATAAACGAACGAATTGCCGAAGCAAAAATGCAAGTCGAAATTGGCGAAGTAAGCCCGATTTCTTATTATATGGAACTCTCTAAAATGGATCTTACTATTTTAGCAAGTTATGTTGGCATGTGGAAATGGCGTGTAAAAAGACATTTTAAACCAACCGTTTTTGCTAAACTAAGTGATTCTATCCTAAAAAAATATGCCGACGCTTTTGAAATTTCAATAGCCGAATTAAAAAATATTAAAACAGACTAATGCAAATCAATTTTACACATCATCAATCTGCCCATTGTGAGAATGGCGTAGCTTCGAATTTGTTGAAAAACAACGGACTGAACATCAGCGAACCGATGGTTTTTGGTATTGGTTCCGGACTTTTTTTCGTGTATTTGCCCTTTATTAAAGTAAATCACGCACCCGCAATTAGCTATAGAACTTTGCCTGGACAAATTTTTAATAAACTGGCAAGTAGGTTAAATTTAAAAATAAAAAGACAAAAATTTTCTTCTATCGTAAATGCGAACAAAGCATTAGACGAAAATTTAAAAAATAATATTCCAACCGGATTACAAGTTGGTGTTTATCATTTGAGCTATTTTCCAGATGAATATCGCTTTCACTTTAATGCACATAATTTAGTCGTTTATGGGAAAACTGAAACTGATTATTTGGTCAGCGATCCTGTTATGGAAACTGTTACAACCTTAACTCACGACGAATTAGATAAAGTACGTTTTGCCAAAGGTGCTTTTGCGCCAAGAGGGCAAATGTATTACCCAATTCAAATTCCGAAAGACGTTGATTTGAAAAGTGCCATCATCAAAGGAATCAAAAATACCTGTCGCGATATGTTGGCGCCAATGCCTATTATTGGTGTACGCGGAATAAAATTCGTATCGAAACAAATTCGTAAATGGCCCGTAAAACACGGAACCAAAAAAGCCAATCATTATCTGGCACAAATGGTACGTATGCAGGAAGAAATAGGAACCGGAGGCGGTGGATTTAGATTTATTTACGCTGCTTTTTTACAAGAAGCTTCGGTTATATTAAATAATGAAGAATTAAAAATTCTGTCTAAAGAAATGACTCAGATTGGAGATTCCTGGAGAGATTTTGCTGTTGAAGCTTCAAGAATTTACAAAAACCGAAGTGCTAAAGAAGATGCTTACAATGCCATTGCCGATGACCTTTTGGACATTGCCAATAGAGAAGAAATCTTTTTCAAAAAACTAAAAAAAGCAATTAGCTAAATATATTTTGCAATCCATTATAAAAATAGAATCCCTTTCGAAAAAGTACAAAGATGCAGATATGTATTCTTTGAACGATGTTTCGCTGGATATAAATGAAGGTCAGATTTTTGGTTTACTTGGTCCAAACGGTGCCGGAAAAACAACATTAATCTCCATGCTTTGCGGATTGATCAAACCAACCTCAGGACATTTTACAATTGATGATCTGAACTATACCAATCACTCCTCAAAAATCAAAAAAATTATAGGCGTTGTTCCTCAGGAATATGCCTTATATCCAACTTTAACAGCAAGAGAAAATCTACATTATTTTGGAAGTATGTACGGATTGAAAGGTACTTACTTAAAAGATAAAGTAATAGAAACTTTAGATCTTTTGGGTTTACTAAAATTCGCCGACAAACGCATCGAAACTTTTTCAGGCGGTATGAAACGAAGAGTCAATTTGATTGCTGGAATTTTGCACAATCCTAAAGTTTTATTTTTAGATGAACCAACCGTTGGTGTTGACGTACAATCTAAAAATGCCATTATAGATTATTTAAAAGTTTTAAATCAAAACGGAACTACCATTATATATACCTCACATCATTTGGCTGAAGCCGAAGATTTTTGTACCAATATTGCGATTCTGGATCGAGGCAGAATTTATGCTCAAGGAACGCCATCAAGTTTAATTGACTCAACAGATGAAGCACGCAATCTTGAAGAAGTTTTTATTTCATTAACCGGTAAAGATTTTAGAGATGGTATATAAAATTTGGATGTCGGTTGTAAAGGAATTTCTGCTGCTTAAACGAGATTTAGGCGGATTAATTATTCTATTTATCATGCCTTTGGTACTTGTCATTACGGTAACTTTAATTCAGGACAGTACTTTTAAAACTATTAGCGACAATAAAATTCAAATTTTATTGGTCGATAATGACAACGGTGCTGTTTCTAAAACGGTTTTTGATAATCTTGAAAAAAGCAATTTATTCAGCGTTGTAACGCAAATTGACAACAAAACAATTACCGAAGAAGTGGCGAAAGAAGCCGTTTACAAAGGAAAATTCCAGTTGGCAATTGTGATTCCGAAAAATCTAAGTATCGATTTACAAACCAAAATTGATCAGAATGTTGAGAACATTATCAGTAAAATGGGCTTAACAGAAACAGATACAACTGCTCAAGCAGAAAAACCTAAAGTTATAAAGGAAAAAGAAGTAAAACTGTATTTTGATCCTGCGGTTCAAATGAGTTTCAAAAATGCAGTGATGAATTCGATTGACAAGATGATTTCTCAAATCGAAACCAAATCAATTTACACTACTTTTCAAAATCAATTAGGAGAAGGAAATGTTGAATTTGATCAAAAGAGTTTCATTACTTTCAAAGAAATAATTCCGAGAATTAACAACAAAGAAGTTCGTCCAAACTCCGTACAACATAACGTTCCGGCATGGACACTTTTTGCGATATTTTTTATCGTGATTCCGTTATCTATAAATATTGTAAAAGAAAAATCACAAGGAACATTCGTTCGATTATTGACCAATCCGGTTTCTAATTTAGTCGTGATTATTGGTAAAACTATTACGTATTCTGTTATTTGTATGATTCAGTTTTATATGATGGTTGCCGTGGCAGTATTTTTATTTCCGCATATTGGTTTACCTTCATTAAACATCGAAGGACATTTATTTTTAATGAGTATTGTCGCTTTATTTTCAGGTTTTGCCGCGATCGGTTTTGGAATTTTATTAGGAACTGTTGCCAATACACAAGAACAATCAGCACCATTTGGTGCAACAAGCGTACTTATTCTGGCTGCAGTTGGTGGTGTTTGGGTTCCGGTTTTTGCAATGCCAACCATCATGCAATATATCGCGAAATCGTCACCCATGAATTGGGGATTAGAAGCTTTTTATGATGTTTTATTACGCAACGTTTCTTTCCTTGAAATCATTCCAAAAATAAGTTTGTTATTTTTGTTCTTTATTATCACAACATCCATTGCCTTATTTTATGACAAAAAGAAAAGAACAGTATAACGAAGCCACAGACTTAACCGTTTCTCACGAAATTAGAATCCGTTTTAACGAAACTGATCCGCTTGGAATCGTTTGGCATGGCAATTATATTACCTATTTTGAAGATGGACGAGAAGCTTTTGGACGTCAACACGGACTTACTTATTTAGATATTGGCAATACGGGTTATACAACGCCAATCGTAAAATCAAAATGCGAACATAAATTGTCTTTGCGTTACGGCGATGTCGTAACAATCGAAACAACAGTTGTTGACACTCCCGCTGCCAAAATGATTTATCGTTTTAAAATAATCGACGCAAAAGGCGAAGTTGCCTGCACCGGAGAAACTGTTCAGGTTTTTTTAGACGGTGACGGAAATTTAATGTTGACGAATCCTCCTTTTTATGAGGAATGGAAGAGAAAAGTGGGATTGATAAAATAATTTACAACGTCCGTTCTCCTGCAAGGTTCCAAAACCTTGTAGGTGTAAATTTTAAAAACCCTATTGAATCTATACCTACAAGGTTTTGAAAACCTTGCAGGAAAAAAAGCTTACAGGAATAAAAAAGATAAAATGATAAGAGAAGTATATATCACCGAAACGAATTGTATCACGCCTTTAGGATTTGATGTTGAATCGAATGTCGAGGCAATTCTTCGTGGAGATTCAGGCATTCAATTGCACAATGATATTTCCTTAATGCCAAATTCATTTTATGCTGCCATTATTTCTAATGAAAAAATAAACAGCACTTTTGAAAAAATCAGCACTGACACAAAATATTCCCGCTTAGAGAAAATGATGATTTTGGCTTTAGAACCGATTATCAAAAATTCGAAAGTGGAATTAAATTCGAAAACAGCTTTTATACTTTCTACTACAAAAGGAAATGTTACAGCGTTAAAAGAAGATTCTGAAGAAAGTTTTAATAATGCGCATTTAGATGTTTTAGCGAAAAATGTTGCTGATTTCTTCGGATTCAAAACACAACCTATTGTAGTTTCAAATGCTTGTGTTTCCGGAATTTTAGCGGTTTCGGTTGCTAAAAGAATGATTCAGTCTGAATTATATGATAACATTTTTGTTGTAGCTGGCGACGAAGTTTCAGAATTTGTTTTATCCGGATTTAATGCTTTTCAGGCTATGAGTGATTTGCCTTGTAAACCCTATTCTAAAAACAGGACCGGTGTAAGTTTAGGCGAAGCAACCACTGCTGTTTTACTTTCGGCGGAAGCCAAAAACGCAAAAATAAAAGTAATTGGAGACAGTTCGATAAACGATGCCAATCATATTTCGGGTCCGTCAAGAACAGGCGAAGGTTTGTTCAGAAGTATTCAGAATGCGTTGAAAGAAGCTCAAATTGATCCTGATAAAATTGATTTTATTTCAGCACACGGAACCGCAACTCCATTCAACGACGAAATGGAAGCAATTGCATTAAATCGTTTAGCTTTACAAAATGTTCCTATAAATAGTTTAAAAGGATTTTATGGTCATACATTAGGTGCTTCGGGATTATTAGAAACCGTAATTGGGATAGAATCAGTAAATCAAAGTATGCTTTTTGAATCGAAAGGTTTTGATGAAATTGGCGTAAGCGAATCTATAAATGTTATTGACAAAAACGAAGAAAGAAATATTGATTATTTTTTGAAGACGGCTTCTGGATTTGGCGGTTGTAATACGGCTGTGATTTTTGAAAAGATGAAACACGAATTGCACTAATTTTCACTAATTAAGTTGATTGAATTTTTGTGTATATATAATTTGAACTGTTCGGAAATTCCGAACAGTTCAAATAAAAAATCCAACTTGTAAATAAATCTTATAAGTTCACTATAGTTGAAAATAATAAATGAAATTATCAAAAGTCATATTTATAGTTTTTGTTTTACTTTCTGTTTTTGGATGTAAAAAGGATAAAATCGACGAACTACAATTTGAAAAAGATGTCTTAAATAATGTCTTTGTTGAAATTGTAGATTCTATTTATATGGATAGAAGAGTTATATTTCCCCCACCAACACCAAGGAATGATTTTAAAACTAATAAAGAAGATACTATTGGATTTAATAAAGAATTAAAAGAATATTGGCGTAATCGAGACAGCATCAAAAATGATAAAACAAGAATTTTAATTGGTGTTTATGATGATGTAACAAAAATTAGTTCTTTTGAAACTGAAATGATTATCAAAAAGCTTGATATTTCTGAATATACCTATGATATTTCAAAAGGAACAGACGAATACAAATTTGATTTAAAAGCTTTTGAAAACAATAAAAAGTTTAACTTTCAAAAAGCATCAAAATATCCTCATGAAAAAGATTGGAATTTAAATGATGTAAGCAATGTCCTCTTTCCTGTTGGAACTATTTGGGTATCAAGAATTCAGTTTAATAAAACAAAAACGAGAGGAATTTTATCCGCTGGTGCTTCCTGTGGTGGTGGAAGATGTGGAAGAGGATTTATAATCATAATTGAAAATAAATCAGGAAAATGGAAAATTGAGAAAATTATTCAGACTTGGGTTTCTTAAATTGAATCGTCAAGCAAAACAGATTAAAATGAGAAGTTTAAAAAATCTAAATGTTAAAAAAAGTATTGACCAGAATAAATTAGTTTATTCTGAAGATTGGTTTGATAAGTTTGATAGAATAACTATATATATGTTTTTTACCTGGGGATTTCTAACACCTTTTTTAGTTTATTCTGATCCTTATCGTGATTATTCAAAAACTGGAATTGAATTTTATCTATTGTTTATTTTTAGTTTATTTTGTGCCTTTACAATTTATAGAAAAGCAACTGAAAAACAACTAACTAAAATTGTCAGCAAATACAATGCAGAAGAAAATAAATTACTTATTAATCAATATTGCGAGAAAAAAGGTTTTGAAAAACATAGAAATTCTGGAAATGTAATAATTTATAATAGTAATAATTATTTAAGTTATAGACCATTTCAAACAAGCAGAATATTTATTTTAGCGAAAAACAATATTTATTTTACAATGCTAAAAGAAAATCAAAAAATGAATACTCCTGTGCTTTTTTCACAAATTAGTTTAAAAAGAGATCTAGAAAAATTTCTTTTATAACATTAAAACAATGACTCAAAAAACCTACATACAATCCTACATCACCATCCAAAACAACGAAATTGTTTTGAATGGAACTTCTGTATTCAAAATAGAACCAACAGATTTTGGCGATTTCTCGAAACAAGCGTATCGTAATTTTGATATTCAATACCCGAAGTTTTTTAAAATGGATGCTTTGAGCAAACTGGCTTTTTTAGGTTCTGAATTGCTTTTGAGTCCAATTATTTCATCTGATAAAGAAAATAATATTGCTTTGGTTTTGGCCAATAAATCGTCAAGTTTAGATACTGATGTAAAATATCAGGAGTCTATTTCCGACAAAGAAAACTACTTTCCGAGTCCCGCGATTTTCGTTTATACGCTGCCAAATATATGTTTGGGCGAAATAAGTATCCGTCATCAGCTAAAAAGTGAAAATTCTTTCTTTATATTTGATGCTTTCAATACTGAATTTCTGTTTAACTATTCAGGCATTCTGTTAAACACAAATAAAGCTGATGCAGTTCTTTGTGGTTGGGTAGAATTTTTTAATGACGATTACAAAGCGTTTCTTTGCATCATTAGTAAGGAAGAAAACACAAAATATACAAACGAAAATATCAATACATTATATAATAAATAATCATGGAAGCATTAAAAGAAGAATTAAAAAACAAAATCATTACTACTTTAAATCTTGAAGATATCGCAATTGAAGACATTGCTGATAACGATCCTTTGTTTGGAGATGGTTTAGGTTTAGACTCAATTGATGCGCTTGAATTAATTGTGATTTTAGATAAAGATTACGGAATTAAACTGGTAGATCCAAAAGAAGGAAAAACCATTTTTCAGTCAATCGAAACTATGGCGGCTTATATTAGCGCGAATAGAACTAAATAGATTGTAGATTTTAGACTTCAGATTTTAGATTTCTTAGACAAGAAATATTCAAAATCTGATTTAAAATGATTTTCAAAATTTCGCGAATCTCAAGTATAGTCTTAAATCTAAAATCTAAAAATCTAAAATCTAAAATGGCAAAAGGTGTTGCAATAACGGGAATGGGAATTATTTCTTCGATTGGAAATTCAGTCGAGGAAAATTATATTTCGTTGATCGAAAATAAAATTGGCATTTCGCGTATCACAAATATTTCGACAATTCACGCAGATGTTATTAAGGTAGGAGAAATTAAAAAAACCAATGAAGAATTGGTTGATGAATTGAAACTTTCTGATGATAATAATTTTTCAAGAACGGCGATGATTGGTACTTTGGCAGCAAAACAAGCTGTTGAAAATGCAGGAATTACATCGATAAACGAATTCAGGACCGGACTTATTTCGGCTACAAGTGTTGGCGGAATGGACATGACTGAAAGACATTATTACGATTATTTCACACATCCTGAACTGGTTAAATATATTGCCTGTCATGACGGCGGCGATGTTGCTGAAAAAATTGCCGAAGAATTAGGTTTAAAAGGAATGGTTACAACAATTAGTACGGCTTGTTCTTCTGCCGCAAACTCAATTATGTTGGGCGCCAGATTGATTAAAACCGGAAAATTAGATCGCGTAATTGTGGGAGGAGCCGATGGTTTGGCAAAATTCACCATTAACGGATTTAAAACTTTGATGATTTTATCAGACGATTTCAACAAACCGTTTGACAATGAACGTAAAGGATTAAACTTGGGCGAAGCTGCGGCTTATTTGGTTTTAGAATCGGATGAGATTGTGGCGAAACAAAACAAAAAAGTCCTGGCTCGTGTTTCGGGTTACGGAAATGCAAACGACGCTTTTCATCAAACTGCTTCTTCAGAAAATGGTGATGGAGCTTATTTAGCGATGAAAAAAGCTTTTGATGTTTCGGGTTTAAAACCATCGCAAATTGATTATATCAACGTGCACGGAACAGCAACTCCAAACAATGATTTATCTGAAGGAAGAGCTTTATTGCGAATTTATCAGGATGAAAAAGTTCCGGATTTTAGTTCTACAAAACCTTTTACCGGACATACTTTGGCAGCTGCCGCAGCAATTGAAGCCGTTTATAGTGTTTTGGCAATTCAGAATAATGTGGTTTATCCTAATTTGAATTTCGAAAACCCGATGGAAGAGTTTGATTTGCAACCGCAGACTGCCGCAAAAAATAAAAACATTGAACACGTTTTATCCAACTCTTTTGGTTTTGGAGGAAATTGTTCTACCCTTATATTTTCAAAATGCAATTAAAAAAAACATATATAAATGGAGTAGGCTGTATTTCGACTCAAAAAACATTTGATACTGTTTTTTTAGAAGAAGCAATTCCACACACAGATGAAACGGTACTTACCGTTATTTCGCCTGTTTATAAAGATTATATTTCTCCCGCTGCCAGCAGAAGAATGGCAAAGGGTGTAAAAAACGGGATCGTAGCTTCGGCTTTAGCGTTGAAAGATGCAAATGTCGAAAACATTGACGCCATTATAACCGGAACAGGTTTGGGATGTATCGAAGATTCTGAAAAATTCCTGAAAAATATTCTGGATAATAATGAAGAGTTTTTAACCCCAACTTCTTTTATTCAGTCAACACACAATACTGTTGGTGCTCAAATTGCTTTGACTTTACAATGCAAAGGTTATAATTTTACGTATGTAAATGGAGTTGTTTCTTTTGAATCGGCACTTTTAGATGCTAAAATGCAAATTGAGGAAAACGAAGCAAATTCTATTTTAGTAGGCGGAATCGACGAAACCGGGGATTATACAATTTCACTTTTTAAATTAGCCGGACGTGTAAAAGATGAAAGTAATTTACCCTGTAACATTTTAAAGTCTACAACTTCCGGAGCAATTTATGGCGAAGGCGCTAGTTTTTTTGTTTTAGAAAATGAGAAAAAAGAAAGTACTTACGCTGAAATTCTCGATGTTGCCATTATAAATACTTTAGATTCAAATGAAGTTGAAGCTGAAATTGTTAGCTTTTTGAAAACGAATAATTTACAAATTTCAGATATTGACGCTTTGGTTTTAGGTTTTAACGGAAATGTGGGTTCTGATATTTATTATAAAGATATTGCTCAAAATGCTTTCGCAGAAACGCCTCAATTATATTACAAACATTTGAGCGGTGAATATGATACGGCTTCTGCTTTTGCTTTATGGATGGCATCAAAAGTTATCAAAACTCAGGAAATTCCTGAAATTATAAAAGCAAATTCGGTTGAAAAACCAGTTTATAATACCATTTTATTGTACAATCAATTGAACGGGAAAAATCATAGTTTTACTTTGATCTCAAAATGATAACGCACAAAAACACTTCGTTATTCTTTGTCTTTTTGTTGCTTTCATTGGTTCTTGTGAATCTGTTTATAGTAATCAATTGGTTATGGCTAATCGTAATTGTTTTGATTTGGTTAGGAATAAATGCTTTTGGCTCTGCCAGAATTTCTTCGAATTATCATGTAAAAGCTTTCTGCAATAATCCTTTAGAAAGAGAAAAAAAAATAGCGATTACTTTTGATGACGGACCAAGTGTTTTTACTTTGGAAATTTTAGAATTACTAAAAAAACACAATGTAAAAGCGACTTTTTTCTGCATCGGAAAAAATATTGAAGCACATCCTGAAATTCTAAAACAAATTATTGCTGAAGGACATTCGGTTGGAAATCATTCATACAATCATTCTCCATTTTTTGATTTTTATAATGCTAAAAAAATCAAAACAGAAATTCAGAAAACAGATGAACTTCTGGAAAAATTCACTTCAAAAAAAATAAACTTCTTTCGTCCGCCTTATGGAGTTACAACTCCTTCGATCAGGAGAGCCTTAAAACAAACCGGTCATAAAGTTATTGGCTGGAATATTCGGTCGCTTGATGGCGGAACAAAAAATCAGAAATTGATTTTCAATCGCATTATAAAACGTGTTTCTCCCGGCGGAATCGTACTTTTGCATGATACGGCATCTCACTCGGTTTTGGTATTGGAACAGTTTTTGCAATTTTTACAGCAAAACAATTATGAAGTGATTTCGGTTGAGGAACTTTTGAATCTTAATGCTTATGAAATTTGACGCGGATAAAACGGATTCGCTAAAGCGAAGACGCGGATAAAAAGGATTTTATCAAATGCTTAATTAAATAATAATCTGTGACAATCATTTAATCTGTGGCAAAACATTTTAAAGCACAATATTTAACAATCTATGAAAACTAAAATATATATTCTCTTTTTTTTACTTAACATTTCCGGCATTTCTTTATTTGCTCAGGAACAAAAAATGACGGATGCTGAAATTGCAACTTTCAAACAAGATGTAAATGTGATTTCGAAAAAAATCAAAACCTTGAGTACGGATTTTGTTCAATACAAACATTTAGATTTTTTATCGAAAGACATTGAAACTTCGGGGAAAATGATTTTTAAGGAACCGAATCTTTTACAATGGCAATATAAAAAACCGTACAATTATAGTATTGTTTTTAAAAACGGAAAAATCCTGATTAACGACGAAGGAAAGAAAAGCGCAGTTGATATTGGCAACAGCAAAATCTTTGGCCGCATCAATAAATTAATCGTTGGAAGCGTGAGCGGAAATATGTTTGATGATGCAGCATTTACGATTTCGTATTTTAAATTAAAAGGTCAGAATCTGGCAAAATTTGTTCCGAAAGATGCTACTCTGAAAAAATACATCAAACAAATCGAACTGACTTTCGACAAAGAAGAGGCAACCGTTATTCAGGTAAAATTATTGGAATCATCTGAAGATTATACCCGAATTGTACTTAAAAATAAAGTGATCAATGCAAAAATCGACGATTCAGTTTTTAATAATTAATTGCTTTCTGGCGATTGTTTTAGTTTCTTGTGGCTCGGTTACAAAAAATTATACTCCAAAAAAATTAGACAAAACGTCTTATGAAGTTCCCTATTTTTCAGATTCTAAAAAAGATTATGTTTATAAAACGAATATCACGGTTTACGGAAATGAGATTAGCGGGATTTTCATTGCTAAAAAAATAAATGACACAATACATCGAATTGTTTTCACCACGGAATTTGGTAACAAATTGTTAGATTTTGAAATTTCTGATACTAGTTTCAAAGTCAATTCGATTGTTTCAGAATTAGACCGAAAGATTCTGATCAATACTTTAAAAGAAGATTTTCGTTTGCTTCTGAAAAAAGAATACCTGATTGACGAACAATTTGAAAATGATTCGGCTGATATTTATAAATCGAAAGACGAAAAACGCGACAATTATCTTTTTATCTCAAAAAAGGGTCAGAAATTAGAAAAAGTCGTTCATTCTTCTAAAACAAAAGAAAAATTTACGCTGACATTTAGTTCAGAAAACAATATTTTTGCCGAGAAGATTGAAATTGTTCATCAAAATATCAAGTTGAAAATTGAATTCAATTATTTCAAATCAGAATAGAAATTTAAACTAATCATAAACTTTAAATCAAACCAGAATGAAAAAATTAACCGTAATTGCTTTTGTTTTATTTATAGGTATTGTATCGTCAAGTGCACAAGTAACGGTTAGTCCGGGATTGCGCGGAGGTTTAACGCTGTCGAGTTTAAGCAATATTGATGATAATGGTATGAAATCAGATTTTTATGTTGGTGGATTAGTTGACATAAAATTCAATAAATATTTTACGCTTCAGCCGGAATTAACCTATTCAAGACAAGGTTCTGAAGGAAGGTATTATAGTGATCAAAACCCGGATTTTGGAACGCCTGTAAAATATGAACTGGATTATTTATCGCTTGGAGCTGTTGCTAAATTCAACTTTGGCGGAAAAGGTTTTCATATTTTAGCCGGACCTTCAGCTGATTTTAAAACAAGTGATAATTTTGGCCGATATGGTTTTAATCCTATCGATTTTGACTTTTCGATCGTTGCCGGATTAGGTTATACATTACCAAATGGTTTGACTTTTGAGGCAAGATTTAAACAAGGTTTAATTGATATTTATGGCTATGACGGAATCGAATATGATAACGATAATTATTACTATAATGATCTAATTTTAAATCAGGTTTTCCAGATTGGTATTAGTTACACTTTCAAAGTAAAATAAAAAAATATGGTTTTAAAAGACTTTTATAAAGTTCTTTCAGAAGAAAAAACGGGAGATGCTAAATTTAATTTTCGTATATTAGTTAATGCCAATCATGAGGTTTTTAAAGGTCATTTTCCAGGAAACCCAATTATGCCGGGCGTTTGCATGATTCAGATTATTAAAGAACTTACAGAGTCGATTACGAAAAGTTCGTTGATGATACAAACACTGACGAATGTAAAATTCATGGCATTGATCAATCCGGAAATGAATCCGGAGTTGCGTTTAGAACTTGATATTACAACCACAGAAGATGATTTGGTAAAGGTGAAAAACACCACATATTTTAACGATACGGTTGCTTTGAAATTAAGCAATGTGTACAAAAAATTATAACTATGAAATTACTATTCTCACTACTTCTATGGATAAATTTTGCCGCAAATCCAGATTTGGCAGCTATCCGAAAAATGTATCCTGATGTTGCAAAATCAGAAGCAAACGCAAAAGAATTTACAGATAAACTTGCCGGAATTTCAAATACCGAAGATAAAATTTTAGTCGCTTACAAAGCGGCTTCAATTTTGGTCGATTCTAAGTTTGAAAGCTTAATAGGAAGTAAAATTTCCCGTTTTAAAGAAGGTGCAAAATTGCTTGAAGCCACTTTAAAAAGTGACCCAAATAATATCGAAATCAGAATGATACGATTGAGTATTCAGGAAGATGTTCCGGGAATTACGGGATACAAAAAAAATATTAAAGAAGATAAAAAATTCATAACAACGCATTATGCAGAGCAAAGCGGTGTTTTGAAAGATTATCTAAAAGATTTTGTTTTACAATCTAAAAGTTTCTCTGAAAAAGAAAAACAGTTTGTGAAGTAAGCTCACAAAAACACTAAATGAAACCTACTTTATCACAGCAGAATCTGCTTAATTCGACCTCTTTTTGTGTCATTGTTCCCACGTACAATAATCACAAAACGCTTAAAAGAGTCTTGGATTCTATTTTAGATTTCACCCAAAATATTATTATTGTTAATGACGGTTCAACAGATTCAACGAGCGAAATTTTAAAACAATATTCGGAGCTGACTCAAATTCACCATCCTAAGAATTTAGGAAAAGGAAGAGCGCTCCGAAATGGTTTTAGAAAAGCAATTGAACTCAATTTCGAATACGCCATCACAATTGATTCTGACGGACAACATTTTGCTGCCGACATTCCTCTTTTTATTCAAGAAATTCAAAACGAACCTAATTCTCTTTTGATTGGAAGCCGAAATATGACACAGGAAAATGTGCCAAAGAAAAGTAGTTTTGGGAATAAATTTTCAAATTTCTGGTTTAAGTTTGAAACCGGAATTGTATTAGAAGATACTCAATCCGGATTTCGATTATATCCTTTACGCTTAATTCCGAAGCAATTTTATACCAATAAATTTGAGTTCGAAATTGAAGTTATTGTTCGTTCTGCCTGGAAAGGAATTGTTGTTAAAAATATTCCGATTCAGATTTTATACGATCCCGCAGAACGCGTTTCCCATTTCCGCCCTTTCAAAGATTTTACCCGGATCAGTATTTTAAATACGGTTTTGGTTATCAATGCTTTGTTATATATTAAACCGCGAGATTTCTTCAGGCGGGCAAAAAAAAAGGCTTTAAAAAATTCTTTCTTGAAGATATTTTAGAAAGCAATGATTCTAATTTCAAAAAATCTGCGGCGATTGCTTTGGGGATTTTTATTGGGATTTCTCCTTTTTGGGGATTTCAAACTGTGTTGCTTTTTACGTTTGCAGCTTTATTCAGGCTCAACAAGGTCATTGCTTATCTGTCTTCAAACGTGAGTTTTCCGCCTTTTATTCCCTTTGTTATTTATGGTTCTTTAAAAATGGGAAGTTACTTTGTTTCGAATGAAGCTCCTTTAATTTTAGATAGTTCGGTCACACTTGATGATATTCAAAAAAATGCTACGCAATATATCGTGGGAAGTCTTATTTTAGCATCCGTTTTGGCGCCGACTTTTGGTCTTTTAAGTTATTTACTTTTAACGGCTTTTAGTTCTAAGAATAAAACAAATATTGAATAGAGGTTTGCCACGAATTAGCACGAATTTTTTTTTTAATAAATCGCTAAAAAAATGCCACAGATTAAAGGATTAAAATGATTTTTTTACCACAAATTTCACAAATTAGCACAAATTAAATTCCTGTAAATTTGTGAAATTGCTTCGCCAGTTCGCTGTCGCTCGTGTCGTGGCGAAATGATAAAGATTTTAAATCAATCTAATCATTTTAATCTGTGGCAAAAAGTAAATAATCTCAGGGAAAACAATAATAAATAATTATGCATCAATACTTCTACGCCATTCACTTATTTGTAAACCGACGAAAAACTTTATCGGTGGTTTTGGCTGTTTTAATGCTTTTTATTTTTGGATTTTTCGCTTCTAAAATTAAATTTGAAGAAGATATTACCAAGCTTATTCCAACAAACGATAAATCTGATGTTACGGCAAAAGTTTTGAAACAACTTAATTTTGCTGATAAAATTACTGTTATTTTCAAACTTGATAAAAACGGAACCGATGAAGATCTAAAAGAAATGGCAACCATTTTTTCCGACAGTGTTGCTAAATCCTGCAAACCTTACATAACCGGAATTCAGGGGAAAATTGACGAAGAAAACATTCAGGAAACTATAGATTTTGTTTACAACAATTTACCGTTGTTTCTGGAGAATAAAGATTATACAGCAATTCAGAATAAGCTTCAAAAAGACAGTATCGCAGCAACGGTTCAGGGAAATTACAAGTCGATTATTTCTCCGTCGGGATTTGTAACCAAAGATTTTATATTGCAGGATCCGCTTGGAATTTCGTTTATCGCTTTAAAAAAATTACAACAATTAAATATTGGTGACGATTTTACGCTTGACAATGGTTTTGTAATGACCAAAGACAAAAAGAAATTATTGCTTTTTATCACGTCAAATCTTCCGTCGAGCGAAACTGAAAAGAACACAATTTTTGCTAATAAACTAAAATCAATTCAGGAAAATTTAAATCAGAAATTCAAAACAAAAACTTCAATTAGTTATTTCGGTTCTGCTTTGATTGCGGTTGCAAATGCCAATCAAATCAAAAGCGATATTATTTTAACGACAACAATTGCGATGATTACGCTCATGTTGATTTTGATTTTATTCTATAGAAAAGTATGGATTCCGTTAATCATTTTTCTTCCAACGGTTTTTGGTGCTTTGTTTGCCGTTGCATTTTTATATCTTGTGAAGGAACAAATTTCTGCAATCTCATTGGGAATTGGTTCTATTTTATTAGGAATCACGATTGATTATTCGATACATATTCTAACACATTACAAACATAACAGCGATGTAAAAACTTTGTACAAAGACATTACAATGCCAGTAATTATGAGCAGTTCAACAACGGCGGTTGCATTTTTATGTTTGCTGTTTGTAAAATCAGATGCTTTGAACGACTTAGGAATTTTTGCTGCTGTAATTGTTATGGTAACTGGTATTTTCTCGCTTTTGATTGTTCCACATTTGTATAAACCAAAAGAAAACAATTTCGATCACAAGAAAAATGTGATTGATAAATTAGCTCATTTCTCGTTTCACAACAATAAATATCTAATTGGTTTTTGTGTTTTAATCACGATTATTTGTTGTTTCACTTATAATAATGTTGGATTCAATAATGATTTATCACAACTGAATTTTGTTCCAAAAGAAATTAAAGCGGCAGAAAAAGACCTTGAAGAAAGTACCAGTTTAACTTCAAAAACCATTTATGTGGCTTCATACGGAAAAAGTATGGAGGAAGTTTTGCAAAATAACTCTCAGCTTTTTGCCGATTTATCAAAAGAAAAGCAGACGAATAAAATATTGAATTTCAGTTCAGTTGGCGGAATTATGCTTTCGCAGAAGGAACAAAAACAAAAAATTGATAAGTGGAATACGTTTTGGGATGTCAATAAAAAGCAACTTTTAGAATCACAATTAATTGCCGAAGGTTCAAAACTCGGTTTCAAACCTACTACATATTCTGCTTTTTTTGATCATTTAGATTTTAATTTTAAACCTATTTCGGCGCAGGATTATCTGAAAATTCAGGCTTTGCAATTGAAAGAATTTGTGACGGAAAAAAATGGTTTTTTCACGATTTCAACTTTGGTAAAAGTAACACCTAAACAACGTGATGCTTTTGTAAAATCGGCTTCCGCCAAAAATAATCTGATTGCAATTGATCGTCAGCAAATGAATGAAACGTTTTTTAGTACCTTAAAAACTGATTTTAATTCGCTTGTTAATTATTCGTTTGTTGCCGTAATCCTGATTTTGTTTTTCTTTTTCAGAAGACTGGAATTGGTAATTGTAAGTTGCATCCCGATTGCTTTAACCGGAATTGTAACGGCAGGAATAATGGGGATATTTGGTATTCAAATGAACATTTTCAGCATGATTGTTTGCACGCTGATTTTTGGTCATGGTGTCGATTTTAGTATTTTCATGACAAGCGCGCTTCAAAAAGAATATACTACGGGAAAAAATGAAATTGCAATTTACAGAACTTCAATAATCCTGGCGGTTATCACGACGATTTTAGGAATTGGCGCGATGATTTTTGCACGTCATCCAGCATTACGATCTATATCTTCGGTTTCATTAATTGGGGTTTTTGCCGCGTTGATTATTACGTTTATATTTTATCCAATTCTGTTTAAATTATTTATATCAAATCGTTCGAAAAAAGGAAATCCGCCTTTTGTATTGCGAACTTTCATTCACGGAATTATTTCGTTTACCTATTATGGACTTGGCGGAATTTTGATGTCGATTTTCAGTATGACGATTATGCCAATTCTTCCGATAAAGGAAAAAACGAAGATGAAAGCATTCCGTTATTGCATTTCAAGATTCATGAATTCTGTATTGTATTCAAGTCCGTTTTTACATAAAAAAGTTATTAATAATTTTAATGAAACCTTTGAAAAACCAGCGATAATTATTGCCAATCATTCATCGTTTATTGACATTCTGGCAATGGGAATGTTGAGTCCGAAAATTATATTTCTGGTAAATGACTGGGTTTACAACTCTCCTATTTTTGGCGGAACGGTTAGAAAAGCAGGTTTTTATCCGGTTTCTGAAGGAATTGAAGGCGGAGTTGAACATTTGCGCCAAAAAGTAAATGAAGGATATTCGTTAATGATTTTTCCTGAAGGAACACGTTCAGAAAGTAATCAGATCAAGCGTTTTCATAAAGGTGCTTTTTATCTTGCCGAAGAATTTAATCTGGATATTGTTCCTGTCTTAATTCACGGCGCTTCAGAGGCTATTCCGAAAGGCGATTTTGTGATTCATCATAGTTTTGTTACCGTTTCTATTTTAGAAAGAATTACTCCGGATAATCTTTCTTTCGGGAAAAATTATGTCGAAAGAACAAAAAAATTAAGTGCTTATTTTAAAGCCGAATTCCATAAAGTCCGTCAGGAATTAGAAGGTCCGGATTATTTCAAAAAAATGATTATTCATAGTTTTGATTACAAGGAAATTGAAATCATAAATAGTGTAAAAAGCGATTTAAAAAACAATTTAGAAACGTATTATCATCTTAATAAACACCTTTCGGCGAAAGCTAAATTATTGCATTTGTCAAATGATTACGGACAATTAGACGTTTTGCTGACTTTACAGGAACCACAGCGAAAAGTACTTTCATACAATTCTGACGAGGAAAAACTGGAAGTTTCCAAAACGAATTATTTCCTTAAAAAGAGAAAGATTTCTTATCTGGATTATCTCGAATTAGCTTTAGAAAATGAATATGAAGCAATTTTAATTTCTGATGAAAGTTATAAAGATGATCTTGAAAAAGTAATTTCTACCACTTCCTGCGTTATATTAATTAATGGTCTGGGTTTAAAAAACACAATAATTGACTTTGGTTTTGAGTCTGTTTCAGAGGATAATGCTATAATCGTATTAAAGAAAATTTAGGATGAAAGAGCAATACGATGTTGTAATTGTGGGCAGCGGTTTAGGCGGATTAGTCTCGGCAATTATTCTGGCGAAAGAAGGTTATCGCGTTTGTGTGCTTGAAAAAAATAATCAATACGGCGGAAATCTGCAAACTTTTGTACGTGATAAAACTATTTTTGATACCGGAATTCATTACATCGGAGGTTTAGGCGAAGGACAAAATTTATATAAATATTTCAAGTATTTGGGAATTATGGATCATCTTAATCTTAAAAAATTAGATGAAAATGGTTTCGACGTTATCTCTTTTGAAGATGATGAAAACGAATATCCTCATGCACAGGGATATGATAATTTTGCGAATCAATTAGTGCATTTTTTCCCTGACGAAAAAGCAAATATCGAAGACTATTGCAAAAAAATTAAAGCAATCTGTGAATGTTTTCCGCTGTATAATTTAGAATGGGACGGCAAATATGATAATGAAATTTTAAGTCTTAATGCTAAAGAAACGATCGAGGAATGTACTCAGAATGAAAAATTAAAAGCCGTTTTATCCGGTTCAAATTTTTTGTACGCCGGCATTGCTGACAAATCACCTTTTTACGTTCATGCGCTTTCGGTCAACTCATACATTCAAAGTTCATGGCGTTGTATAAATGGCGGAAGTCAGATCACGAAGCAACTTTTAAAACAGCTTAAAAAACACGGTGGGGAATTTTATAAATACAAAGAAGTTACCAAATTTAATGTTGAAGATAAAAAAGTAACTTCGGTCGACATGAAAGACGGAACTCAGGTTTCTGGTTCTTATTTTATTTCGAATATTGAACCAAAAACTACGCTTAAACTGGCTGGCGAAGAAAACTTTCGAAAGTCATTTTACAGCAGGGTTCAAAGTCTGGAAGGTGTTATTTCGGCGTTTAGTTTATACATCGTTTTTAAGCCGGAAACTTTTAAATACATCAATCACAATCATTATCATTTCAAAAAAAGTTCTGAAGTCTGGACGGCTCATGATTACGATGAAAATTCGTGGCCAAAAGCTTTTATGGCTTCTATGAATGCTTCGAAAAAACAGGAAGTTTGGGCTGAAGGAATGACTTTTATCACTTACATGAAATATGATGATGTCGCTTCGTGGATGAATACTTTTAATACAACCGTTGAAGAAAATGATCGTGGAGAAAGTTATGAGGAATTTAAATCTAGAAAAGCGGCTAAATTTTTAGATGAAATTGAGATAAAATTTCCAGGTATCAAAGATTGTATTCAATCGTTTCATACCTCGACACCACTCTCCTATCGCGATTACATTGGCGGAGATAACGGCAATATGTACGGTTATGTTAAAGATTCTAATAATCCAATGAAAACTTTGATTCCGTCAAAAACCAAGCTGGATAATTTATATCTTACGGGCCAAAGTATTAATATGCACGGCGTTTTAGGCGTTACGATTGGAGCGGTTGTAACTTGCTCAGAGATTCTTGGAAAAGAATATTTAGTGACTAAAATTAATCAGGCATCTGAATAAAATGTGGGAACATGACTTCGAAGCGAAAACATTAAATTTCTAATTTAGGAATTAAATTGTAATTTTGATTTCGACTTAAATTTGGTACAAAATCTCTATGAAAAATATTGACAAGAACAGTTTAGAAAATGCATATCGATTATTTGAATCGAATGATATAGACAAAATAGAAGTTGGCACAACCAAAGGTTTTAAGGCAATTCACCATTATTTATTTCATCATTTATATGATTTTGCCGGAGAAATAAGAAAACTCAATATTTCAAAAGGTGGTTTTAGATTTGCAAATGCATTATATCTTAATGAAATTCTAGTGAAGATTGAGCAAATGCCAGAAAACAGTTTTGAAGAAATTATTGCTAAATATGTTGAGATGAATATTGCTCATCCTTTTATGGAAGGCAATGGCAGATCTATGAGAATATGGCTGGATATGATTTTAAAAAACCAACTCAATAAAGTTGTCAACTGGCAATTCGTTGACAAAACTCTTTATTTGCAGTCAATGGAAAGAAGCCCTATTAACGATTTGGAATTAAGAACTTTATTAAAGGAAAATCTAACTGACGAAGTTAACAATAGAGACGTTATTTTTAAAGGAATCGAACAGTCATATTACTATGAAGGTTATGAGAAAGATAACAATGAATAAGGCCTTTATTCTTGGATAGGTATGAAAAGCCCAATTAGATTCTTTTTTTTCGTTGGTTTTTTATTGATGTTGGCATCTTGCGGAACGTCAAAATCTATGCGTCATCAGCCTGAAATTTCTCAATATAATGCAACAAAACCTGTTGTTACAAAACAATCTGATAGTGTTTTTACTTCGGGAAAAAATTCGTTTTTAAAAAATAAACAAGGCATTTGGGAACTATATGTTGAAGGTGATCCGCTGGAAATTGGTCTCAATACAGGCGCTTTATCAGATTCTCTTTTAAAAAAACAAGAGCAGATATTTTTCTCTAAAATAAAGGATATTGTTCCGTCCAAATTTCAGCAAAAATTACTTCGGAATTTTCTAAAATGGTACAATCGAAAATTATATACGAATGTTCCTGACGAATATCAAACGGAGATTTTTGGTGTTTCGCAATATACCACACATGATTTTGACAACATTGCACCACAATATCAGCGCAGTTTGTACTTGCATGCCGCGCACGATATTGGTCACGCTTTGCAGGATTTGGCTTTGGTGGGCTGCTCCTCTTTTGCGGCTTGGGGAGAAAAATCTGGAGATGGAAATTTAATTCTGGGACGTAATTTTGACTTTTATGTGAATGACGCTTTCGCGGAAAATAAAATCGTTGCGTTTATAAATCCGAAAGATGGTCATCAATTTATGATGGTTACGTGGTCGGGAATGATTGGCGCCGTTTCCGGAATGAATGTAGAAGGTTTAACGGTTACAATTAATGCTTCGAAATCTAAAATTCCTTTGATTGCCAAAACGCCAATTTCGATTTTGACCCGTGAAATTTTACAGCATGCCAAGAATATTGAGGAAGCTATTGCAATTGCAAAAAAAAGTGAAGTCTTTGTTTCAGAATCTATTATGGTTGGAAGTGCGAACGATAATAAAGCTGTTTTGATAGAAGTTTCACCGAAAAAAATGGACGTTTACGAAGTTCCAAATAGTAATCAGTTATTTTGTTCGAATCATTTTCAGGGCGAAGATTTAAAAAACGAAAAACGAAATCAATCTCAAATTGCCAATAGTCATTCTGAATATCGCTTTGAAAGAATGCAGGAACTTTTTGCTGAAAATCCTAAAATCAATCCAAAAATTGCATCAGATATTTTAAGAAATAAAGAAGGTTTACAAAATATTGAATTGGGTTTTGGCAACGAAAAAGCGCTGAATCAATTGATGGCGCATCACGGCGTTATTTTTAAACCGAAAGAAAAACTGGTTTGGGTTTCGGCAAATCCATATCAATTAGGAGAATTTGTTTGTTATAACCTGGATTCTGTTTTTAAAGAAAGAAAAGCGAAAATAATTACGTCTTTTCAACAGAAAAATTTAAATATTCCAAAAGATCCGTTTTTAGAAACTATTCAATATAAAAACTATCAGAAGTTTAGAATTGAAGATGACAAAATAGATTTATGGCTCAAAAACAAAGAAGTTATTAGCCTTGAATTTATCCAACAATATCAATCCTTAAACCCTGATTATTGGGTTGTGTATTACAAAGCAGGGTTGTACTTTTATCAACAAAAAGAATACAAGCTTTCCCAAGCTAATTTTGAGAAAGCATTAACCAACGAAATTACAACTGTTCCTGACAAAAGAGCTATTGAAAAGTATTTAAAAAAAATCAAAAGAAAATTACAATGATTCCATTAATAGAAAAAGATTCTTTAGAACAAATTAAAAATTTTCAAGAGCAGAAATTAGCGGAACTTTTACACTATATAAGCGAAAATTCACCTTTTTATAAACGTCTTTTTGCTGGACAAAACATTGATATTTCGAAGGTTAAAACTCTTGAAGCTTTACAGCATTTACCTGTAACTACAAAGGAAGATTTACAGGAATATAACGATGATTTTCTGTGTGTTCCGCAAAACAAAATCATTGATTACGCTTCGACTTCGGGAACTTTAGGAGATCCTGTAACTTTTGGTTTAACGGATTCTGACTTAGACCGATTGGCTTATAATGAAGCTATTTCGTTTGCCTGCGCCGGAATTGCAGAAGGTGATGTCGTACAATTAATGACTACAATTGATAGAAAATTTATGGCCGGTTTGGCTTATTTTCTTGGATTACGAAAACTAAAAGTAGGTGTTATTCGTGTTGGCGCCGGAATTCCGGAATTGCAATGGGATTCTATTTTAAAATATAAACCTTCTTATTTAATTACTGTTCCGTCGTTTTTATTGAAGTTAATTGAATATGCGGAAGCGCACGGAATTGATTATAATAATTCAAGTATAAAAGGTGCAATTTGCATTGGAGAATCGCTAAGAAATCAGGATTTTTCGATGAATATTTTGTCCAATAAAATCACTGAAAAGTGGAATATTAAGTTGTTTTCGACCTATGCTTCGACAGAAATGAGCACTGCTTTTACAGAATGTGAGCACGGAGTTGGTGGGCATCATCATCCGGAATTGATTATTGTCGAAGTGCTCGACGAAAATAATATTCCTGTAAAAGATGGAGAAATTGGCGAATTGACTTTTACTACTTTAGGTATTGAAGCCATGCCTTTATTGCGTTTTAAAACCGGAGATATTGTTCAATTACATAATAGTCCCTGCGCTTGCGGAAGAAATACTTTGCGGGTTGGTCCAGTTGTTGGGCGCAAAAAACAAATGATTAAATACAAAGGAACGACATTATATCCACCAGCGATGAACGATGTTTTGAGTGGTTTCGACAATATCGAAAATCATATTATCGAGATTTCTACTAACGATCTGGGAACGGATGAAATTGTGATAAAAATTGCCGTAAAAAATCAATCTACCGAATTTTTACAGGAAATCAAAGATCATTTCAGGGCTAAATTAAGAGTTACGCCAAAGATTGAATTCGCTTCAAAAGAAAGTTTGAATCCTTTGGTTTTTAACCCGATGAGTCGAAAACCGATTCGGTTTTTTGATTATAGAGTTTAGGAAAAAGCTACAAAGTTGCAAAGGTTCATAGGGACAATGGGTATAATCTATTTTCCAAAAGGTCTTCTATGTATCATTTCGACTAAAGGAGAAATCACATCCAGGGAGCACACACTGTATGTTAGTTTCTAGTGTGATTTCTCCCTACGATCGAAATGACAAAATTGTGGTTACACTTTGAAAAGATGGATTAAAATCCATCTCTACAATATATTTTGTTCCTCCGGAACTCTTTAAAATTTGGTTTCTCATAGAAATTGAAAATGATAGGATGGTATTCAAACTTTGTGAAAAAATTATCCATTTTCATTAAATGAACTTATATAACTTATATGGTTTAAAAACCTTTCAACCTTTGTTGCTCTGAACCTTTGAACCTCAATTTGGTACAAATTAAACTAAATGTTGTAATTTTGCACAAAATATTGAAGATGGTCAAGATTGGCAACATAGAATTACCCGAATTTCCTTTATTACTTGCTCCGATGGAAGATGTGAGCGATCCGCCGTTTCGCAGATTATGCAAAATGCATGGCGCTGACATGATGTATTCTGAATTTATTTCATCAGAAGGATTAATTCGTGATGCTATCAAAAGTAGAATGAAGTTGGATATTTTTGATTATGAACGTCCGGTTGGAATTCAGATTTTTGGCGGAGATGAAGAAGCAATGGCGCTTTCGTCTAAAATTGTTTCTACTGTAAAACCGGACTTGGTTGATATTAATTTTGGTTGTCCGGTAAAAAAAGTGGTTTGCAAAGGTGCCGGAGCGGGAGTTTTGAAAGATGTAGATTTGATGATTCGTTTGACAAAAGCGGTTATCAGAAGTACGGATTTACCTGTAACTGTAAAAACACGTTTGGGTTGGGATGAAAGCTCTATCAATATTGATGAAGTTGCAGAAAGACTTCAGGATATTGGTGTTCAGGCTTTAACAATTCACGCCAGAACCCGCGCACAAATGTATAAAGGTCACGCCGATTGGTCGCATATTGCACGTGTAAAAAACAATCCGAGAATTACAATGCCTATTTTTGGAAATGGTGATATCGACAGCCCTGAAAAAGCATTAAAATATAAAAACGAATACGGTATTGACGGAATCATGATTGGCCGCGCTGCAATTGGTTATCCCTGGATTTTTAACGAAATCAAGCATTATTTTAAAACCGGAGAACATTTGCCTGCTCCAACTGTTGCTGATCGTGTAGAAGCCGCCAGAAATCATTTAATGTGGTCAATGGAATGGAAAGGTGAACGTTTAGGAATTGTTGAAATGCGCCGTCATTATACTAATTATTTTAAAGGAATTCATTCGTTTAAAGAATACAAACAAAAACTGGTAACGACTGATGAACCTGAAAATTTGTTTGCCATTATGAAAGAAATTGAACAGGTTTATGCCGGATATGAATTTGTTTAAATAATCTTTCTCAAATTTAACTTTGACAAATATGTAAATACAAAAGACCTTCAAAATTTTTGAAGGTCTTTTTTGTTTATGATTGTTCTTTTTACTTAACTGCTTCTAATATCTTTTCTGCTATTTCCTGTTGTCCCTTTTCAGTAGAAATATAATTTATATCATTTATATTCGATAAATATCCTATTGCTAAAGTCATTGCGGGACAAGTGGCATTTTTTAAAATGTAAAATGAAGCTTCTGTAACCTGTCCTTTTGAAAAGTAATTACCCGCTACTTTGTCAATTACAATTTCAGCATTTGCTTTTGACTGGTCATAAAATTTCTTGTTTGAAGAAATATAAGCATTGACACCATTAGATGTAAAACTTGATGAAGAATTGATATGTAATGAAATTACCAAACTTGGATTTAGATTGTTGATGATTGAAACCCTTTCGCTTAATGCCATATCTTTATCGCCTTCACGAATTAAGACAATTTCGAGATTTTCATTTTTATTTTGTTTCTTAATATCCTGGGCAATAGCTTCAACAATTGTTTTTTCCTGCAATCCATACATATCAGCTCCTAAATCTTTACCGCCATGACCTGCATCAATTATAATAATCCTTTTTGCTTCTAAAGGCATGAATGCGAAACATCCCATTAAAATAACAACTGAGCATAGGAATGCTACAACTTTAATTCTGGTTTTCATATAATTTGTTTTGGCTACAGGTTTAAACGAATATTTTTAAGAAATATTGCGCAAATCTAAACCTCAATTCGTTTCCACTTTCCTCTTTTATAAAAGAAAATACTCGCTAATGTTATCGCTGTTTCTGCAACTGGAATTGCGATAAAAACACCTTTTGGTCCCATATTAAAATGTTTCGCTAAAATATATGCTAACGGAATTTGGAACAACCAAAAACCAAAGAAATTAATTCCTGTTGGCGTCCAGGTATCTCCTGCTCCGTTGAAAGTATTGATTAAAACCATTCCGATTCCGTAAAAGATAAAACCGATACTCATGATTTGCAGAGCTTCGACGGCGATTGTTTTTACCAATTCATCATTCGTAAAAAACGCGACAATATATTTTCCTAAACATAATGTAACCACCATGATTGTTGCCATAAAAATGACATTGTATTTGGCGGTAGTATAAACTGATTTTTCGGCGCGATCGATTTGTTTCGCTCCTAAATTTTGTCCTACTAATGTTGCAGCAGCATTACTTAATCCCCAAGCGGGAAGAATAAAAAACATCATAATTCTTAATGCAGTTTGATATCCTGCTGATCCATGATCTCCTCCGGTCGTTGCTACTAATTGTGCCAAAAATATCCAACTGCAAGACGCGATTACAAATTGCAAAACTCCGGGAGCGGCAATTTTAACTAATGCTTTTATCTGTTTGAAATCAGGTGCGAAATAAGAAATTTTAATTTTCAAGACTCCATTTCCAAAAAACAAATGATACAATTGGTATATTACTCCAACGCTTCTTCCTAAAGTTGTGGCAATGGCTGCTCCCGTTAATCCAAAAGCTGGAATTGGTCCGAAACCGTTAATTAATACCGGACATAATATGATGTTACAAATATTAGCCAACCAAAGACTTTTCATGGCAATTGCAGCATTTCCGGCTCCACGAAATATTCCGTTAATCAAAAATAAAAGCATGATAACCAGGCTTGAGCCTATCATAATTTGCGTAAAGATGTAACCATGTTCAGCTGCTTGTACAGATGCGCCCATGAAAATCAGAATTTCTTTAGCATAAATAACTCCTAAAATACTGATTATGCTGATAATTAAAAATGCGACTATAATAGCCTGCATTCCTGCTTTTGCAGCAGCAACAGGATCTTTTTCGCCAATTCGTCGTGCTACAACTGCTGTTGCTGCCATACTCATTCCTATTGCTACTGAATATATTATAGCAAGTACGGATTCGGTTAAACCAACTGTTTGAATAGCAAAACTGCTATGTTCTAAATGTCCGACGAAATATAAATCGACTAAAGCAAAAACCGATTCCATCATCATTTCTAAAACCATTGGAATGGCTAATAGAATAACTGCTTTTTTGATGCTTCCTGCTGTATAATCAAAAGATTCATCTCCTTTGATTGCTTGTTTTAAAGTGGTATAAATTTTAGAAAATAAACTTTTCTGTATTGGTTCTGTCATGATGAGTTAGGATAAATGATAAAATTGGTCCAGATTCAATAATCTGAACTGAAGAAAAATAAACGTAAGTATCCTAATTATTCGAAGAAATAAAATAGGATTAGGCAGAAACAATCATACTCTGTAGTTTTTGAGAGCATAAATATAAGTAATATTTTTTAGGAAGAAATATTAATCTAATAACTTTTTTCTTACTCGGCTGCTGGCAATTAACGAAGCCACAAAACCAAGTGTAACAATCGTTCCCATTACTATAAGTACGTTTTCAAGGTTGAAAACTACCGGATATGCTAATGTTGGCGTAAGCATAATCAAGTTAAAATGTTGTTGAATTACAACTAAAATGATTCCTAATATAAGTCCAATTATGCCTCCAAAAACACTTAACAATGTTCCCTGAAGAAGGAATATTTTTCGCAGACTATTGATTTCTGTTCCAAGATTAAAAAGGGTTTTTAAGTTTCCTTTCTTTTCTAAAATCATCATAATCAATGCTCCAACTAAATTAAAAAGTGCTACAATAATTACTAACGTAAAAATGAGGTAAACAACTATGTTTTCGGTATTGAGCATTTTATACAAAGACTCGTTAAGTTGTGCTCTGTTTTTTATTGTGATTTTGTTTTTGAAAATTGTTTTTAGCTGGGAACTAATAGCATTTTCATTTGCGTTTTCTTTCAGTTTAAATTCGATTCCTGAAATTTGATTGGGCTTGTACATTAATAATTCTTGTGCTAAACCCAAATCTGCAAACACGTATTTTGAATCTAAATCTTCACTGATCGAATAAATTCCAACTGGTAAAACCTCTGTTTTATTAAAAGCTTCATCGGGATTTTCAATTGCTCCTTTTCCGGGTTTAGGCGCGAATATTTGTAACGGATTTTCAAAATCAAGAATTCCCATTGAAAAATCCTGAGCAATTCCGTAACCTATTACAACCTGATAAGTATCGGGTTTTAGCCAGTCTCCGTTAAAAAGTTTTTTCCTGATATTGTTAACTACGGGATAATTCGTGTCAACACCTTTTAGATAGGTAACTTGTTGTTTGTCCTTGAATAAAAACAAAACGCGCTCTTCGATAATTTTGGTATAGGAAGCGACACCGTCAATTTTTTTAAGTTCATTTTGTTGTTCCGGTGAAATTAAAAATGATTTTCCGTAGGTACTTGTGATTTTTAAATCGGGATCTATTTCGTTTGTAAACGAAAGACTAAAAACCTTTAATCCGCTAAAAACGGATAAAACTACAAACAAAGCCATTGTGCCAACAATAATTCCCATGCTGGCAATGCGATTAATAATATTGATAGCATTGTTTTTACTTCTGCTAAAAATATAACGTTTGGCTATGTAAAGGGGGAAATTCAATTTATAATTTTCTTCTTTTGTCTAAAAGATCACGATTTTCAATTGGATTTTCTCTATTTGATAAAGCGTTATCAATTTTTTCGATATAATCTAATGAGTCATCGATAAAAAATACCAGGTTTGGTACGCGACGTAATTGTAAACGTACACGTTGCGATAAATCGTGTTTGATTAAAGTACTGTTTGATTTTATTCCTTCTAAAGTTTCCTTTGCTTTCTCTTGTGGAAAAATGCTTAAATAAACTGTTGCCACAGATAAATCTGAAGTAACACTAACTTTGGATACGGAAATTACCAAATTATTAATTCCGTTTTTTCTCACTTCACCTTGCAAAATATCAACCAAATCTTTTTGGATGACACCGCCTATTTTTTTCTGTCTATTTGTTTCCATTGTGCAAAAATACTATTTTAAAATTCAAACCATACAATTTCGATATGATTAATCACAAAAAAGGGAGCTAATTAGCTCCCTTTTTTATTTATATTATAACTTTAATTATCTGTTTTGCAACCATCCTTCCGGATTGTTATTTGTTGTATTTTGAAGAATCAAAAACTTAATGATTGTTTTTCCTGTGTCTCCACTTGTTCTTACTTTTCCAATAATTTGTTTCACTTTTACTTTATCACCCTGGTCAACAGATACCTGACTTAAGTTTTGATATACTGTAAAGTAATCTCCATGCTGAATAAAAACAGCTCTGTTTACAGGAGATAAGGCTATAACTTTTGATACTACTCCTTCAAATACGGCGCGTGCACTTGCTCCTTGTTCCGTAGTAATCTCTACTCCTGAATTATGAACGGTTAGTGTAGGATATAATGGATGCGGCTGATCTCCGTAACCAAGCGATATAAATCCTTTTTCTACCGGCCAAGGCAGTTTTCCTCTGTTTGCTTTAAAATCAGCAGCTAAAATTTTACCTTCCGGCGTTAATGTAATTCTGTCTGATGAATAACTTTTAGGTGCTGCCGCTTCTGCTTTCTCAGCTTCGGTAGCTTTCCCTTCTGCAATTCTTTTACGTCTCTCTTCTTCTGCTCGTTGATTGGCTAATCTAATTTGTTCACGAATCAGATCTTTAATTTTAGAGTCTATTCTTCTTGATTCCTGCTGCTTAGATTTTGTATCTGCAATAATTTTATTTTTATCCTTTTTAATTGAATTAACTAATTTTTGCTGTTCTTGTTTTTCAACTTCTAAACTTTGCTTTTCCTTTTGGTTTTCAGCAATAATTTTTTTCTTAACAGTTCTCTGCCCATCTAATCTTGCATTATAATCTACTAATTCTGCTGTTTTAGATTGAATTTCTAAACCTTGATTTTTTCTGAAATTGGTATATTGCTTTAAATATTGTGCTCGTTTATATGCTTGTAAAAAACTTTCTGAAGATAAAATAAACATGGCTCTGCTTTGTTCAGATCTACTTTTATAGGATTTCAAGATCATTTTTGAATAATCTGCTTTCAGTACTGCCAATTCTTTTTTAAGTTTATTAACCTTCACTTGGTTAATATACATATCATTGCTTAAAAGTTTTTCTTGTTTTGCCGTAGTATTAATCAGTTTCTCTTTCAGTTTAATTTTATTCGCCTGAATTAAAAAAACATTTACTGCTGATTTTTCTTTCTTCTTTACAGACTGCAACATTTTTTCGTTGTCTCTAATTTCCTGCTGAATCTGAGCTTTTCGCTGTTCAAGTTTTTCTTGTTGCGAATCTTGCGCCCACATAAATGTTGTGGCACATATAAAAATTAGGCTTAGGAGAAATTTTGGCATGTTTATATTTTCTTTTTGCAAATTTAGTTAATTATAACTTTTTTATAACCACTTGGCACACTATAAGGGAAAGAAAGTTCCTCATTAAATGAAATTGTACTGTAATTCAAATTAATATTGGTTTTCCCTTTTGGCTGAGTTGCATTTATTTCAATACTTGTTGGCAATATTCCCTGATTAAAAACTTTAGTGTCAGCATATGAAATTTCTAACATTCTGTTTTCAGATGGTTGTGAAATCTCTTCTTTTTGCAGCAAATATTTATCTGCATCTAAGTAGAAGGATTTTTTCAATTTAGTATCTTTTTGATCTTCTAAACGAAAAAGATTTTCTACAATTGTTTGTGTATATTTTCCTTTTCTTAAATCATCCAGCGCTTCTCCAACTAATAAGTTCTGAACCTTGTTATAATCTAATTCTGTTCCCAGCCATTTACTTAAACTTGTAAAATCACCTTCGTAATATGTACTGCTTATTTTTTCGTAATAACTTACTGTTGTTGGAGTTATCAATGCTTTTGCCATTGTGATTCCTAAGAAACGAACACTTACTAAAATCTGTTTGTCTTTCTCGATTTTAATTTCGGCAGTAACATTCTGACTTTGTTTTTCGTCAACATATTTTGCTGCGGCTTTTATGTATAAAGTCGAAAAATCTAACTTGTTGTCGTAATGTTTTTCGATTGCTTTTTTATCTTCTTTTGCAACTTCAGGGTTGCCGGTACTATTTTGTACTGCTACTGCTTTTGATTTACACGAAACCATAAAAGCTGTTACTAATATTAGTGCTATATATTTTTTCATCTGGATTTAGTCTTTATTTTTTTTTCTTTAATAATTCATTTGCCTTCAAAAAGTATTCCTCTTTTTTCTTTGCGTCTCCTAAACCATTATAAGATTCTCCTAATTGTATATTAAAATTCGCTTCGAGCGTTTTATCATCGACTACATAATCGAGTCCCATTTCTAAAACGGTTTTTGCATTTTTAAATTGTTTTAACTGATTGTTTCCTAATCCGGCGTAATAATAAAATTGCGGCTGACTTGGATAAACTTCAATCATATTCATGGCTCTTTTTGTCATCGGTTCAAATTGTTTTGCTTGTGTATAAGCTTCAAGCAATAACAAATTTGTTTCGCGATCTGTATCTGAATTTGTTTTTAAATCTTTCTCATAATATTTGATCGCATTCTCAAACTGACCTTTACTGTGATAAAACTTTCCTATTTCTTTTGCAACATCTACTTCTTTATCATTATCAAAATAGGCGATGGCTTTTTCTAAATCCGGAGCGTATTGTGGATTTTTATTTGCATAAATCAAAAATTCATTTAAGGTTCTGTGTTTTATTTTTGAATCAATTTTTGAACTCGATAAAATTACATTCATCGATTTAATTGCTTTATCCGCCTGATTTGAATCTAAGTATACTTTGAACATACTTACTTGTCCCCATTCTGAAGTTGGAATTTCCTTCGCCAATTGTTTCGCAACATCTAAAGCTTTATCTGTTTCATCGGCTTTTGAATATAAAAAGATCAGATTTACATAATTGGATTCTTCTTTCGGATGCTGTTTTATCTGATCTATCAAATTTGTAATTTCGGCATTTTGATATTTTCCCTGAGATAAAATCTGCAATTTGTAGCGATCACGATCTTCTGATTTTCCAAATTTGTCGTTCATTTCATTGATTGACAAAAGTGCTTTATCAAATTGATTGGTAATCATGTACAACGAAATCAAATCATCTTTATACTCTTCATCAAAAACAATTATTTTCTGAATAGTTTCAATCGCCAAAGGATAATTTTTGGTTTGAAAACTTACATCATAAATCCCTAACCAATACCATTTATTTTTTGGATCTAACTGAGTTGCTTTTTCAAATGAATCCTGTGCACTTTGATATTGTTTTAACGAAAGATAATTTTTCCCTAATTCAAAATAAGCAACGGCGTCATTTGGTTTTAGCTTTATACATTTTTCTAATGATACAATGGCTTTATCATAATTCTCAATTCCTTTTTGTTTTAAAGATTCATAAAAAGAGTCCTGATATTGATCTGTTGCCATAGCAATATCTTCCGGTTCGGTTTGAGCCATAATCGAAGTTGTACTGCAAAGCAAAACTGATAATAAAATTATTAAAACTCCTTTTTTCATCATTACATAATTTCCGTTTAATTTACCATTTTTTATTCTAAAACAGAGTAATCTCCTATACTAATACTCGTAAATTTGCCATCATAAACAACGTGATTTCCTATCATTGCATTATCTAAGTTCGCATTTTTTATTTGAGAATATGTTTGTACCAAACTGTTTTTGATCGAACTGTCAATTACATGACATCCTTTTCCTAGAGAAACATTTGGTCCAACTGTTGCGTTTTTCAACACTACATTTTCACCAATATAACATGGAGGAATAATTGTTGAGTTGTCTAACGTAACATCATAATCTACTAAATGTTCTCCGTCATTGTGCAAAAATCCTAACATTCTGGAATTTGTTTCTACGGTTACGTCTTTGTTTCCGCAATCCATCCATTCGTCAACGCTTCCGGTTTTAAAAACTTTACCATTCGCCATCATCGCTTTAATTCCGTCATTGATTTGATATTCTCCACCATTCTGGATATTGTTATCCAAAACTCCTTGAAGTTCTTTTTTCAAATCTCCAACTTCTTTGAAATAGTAGATTCCGATAACGGCTAAATCGCTTACGAATTCTTTTGGTTTTTCAACCAATTCTACAATTTCATTATTTGAATTTAATTTTACAACTCCAAAAGCTTCTGGCTGTTCTACTTGTTTTACCCAAATTACAGCATCAGCCGCAGGATCTAATTCAAAATCTGCTCTGATCAAAGTATCTGCGTAAGCAATAACTGCCGGACCTGATAATGAATCTTTGGCGCACATAATGGCGTGACCGGTTCCTAAAGGTAAATCCTGACGGTAAATTGAAGCTTTTGCTCCTAAACTTCCTGCCAGTTCTTCCAGACTTGTAACAAGATCTTCGCCAAAAAATGCTTCGTCTCCTAAAATAAAAGCAACTTCTTCGATTGGTTGTTTTAATATTGTAGCAATATCTTCGACTAAACGGTGTACGATAGATTTTCCCGCAACCGGAATTAATGGTTTAGGAACTGTTAATGTATGTGGCCTAAGTCTTGATCCTCGACCTGCCATTGGAACGATTATTTTCATTTTGTTTTTTTATTTTTACCGCAAAGTTCGCAAAGTGTATTCGCAAAGATCGCTAGGTTTATTCATTTTATTTTTTAAGAATGCAAATTACAGAAACTGATTACTGTAACTGCGACTGAAAACTATTTTACCGCAAAGTTCGCAAAGGTTTTTCGCAAAGTTTACTAAGTTTATTCATTTCATTTTTAAGGTCGCAAAGTTCAGAAAATGAAAAATGCGACTGAAAACTGTTTACTGCGACTGCGACTGAAAACTATTTTAACGCAAAGTTCGCAAAGGTCTTTCGCAAAGTTCACTAAGTTTATTCATTACATTTTTAAGGTCACCAAGTTCAGAAACTGAAAAATGCGACTGAAAACTATTTTACCGCAAAGTTCACAAAGGTTTTTCGCAAAGTTTACTAAGTTTATTCATTTCACTTTTAAGTCATAAAGTACAGAAACTGACTACTGAGAATGAGACTGAAAACTGAGACTGAAAAACTATTTCACCCCTGTACTTCCAAATCCGCCTTCGCCTCTTGAGGTTTCCGAAAGTTCTGTAACTTCCATCCATTCTGCTCTTTCGTGTTTAGCAATAATTAATTGTGCAATTCGTTCTCCGTTTTCGATTACGAATTCTTCATTTGATAAATTTACTAAAATTACGCCTATTTCTCCTCTATAATCGGCATCGACCGTTCCGGGAGAATTTAAAACCGTTACGCCTCTTTTTGCTGCTAATCCGCTTCTTGGTCGAACTTGTGCTTCGTAACCAATTGGTAATTCTATAAAAAGTCCCGTTTTTACAATGGTTCTTTCTAATGGTTTTAACGTAATAGATTCAGTTAAATTGGCACGTAAATCCATTCCTGCCGAAGCAATTGTTTCGTAGTTTGGTAAAGCGTGCTGTGATTTGTTGATTATTTGTATTTTCATTTTTTATTTTAAAAAGATTAAAAAGTAAAACTACTTTCTATTCATAATTGCTTTGATTGTTTCTTTTTCGTTGTGGTAAACAAAATACATGAAGGCTAATAATAACGGAACTCCCACGAAATAATTTTCTCTAAATCCATAGAAAGAAATAGCCGAAAACACGATTGAGATTCCTAAATAAGCGCCAATTTTGTTCATGTCATAAGGTATCGGATAATATTTATTTCCTAAAACATATGATATTAACATCATACTTCCGTAAGCCGAAATAGTGGCAATTGCTGAACCGTAGTAACTGTATTTTGGAATTAAAAAATAGTTTAAAACCAAGGTTACAATTGCGCCAACAATTGAAATATAGGCTCCAATTTTTGTTTGGTCTGTCAGTTTATACCAAACCGATAAGTTGTTGTAAATTCCTAAAAAGAAGTTCGCCAAAATAATTAACGGAACTACTTTCATCGCTTCCCAATAGGCTTTATTGTCAAGCAGAAGGTATTTTAAAACATCGGCAAAAACAATTACTCCTAATAATATTAAGGAACCCAGGATAACGAAATATTTTGTGATTACTGCATAAGTTTGTGGGGCATTTGCGCTTTTAGCGTGGCTGAAAAAGAAAGGTTCTATACCTAATCTAAAAGCCGTTGCGAATAAAACCATAAATAATCCTAACTTATAACAAGCAGAATATGCTCCAACTTCTGACTTTGCAAGATTTTCAGGTAACAAATATCCTAATAGAATTTTATCGAAATGTTCGTTTACTGCAAATGCAAGTCCGGCAACCAAAATTGGTAAACCATATTTCATCATCTTTTTCCAAAGTATTGGATCGAATTTTTTTCCAAGTGAAAGATAATTCGGCGAAAGCACTATAAAAGTGGCTAAACTTGCTAATAGATTTGCGATGAAAATATAAGCGATTTGGAAATTCTCTACATATAAATTATCCCAAACCGAGTTAGGATTTGAAGCCGCAAGTGTAGGCAGATACATTAAGAAGAATATGTTCAGTAATAAATTAATTACCACATTCCCAATTTTAATTGCTGCATAAACCATTGGTCTCTGGTTCGCTCTTAATTTAGAAAATGGTATTAAAACCAAAGCATCAAGAACTAAAATCCAAACCGTATAGGTTATATATTGTACATCAACATCTGCCAGATTTGCAAGTGTGTTTCTAAAAATCAAAGCGACAAATAAGAAAACAATCGACGACCAGAATATTGATATTGTCGAAGTTGCAATTACGTTTTTCTTGTCTTCTTCGGCACTGTAAAATCTAAAAAATGCAGTTTCCATTCCGTAAGAAAGTACCACGTTAAAGAAAACCATCCATGACAAAACGATCGAAACCTCGCCATATTCTGCTGTTGGTAAAATACCAGTATATAATCTTACCAATAAAAAACTTAGCATTCTCGGCAAAACCGTTGCTAATCCGTAAATAGCAGTTTGTTTGAACAGATTTTTATATAATCCCAAAATATATGTGTAATAAAGTTTATGGAACAAAAATAACCAATTCTTTGGTTTATTGTTGATTTTGCTGGTTCAATAAAAAAACTTGGCTTTAATTTTAGTGTGTTAATTTGTTTTCATCTAAAATTTTGACAAAATGAAAGCCTTTTGGTCCATAACCTTGATTATAATAGAATCTATGCGCGGCAAAATTTCCTGTAAAAGCATCTAAAACTATGCTGCTGCAATCTAAATCTATTGCTTTTTGTTCGATATAATCTGTCAATAATTTTCCTATTCCTTTCGAGCGATAGTTTGGGTTTACTACAAAATTATCTATTTCAAGATATTTTCCTGTCCATAATTTAGTAGAAGACCAGCAACCTGTGATTCCTACGCAAATATCTTCATCAAAAACTCCAATTTGGATATAGTTATGAGGAACCATTTCAGACAGATATGCTTCATATTTTTCAACAGATAAATTAGGATAAAGAAATCTCATTGTCTCTATCTGCGTCAGCATTGCTGCTATAGTAGTAAGCTCTTTTATTTGTAGTTTCATTGTATTAAAAATAGATTTCAAAAATACTTATTTTTTTCATTGTCTTTTATATAATTTAATACGTAATAATTAGTGCAGATGTGAAATCTATAATAAACTTTAAAAATTGTATAAATATAAAAAAGCACTTGTGTCTTAACTTTGTATCAAGGGAATGAGCAAAGCTAAAATACAACCCTTTCAAAAAAAGCAAAGCATTGGGACTAATAAAGCTAGTTTGTTCCCACAAAAGACAAAGCAAAGGGATTGATTCTGCTGAAATGTAACCCTCAAAAAAACAGAGCCCTGGGACTAATAAAGCTTGTTTGTTCCCATAAAAGACAAAGCAAAGGGATTGATTCTGCTGAAATGTAACCCTCAAAAAAACAGAGCATTGGGACTAATAAAGCTAGTTTGTTCCCACGAAAGACAAAGCGCTGCAGGGTGATAAATCTGCGAAATAATTTTATAAAATGGTACTGATTCTCAGTTTTTGGATAAATTGGGAATCACCATTTTATAAATCAAAATTCAAAAAAAACTAAAACTACTATATAAAAGTAAAAGAGCCGACAAATTATTTGTTGGCTCTTTTTTTTGTTTTGTATTTTCTTAACTATCTACAAGATTCCTAATGTTTAAAATAGAAGAGCCAGGCTTCTAAAAATGAAAATCAATTATAAAAAATAACCGACAATTACTTGTCGGTTATTTTTTATATATCTTAAATAAATTATCCGTTTAAAGCTTCTGCTCCACCAACGATCTCAAGGATCTCATTAGTAATAGATGCCTGACGCGCTTTATTGTAAGTCAATTTTAATTGGTTTCTTAATTCAGTTGCGTTGTCAGTTGCTTTGTGCATAGCTGTCATACGCGCTCCGTGTTCTGAAGCAAATGAATCGCGAATACCTTTGTACAATTGTGTTTTTAATGATTTAGGAATCAAAGTCAATACAATTTCTTCTTTTGAAGGCTCGAAAATATAATCTCCAGTTGAAACCGGTACATCAGATTTAATAGGAGCTAACGGTAAAAACTGTTCTGTTTGAACAATTTGTGTCGCAGCATTTTTAAACTGATTATAGATTAATTCGATTCTGTCGTATTCTCCTGATAAGAACTTTTCAGTTAAATTATCAGCAATTCCTGCAACATTTTCAAAAGTTAAATGATCAAAAATTGCATTATGATGACCGTGTACTTTGTGAGTTTTAGTTAAAACATCATTTCCTTTTTTACCAATAGCAAAAACATCAACTTGTTTTCCTGCATAAAATACAGTGCGGTTTTTAATCTCTTTAACTACATTCGTATTAAATGCTCCACATAAACCTCTGTTTGACGTTATAGCAACAAGCAATACTTTTTTTACTTCACGTTGTGTTGTGTAATCTCCTCCAACTTCACCATCAAGTGTAGCCGAAAGGTTTTGCAACAACTCTGTTAATTTCTCGGCATAAGGGCGCATTGCAGTGATTGCATCTTGTGCTTTCTTAAGCTTTGCAGCAGAAACCATTTTCATTGCCGATGTGATTTGCATCGTCGATGAAACGGAAGTAATTCTATTACGGATTTCCTTTAAATTTGCCATCTATTGATTAGAAAATGTGACAATTTGAAAATTAGATAATTAGAAGGATGTTAAGACATTTTCTAATTATCTAATTGACTAATTATCTTATTAATTATATTTTGCTGAAATTTCTTTTGCTGCTTTTTCAATAACATCAGTAATGTTGTCATCTAATTTCCCAGCTTTCAAAGCATTAAGCGTATCTTTATGTTTACTGTTTAAGTAAGCTAAGAAGTCAGCTTCAAACTCTTTTACTTTATTTACAGGAACGTTTCTTAATAAGTTTTTAGAACCAGCGTAAATAATAGCAACTTGATTTTCTACTGTATAAGGATCATTTAAACCTTGTTTCAAGATCTCAACGTTTCTTCTGCCTTTTTCAATTACGTTTAAAGTAACTGAATCCAAGTCAGAACCAAATTTAGCGAAAGCTTCTAATTCACGGAATTGAGCCTGATCTAATTTTAAAGTTCCTGAAACTTTTTTCATTGATTTAATCTGAGCATTACCTCCAACACGAGATACAGAGATACCTACGTTAATTGCAGGACGAACTCCAGAGTTGAACAAATCTCCATCAAGGAAAATCTGACCATCTGTAATCGAAATTACGTTTGTTGG
>NZ_JAYSPC010000072.1:0-4058 GCF_043722275.1 Flavobacterium sp. | reverse complement strand
GTCCGGAACGGCAGAAGCAGTTGCATTACTTTTAAATAAAGGAGCAGATGTAAACGTAAAAGACAAAGACGGAAACAATTTAGGCGTTTATTTAGTACAATCATATCGTCCGGCAAGTCGTGAAGCTAATCCTGCACAAGATCCTTTTGAAGCTAAAATAAAAGTACTTCAGGAAAAAGGTTTAAACCTGGCAGCTGCTCAAAAAGACGGAAGTACATTGTATCACTTTGCAATTGCGAAAAATGATTTAGTTTTACTGAAAAAATTAGCCGCTTTAAACATCGATGTCAATGCAAAAAACAAAGACGGAATGACCGCTTTGCACAAAGCTGCAATGGTCGCAAAAGATGATACAATCCTGAAATATCTTGTATCAATTGGTGCTAAAAAAGACATCAACACAGAATTTGACGAAAGTGCTTATGCATTAGCAAAAGAAAACGAGTCATTAACAAAAAGCAACGTATCAATAGAATTTTTAAAATAGCATAAAAAAGTTATGAGTTATAAGTTTTTAGTTAAATTCTAAAATCAATTGATCGTTCAAAACTCATAATTCACTAATTAATAATTTACAATTAAAAAATGAAATCAATACTTAAAATAGCTCTTACAAGCACATTAATCTTTTTAATCTCGTTTCAGGCAAATGCGCAGGCAAGCAAATACAAATGCATGTTACAAATGGCAAATTATATGGGCGAAGGCGCTTACATCGTAGTTTCGTTAATCAATGCAAACGGAGATTACGAAAAAACACTTTATGTAATGGGCGACGATAAAAAATGGTACAAATCATTAAAAGAATGGAACAAATTCCAAACCGCAAAACCAGCAGATATCAGTGCAAAAACCGGAGCATCAGTAACTGGTGGCGATCGCAGCATGACAACAATAGAAATTGATGATTCGAAAATTAACAAAGGATACAAACTAAGATTTGAATCAGCCGTCGAAGATCAAAAATACCATGTTAATGATGTAGAAATTCCTTTAACAACAGAAGGTCTTGCAGACAAAACCGAAGGAAAAGGATATATTAGATACGTTAGATTAAATAAGATATAATACTTTAATTTGCGCAAAAAAATAACACATTTTTGTCATCCTGAGCGAAGTCAAAGGATCCGCAAGAAACTCCACAAAGTGCGTTATCAATTTTGGTCGAGCTACTAACGGAGATCCCTCGTTCCTCGGGATGACAAAAATGCCGAAAATAACTTTGACAAAGTTGCTACAGATTAAAAAAATATTTTGTGCAAAATAACCACAATCATTGTCATCCTGAGCGAAGTCGAAGAATCCGCAAGTAGCTCGCCAATTCAGGAAAACACTTTGTCAAGTTGCTCACGGAGATCCCAATGTCATTAAGTTAATCTTTAAAAAAATAAATCATTGCAAATCAAATCCGTTTTTATCCGCGTTTTTACGAAGTAAATCTGTTTTATCCTCGTCAAAATTAGACGCTGATTTTACTGATTCGCTAACGCGAAAACACTGATAAAAACAGATTTCCCTAATTACTTTCCTGATTAAACTGTTAAGTAATTTTATAGATTTCCCCCTAACTTAATGACATTGAGATCCCTCGTTGTTCGGGATGACAAAAATGAAAATTAATATACATTTCAATAGATTTAGATTCAATGACTCTTTCTTTTTGGCGTTACACACACTTGGCCCTGGCTTTGTTTTCCTCTTTATTTTTAATACTAGCATCAGCAACCGGAATTATCCTTGCCGTTGATGCAATGCAGGAAAAAACACTCCCGTACAAAGTCGAAAATTTTGATAAAATCACATTAGGCGAAACCCTGCCAATCCTTAAAAAAGAATATTCGGAAATAACCGAAATCAGCATTGACCACAATCAATTTGTAACCCTTCAGGCCATCGATCAGGATGGTAACGATATCAATTCATACATTGATCCCAAAACCGGAAAACAATTAGGCAAACCCATAAAAAAATCCGAATTCATTCAATGGGTTACCGGTTTTCACCGTTCCTTATTTCTCCATGAAACCGGCCGTTTTTTTGTTGGCGTAATCTCCTTTTTGTTATTCTTAATTGCGATTTCCGGTTTTGCCCTTGTTTTGAACCGTCAAAGAGGAATCCGTAATTTCTTTTCGAAAGTAGTAAAAGAATATTTCGCCCAATATTATCACGTAGTTTTAGGACGATTAGCGCTAATTCCTATTTTGATTATTGCCCTTACCGGAACTTATTTATCACTGGAAAGATTCAACTTTTTCATGGGAAAAGAGAAAAATCAAAAGGCAAAAACTGAAACCGTAATCACTCAAAAAGACAAAACTACTTCTATTTTTAAAACTACACTTTTATCAGATATTAATAAAATCGAATTCCCTTTTACAGACGATCCTGAAGAATACTACATCATTGAATTAAAAGATCGTGAAATCGAAGTCAATCAGATTACAGGCGCGGTTGTCACCGAAAAACGCTCGCCAATCACCGTTCAGTTATCTGATTTAAGCCTTAATCTTCATACCGGAAGAGCAAACGGAATCTGGGCATTTATAGTAGCCATTGCAAGTATTAATATTCTCTTTTTTATCTATTCGGGCTTTTCGATTACGTTAAAAAGAAGGTCAAGCCGAATCAAAAATAAATTCAAAGCCAATGAAAGCGAATTCATTTTATTAGTTGGTTCAGAAAACGGAAGTTCCTTACGATTCGCCAATGCAATCCTGAAACAATTAATCGCACACGGAAAAAAAGCATTTGTAATCGAATTAAACAGCTACACTATTTTCCCAAAAGCACAACATATTATTGTTTTGTCTTCGACTCATGGATTAGGCGACGCACCTTCAAACGGAAGTAAGTTTTTATCTCTTTTGAAGAAATATCCTCAAAGCCAAAAAATCAATTATTCAGTAGTAGGTTTTGGATCAAAAGCATATTCTGATTTTTGCGGTTTCGCCTTTGAAATTGACAAACAATTAGAACTTCAAACTTGGGCAGAACGTTTATTAGATGTTCAAACCGTAAACGATAAATCAGCAGACGAATTCGTGAATTGGATAAAATTATGGTGCGCAAAAACCGAAATTTCATTATCGACAACACCATCATTATACAATCACGTTCCTAAAGGTTTGCAAAAACTCATGGTTTTAGATAAAACGCTGATTTCTGAACACGAACAAACTTTCATACTTACCTTACGAGCGAATATGAGAGCAAAATTCAGTTCAGGAGATTTACTCGCTATTTATCCTGCAAACGACACCAGAGAACGCCTCTACTCCATTGGGAACCATTCCGGAAACATACAATTGGTCGTTAAATTACATCAAAACGGATTAGGTTCTGAGTTTCTGAATAACCTGATTCCGGGAAATACAATCAAAGGCGGAATAATCAATAATAAAGCTTTTCATTTTCCGAAAAAAGCCTCTAAAGTTGCCCTAATTTCCAATGGAACCGGAATCGCGCCTTTCCTTGGAATGATTGAACAGAATAAAACCAAAACAGAAACACATTTATATGCCGGATTCCGCATGGAAACCGAAACCGTTTCAGGATATAAAAAGTTCACATCAGAAATGATTGAAAAGCAAAAACTGCAAAGTTTTCATTTAGCTTTATCCCGCGAAGCAGAACATTTTTATGTAATGGATTTAATCAAACGCGATACGGACTTTTTTATCAATTTATTGAAAGAAGACGGCGTAATCATGATTTGCGGATCTCTCGCCATGCAAAAAGATGTTGAAGCTATTTTGGACAAATTATGTCTTGCCGGAGAAATGAAGAGCATTTCATATTATAAAGAAAATAGCCAGTTATTAAGTGATTGTTATTAGGGAGAATTTTAGATTATAGATATTAGATTATAGATAGATTTGTAAGTCCCGGCGGGCAATGTCATTAAGTTAAGCTTTTAAAAAATAAAATCATTGCAAATCAAATCCGTTTTTATCCGCGTTTTTACGAAGTAAATCTGTTTTATCCGCGTCAAAATTAGACGCTGATTTTACTGATTCGCTAAAGCGAAAACGCGGATAAAAACGGATTTTTCTAATTAC
>NZ_JAYSPC010000071.1:0-1601 GCF_043722275.1 Flavobacterium sp. | reverse complement strand
AGGCAATTGGAGCCTCACCAATACATTTCCATTTATAAAAGGTGAAGCAATTGGCAATATTGTAACAGGTGAATATTTTGTAGATACCGACCCTGGCTTTGGACATGCTTTGCCTATTAACTTCACAGCTTCATCAAACATTAGCAATTATACATTTTCCGCCAATGTATCATCTGCAACCACCACAGGCAGGGCTTTCTTATAAAAAAGGTAAAGTTTTAAACAATAGCATCTTGATTTGATTTTGATTTTAGAAAAGATTGGAGTTCCCCGCTAAGTAATTTTGTTTTGAACCAATAAAAAAACAAAACGATGGAACAACCAATTAAAGGTAAATGTACAAGTTTATACGAACAAATAAAAAAATGCGAAAATATAGATTTACGAGACAACAGAGGAAAAAAACATTGTATAGCCTTTGTTTTATTAGGAGTTATGCTTGCCCTTTGTAGGAATAAAGATGGCAATTTATCTAGTATTCACAGAGCAATTAAAAACACCAATGAGCAATTGTGCAGTTATCTTGAACAGCCATTAATCAAGGCAGTTTCACGGGCTCAATTACCCCTTATTTTAAAAAAGTAAATGTTGAAATTTTTAATAGATTGATGAGTACCTTTTTTTACCAACGCCTTTCTATTGAACAAAGTAATTGGTTTGCCTCGGATGGTAAAGAATTGCGAGGCAGTATTTTAAAAGGCAATACTCGTGGAGAAGCCGTTACTCAACTAGTTGAACACAGCACGAGAATTGTGTCTAAACAAGAATTTTATAATGGGCGAAAAGAAAGTGAGCGTCCTAGTGTATTAGAACTCCTTAAAGATAATTGCTCTAATAAAAAAATCACATTAGATGCCCTTCACTTAACCCCAGAAACAGTTACATACATTGAAGGTGAAGGTGAAGGTGGCATTTTTTTAATTGGAGTTAAAGAGAATCAAAAAGAATTATTAGACACTCTGGTTAGCATTAGCAGTACTAAAAAGCCGATTAATCAATATTGTCCAGAGCCTGAAAAAGGTAATGGGAGGGTGGATACAAGGAAATATGAAAGCTTTGATCTAAAAAATGTTTGTTTTGATAAACGATGGAGTAATGCTAATTTTCAAACAGTAATTAAAGTAGAAAGAGAACGTTATAATTGTAAAGCTAAAACGATAAGCTGTGAAACAGCTTACTACATCTCTAATGAAAAAACACAAGCTAACGATACAACTCATGAATTGTTTAATGCTGTGAAAGATCATTGGAATGTTGAAACCAATAACCATATACGAGATGTGTCCTTAAATGAAGATGCATTAAAATCTAAATTCCCCGAATTGTCACATAATATGGCTACCTGTAGAACTATTGTCCTTAATGCCATCTATCAACTAAAACCAAATAATATAAAAGAATTGATAGATGAATTTTCAGACAATATCTTAACTTTGTTCAAGGCGTTTAGCAAGTTTAATTTTTTATAAGAAAGCCCTGTATAAATATGTTTAACCTAAAATAATTTGTTTAGATTTGTTTACTCTCTTATGAATTTGAAATATTTTAAAAACAGTTTTGTTTTTTTAACCGTTATATTTCTTTCACAGAAATTAAGCGCA
>NZ_JAYSPC010000070.1:0-2035 GCF_043722275.1 Flavobacterium sp. | reverse complement strand
AAAGGAAAAAGATTTCAAGATCATCAGGGAGTTTTTGGGTAAATAGGGAATGTGTTTTGATCAATTAATCATAGCCATTAAAAGTGGATTGTTCTAACGACAATTGGATTTATATAATTTCAGATGGTTGATATCATAATCCAAAAATTATTGCATGGCAATTTTTATAGCATATATTTATGTGTTGGCAGCAATATCAAAAACTCCCTATATAATGAAAAGATCTGATCTTCTTCAGCTTAATCTCGCAAGTATCTATTGCTTCACACTTTATTATGGTGAACAAAAAATTGGAATTCTCGTAGAAGATAAAAGTAATCGAAATAATTTTTATATAATTAAACCTTCAGATATTAAAGAATACAATAAAGATCGTGGTACTCTCTATACACTCGGTGAGAAAGTGAGTTTAGATTGCATTACCTCACATAGACCTTATCTTAGACCAACAACTCTTCAAAGTGCTAGAGTTACTTCTACATTAAATGCAACCAAAATGGTAATACTTGGAGCTGGTGCATCTTTTGATTTCTCCTTTGATGGTAAAATCTTGGAAAAGGATCGTCCTCCCCTTACATATAATTTATTCAATGACGAATATGACAAAATTTTATCCTCTTATCCAGGAGCAAACGTTTTAGCAAGTGAGGTTTTACAAGCCCTTGATGTCGAAAGATTTTTTCAAGAACAATGGGAGGATGTAAAAAAATATCACAATCCAGATTTACTTAATAAAATAATAAATACGCAATATTATTTGCAAAATTTATTTATGGACGTATCAGACAAATGCAAGAACGTTAAAAGAAGTAATTATAACTCCTTAATGTCTTTGGCATCAAAATATACTGTTTCAAAAGGAGAACCAATTCTTATTACCAGTTTTAATTATGACACTCTTATAGAGCAGGCAATAGAAGCTGTCTCTGGCTATGCATACAAAAAAATAGATGATTATATAGATACGAATCGAAAACTAATATTGTTTAAGCCCCATGGATCATGGAATTGGGTTAGATACTTTAAAAATAACGCTACTGCAACAACTCCAGCTACTAAAAATCAACTATTTAGTTTAGACCTCTATTTAAAAAAGAAAACTTATTCAGAATTGTTTCTTGAAATAGACGATAAAGTAGCAATAGATAATTCTCCATCCCTTACAAATAATAGCCCTACATTTAAAAGATTTTTACCACAATTATTAATTCCGTTTACAGATAAAGATGATTTTGTAATGCCAATGAATCAAAGACTATTGCTAGAAGCAAACTTAGATAAAATTCAAGAAATACTTATTATCGGGTGGAAAGGAACAGAACAAGTATTTAAGGATTTACTACGCTCAAAAATTGGGCATAAACAAATCAAGATAACAGTGGTAAATAAAAAAGATGACACAATTCAAAAAGTATTATCAAGTGATTTACCAAACGCAGAATGGAGTTTCCAAGACACATTTTCTGAATATATGAAGTATTGTTCGCAGTCTAAAGATCACTTTTTTAACTAACTATTTCGTCAATACTGCTGCCAACATTGTATTCCAGCAAGGTTTTCGCCCACTTACAATTCCATCTAAAAAAAGTTTACGGCAAAACCCGCTGAAGAATAAACCTGGATAATTATGCTGCCAATATTCCAAACACTAAGCGTATAGCGGTAAAAGAAAACTATAGCACCGGTTTTATTGGGGCATGTAAAAGATATTTTATCCATACACTTTAAACACTTATAATTTACGTTCGTAAAAACCGAATGCTTTCCTGCATCGGGGTTTCGCCGGGAAGTTATTTTTAATTTGAAAGTAAATCAGGCGAAAACCCCGCTGACACACAATTTGCATAACCAAGCTATTTTTTACAGAACATAAAATAAGCTGTAATAACTGCTATAAATTAATAATTGTAAAATACTTTTACAAACAGTTGCATATTTAAAAAATTATCTCAATTTTTGAACTGCCTTATAAAATGTTCAGCCCCCGACAGATAAGTTGTACTTACATACATCTGTTATTTAGAACAGCCCCTGT
>NZ_JAYSPC010000069.1:0-3450 GCF_043722275.1 Flavobacterium sp. | reverse complement strand
TGGTAAAAAACATTATACCCCGGAAGAATATAAAAAAGAAAGGGATAAGATGATGAAGGAAATGCAACAGAATAACCAGGGCGGTAACCAGCGGATTATTATGCATTAAAAATATATAACAGGATTTTCAAAAACCCTTTGCGTGAGCAGGGGGTTTTTTGTTGGAGGGCTTTCAGGGGTTTTTATTTTTGGCAATAATGGAGTCTGCTTTTCATAGTCTGAGAATATCAATTATCTAAAAAGAATAAAATCGGATTGTGCAAACAACAACCTGCCTGCCGGTAGGCAAGTACGAAATGTATAATACCATCTGATTAGTTTTCAATAGCGATATTTTGGGGTTGACAGCGTCTTATATCATAAATTGTAAGTGTTGTAAACAATCTTTTGAATATTCTTTTGTTGGGAAATAAGGTAATGAGCAGATTCATCTTTCCAGATAAAATACTTATTCCATTTAATTTTAATTGAAATATGAAAAACGAAATAGTAGAATTAAAGAAAACAATACAAGAAATCGGGAGTGCCGTCATGTCATTGCAAGGTACAGACAAGATTATAGTTAAAAGCCTTGAACTATTAACAGAAAAAATAAATACGGAATTCTCTCAAACTGCAACAGCTTTTGATGAAGCCAGAGGGGTAATTCAGATGCAACAAAACATTTTTAAACAAATGCTTGATACTATTACTGGTATACAAAGAAATTTGGAAAATTTGAATGTACGAGTAATTAATTTAGAAAATAAGTAATACTCTAATTGGCCATTATCGATTGTTTACAACAATCGGCTTTTCGCTGGCCGGGCTGACGAATAAATACTCATCTTCCTGTTCGCTGATCAGCTTTTGTTCCAGCTTCAGTAACACGGATGGGCTTTAGAATATATTCTCGGCTTCATATCTTTGTTCAGCTGATCGGTCGTTTCGACCGACTAAAAATACCCGGCCAGCACAAAACCCGCACGTAAGCAGAAATTTATAAAGACCATTTAACGCAAACAGATTTCCCTTGAATGCAAAAATAAGCGATAAGCACTTTGATATACTATGAGTTAATAGAATGTCAACTAGAGAAGAAATAAGAAAGGCATATAGGAAACAAGTTAAATTATGGCATCCTGATAAATTTCCGAATGACTATAATAAACAAATTTTGGCTCTTGAAAAATGCAAACAAATTAATGAAGCATATTCATTTTTAGAAAATTATATCCCCCTTTTAAATAAAACAACGTCAAAAGAAGACTTTATACCTAGAACAAAAAAACAACAGGAAAAATATAATGATCCAAATCAAAGATCAAATAAGAGTTTTTTAAACATTCATCGGATAAGAGTAATTTCTTCAAAACTTGACTCTGTAGGTTACGACGCGACACATTTAGTATTACAGGTCGCCTTCAAGAATGGAAGTATTTATCAGTACTATAATGTATCAAGTCTTATATACAGTGCTTTTATTATGCACTCTTCTAAAGACGGATATTTTGAAAAATATATAGCAAATAGATTTCGGCGTGAATTAGTAAAATAAGTAAACCTTCTGCTAACATTGCATTGCCTCTGATAGCTAGAGATTGCTTTTAATAGTGTGAGAATTTCAATTTTTTAAAAAGAATAAAAACGGATTGTCCCAACAACAACCTGCCTGCCGGTAGGCAAAGTACGAAATGTATAACAGCAAGGTATTTGTAATCAAAAGCAATTGTTTTGGTGAGCAGCCTCTTATATAATAAATTGTAGTGTTGGCTGTCATTTTAAACCCACAAATTTATGCAGGTTGTAGACAAAGAACTCTTTCACATTCATAGAAAAAATCACCATCAAGACCTCTGGAAGCCTGGCAACATATTAGAGACACCAAAAGACGAATTCAATCATTTTTATAAAGGACTTTCAACGGAGCCACATCGCAAAGTGTCTAAAGATTTTGAACAGTTTGAACTAATTGATTATTTAAATAAAAATATAGATGAACTCGAAAAGTTTAATAATTCCATTGACAATCAAGAATTAAACCAAAACAATGTTTCAAACATACAAGGATTTAATTCGCATATTTTTAATCTTCTAAAACAAACCTTTCATTCCTTAGCACAATCTCGAAAGATGCTTAGGGAAATAATTTTTGAAGACTGTCGTACAAAATATTTTTTCGAATTACCGTCAAGACAAAAATGTTTCTGGCTATCAGACAAAGAGCAAATCGAAAAATGGTGGACTGAATTTAACGACAATGAAAACAAATTAATTTGTAAGGTAAGTGTGACAGGTAATTTATTTCATGCAGATGGTTCATTTATTCAAATGGATATTTTTAAGTTTACTGACTTCAATGAGCTTGCTAACAAATATTGGCACGGACAAATTAATTCAAACTCTGACCTAATTCAAAAAGAAATAATTTTTGAAGGGAAATTGAAGATTCTATCGAAATACGACAATCCCTCAGAGTTGTAGAAAAACGAACAGCCAACATGGAGTTGTGCAAGCAGGGCTGTACGTTGAAACTTCGGCTGTTTGATCGCTGTACTTTTGTTCCGGCTGACGAATATCTATTTGGCTTTTTGTTGTTAACTTCAACTTTATATTTTTCAATTGGGCAAAGGTTCCGGGCTGGACGTTATAAAGTTTCCCACCTGCAGCAATACCTGCCCGTCGGTAGTACAATATCTTGAAACAAAATGGAAGATGTAAACAAAAAAGAAGCCGCAAGAAAGAAATCATTAGGTGAACTAGGTGAATTATTTGCTATTAAAGCACTTGTTGATAGAGGCTATGATAGAATAAGAAATCTAAATGACAAAAGTTTAAACGAACCTTTTGCAGACCTTGAATGTGAAAAGGATGGAATTAAAATTATCATAAGTGTAAAAGCAAGAAATAAATTTGAGAAGAAAGGAACATTAAATTCTAGGTATAACCTTGGGAATAATGCATATAGAAAAGCTTATGCTTCTGAAAAGAAACATAATGCAGTTGCACACTGGATGGCAATTCAATTTGACAAAACAACCTTTTCAATCTATTTCGGTTCGTTATCAGAATTAAGTGGAAAAAAAGCTATTCCTGTTGACTTGTGTGAAAAAAAAATAATTGGTGAAATTGGGGAACATCATAAAAGACACTACTTTGATTTCGACTTTTATAGCAATAAATAAAAAATACCAGCCCGTTCCCAGCCGAGTCTCCCGCAGCGGACCCGGCGTCTTCAAAATCCCTGGCGCATCTTATTACAAACCCACCCGGCATATCATCATCACTTTTTCTTTTATCCACTTCTCAAGCCCCACTAAAAAAGCGAAAGCACAATCCCTCAAAACCTGTGCATATTTTTGAATTAGGTTTATGCTTAAACAACTACCAGGAAAAGTTTGACAAATACACCCATAATAAATTTAACACCGGAAAATTATTTTAATTTGTGTTCATGAGTTGCATAGTGCA
>NZ_JAYSPC010000068.1:0-16636 GCF_043722275.1 Flavobacterium sp. | reverse complement strand
TTAAGTTTGATTAATGTTTGAATAATTTCGTGTGCATTGTCATAAATTTGCTCAGCTCCAAAAGAAACTTTACCAATTCCTGCATGTACGATACCAGTTTTATCAACTTTAAAGTCAATTTTACCAGCTTTAACCTCTGCAACAGCTTTTGCAACATCCATAGTTACAGTACCTGTTTTAGGGTTTGGCATTAAACCTCTAGGTCCTAAAATACGACCTAATGGACCTAATTTACCCATAACAGCTGGCATCGTGATGATAACATCAACATCTGTCCAACCATCTTTAATTTTTTGTAAATAATCATCAAGACCTACATAATCAGCTCCAGCAGCTAAAGCTTCTGCTTCTTTATCTGGAGTAACCAATGCTAATACTTTAACGTCTTTACCTGTTCCGTGAGGTAATGTAACTACACCTCTAACCATTTGATTCGCTTTTCTTGGATCTACACCCAAACGAACTGCGATATCAACAGACTCATCAAATTTTGCAGAAGCTATAACTTTAATTAATGCAGCTGCATCTTTTAAAGAGTATAGTTTGTTCTTTTCAATTTTTGAAGCAGCCTCTTTTTGCTTTTTTGTTAATTTTGCCATTTCTTTCTCTTAATTAAAAAGGAGCATCTCCTGATACAGTTATACCCATAGACCTAGCAGTTCCAGCGATCATGCTCATTGCAGCCTCGATTGTAAATGCATTTAAGTCTACCATTTTATCTTCAGCAATTGCTTTGATAACGTCCCAAGTAACACTAGCTACTTTTTTACGATTTGGTTCACCTGATCCAGACTTTAGCTTTGCAGCTTCCAATAATTGGACGGCAGCTGGAGGAGTTTTTACAACAAAATCAAATGATTTGTCTTTATACACAGTAATTTGTACTGGGCATATTTTGCCAGGTTTATCTTGTGTTCTAGCATTAAATTGCTTACAGAACTCCATGATATTAACCCCAGCAGCTCCTAAAGCAGGTCCAACCGGTGGCGACGGATTCGCAGCACCTCCCTTAACTTGTAGTTTAACTACCTTACTAATTTCTTTAGCCATTTTTTAAAAAATTTAACACCTTAATCATTGGAAGCGACTACGGTGGTTATTATAGATGTAACAAAAATTATACTTTTTCAACTTGCATAAAACTCAATTCTAATGGAGTTTTTCTTCCGAAAATCTTAACCATTACTTCAAGTTTACGCTTTTCATCATTGATTTTTTCAACCGTACCGTTAAATCCATTAAAAGGACCATCGATCACTTTTATAGTTTCACCTAAACTGAAAGGAATAGCACGAGTATCTGTATTTACAGCTAACTCATCCACTTTACCTAACATACGATTTACCTCAGAAAGCCTCAAAGGAACAGGTTCTCCACCTTTGATCTCACCTAAAAATCCAATTACACTAGTAATAGACTTAATAATATGAGGTATCTCACCAATTAAATTGGCTTCGATCATAACATATCCAGGGAAATAAACTTTATCCTTAGACATTTTCTTTCCTTCTTTTACAGTAACTACTTTTTCTGTAGGCACTAAAACTTGGGAAACATAATCACCCATACCTAATCTGGCAATTTCAGTTTCAATGTAAGCTTTGACTTTATTTTCTTGTCCGCTTACAGCTCTAACTACATACCATTTTTTCACATTATTATCTGCCATCACAAAAAATTTATCCTTTTAACCAGTTAAAAAATCCAGCCAAAGCTTTTGCAAAAAATTCATCTACTCCCCATGTTGCCAAGGCGAATAAAACTGAAAATACAGCCACAACAATTGTCAATTTTTGCACCTCAGCCCAAGCAGGCCAAGTAACATTTGACTTTAACTCCTCGAAAGCCTCCGCTAAATAATTAGTAACTTTTGTCATTTGATATATTTTATATTGCACGGGCGGAGGGATTCGAACCCCCATCAACGGTTTTGGAGACCGCTATTCTACCCTTGAACTACGCCCGTAATTAAAAGCCAGTGATCTCGTTAAGAAAATCAACTGGCTTTTTATAATTTTTATAGGATTATCCTACGATTTCAGTCACCTGACCTGCTCCTACTGTTCTACCACCTTCACGGATAGCAAAACGTAAACCTACGCTCATAGCGATTGGACTTAACAAAGCAACATTAATTGTCAAGTTGTCTCCTGGCATTACCATCTCTACTCCTTCTGGTAAAGTAATAACTCCTGTTACGTCAGTTGTACGTACATAGAACTGTGGACGGTAGTTATTATGGAATGGAGTATGACGTCCACCTTCTTCTTTTTTCAAGATATAAACCTCAGCTTTGAAAGTAGCGTGTGGTTTTACTGATCCTGGCTTAATGATAACCATCCCTCTTTTGATAGATTCTTTATCAACACCTCTTAACAATAAACCTACGTTATCTCCAGCTTCTCCTCTGTCAAGGATTTTACGGAACATCTCAACTCCTGTAATTGTAGAAGTTAATTTATCAGCTCCCATACCAATGATTTCAACAGCATCTCCTGTATTAGCAATACCAGTTTCGATACGACCTGTAGCAACAGTTCCACGACCAGTAATTGTAAATACATCCTCAACTGGCATCAAGAATGGTTTTGCAGTATCACGAACTGGCTCTTCGATCCAAGAATCAACAGCTGCCATTAATTCAATGATTTTAGGAACCCAAGCAGGATCATTATTCAATCCTCCTAAAGCAGAACCTTGAACAACAGGACCATTATCTCCATCATATTCATAGAAAGATAATAAATCTCTAATTTCCATTTCAACAAGTTCTAATAACTCAGCGTCATCAACCATGTCAACTTTGTTCATGAAAACTACCATTCTAGGAATACCAACCTGGCGACCTAAAAGGATGTGCTCACGAGTTTGTGGCATTGGACCATCTGTAGCAGCAACTACTAAGATAGCTCCGTCCATTTGAGCAGCACCAGTAACCATGTTCTTTACGTAATCCGCGTGACCTGGACAGTCAACGTGAGCGTAGTGACGGTTAGCTGTTTCATACTCTACGTGTGATGTATTAATAGTAATACCTCTTTCTTTCTCCTCTGGAGCGTTATCGATTTGATCAAAAGATTTTGCTTGACAGTAACCTGCATCAGACAATACTTTTGTAATTGCTGCAGTTAATGTAGTTTTTCCGTGATCCACGTGTCCAATTGTACCTATGTTTAAGTGCGGTTTGGAACGATTAAAATTCTCCTTTGCCATTTTACTTAATTTTTAATCTTAGTTATATATTAATTTTCAATTTCCTACTTACTTGAGCCAATGTCGGGAATTGAACCCGAGACCTCTTCCTTACCAAGGAAGCACTCTACCCCTGAGCTACACCGGCAGAGAGTTCTGATTTTAGATTTTTGAATTTAGTTTTCAGATTTTCAAAATCTTAACCTATAATCCAAAATCTTAACTTCTTTTTTTTTGTGGGGAGAGCAGGATTCGAACCTGCGAAGTTCACACAGCAGATTTACAGTCTGCCCTCGTTGGCCGCTTGAGTATCTCCCCTTTTTTATCAACAATTGCATGAACAATTTCAAATCGTATTTGAAATATTTAGAGCCGGCGGAGGGACTCGAACCCACGACCTGCTGATTACAAATCAGCTGCTCTAGCCAACTGAGCTACGCTGGCAATATCAATAAAAAAGCCCGCTATTTCTAACGGACTGCAAATGTAGCTATTTTATCTTTGAATCAAAACATTTTTTTGAAAAAATTTTCAATTATATGTGTGCTCTTATTTTTTCTTTCCTTTTTACCAATACACGTTCTAAAGATTCTGCCGAAAGCTCGATAGCTTCTTCGAATGTCTTACATTGTTTTTTAACCAAAAAATCATCTCCGGGAACATTAATCTTTATCTCTACCGCCTTGTTTTCCTTATCACTCGTTCTTTCGACTTTTAAAAAAATGTCGGCCGAAACAACCCGATCGTAATATTTCTCTAATTTATCCATTCTTTCCTGAATAAAATCTACCAATTTTCGGTCAACAGTAAAGTTAACTGCATGAACATCTACCTTCATAATACAAATTTTAGGGTTAAACATTTCAGAACTATTATTTATTTCTAGGATGCGCATTGGTATACACCTTTTTAAGCTCTGCTAAACTATTATGGGTATAAACTTGCGTAGACGCCAAACTCGAATGTCCTAATAATTCTTTAACTGAATTTAAATCCGCTCCGTTATTTAATAAGTGAGTCGCAAAAGTATGCCTGAGCACATGCGGACTTTTTTTTACCTTTTCAGAGACGTTACTAAAGTAAGAATTTATTAATCGATACACAAAAGATTCACTCAATTTTAACCCTTTTGAAGAAATAAAAAAATAATCTTCATCCACTATCTTTTCAACAGAAGCTCTTTCTTTCAGATATAAATTAAGCTGATCAACAATAATTGGCAATACAGGAATAATGCGCTCCTTATTTCGTTTCCCTAATACCTTAACGACATTTGAAGACAAATCTACATTATACTTCATTAAGTGTATTAACTCTGCCCTACGCATTCCTGTTGTGTAAAATAAATCCACAATTAACTTATTCCTCACTTCTTCAAATCCGGAAGGATTCTCAAACTGATGCATTAAATCTGTCAATTCCTTTTCAGAAAATGGAATTTGCACAATTTTAGGCGTTTTCAATGCCTTATGTTTCAACATAGGACTAACCTCTATTTGTTTTGTTTTTAATAAAAACTTATAAAATGCTTTTAAAGAAGACATTTTTCTATTTACAGAAACATTAGAAATATCTTGGTCAACAAGTGAAACAATCCAACTTCTGATCTGACTATAATTTGCCTCTTCAATATTTTCCTGTTCAAAATTATCCTTATTGAATGTTTCAAAGAAAAAAACATCATTCAAATAAGCATTAATTGTATGTGCTGAATATTTTTTTTCCAGCTGAAGATAGTCACGAAATGCTTCATTATTTGATTTCATAAGAATAAGTAATTTCCATTCTACTTATAGAGAATATTATTTACTTCAAAATTAAGCATAAAAAAACCGTTAGTATCAAATTTTGATAACTAACGGTAATTATTTTTAAGAAGCTAATACTAACTTTCTAAACCATCTCTCATGTTTTGAATGTAAGCTGCTTTTTGAATTTTGATTCTATTTTTAACAGAAGGCTTAATAAAAGCAGTACGTGCTCTTAGTTGACGAACAGTTCCTGTTTTATCAAATTTTCTTTTATAGCGCTTTAATGCTCTATCGATATTTTCTCCGTCTTTAATTGGTATAATTAACATAATATAGACACCCCCTTTCGTTAAGGGTGCAAAAGTATGTATTAATTATTAATAATGAGTTATAAATTATGAATTATTTTTGAGGAAAGAAAAAAGAATATAGAAAAAAGATCTAAGACCCTATTTTACAACTAAACTTTGATTGTAAACTTACTCTTATCACTGCCTGTTTATTTGAAAAAAACTTATTCATTCCATAAACCTATATCATAACCGAGAGTGCGTGAGGGATTGAAACGGAAATCCTTTTTATTTTTTCTTTAAAAATAAAAAGATTGGAGAGAAAAGCCCGACCATAAAAATAAAAGCCACTTAACGTTTGCTAAATGGCTTTTATTTTTATGGTCACGCCCAAATTATTATCTTACTCTTTTAGTAAATTTCTAGAGATAACTAACTTTTGAATTTCGGTAGTTCCTTCGCCTATTGTACACAACTTAGAATCTCTGTAGAATTTCTCTACGGGATAATCTTTTGTGTAGCCGTAACCACCGTGAATTTGCACGGCTTCGTTTGCTACTTTTACACATACTTCTGAAGCATACATTTTTGCCATTGCTCCCATTGTTGTAACAGGTTTATGCTGTTGTTTTAAGAATGCAGCTTTGTGAAGCAATAATTCTGAAGCCTCGATCTCAGTTGCCATATCTGCCAATTTGAACGAAATTCCCTGAAAACTACTAATTGGCTGCCCAAACTGGTGTCTTTCTTTTGAATATTTTAATGCTGCTTCATAAGCTCCTTTTGCAATTCCTAATGATAAAGCGCCAATTGAAATTCGGCCGCCGTCTAATATTTTCATCGCCTGAACAAATCCCTGTCCTACTTCTCCCAATCTGTTTGCATCCGGAACACGGCAATTATCAAAAACTAATTCTGCAGTTTCGCTGGCACGCATTCCTAGTTTATTTTCTTTTTTACCTGAAGTAAATCCTTTCATTCCTTTTTCAAAAACAAAAGCTGTCATTCCTTTAGAATCTCCTTTTTCTCCGGTACGCACAATTACAACTGCAATATCTCCTGAAATAGCATGTGTAATAAAGTTTTTAGCTCCGTTTACAATCCACTCGTCACCATCTTTAACCGCTGTTGTATTCATTCCGCCCGCATCAGAACCTGTATTGTGCTCAGTTAATCCCCAAGCTCCAATATGTTCTGCTGTGGCTAATTTTGGTAACCATTTTTTCTTTTGTTCTTCGTTTCCAAAAGTTAAAATATGATTGGTACATAATGAATTATGAGCCGCCACAGATAAACCAATTGAAGGATCTACTTTTGAAATTTCTTCAACAACGGTAATATATTCATGATACCCCAATCCTGATCCTCCATATTCTTCAGGAACCAAAACTCCCATGAATCCCATTTCGCCTAATTTTTTAAATAAAGGAATTGGAAAAATTTGAGCCTCATCCCATTCCATTATATTAGGTCTGATATTTTTTTCGGCAAAATCTTTTATAGATTGTGCAATCATTGACTGCGTTTCGTTATAATCAAAATTCATTGTTAACTGCTTTTGTTTTAGAACTCCAAATATAAACTAATTATTTTTGCTTTATCAACAGGAAAACCTTTAATTTTTGATAAATCCTCAATATTATCAATATTTCCGTTCATGCTTCTATAAGTTACAATTTGTTTTGCCAATGGATATCTGAAATATGAAAACTGTGCCAACTCTTTTAAAGATGCTTCGTTTATGGCAATTTTTTTAAATGATATAGGAATTACAACTTTAAAATGTGCATTTAATTCATAGATAACTTCAGGTGAAAGTCCCCAAACATCATTCATTTGTTCCATTGATACAAAACATCCCAAAATTTCTTTCTGCTTTAAAATTCTTTGTGATAAAGCTTCTCCTATTCCATAAACTTTGACTAAATCTTCCTGACTTGCCTGATTGATATCTAAAATTACAATTTTTTCCTTTTTGGCAAATTCTTTTTTGACAAACTCCTTTCTATCCGTTTTAAAATTTGATTTATTATTAACCCAATCCGGGAATTTAAAAAGAGGTGAAATTACGTTCAGTAAAGAATCTGAAATTTTTGTTATTTCCTGAAATTCTTTCGCGGAGCTAACATATTTATTTTCTTTTCTAAAAGCCAATAAACGATCTATCTCCTGAATATTCATTCCTAATTTATATCCTTTATAGTCTGTAATAAAATTTGGATTGAAAGCATATACTTTTGGTTTTTCATTTGATTTCGTAAATTTCATAGCATCAATTTCTGATTGCAATGACATCCATTGTTCTTTTTCCGGAAAAGATTTTTCGGGTATAGTAAAATCTGCAAAAAAATAAACTGCTTGTAATATGACTATAATCGTAAAAAGTAAAAAAATTCCTGAACGCTGGTGATTTGTAAATTTCAAATATTTTGTAACTCCCTTAAAATTCATTTCTGTTTAATTTCCGTTTCTAATTGAATGCCGAAATTAAACGAAAAAGATCAATTTATTAAGAATAATACTAAAAATATAAAAAAATATAAAATTACAGATTTCATTAATAAAGCACTATTAAATTAATGAATCTCAGCCGTTGAAGATTGTTTAGCGTACGATTTATCAGAATTTTTAATATTTTGTAACTTAAAAAGAGATAATTGTTTTTATTTTTTACAAAAAACGATACATTTGGAGCTTAATAACAATAAACCAATATAATAGTATGTCAATTTGGAAAAGAAAACCATTAGCACAGCTTTTAGCCGAAGCTGCTGATTCTGAAAAAGGATTAAAAAGAACATTAACCGCCTGGTCATTAATCGCCTTAGGTATTGGCGCCATCATTGGTGCAGGATTATTTGTTAGAACTGCAACCGCTGCTGCCCAAAATGCCGGTCCATCTGTAACTATCGCATTTATAATAGCAGCTATTGGTTGTGCATTAGCCGGATTATGTTATGCAGAACTTTCATCTTCTATTCCAATTTCAGGTAGTGCTTATACTTATACATACGCTACAATGGGTGAATTTTTAGCATGGATTATTGGTTGGGATTTAATACTTGAGTATGCAGTAGGTGCTGCAACAGTAGGAATTGCATGGAGTGAATATCTCAACAATCTTCTGGTCAATGTCCTCCATATGAGTCCCATTCCATTTGAATTTTCTCATTCTCCATTTCAAAAAATAGTTGATCCGGTAACACAACAAGTGACACATGGAATTATAAATCTTCCTGCACTTTTTATTGTTAGTGTTATTAGTTTATTATTGATTAAAGGTATACAAGAATCGGCTTTTGTAAACGGAATCATTGTAATTGTTAAGGTCGCTATTGTTATCTTAATAATTATTATTGGCTGGAATTTTATAAATCCTGCAAACCATTCCCCTTATATTCCACCGGCATCTATTTTTACTGATGAACATGGAGTTGGACATAGTTATGGTGGTATTATGGGAATATTAGGAGCTGCGGGAACTGTTTTCTTTGCTTTTATTGGTTTTGACGCTGTAAGTACAGCTGCTCAGGAAACAAAAAATCCTAAAAAAGCAATGCCAATTGGTATTTTAGGATCATTAGCTGTATGTACACTTTTATACATTCTTTTTGCACACGTATTAACAGGTGTTGCAACTGTTGAAGATTTTAGAACAGGTGGTAAAGAAGCTTCTGTTGCTTTTGCTATCAATAAATATATGATTGGATACGAATGGTTAGGACAATTGGTAACTGTTGCTATTCTTGCAGGTTTTTCTTCTGTAATTTTAGTGATGTTATTAGGACAATCAAGAGTATTTTATGCAATGGGTAAAGATGGTTTATTACCTAAAGCTTTTAGCGATGTTCACCCAAAATACAAAACTCCATATAAAGCAAATCTTGCAATTTTAGTAATTGTTGGCGCATTCGCAGCTTTTATTCCTGGAGATATTGTAGGAGACATGACTAGTATAGGAACTTTGTTTGCCTTTGTACTTGTATGTATTTCTGTTATAATTCTACGAAAAAAAGAACCAAATATGGTTCGCGAATTTAAAACTCCATTCGTTCCATTTGTTCCAATTTTAGGAGTTATTGTATGTTGTGCAATGATGTACGGTTTAGGATGGACAAATTGGTTAAGACTTTTTGTATGGATGGCTATAGGAGTTGTGTTCTACTTTACTTATGGTAAAAAACACAGTAAATTGAACAATCCGGAAAAATAATTTTCGACATAAAATAAAAAAAGGATCATAGAGTAGTAATACTTTATGATCCTTTTTTTATGCTTAAATTAATTTATAAATCAAAAACTGATGTTCTTTTTGCTCGGATTAAATCTTTTAAACGAATCCAAAATGCCAATGTTAGGTATACTCCAAATCCTAAGCCTACAGTAACAAACGAAATGTAAATAAAAAACAATCTTACACTTGTTACACGCATTCCTAATTTATCTGCAAGACGTGATGAAACATGAAATCCATACTTCTCGAAGAAAAACTTAAGTTTTAAGATTGCTGACATATTTTTAAATTTAGATTATTCTTGATTCGCTCAAGATCACAAAAGTACAAAATTAACTCATTAGCATATCTTCTAATTTTCTATTTACTTTTAAGCAACTCCATTCCTAATGCACATTTTAAACAAGATTTATGATTGCAATATTCATTTTTAAGTTCTAGCAATGTTTGTGTATCAAATGCATTTTTAGAAGATATTCCAAAAGATTTAAATTTATCAATAATCGCATTTTTTTCAGGCGTAACTTCATTCATAAAAGCAATTAGATCTTCAGCAATAGATTCTCCCATTATATTTGAGTAGGCAAATTGCATAGGTATTATGGTATTTATGACAATCAAATCTAAAAAAGAATTGGATAAGGACTTCTTTTTTTTCACACTTTCCTTATCAAATAAATAATGATTTTGCCAATATAAGCTAGCGGAAACACTCAATAAATCATAGACTTCTTTAACTGACTTTAGAATAATTATCTTTGAAAATAAGTTTTGATGTTTCTGATATAAATTTGCTAATTGCGAAAGACGAATCGTTGGAAAATTATCCGGTCGATGTTTAAAAAACTGCACTGAATCTACGTGACATTTTTCTAATTGATATTTATTTAAAAGATAGTAATACCTGATTTTCAAGTCTGTAAAATAAACATCTTCTTTTTCATCATCCAATAAACCCGAAGCACCTAAAAGTAATGCCTCAAGATTTTCAATTTTAAAACTTTCTTTCCGAATTACTGAAAACGGGATCGATTTTGCAATTTGAAAGAAGGCATTATTATTAGTATTTAAACCGAAATTCTTAGCTAATAATAAAAACAAAACCGCTTCCCAATCTTGATTTGTTTCCTCTAACAGATCATAAATAAATTTTGATTTACGCTCTAAGCGATCAAAAAACAATCTTTCCTGCCAGTTTTTAAATATAAAACTATCAATTTCACTAATGCTTTTCTCACAAAATATCCAAGATTTAGGGGTGATTAAAGCATTATAATTTGATAGAATTTCTGAAGAAACATAATCTGCAAGAACTAATACTGGAATTTCTACATTATTTTTACCAAATATTTCTGTGTCATGTTCCCATACTACATGCAAAATCACATTATCGTAAGCAATATCATTTTCATGACCGTGAACATACCAGTCAGAAGATTTTAAATGAATTTCAACATTTCCAGCCCATTTTTGATCTTCTATTATAATTTGAGCATTAAAAAAGTCCGGACCTGCGAGTTCAGGATAATCTCCGGTTTTAATAATAGTGATCTGTTGGTTTTGACTTGTCTTTAAATTCAAATAATCAAACTTCTTGAATCTCCAGAGATAATGAAGAAAATCTTCTTTCATTTTTTAGGCTTTTACTATGATTTATAAAAACCTAAATTTAATTAAAAAATAATACTAATCTTACAAATAATGATTTTATCTCAACATATATAATTTCGCACACGCTCTTGCATCAGATAATGCTTCGTGATGTGTTAATTGAATCTTCATTTCACGACAGCAATCACTTAATTTAGTAGGCTTTAAACCTTTTGCCTTATATATTTTAACGGTACATTCCCAACGAGAAGCGATGTTCAAATCTTCATATCTCAACCCGAAAAGTTCCATGGATTTGCTTAAAACATTGCGATCAAAACTTTCGTTATGAGCAACCACAACTCTATTTTTTAATCTTTTTTCGATTTCAGGATAAACTTGTAAAAAGGATTTTGAATTTATCGTATCCTTAGGATATATTCCGTGAACACGAATTGTAAATGGATTATATTCATTTTTAGGCGGCTTAATTAAAGTCACAAACTCATCTACAATTATTCCGTTTTCGACAGTAACAATTCCAACAGAGCACGGATGATAACTTGTTGCGGTTTCAAAATCTATTGCAGTAAAATTCATTTTAAATATATTAAGCTACAAAAAATCCATAAATCCGGTTGTTAAACTAGATTTACGGATTTATATAGTTATTAAGATTGTCTTATTTTATTGATCCAATAATATCATATTTTGTAATGATATGGTGTTTCCCATTTCCAAGATCTACTAAAACAGCATCATTTTCTTTGGTAAATAATTTTGATACTTCTTCAATTGTGGTTCCTTTTTTTACAATCGGGAAAGGTTTCCCCATCACTTCCTTAATTGGTTTTTCGGCTACATTTTTATCTGCAACATAACTTCTAAACAAATCTGTTTCGTCTACAGAACCAACAAATCCATTAATATCTACAACCGGAATTTGTGATATTTTATATTTACGCATACGTTCAATTGCATGCGAAACTAATTCTTCGGTACGAACAACGATCAATTCCTTATCAATATGATCTTTGATAACATCTTCGGCTTTTGTTATATTTTCTTCAAGGAAACCACGCTCACGCATCCAGTCATCATTGAACATTTTACCAACATAACGACTTCCAGAATCGTGAAAAAGCACCACAACAACATCTTCGGGTTTAAAATGTTCCTTAAGTTGCAACAATCCTTTTATACAAGCTCCTGCGGAGTTTCCAACAAAAATAGCTTCTTCAAGAGCAATTTTTCTGGTATAAACTGCTGCATCTTTATCAGTTACTTTTGTAAATCCGTCAATTAAAGAAAAGTCAACATTTTTAGGTAAAATATCTTCTCCAATTCCTTCTGTAATATAAGAATAGATTTCATTTTCATCAAAAATACCAGTTTCATGATATTTTTTAAAAACTGAACCATAAGTATCAATTCCCCAGATTTTAATATTTGGATTTTGCTCTTTTAAATATTTTCCAACTCCCGAAATAGTTCCTCCAGTTCCTACTCCAACTACAAAATGAGTAATTTTCCCATCAGTTTGTTTCCAAATTTCCGGTCCTGTCTGTTCATAATGTGCTAATGAATTAGACATATTATCGTACTGATTTACATACCATGAGTTTGGAGTTTCCTCAGCCAAACGCTTTGAAACCGAGTAATAAGAACGTGGATCTGTTGGTTCAACATCAGTAGGACAAACTACAACTTTTGCTCCGACTGCACGTAAAATATCCATTTTTTCTTTAGACTGTTTGTCTGATATTACACAAATCAGTTTGTAACCTTTAATGATTGCAACAAGTGCTAATCCCATTCCGGTATTTCCAGAAGTACCTTCAATAATAGTTCCTCCGGGTTGTAATCTGCCATCTGCCTCCGCATCTTCAACCATTTTCACCGCCATTCTGTCTTTTACAGAATTTCCCGGATTAAAAGTTTCGACTTTTGCTAATACCAACGCATCAATTTCAGCAACAATTTTGTTGAGTTTTACTAATGGTGTATTACCAATTGTTTCTAAAATGTTATTTGAAAAGTCCATTTTTATTTAATTTTAATATTTGGTGTTTAAGTAATAAAGTTCTTTTTTTTATTGGAAGAAATTCCAAACTAAACCAAATCGGATAACGAAGTCGCGATAAGGATTGTTAGGTGCCGAATAATAATCGCTTTTAGAAAAAAGAGCATTTATATGTTCTGCTTTGAAATAAAATCTGGTCTGACGAATTCTGGCGTTTACAAAAAGATCAAATAATGGATATCCTCCAATTTCTTTATTTTTCTGAACAAAAAATTCTCCAATAACCGGATTATAATCATTGCCGTAATATTTTGTAAAATAATTAAAAACAATTCCGGTTTGCATATATAATGCTTTGTTAAAAAAGTGACCTGAGTAATAAAATGTATTTCTTGTCACAAAATCAGGTACATTTAAAATTAAATCCGACTGATCTACTTTTTGATACAATAAGGTGTTGTCTAAAGCAAAACGACCAAATTTAAATTCACGGCTTGCTTTTATTTCTAAATAATTAATTGCATTTCCGTACTGTGCCGGATTTATAATTTGTGTATTCGCGGCAATTTGCACCGGTGAAGAAACATCTGCAAAATACAAATGATCTTGTAAAACCGTATATTGAACTTCGGCATTTAGCCAAGGTGTAAGAACACTGGCGCTTAATGAATTAATTTTTTCGTTTTTGAAACTATTTGACCAATTATATTGTACGTAACTACTTTGATATAAGTTGTAATTATTATTTGGCAATTTATTAATGTTGCGGTATCTAAAATCAAATTGAACTTTTTCATTCCAATCATATCTCAATTTAGCATCTAAATTCGACAATGACTGGCTTGTGATAGATCTTGAATATAAAAAACGTCCGTTCCATTTGTTTTTTTGATATTCATATTGTCCACCTACATTATTAATTTGAAGAAATAAATTATCAGGTATTACAGTCTTCCCACTGTCTTTTACAATAATTCTTCCGTATTCATAATTTGACCTGTAATCATCTACAAAAAAATTAAATTTTCCCAGAAGAGAATTTTCGTAAGTAACTCCTACCTTATTATATAATCTTTCATAATGTGTCTGATCATTTATTCCCTGAGTAACATATGACTCACCAAATCGTTGTACAGGTGTAGAAGTCCCTACAGTTGACAAAACTGTTGCCTGATTGTATTCGAAAAATTTGTTTTCGTAATTAAACTGATGTGTTATGTACAAATTATTACTTCCATCCGTAGGATTTATTCTAAAAGCATGATCAAAAAATAAACGTTTACCTTTTAAAAATGACTTTGCATCGGTCAGATAAACTTGTAACCGTTGACGATTTTTATAATCTTTATTATCACTTTCAAAATCCGCAGGCGTTGTTATTCCCCCGTTTTCTTCATTTGAAATATCCTGATAAGTATAATGTGCATTTATAGCATATCTTCTGTTTGTTGTAGCATAACTTGTTGTAAACCTAAAATTTCCTGCACTAACCAATTGATTTATATAATCTCCTTCTGAACGTAATCCTTTATAAGCAATAGAAAAATTAAGATTTTTAGAAGTATTTAATGTAATAAATGAATCTACGTTTTGCCCCTTATTAATTGTTGTATTAAAAAACAATTCTGTTAATGGAGTCGCTACCGAATAATAATTTATTTGATCAGCCTCCATATAATTAAAATGTTTACCATTAAAACCAATTTCAGGATAAGGAGAAAAATTAGTCAGGCTGTATTGCAAAATATTAAAGGTTTGCCCGATATTCGAAAATGGCAAAAGTCCAAAATCATCCTTACGAAGGTGGTTTTGTTTATAAGCACTTTTTAGAGTTAGCGAAGTATCGACATAAGTTGTATCATGTTCCAGCGTAATAATCTGGTATTGATCTATTGTTGCAATTTTAGCTTTTTTCTTTTTTATAGTATCTGTTATACTTGAATATTTTGTATTCATATCCAAATTATTTTTAGGAGTAGTTTTTTCCTGAGAAAACAATAAAGTTGGTACAACTAATAGATATAGAAAAAAGAATATTCTCATTTGATGGCTTTATATGTAATTATATGGGTAAAATTTGTCAAGCAAAGGTAAAAGATAAAAACGTATAAAAAAACAAATCATTGTTATTGAGAGTTTTTTTCAAATCATCATAAATAAGTAAAAACCCCCAATCAGAAAAGTGATTGAGGGTTTTTAAAAAAATAAAAATATTTATTTTATACTACCAGTCTGGATTTTGTCCTAAACCTGGATTAGTATTCAATTCAATTTGTGGTATTGGCCATAAGAACTTAAAGCTAGTATAAGGTATAGCAGCAATAGGAGTAGTAACAACGAAACTATTTGTTAATACATATGCAGCAGCAGCAGGTGCACCATTAGCATATTTTGCAGGAATTCCATTAGTAGCAACAGCTGCTATTGGATCTTGCTGTAATCTGTGAATATCAGTCCATCTGCGTCCTTCTTGTAAAAACTCAATTCTTCTTTCTTTAAGAATAGCAGCAACCAAAGCAGCATCTGTAGTAAAAGAAGCAGCAGTGTAAGCCTGCCCAATTGGATTAGTTGGAGTTGCTATTGGATTAGCCAAAGATCTGTTTCTTACAGAGTTTAGCAAAGGTAAAGCAGCTGTTGAATTTCCCAAACGTGCCTGAGCCTCAGCCATGTTCAATACTACTTCAGCATATCTGATAATTGGAGCAGCATCTGTTTTATTCGTAACATCTGTATACTTATTAGTATATTTAATACCCGACTTAGGAGTGTAAATAAACTTTCCATCTTCTCTTCGTTTATCATCAGCTAACCATTCCTTATCTCTCCAAAGAATTGGACTAATACAAACTAAAGCTCTATCCTTTAATACGTTAGCCAATGCAGCATTTACACCAGGATTAGATATCGCAGAATGTTGAATAGAAAAAATAGATTCTGAGTTACTAGTTGCAACAGCACTAGTATTTTGAAATGGAGCATAAGGATCAGCAGTAAGTGCAAAAGCTCCATTTAATTTGTTTCCTTCAACAATTACATTTGCCCAATCTCTCTTTTGAAGATAAAGTCTGGTTTTAAAAGCAATTGCAGCCCACTTAGAAGCTCTTCCAACAACTCTTGAAGCAAATGCAGTAGAGCTACCAGTAGTAATTAAAGTTTCTGCAGAGTTTAAATCCGCCAAAACTTTTTCATAAACTTCTCCAACAGTATTTCTTGGTTTTGCTGATTCTGTAGCAATTTCTTCACTTGTATTTACCCCAACTTCTCTGTAAGGAATACCTGGATGAGTAGCACCAGGAGTAAAGAAATATGGTTTAGCAAAATAAGTAAGTAATTCTAAATGCGTAATCGCTCTTAAAAATTTAGCCTGCCCAATGTAATCATTTCCTAGAGCCTGAGAAATTACACCTTTAGCAACAGCCTCAGTTGTTCCTTCGATCATAATATTACATCTGTTGATCAATCTGTAACCGTCAACCCAGTAGTAAACATTATTTGCAGTTGTTGGATCATAAGTTGCCTTGTATGTTAACTCGTAAAAAGTCGCCATATTTACAAC
>NZ_JAYSPC010000067.1:0-5019 GCF_043722275.1 Flavobacterium sp. | reverse complement strand
ACCTGAAACCTGAAACCTGAAACCTGAAACCTGAAACCTGAAACCTGAAACCTGAAACCTGAAACCTGAAACCTGAAACCTGAAACCTGAAACCAGATTTACTTCACCGTATTAAACTCATTTATAACATTTACCGCTTCATTCAAATACGGATTTGTTTTAAGATTATCGATCTGGTATTGATTTATCGTTTTGTCATTCGGGTAAACGCCAAGCAAAAACTGATTCACGGTAGAATTATAAACATCAAGCGGATTATTCTCATCATTAAAAGTATTAATTTCCGTCCAAAGAGAATTTACAGTCTTTTTTTGATTAAAAACCGCATCTAAAGTCATCGGAATCTCTGCTTTTGGAGTATTGATTAATTTATCAATTTTAAGATTGATTTTTTTAATATTATTAAAAAAGTAATTATCAGCCAATCTTGCAGCACTATTTTGAGCCAGTTTATCGATTAAAACCCTTTTTACATAAGGTTTGAATTTCAATAAAGGTTCAATACTATCATTTTTAATAGCAGTTGGGAAATCGCTTTCCTTTTGATAAACACCCTCATAAAATTCAGGAAGAATCACATCTGGTTTAACCCCAATATATTGATGGCTTTTACCAGTAACCCTGTAAAATTTATTAATTGTAATTTTCAAAAAGTCTGTATTTTTAGTTTCGTCAAGCGAAATAATGGTTTGCATTGTAGCTTTTCCTAAAGTATTGCTTCCTAATAATAATGCACGATTGTAATCTTGCATAATCGTAGAGAAAAATTCACTTGCCGAAGCCGTATTACTATTCACCAAAATCACAATTGGACCTTTATAAATCAAACCTTTAAACGGATCATTGATAATTGATTTTCCCTGTTTATTATCTACCACAATAGAAAGTGGACCATAATCAATAAACATTCCGGCAAGTTTTATGGCTTCTTCCATCGATCCGCCGCCATTGTCAATTAAATCAATAACGAGACCTTTAATATTATCCCTTTCCAGTTTTATAACTTCGCGAGCCACATCATCGGCACAGCCTTTTCGGCTGTTTCCGTCTAAATCAGCGTAAAAACTCGGAATTTTAATATATCCAATTTTACTGTCTTTTCCAATAATGAAACTAAAAACCGAATTATCTTCATCCTTCATTACTTGCTTTTCGATATAAACATCAAAGTTTTTACTCGAATTTCGCTTCAGCGTAAGCGTAATACTTTTATTGGATTCAGATAAAATCATAGTCGAAATAGATTCTAACGAAGAGCAGGAAACCTGCAAAGTTTCCTTTTGATTCGATATTGAAACAATCTGATCGCCTTTTTTAATTTGTCCCGTTTGATACGCTGGACCATTTGGATCAAGTTCTGCTATAATAATCTCATTTTTTTCGTTCAGGTTCACAGTCATTCCCAGCGACAAATGCTCTTTTGACAATGAAGCCACAAAACTCGTCTTCGAATCATCACTAAAATAAGCCGTATGTGGATCAAAATAAGTACAAAAGTAATTGTAGAGCTTTTCTTCCTGTTTAAGATTAGTTGCTAAAAGCGTATTGATTCGGCAAATTTCATTCGTTAAAATCAGGTTTTTCGAAGCTGATTCAATCGACTTAAAATTCGTTTTAATCGAATCTAAATTATCGCTTGTTTCAGCAATTTCATCTAAAATTTGGTAACGGATTTTTTTACTCCAAACCTTCTCTAAATCTTCTTTTTTAAGATAAAACGGAAAAGATTTTTTATAAAACCTAATTGTATCTTTCTTAGTATAATCGATAGGTTCCTTTTGGATTTTTTCAAGAACCGCTTTCGTTCTCAAAAGACCATTTTTATATGCAGATGTAATATCGGCTAAAAAATCACATTGATCACTCAAAATTAGATCATCTAAATTTGTACGGTATTTGGCAGACAAATCATCATATTCACTCTTATAAAATATATTTCTGGAAGGATCTAATTCGTTAATCAGATTATCAAAAACAAAAACCGACAAACTATCGTCTACCGGCTTCGGTCTTATATGTTCCTCCTGGATAAGTGCATTTATTTTGTTTAGTATTTCACAGGTGTTCGCGCTATTTTGACTAAATAGAACATTTGTGGTTAATACAAATACTAATAATATTTTTTTCATAAATCGAAAATCTTCGTTTAGATTAAAATTACGCTTATTTTTTGATTGCGGGTTATATTTTTTATAAAAATTCTTACAGCTAAACAATTAATTTAACATATAGAAAAGCAATTTTAAAATCAAAAAAAGCTTTTTCATTTTTTTAAAGTTTATAAAAAATGCCACAGATTATAATGATTTCAAAGATTAATCACTAAAATCATTATAATCTGTGGCAAAAAAAAATGCATTACTAAAAGCAATGCATTTTCTAAATCTATATTTATAAAAATTATTTCTTGTAAAACGGTAATTTAACCACTTTAGCAGGAACATCATTTTTTCTGATTCTAATAAAAATAGCACTGTCAACAGCAGTATTATCTAAAGTAACATATCCTAAACCAATACCTTTATTCATAGAAGGCGACATAGTTCCAGAAGTTACCACACCAATTATAGCGCCTGTAGCATCAACAATTTCATAATCATGTCTTGGCACAGCGCGTTCCTGCATTTCAAAAGCAACTAATTTTTTAGAAACACCTTCTTCTTTTTGTTTTTTCAAACTATCAGAATTTGTAAATTCTTTTGTGAATTTAGTAATCCAGCCCAAACCAGCTTCAAGTGGAGAAGTAGTATCATTAATATCATTTCCGTACAAACAGAAACCCATTTCCAGACGTAAAGTATCACGGGCAGCAAGACCAATTGGCTTAATTCCGAAAGCTGCACCGGCTTCAAAAACTTTATTCCAAATATGTTCAGCTTCACTGTTTTTACAATAAATTTCAAATCCTCCAGAACCAGTATATCCTGTAGCAGAAATAATTACGTTTTCGATTCCTGCAAAATCAGCCACTTCAAAATGATAATAAGCAATCGCCGACAAATCGATAGAAGATAAAGACTGCATCGCCTCAACCGCTTTTGGACCCTGAATTGCTAATAACGAATAATCATCAGAAAGGTTTTTCATTTCAACATCTAAATCATTGTGCAACGAAATCCAGTTCCAGTCTTTTTCAATATTCGAAGCATTTACAACCAGTAAATACTGCTCCTCTTTCATTTTATAAACAATCAAATCATCTACAATTCCGCCATCATTATTAGGCAAACACGAATATTGCGCTTTTCCAATCGTTAAAGTCGAAGCATCATTTGAAGTCACTTTTTGAATCAAAGCCAAAGCATTTGGACCCGTCAACAAAAATTCCCCCATATGCGAAACGTCAAAAACGCCCACACTGTTACGAACCGTTTCATGTTCAGCGTTAATTCCCTCATAAGTAATAGGCATATTATAACCTGCAAAAGGCAGCATTTTAGCTCCCAAACCTTCATGGATGTGCGTAAGCGCAGTATTTTTCATTGTGTTGTTTTAAAAATTGTGTCGCAAATTTATTCAAAAAATATCTAAAAATGATAGTATAAATTATAAATTTCGCAATGATTAGGAGCTATTTCCTGCTATCCGCTATATCTTTTTGTTTTTAAAGAAAAAACAAAAAGGATACCGCTTCTATCAGGGCTATGAATTTACGATAACAAGAAACTCCTTCTTCTTCAATTTTTCCGTAACTTTAATAACGAGTTTAAGATACAAGGTAAAAACATCATCTAATTAAAAATCGGTTTTTATCCGCGTTTTTACAAAGTAAATCTGTTTAATCAGCGTTATAAATAAACAATAACCTGAGTCCAAAAGTGATAAAAAAATTAAAATAATTAGACCAAATAATCCAAATGAAAGATCCGTTTTTAATCACAAAAGAAGAAATTCTAAAATTCTACAAACCCTTAAATCCTCATACACACAAAGGATTGCAAGGTCATGCCGTGATTATTGCCGGAAGTTATGGCAAAATAGGAGCAGCCGTTTTAGCATCAAAATCATGTCTAAAATCCGGTTGCGGACTCGTAACGACTTTTACACCAAAAATTGGCTATCAAATTCTTCAAATCTCAATTCCCGAAGTTATGGTCGTAACCGATGAAAATACCAACTTCATCACCAATATTCACCTTCCGTTACAACCACAAGCGATCGGAATTGGTCCCGGAATAGGAAAGGAACTAGGCACACAAAAAGCCTTATTTGAATTTTTGAGAATCAACAAAGCACCATTAGTTCTCGACGCCGACGCATTAAATATCTTATCCGAAAATCAATCCTGGTTAGAATTAGTTCCTGAAAACACGATTTTAACACCACATCCCAAAGAACTCGAACGCCTAATAGGCAAGTGGAATTCAGAATCGGAAAAGTTTCAAAAAACAATCGCTTTCTCCGAAAAATACAAAGTCATTATCGTTATGAAAGGCGCGCCAACCTACATCATCAATAAAACCGAAATTTACGAAAACACCACAGGAAACGCTGCTTTAGCCACCGCAGGAAGTGGCGACACCCTAACCGGAATCATAACAAGTTTTCTCGCACAAGGTTACGAACCCAAATACGCCGTAAAAATAGCCGTCTTCATCCACGGCTTAACCGCTGATATTGCTTTACCACAAACAGGTTATCAGTCTTTTATAGCATCAGATATTATTGAGAATCTTGGGAAAGCGTTTTTGCAATTAGAGAATGAGATAATGAGATAATTTGATAATGAGATAATTTATAATTAGAAAATGAAAATCCTTAATAGTATATAAGAAATCGATTTGTCAGGCTGAGCGAAGTCGAAGCCCACGCTCTTATTGGCGCGCCTTCGACTCCGCTCAGGATGACAAAAATGGCGGGCATATAAAAGTACATGAGAAATCCATTTGTCAGGCTGAGCGAAGTCGAAGCCCACGTTCTTATTGGCGCGCCTTCGCCTCCGCTCAGAATAACAAAAATGACGATCATATAAAAGTACATGACAAATCGATTTGTCAGGCTGAGCGAAGTCGAAGCCCA
>NZ_JAYSPC010000066.1:0-64994 GCF_043722275.1 Flavobacterium sp. | reverse complement strand
GATTTTAATTAAAATCTGTCGGGTTTGTGTTTTTTATGGAATTTCTATTTCCTATCGGCTATTCAATTTTGCCTTTTCTCTAATAATATCAGCAATTTTTTTATTTTCGATTTTACTTTCAAGCCATGAAATAATATCCAGATAAAGAAAAGCTCTTTTCTCGTACGGGATTTTCTCTAATTCAATAAAACGCAAACGCATTTTTATGAATTCTTTTTTGATATCAGCGGGATATAAGTTATTCAGGTTTCTTAAAAACTTGATAATTTCCTTTTGAACTTCATGTAAGTCGTTCATTTTGATTAGAAATTTATAGGTATTTTTTAGATGATTTTCTAAATAATAATCTTTTCCTAATTCATAATGTGCAATCAACGATAAAAGTCTCGCAAAACACATTAAGTCCTCACGCATTGATAAGTTCTTGTTATTGATGATCTTATCTAAATAATGAATACATTCCGTATACTTTTCATTTCCAAAATAAATAGAAGCAATCTTATAATAAAACAACATTTCGTGATGTTCATCAAGATGTTCACTATGAATTTTAATTTTATCCAGAATGTCAGGAATCAGATATTCACTTTCGGCAAAAGTACCTTCCAGAATGTGCAAATTAAGTTTATTGTTGTAAACGTATAAAAATGATAGCGATGCAATGTTATCGTTTACCGGAAATTTATCATCGTGAATTGTTTTCTCTAAAAGAGTTAGATATTTCTTAAAATTCGATTTATACTTCAACATATAAAGTGACTCCAGAAAATAATGATTTCCTTTTAAGAAAAATACAGGATTCTGATAAATCATATTGGGGTTATCATAAAATAATGTCACCCATTTGTAAGCATATTTATAACTGGCAAGGAAATCCTGAACAAGAAAACTTCGCCATAGATTAGCATTATAAAACCAGTATTTCTCACGGAAACCAAACTTAGTTTCGTCTAATTTTGCAATATGTTTGTTGAAATAATCATCAATATATTTGTATTCATCATCATTTTTCACATAACCCGTTTTAAGCATGATTCCGTAAAGCTGAAGCGATAAATTTGATAGTTTACTTGAAATAGTATTTCGGTAATTCAGTTCTTTTGCCTGAATGACCAATTCATCGGCGCGTCCCTGAATACTTCGGGTAATATATTGCGATTCGATTAGTTTTTCGAATTCTACAATCTCATACGCCATATATTTTTCATCATTTTCAAGCGCAATGATTTTTGTCTTATCCAGAATTTTCAAACTCTGTTTATAAAGTCCTTTATTGTATAAAATACCGGCAAAATCTATTTGTTCACGCAATTGATACCGAATGTTCTGGCTTGGAATATTCAATCGAATACTTACCAGAATTTGTTTGTATAAGTATGATTTTAAGTTAGATAACTGAACTTTTTTAATGATTCCGCTCTTTAGAATAAGCTTTTCATCGTAGGTTTCGGATTTATCTAAAATATTAAATAATTCGATGAATTTCGTATTTGAACTCGTTTCTAAACGGCTTGCAAAAATCTTAAACTGTCTTTTTTCAGATTTAGAAAGAGATTTAATCAATACAAATAAGAAATCTTTTTGATGGTTAGCCATTGTAAAATATAATAATGTAACTTATTGATTTTTAGTTATTTAATACGTTATAAATTGCGTTATGAACAGTATAATTTCATTAAAATGAATTTCGTACTGAGAAAGTACAATATATATTTGTTATCAAGATGTGAAATTACATTAAATAAATGAATATGAATAGAGAGAAAGTTCAAATTTTTGACACCACTTTGCGCGACGGCGAACAAGTTCCAGGATGTAAGTTAGACACGAAACAAAAATTAGTTATCGCAGAAAGACTTGATAAAATGGGAGTTGACGTTATCGAAGCAGGTTTTCCTGTGTCAAGTCCGGGCGATTTTTTATCGGTCTCTGAGATTTGTAAAATTGTAGAAAACGCTACCGTCTGCGGACTAACAAGAGCTGTAAAAAACGACATTGATGTTGCTGCGGCGGCTTTAAAGCACGCTAAAAGACCTAGAATCCACACAGGAATCGGAACATCTGAATCTCATATTCTCCATAAATTAAATACCACAAGAGAAGACATTATTGCCAGAGCAAAATATGCTGTATCACACGCAAAATCTTATGTAGAAGATGTTGAGTTTTATGCAGAAGATGCCGGCAGAACGGATAACGCTTTCCTTGCAAAAGTTTGTGAAGAAGTGATCAAATCCGGAGCTACGGTATTAAATATCCCAGATACAACAGGATATTGTTTACCGGATGAATACGGAGCAAAAATTAAATATTTAATAGAAAACGTAAAAGGAATCGAAAACGTAATCCTTTCATGTCACTGTCATAATGATTTAGGAATGGCAACTGCAAACTCTATTGCAGGCGCTATAAATGGAGCAAGACAAATAGAATGTACTATAAATGGTATTGGCGAAAGAGCCGGAAATACTGCACTTGAAGAAGTGGTAATGATTTTTAAACAACATCCTTACTTAAATCTTGACACCAATATCAATACAAGAGAATTGAATGAAATGAGCCGATTAGTTTCTGAAAGTATGGGAATGATCGTTCAGCCAAATAAAGCTATTGTTGGCGCAAATGCTTTTGCACATAGTTCTGGAATTCACCAGGATGGTGTGATCAAAAACAGAGCAACTTACGAAATCATGGATCCGCTTGATGTGGGTGTGAATGAATCTTCTATCATTTTGACAGCAAGAAGTGGCCGTGCAGCTTTGGCTTACCGCGCTAAAAAAGTAGGTTATGAACTTACAAAAGTACAATTAGACCTTGTGTATATTGAATTTTTGAGATTCGCCGATATTAAAAAAGAAGTTTTAGATGTTGATATTCATCAGATAATTGAAGCTTCTAAAATTCAGGACGAATTAATCAGAAGCTAGTTTAGAAGAGAAAAGAAAATAGAGCAAAGAAGAAAGATAAAAAATAAAGATTTAAATACATAAAGAACGAGACGTTATGAATTTGAAAATAGCAGTTTTACCGGGAGACGGAATTGGACCAGAAGTAATTGCACAAGCTAAAAAAGCATTATATGCTATTGGTGAAGTGTATAATCATGAATTTGTTTTTGAAGAAGCTCTAATGGGAGCAATTGCCATTGATAAAACAGGAAATCCGTTGCCGGAACAAACTTTAAATCTTTGTTTAAACACAGATGCAGTTTTGTTTGGAGCCATTGGAGATCCTAAATATGATAATAATCCAAATGCAAAAGTTCGTCCGGAGCAGGGATTATTGAGGCTTCGTAAAGAATTAGGTTTGTTTGCGAATATTCGTCCTATAAAACCATATAAATCATTGCTTGATGCTTCTCCTTTAAAAAGAGAAATTATTGAAGGTGCTGATTTTACTATTTTCAGAGAATTAACTGGCGGAGCTTATTTTGGAGCAAAAACATTAAATGAAGAAGGAACACATGCTTCGGATTTATGTGAATATTCAGAAGAAGAAATTACCAGAATTTCACACTTAGCTTTTAAATCGGCACAAAACCGACGCAAAAAGTTAACGATGGTGGACAAAGCAAATGTTTTGGAAACTTCAAGATTATGGAGAAGAGTAGTTCAGAAAGTAAGTCTGAATTATCCTGATGTAGCTGTAGATTTTTTGTTTGTGGATAATGCAGCAATGCAGATTATTTTGAATCCAAAACAATTCGACGTGATTTTGACTGAGAATTTATTTGGAGATATTTTATCAGATGAAGCAAGTGTTATTACAGGTTCTATTGGTTTATTGGCTTCAGCATCTTTAGGAGAAAAAAATGCGCTTTTCGAACCTATTCACGGTTCTTATCCTCAGGCAAAAGGAAAAAATATCGCCAATCCAATTGCTTCAATTTTATCAGCAGCGATGTTGTTAGAGCATTTTGGTTTGTTTAAAGAAGCAAATGTAATTTATCAGGCAGTTGAAAAAGCAATTGAATATAAAGTGGTTACGGTTGATTTAAAATCAGATTCAAAATTCGGTACAAATGAAGTAGGGGAGTTTGTTTCAAATTTTATTTTCAGCAAGGATGACTTATTGTATTTTAATAATGACAATGTTCATATCGGACAATCGACAATTGTTTAAGTTTTTTATTAAAATAATGAAATAAATAACAAGAAGTATGTGAAATGTTGAGATTTTATTTTTTTAGTCCTATAAGTTTTCATACTTTTGTGACACTAAAAAAATAAAGATGCAAATCTCAATTATTATTACTTCTGTCGTTGTTGTCAATGTGATTCACACATATGCATCGGGAATGGTATAAATATAATTGAAAAACTATATTACAAACCTTCCAAATATTGGAAGGTTTTTTTTTGAATAAAAATTAAAATAAAATAATACATAATGGAATTAAATAAGTACAGCAAAACCATCACTCAAGATCAAACACAACCTGCGGCGCAAGCCATGTTGTACGGGATTGGTTTAACTGAAGAAGATTTGAAAAAAGCACAAGTAGGTATTGTGAGCATGGGTTACGATGGTAATACGTGTAATATGCACTTGAATGATTTGGCAAAAGATGTCAAAAAAGGTGTTTGGGATGCAAATCTGGTCGGACTTATTTTTAATACTATTGGTGTCAGTGACGGAATTTCAAACGGTACTGAAGGAATGCGTTTTTCACTTGTTTCCCGTGATGTAATTGCAGATTCTATCGAAACAGTTGTGGGAGCACAATGGTATGATGGTATTATTGCAATTCCGGGTTGCGATAAAAATATGCCAGGTGCTTTAATAGCGATGGGAAGAGTAAATCGTCCGTCGATTATGGTTTACGGAGGATCAATTCACTCCGGAAAATGGAAAGGTGAATCCTTAAATATTGTTTCTGCTTTTGAAGCTTTAGGAAAAAAAGTTAAAAACGAAATTACTCCGGAAGATTTTAAAGGTGTTATTCAAAATGCATGTCCCGGAGCTGGTGCTTGTGGCGGAATGTACACTGCAAACACAATGTCATCTGCAATTGAAGCATTAGGAATGAGTTTGCCTTACAGTTCTTCAAATCCTGCTTTGAGTCAGGATAAAAGAGACGAATGTCTTGCTGCAGGAGAAGCGATCAAAATTTTATTAGAAAAAGATATTAAGCCAAGAGATATCATGACCCGTAAAGCTTTTGAAAATGCAATTACAATTGTTGCTGTTTTAGGAGGTTCTACAAATGCGGTTATGCACTTAATTGCAATGGCCCACGCTGTTGATATCGAAATCACATTAGATGATTTTCAGGCTATAAACGATAAAACACCAGTATTGGCGGACATGAAACCAAGTGGTAAATACATGATGGAAGATATTCATGAAGTGGGAGGTATTCCTTCTATAATGAAATATTTATTAAAAGTAGGATTGATTCACGGAAATTGTTTGACTGTAACCGGAAAAACAGTTGCAGAGAATTTGGCTAACACTCCGGATTTACAAGACGGACAACAAGTAATTCATGAAATTCAAAAAGCATTAAAACCAACCGGAAATATTCAAATTTTATATGGAAATCTTGCTTCTGAAGGTGCTGTTGCAAAAATCAGCGGAAAAGAAGGAGAATATTTTGAAGGTCCTGCTGTAGTTTTTGAAGGCGAATTTGAAGTAATCCCAGGACTTGAGGCCGGAAAAATAAAACCGGGAAATGTAGTCGTCATCAGGTATTGTGGACCAAAAGGTGGTCCGGGAATGCCTGAAATGCTAAAACCTACATCGGCAATTATTGGAGCCGGATTAGGAAGCAGCTGCGCTCTTATTACAGACGGTAGATTCTCTGGAGGTTCACATGGCTTTGTCGTAGGACACATTACACCAGAAGCTTATGATGGAGGTGGTATTGCTTTAGTAAAAGATGGTGATATAATTGCTATCGATGCCGTAAAAAATACAATCAACCTGAAAATATCCGACGAAGAATTTGCAGCTCGAAAAGCGAGTTGGGTTCAGCCTCCTTTAAAAGTTACAAAAGGAGTTTTGCTTAAATATGCAAGATCGGTTTCAAGCGCATCTACAGGTTGCGTTACCGATAAATAATTAATAAATAACAATATCAAAAATCAATATCAACGACAATTACAATGTCAATTACAATAACAAAAATCAATAGCAAATAGAAATATTAAAAGATCAATTTAAAACTACCATTGAAAATTGATTTTGACATTGCAATTGATTTTTGAAATTGCAATTAATTTTTGAAATTGAAAATTGAAATTGATTTTTGAAAACAAAATATACTATGAAAATATCAGGGGCAGAAGCCGTAATAAGATGTTTATTAGCAGAAGGCGTAGACTTGGTTTATGGATATCCCGGAGGAGCAATAATGCCGGTTTACGACGAATTATTTAAATTTCAGGATCAGTTACACCACGTTTTAGTACGTCATGAACAAGGCGCAACACACGCAGCTCAGGGATATGCAAGAGCTACAGGAAAAGTTGGGGTCGCAATTGCAACGTCAGGGCCTGGGGCAACAAACTTAGTAACCGGAATTGCAGATGCCCAAATCGATTCAACTCCAATGGTTTGTATTACAGGACAAGTAGGGAAACATTTATTGGGTTCTGATGCTTTTCAGGAAACAGATATAATCGGGATTTCGACTCCGGTAACAAAATGGAATTATCAGATTACAGAAGCTTCTGAAATACCTGAAATCATTGCAAAAGCATTTTATATTGCCCGTTCTGGTCGTCCGGGTCCCGTATTAATTGACATTACTAAAAACGCTCAGTTTGATGAGTTTGATTTTAGTTATGAAAAATGTACCGCAATCAGAAGTTATGTTCCGGTTCCAAAATTAAAACTGGATAAAGTGGCCGAAGCTGCTGCTTTAATCAATAGCGCAAAAAAACCTTTTATTGTTTTTGGTCAGGGAATTATTCTCGGTCAGGCCGAAGAGCAGCTAAAAGCGTTTATTGAAAAATCTGGAATTCCTGCAGCATGGACGATTTTAGGACTTTCGGCTTTGCCAACAGATCATGCATTAAACGTTGGTATGCTTGGAATGCACGGAAACTACGCGCCAAATATGCTGACTAACGAATGTGATGTTTTAATTGCACTTGGAATGCGTTTTGATGATCGCGTGACCGGAAATTTAAAGACTTATGCAAAACAGGCAAAAGTAATTCACTTTGAAATTGATCCTGCAGAAATTGATAAAAACGTAAAAACAGAAGTTGCCGTTTTAGGAGATGTAAAAGAAGCTTTAACAGCTTTATTGCCTTTAATCGAAAAGAATTCTCATGATTCCTGGCACAATGAATTTAAAGAACTACTTAAAATCGAAGTTGAAACGGTTATAAACGAAGAATTAAATCCAACAAATAATAAAGGTATTTCGATGGGTGAAACCATGGAAATGATTAACAAACACTCAAAAGGTGATGCAATTATCGTTTCAGATGTTGGTCAGCATCAAATGTTTGCTTGTCGTTATGCTAAATTTAATACAACCAAAAGTAATATTACTTCGGGAGGATTAGGAACAATGGGATTCGCTTTGCCAGCTGCAATTGGAGCTAAAATGGGAAGACCGGATCGTGAGGTTGTTGCTATTATTGGAGACGGAGGTTTCCAGATGACGATTCAGGAATTAGGAACGATTTTCCAGACAAAAGTACCTGTAAAAATTGTCATCTTAAACAATGAATTCTTAGGAATGGTACGTCAATGGCAGGAATTGTTTTTTGATAACAGATATGCTTCAACAAATATGATTAATCCAAATTTTGTTGCAATTGCCGAAGGATATTATATCAAATCTAAAAAAGTAACACAAAGAGAAGATTTAGATGCCGCTGTCGCAGAAATGATGGCGTCAAAAGATTCTTATTTTTTAGAAGTTATGGTAGAAAAAGAAAACAACGTTTTCCCAATGATTCCAACAGGAGCATGTGTTTCTGAAATTAGATTAAGCTAAAAAAAAGTTTCAAGTTTCAGGTTTATTTTGTTTCAAGTTGAAGAGCTTGAAACGTGAAACCTGAAACAAAAAAAAACTAAAAACAAAATGGAAGATAAAACATTTACCATATCGGTATATTCAGAAAATAACGTGGGTTTATTAAATAGAATATCAGGAATATTCTTAAAGCGTCACATTAATATATTAAGTCTAAACGTTTCAGAATCAGAAATTGAGAATGTTTCAAGATTCATCATTGTCGTTGATACAACAGAAAGATGGGTTAAGAATATTGTGGGACAAATTGAAAAACAAATCGAAGTCATAAAAGCTTTTTATCATACAGATGAAGAGACGATTTATTTAGAAAACGCCTTATTTAAAATCGCCTCAAGTTTGTTATTTGATGAAAAACAAATTCAGAATATCATCAAGGAAAGCCAAGCAACAATCGTGACAGTTTCTCGTGATTTTTTCGTGATTTCAAAATCCGGGCGACGTTCTGAAATCGAAGAATTATACGCAAAATTCAAACCTTACGGCATTATGCAATTTGTACGTTCGGGCAGAATATCAGTTTCTAAAGAAAAAATGGAAATTTCAAGCTTATTAGAAACATTCAAATAACAACTATTAACAACTCAATTATTATAATTACAATTCATTAAATATTAAAAAGAAAAATGGCAAATTATTTCAATACATTACCACTTAGATTACAATTAGAACAATTAGGAGTTTGCGAATTTATGGAGCAATCAGAGTTTGCAGACGGAATTTCAGCATTAGCAGGAAAAAAAGTTGTGATTGTAGGATGTGGTGCACAAGGTTTGAATCAAGGTTTAAACATGAGAGATTCCGGTTTAGACATTTCATATGCATTACGTGCAGATGCGATTGCTGAAAAAAGAGCTTCTTACAAAAATGCTACTGAAAACGGTTTTACTGTAGGTACTTATGAAGAATTAATTCCAACTGCTGACTTAGTTTGTAACTTAACGCCAGATAAACAACATACCGCTGTAGTTACCGCCATTATGCCATTAATGAAACAAGGTTCTACATTAGCATATTCTCACGGTTTTAATATTGTTGAAGAAGGAATGCAGATTCGTAAAGATATTACCGTAATTATGTGTGCGCCTAAATGTCCTGGTTCTGAGGTTCGTGAAGAATATAAAAGAGGTTTTGGCGTACCAACTTTAATTGCAGTTCACCCTGAAAATGATCCAAACGGTTTTGGTCTAGATCAGGCAAAAGCTTACGCTGTAGGAACTGGCGGACATAAAGCCGGAGTTTTGAAATCATCATTTGTTGCCGAAGTAAAATCAGATCTAATGGGCGAGCAAACAATCCTTTGCGGATTATTGCAAACCGGATCTATTTTATGTTTTGATAAAATGGTTGAAAAAGGAATCGATCCTGCATATGCTTCAAAATTAATACAATACGGGTGGGAAACTATCACAGAAGCTTTGAAACATGGTGGAATCACAAATATGATGGACCGTCTTTCAAATCCTGCAAAAATTGAAGCTTATGAGCTTGCAGATGAATTAAAAGACATCATGCGTCCGTTATTTCAAAAACATCAGGACGATATTATTTCAGGAGAATTTTCAAGAACAATGATGATTGACTGGGCTAATGACGATGTTAATTTATTAAAATGGAGAGCAGCTACAGGAGAAACTAACTTCGAAAAAACGGCTCCAACAGATGCTGCAATTTCTGAACAAGAATATTTTGATAATGGAGTTTTAATGATTGCAATGGTAAAAGCTGGTGTTGAATTAGCTTTTGAAACTATGACAGAAGCTGGAATTATCGAAGAATCAGCTTATTATGAATCATTACACGAGTTACCATTAATCGCAAATACAATTGCAAGAAAAAAATTATTTGAAATGAACCGCGTTATTTCGGATACAGCAGAATATGGTTGTTATTTATTTGATCATGCTTGTAAACCTTTATTGACTGAGTTCATGAAAAAAGTAGAAACAAACGTAATAGGAAAACCATTTTCAACTTCAAACGGAGTAGATAATGCTGTTTTGATTGCAGTAAACAAAGAAATTCGTCAACATCCTATCGAAGAAGTAGGAGCGTGGTTGAGAGAATCAATGACTGCAATGAAAAAAATTGGATAATAAATTGGGAATTACCACACATTCGAATGTGGGATTTGCACTGTATCTCTGTTCTAAGTAATATTTTGAATTAGTAAGCACTTATTAAGAAAAATGGATATAGAGGCATATTGCATTCACTTAACTTCTGTAATTAAGTAAGTTAAGTGAAGCTAATCCCGAATGAAGGGGTATATTTAGTAATAAGTATACTTGTTGAAGTTTCATTTTAATTAATAAAGCTGCTGCTATTTTCAAAATAGAATAAGGCATTGTAATGCAGAATTACGAAAATTAATTGTTATTGAAATTGTTAAAAATAAAAAGGCATGGTATTTATTTATCGTGCCTTTTTTGTAATATGCTTTTTAATCAAAAAAGTAAAAATTTATAGAATATACATAAAAAGACGATATTTTTTTTAATATGTGTTTTTATATGATAAAATTTATGAATTAAATAATTTTAAGAATACGCTGATATTTAATACATTTATAGAAAAATTCCAAAAACATATGAGTTATTATAAAATTGAAAATTTAGAACAATATTTTAAACATTACAATAAGTCAATAAGGGAACCTAGGAAATTTTGGGGGAAAATAGCAGAAGAAAATTTCACGTGGTACCAACAATGGGAAAAAGTTGTTGATTTTAATATGGCTGATGCCGAAGTAAAATGGTTTACTGAAGCAAAAGTTAATATTACTAAAAATTGCATCGATAGACACTTAAGCAAAAGAGGAGAAAAAACGGCGATTATTTTTGAACCGAACGATCCATCCGAAAGTGCTTTACATATAACATATAACGAACTTTACGAAAGAGTTTCGAAAATGGCGAATGTTTTGCGTGAGCAAGGAGTTCGTAAAGGCGACAGAGTTTGTATTTATTTACCAATGATTCCTGAATTGGCAGTAGCTGTATTAGCTTGCGCCAGAATTGGAGCCATTCACTCCGTTATTTTTGCAGGATTTTCAGCTTCGGCAGTTTCTGCAAGAATCAATGATTGCGAATGTAATATGGTCATTACTTCTGACGGAGGTTACAGAGGAAATAAAACTATAGATTTAAAAGGAATTGTTGATGAAGCATTAGATACTTGTCCAACAGTTTCTAAAGTTTTGGTTGTAAAAAGAACCAATACCGAAATCAAAATGAAAGAAGGTCGTGACCAATGGTTACAGCCTTTATTAGACGAAGCTTTAGATAACAGCGTTGCTGAAATCATGGATGCCGAAGATCCTTTGTTTATTTTATATACTTCAGGATCAACAGGAAAACCAAAAGGAATGGTTCATACCACTGCCGGATATATGGTTTACACTGCATATACATTCAAAAATGTTTTTAGTCACGAAGAAAACGATATTTTCTGGTGTACTGCTGATATTGGTTGGATTACTGGTCACTCTTACATATTATACGGACCATTATTGAATGGTGGAACAACCGTAATTTTTGAAGGAGTTCCATCTTACCCGGATTTTAGCCGTTTTTGGGATATTATCGAAAAACATAAAATCACACAATTCTATACGGCGCCAACAGCAATTCGTTCATTAGCAAAAGAGAGTTTAGATTATATTCAAAAATATCCTCTTAAATCTCTTAAAGTTATTGGATCTGTTGGAGAACCAATCAATGAAGAAGCATGGCACTGGTTTAATGACCACGTAGGAGATAAAAGATGTCCTGTGGTTGATACATGGTGGCAAACAGAAACTGGTGGAATCATGATTTCGCCAATTGCTTTTGTTACACCAACAAAACCAACTTATGCAACTTTACCATTACCGGGAATCCAACCTGTTTTAATGGATGAAAAACGTAACGAAATTGAAGGAAACCAAGTTGTAGGTAGTTTGTGTATTAAATTTCCGTGGCCTGGAATCGCCAGAACTATCTGGGGAGATCACCAACGTTATAAAGACACCTATTTCTCAGCTTTCCCTGGAAAATATTTTACAGGAGACGGAGCATTAAGAGACGAAGTTGGATATTACAGAATCACAGGTAGAGTAGATGATGTTGTCATTGTTTCTGGTCATAATTTAGGAACAGCTCCTATTGAAGATGCGATCAACGAACATCCTGCAGTTGCAGAATCTGCAATTGTTGGATTCCCGCATGATATTAAAGGAAATGCTTTGTATGGTTATGTAATTTTGAAAGAATCAGGAGAAGTTAGAAATAAAGAAAACCTGTCTAAAGAGATTAATCAATATATTTCTGATCACATTGGACCAATTGCAAAACTGGATAAAATTCAGTTTGTTTCAGGCTTACCAAAAACTCGCTCAGGAAAAATTATGCGTAGAATTTTACGTAAAATAGCCGAAGGAGATTTTTCTAATTTTGGAGATACATCAACATTATTAAATCCTGAAGTTGTAGAAGAAATTCAGAAAGAAAGAATTTCTTAATTCAGATAAATAGAATAAAAAATGCCTCTTAAATTTTAAGAGGCATTTTTGTTGTTTTATGCTGAACATTTTTGTCAAAGTAGCCACAATCTTGTCATTCCGAGGAGCGAGGAACCTTCGCAAGAAACTAACATAAAGTACTTCCTAAATGTCGAGTCACTTACGGAGATTCCTCGTTCCTCGGAATGACAAAAAATACGCAGAATCACTTTGCGGAACTTCGACTTCACTCAGTCTGACAAGGACTTCGACTTCGCTCAGTCTGACAAATAGAACTTTAATCACTTATAATAATTTAAAAAGCTTTTCTTATTTAATTCCCAATCTAGATTTTAACTTCAAAAACAAAAGCGCAATTTTGTACGCATCTTCAGATGATGAGTTTCTGTCACTTTTTGGGATTTTATATATTTCGCTTAAATCGTCTAACGAAAATTGTTTGTCGTTGATATCTGTTAATTTGCGATACATCATATCGATATCCAAAGCTTCATTTTTTAATCTTCCGCAATCCAGACGTTCTAGTGCTGCATTTAGCATTTCGATATCAAAATTAATATGATGACCAACTAAAACAGCGTTGCCTACAAAATTCACAAATGCTTCAATCGCATCCGGTTCAGGCATTTTGAGCATTTTACTTTCGATAATGAATTCATTTGAAAGTCCATTATCCTGCAAGAATTTGTATTGCAATAAAACAGCTTCAAAATTATCTTTTATGATAATACTGTCATCAATAACTGAAAAAGCACCTAAAGACAAAATCACATCTTTATTCGGATTTAATCCGGAAGTTTCAGTCGATACAACTACAAACCTATTAGGTTTCGTTTCAAATTTAGTCAGATAGTCTTTCCAGAAATCCGGATACTCTTTGCTAATATTTTTAATCCAGTCTAACATATTTATGAGAATTGTGTAAGTTGAAATTTACTCTTAATTAATTCCTCAAGGTCTTTCATTGGGGTTAAGGCATTTTTTAACTTCTCTTTGTCCGTTTTAGACATTTCTCGCAAATTGATATATTGTCCGGAATCGTCATTTTTTAATCCTTCAACAGTTCTAAATTTTGACAAAATCAAAAATGCTTCAGCACAACTTAAGTATATTTCGGCATTTTTAGAATCTGTGATTGCTAATTGTTTGAATCTCAAATAGGTGTTTTTGATTCCTTTTATATTTGAATTTAAAATCAATAAACGAGCTGCATCAATTAATGGCATTAATGCGCGGGTTTTAATATCAAATTTTGTTTTATGCGGACCTTCTTCTTCAACGATGAATTTTTTGAAAAAGCTCAAAGCCGAATTTTTCTTTAAAGCATCATTTCCTAAAAAGTCAAAGAATAAAGTATTGTTGACGGCATTCTTGAAAATAACATTTTCAATTACTTCTTCTATTTTTGGTTCTCCAAAAACAATTTCATAATCAAAGAAAATACTACTTAAATCGTTGCTGTTTTCACCTGGAGTATTCATCCAGCTGTTGTATTGTTTTGTCCAGTCAGTCAATGACTTACACCATAACATATTGCTTCCCATATGTCCGTTTGGGCAATATTCATAACCAACTTTTTCTAATATAGAAGTAGTTCTTTTGGCTAATCTTAAAAAATAATCTTTTACTTCTCTGTATTTCTCCGGAGCTACATCTTCAAAAATTAAAATGCTATCCTGATCCGTAAGTAATAATTGTTCTTTACGTCCTTGACTTCCAATACTTAACCATGCAAAACGGGCAGGAGGTGAGCCTAAATCTAAAATAGACAATTCGACAGCGCGTTTTATAATTGCGAGATTAATTTCACTTGCAATATTACTAACATGAGAAATTGGAATATTCTTCTGAATCGAATTCTGAATCAAATCAGACAAACGATCACGTATTTGTTTCAAATCTTTAGGAAGCTGAGAACGTTTGATTTCCTTAATCAAAACACCAGGATTACTGGCCTGAGCGACAATCAAATCATGTTCAGAAATAATTCCTTTTACAGCAGATTTACTCGTACCATCTTTGGTAACACATAAATGCGTAACATTATGTTTTAGCATTAATAATTGAGCTTCCGCCAAAGAAACATTTTCAATTACTGTAACAACCGGCGAAGACATAATCTTATCAATTGTTTCAGTAATAGGATAGCGGCCTGTTGCAATTTTTGATGATAAATCGGCATTTGTAACAATACCAATCGGGTTGTTTTTTTCGCAAATCACGATATTATCGACCATTGATTCGGTCATCAATATAGCAACATCTCTAACAATTTTGTTAGATTCAGTTGTTAATGGCGAATTATTATACACCAGCGATTGAATATATTGCATTTCGGTTTGCTGATCAACGTAAAATGCAGTATCAGAAATTAGTTTTCCCTGAGAATTTACATTGTCTTTTGCATGACGCGAATTGATGGCAAAATTTTCTAATAAAAAGTTTAAAACATCTGAATTATTAGCCACAAATGGTCTAAAAACAGCGATAGGAATTGCATAAATTATACTTTCTTCACGTGCTTTTGCTGTCATCATATAGTTATTCTTGGCAAAAAACGGACGTAAGCCAAAAATATCGCCTTCGTGACATTTGTTTATAAGAGTTTCCTCGGCATCTGCAATTGTCGTTAAATTTATGACGCCAGAAGCCACAACATAAAAACTATCATGAAGTGTATCATTGATTTGAAATAAAACAGCGTGTTTTTCTAAATTGATAACACGAATATTTGTAGCAATATCAGATAATTCCTGAAAAGTTAAATTATTAAATGGCGGGTATTCTTTCAAAAAATCTGCAATATGCTCAGCAATTGTATTCATATATTTTTGATAATTTTTTTAAAGTATCGAATGTAAAAATAATAAAATAAACTCTTACAATGAAAGCATCTTCAAGAGAATATTATTATTTTAAGATAGTGAAAAAATTTGATGATTACACACTTTAAAAATCATTTTTAAGCGTTTAAAAATCTTTAAAGTTTTTTGAATTCTCTACAAGGATTAGAAATCAAGATGGGGATTGATTCTGAACTACTAATTATGGTTTGTTTGATCAGTTTTTATTGGAGAAGGTTTTTCGAAATATTGTATTTTACATAATATAAATTATAGTTCAAAAGATATATACTGAAAGAGGGTTAAGATATCTGTTTCCAAGCTTTTTGCTCTACAAAGGATTTATTGCTTTCCAGTTACTATTGCTCATTTTCTTTCTCTGCTTTTATATTTATAGTATTTTTTGTGAACAGTTCGTTATTAAGTTTGTACAATTGTAGGACAGAATTTTGAAATATTCCATAAACCTTAAATTGTGAATTTTTAGAATATTCTTTCGCTAAATCATCATGCATTGATGTTTGATTAAAACTAGAAATGTTTGTACTGTAAGCATATTTCCATAAAACAAGATCATCTTGATCATATGGACCAATATACACATTATGTTCACGACTATTAATTGTTATTGTTTTGCCTATAACTTCTTTTGCTATTAAAGCTTGCTCAAATGTCATAAGATCTTTTTCTAATACAACTTCGTGAGAATCGTTTCTTTGGGAACTAAATCGTCGCCGCCTCGTTTATTGAATTGTAGAGATTGATCATTTGCAAAAAGAACCGCGCTTGCAGTACCGTTTTTAGCTTTTATATTGATTTGAGCCTTTTCACCAAATCCATGAACATATCCGGTAACTTCCATAATGCTGGTTACAAATTTTTCATTGCTGCTTGTAATTTCTGCAGTTCCAAAAATTTTGCTGTTTGATTGTGCTATGTTTAATGTCAAAACATATTCCTTGCTGCAATCTTTACAATTTTCAGTACTCCAGGTTCCGGTAAACCGATTTGTTTGTGAATATCCTGAAAAAGAAACTAATAATAACAGTAGAATAGATTTTCTCATTTTGACTCAAATTTTTATTAAATACAATAGTTTCCAAATATAAACCAAAAAAAAGCATCCAACGTATCGGATGCTTTTCTTTTGAATATAAAATGCTATTATTTCAGTTTTTTCAAATAAACAGATTTTCCGTTTAATGCAACATTTATTTCATTGTTTTTTTCTGAGAATGTTGTTCTTAAGGCATTTCCTTTAAAAATTGTAACATCTCCGTAAACTTTTCCAGTTTCTGTAGAAACATATTCAAACAATAATTTTTTGTTATCTGGCTCAATTCCAATTCTATAACTTGAAAATTTAGAAGTGTCTAAGTTGAACTCTTGCTGAGTATCAATGATTTTTCCGTCAGCATAAAAATTTGTAACCGCTTTATTAAGCGTAATATCCGGATAATATTCGTTTACTTTTTGAAGAAGCGCGTATTGCTCCGGGCTTGCGTCTTCTTTTTTTGATACAATTGTTTGAGCAAATGAAAGTGTTGTAAAAATAAGAGCTAATAGTAAAATGTAATTTTTCATATGTTTTAAATTTAGATTAAAATTGATATCATTTTGAAATCAATCCTTAAAAAATAATCAGCCTTTTTTTATATAATAAGGCGTTTATTATATAACAAGGTAGTAAATATTTACCTTTGCCCGAAATTAAAAGCAATTATTTAAGACAATGACAACGAAAAAATACATAAAACTCATACTTATTTTAGGTTCTTTAACAGCACTTGGTCCTTTTTCAATTGATATGTATTTGCCTGGTTTCTCAGGAATTGCAAAAGATTTACATACTACGGTTGCAAAAGTTTCTATGAGTTTATCAAGTTATTTTATCGGAATTTCTGCCGGACAATTACTTTACGGACCTTTATTAGACCGTTTTGGACGAAAAAAACCTTTATTTATTGGTTTGTTGGTTTACATTTTAGCTTCTTTAGGATGTGTTTATGTTGCTGACATTGATTCATTTATAATATTACGTTTTGTTCAGGCTGTGGGTAGTTGTGCTGCAACAGTTGCTTCAGTTGCAATGGTGAGAGATTTATTTCCCGTAAAAGATATCCCGAAAGTTTTTTCATTATTAATGCTTGTTCTTGGGCTTTCGCCGATGTTGGCGCCAACTATAGGCGGTTATGTTACAGAAGATTACGGCTGGCATACCGTATTTTTTATTTTAATGTGTATGGGAATTGCGATTTTAATTGCCGCTCAACTTGGTTTGCCAAACAGTTACAAACCTGACACTTCGATTTCATTAAAACCAAAGCCAATTATTTCTAATTTTTTGAAAGTGCTTAAAGAACCCCAGTTTTTCACTTATGCATTTACTGGATCTATTGCTTTTTCAGGGTTATTTACCTATGTTGCCGCTTCTCCTATTATTTTTATGGATATTTACCATGTAGATGCTAAAACTTACGGATGGATTTTCGCCTTTATGTCGGTTAGTTTTATTGGTTCGAGTCAGTTGAATTCAGTTTTATTGAAGAAATTTACAAGCGAGCAAATGATTTTTGGCGCATTGATATTACAATCTGTTATTGCAATCATTTTCCTGATTCTTTCTGTAAATAATCTATTAGGATTGTATGAAACGATCGCAATGTTATTCTTGTTTTTAGGCTGTTTAGGAATTTCAAATCCCAATACTGCAGGACTTACAATGGCTCCGTTTGCTAAAAATGCAGGAAGTGCTTCGGCGTTAATGGGCGCTATTCAGTTAGGTTTAGGAGCTTTAGCATCATTTGCTGTTGGAGTTTTTGTCAAAAATTCTGTGGCGCCAATGGTTTTTATTATGACAGCAACAACAATTATTGCTTTTGTTGTACTGAATATTGGTAAACGTTTTATTAAAAATAAAGTTGAAGTATCTGAAAATGATGATGTTTTGGTTGGACACTAGTTTTTATCAAATTCCAAATTCGAATTTTATATAATCTTTTGTTTTTTATGATATTTGATGTTTTCTGCACAATCTTGTCATTCTGAGGAAGAATCACACGAGAAATTCCGCATAGAATATCTCCAAAACTTTGACGATTAATGCGTGTGATTTCTCCTTGCGTCGAAATGACAAAAATTGAGCATAAAAAAGCCAGAATTTATTAAATTCTGGCTTTTTTTTATGTTCAATTAATATTCTCAATATATTGGAATTTGGAATTTCAAAATTTGGAATTTAAAATCTAAGATCTCTTATCAGGTCTGATAATCATTCTCAGCGATTGATCGCTGGCAAAATATGCCACCATCCAATTCCAGAATGTATTTAATCTGTTTCTATAAGTAATTAGGGATATCAAGTGGATAAACAGCCAGATAATCCAGGCAAAAAAGCCTTTGAAATGCCATTTTGGACTTGGTAAATCCACTACTGCTTTATTTTTTCCTATGATTGCCATAGAACCTTTGTCATTATAAGCAAATGGCTTTAAAGGTTTGTTTTTGATTTGCGCTTTAAAGTTTTTGGCCAAATTTAATCCTTGCTGAATTGCAACCTGAGCAACTTGCGGATGTCCGTCCGGGAAATTTTTATCTCCCGCCGTAATAGCTGTGTCACCAATGGCGTACACATTTGTAAGACCATTTACTTTACTATATTGATCTGTCGCCATACGTCTTCCACGGCCGTAACTTTCTTTTGGTATTCCTTCAAAAATTTTAGCAGAAACTCCTGCTGCCCAAATTAAATTTTTGGTTTTAATGGTATCTCCATTTTCAAAATATACAGTATCATCAATATAATCTGTAACTCTTGTATGCAGTTTAACTACAACTCCCAATTTCGTCAATGCATCCAGCGTATCTTCTTGCGAAGCCTTGCTCATTGGCGCCAGAAGTGCGTCTCCCCCATCGACTAAATAAACATTACTTGCCGATGTATCTAATTCAGGATATTCTTTTAGCAGGATATTTTTACGCATTTCAGCAAACATTCCTGAAACCTCTACTCCTGTTGGTCCTCCTCCGGCAACAACAATCGTTAATAATTTACGACGTTTGCGTATATCTTTGCAAATAGCGGCTTTTTCCAGGTTTTTAAGTAGTGTATTACGCATTTCGATGGCATCATTTAAGGTTTTCATCGGAATAGCGTTTTTCATCACGTTTTCCATACCAAAATAACTGGTTTCAGCTCCTGTAGCAAAAACCAAATGATCGTATTTTAATTCGCCGTTGTTCAGAATTATTTTATTTTCGGCAGGAACTACAGATAGTAATTCGCCTAAACGAAATTGAAGATTCTTTTTCCCTGCAAAGAATTTTCTAAAAGGATAACTAATACTTGATGGCTCTAAAAATGCCGTAGCAACCTGATATATAAGTGGGGGGAAAAAATTATAATTGTTTTTATCTACAAGAGTTACTTGTATATCAGGTTGGTTTACAAGTTCTTTTGCCAGATTTAGTCCTGCAAAACCACCTCCTATGATGACTATATTCATGTGTTATTTATTAAGTAGATTCTATGAGTAAAACTATTCTGCTTTAGCAGTTGTATAAATTTAACATTATAATTCCAAATACAAAACCCTATTTTGAGTTTTCTTTTAAATTCTTATGGAATTAATTTGTCAATTTTAGTTTCATCATAATATCTGTTTGCTCTTCATCTCCTAACTTAAAAATGTGTTTGTCAAATTCTATAAACCCATTTTTTGTATAAAAGCCAATCGCTCGCAGATTTTCCTCCCAAACACCTAACCAGACATAATCATTGTTTTTTTGTCGGGCAACTTCTATAGCTTTATCGTAAAGTAATTGTCCGACTTTTTTGCCGTGAAATTCTTTTAAAACATAGATTCGTTCAATTTCAAGTGCTTTATCATCTTTTAATTCGGTTTGAGATGCGCCAAAGTTGACTTTTAAATAACCAATTACTTCGTTATCTAAAGTTGCAAAATAAAACTCAGAATCTTTATTGGTCAATTCTTCGGTTAGTTTTTCTGTGGCAAAACCTTTGTCGAGATAATCTTTCATATTTTCTTCAGAATTGGATTCTGAAAATGTTTCCTGAAAAGTCTGTCGGCCAATTTTTTGTAATTGCTCAATCTCGTTTAGCGTAATCTTTTGTATTTGAATATCTGCCATAATATGCTTGTATAATGCGTTGCGTATGCACTATAAAATTACAATATATATAAGGAAATCAAAAATTACAAATGTTACTTTTTGAATTTTTTAACAGGTTTTTCAGTTACTTCAACTTTGTTTTGAAGAACGTAATTCGCCATTAATTTTTCAATTAATTCATCTTTAGTAAGATGATGAAAAACAGTTTTTACCTTCGTTTTTAAATCATCTGAAATATCGTGATTTGGTTTGGTTTTGAAGATTTGTTTTGCCCATAAAAGCGTATTATTTTCTTCTAAACTTACTACAGAAGGTTTCTGGAATTGAGTAAATTTAATTCCTAATTCTTTTTCAAATTCCGGAATTTCTGCTACTTCTTCCTGTTGTAAAACGGTTAATGAAAGTCCCTTTGCTCCTGCTCTTGCTGTTCTTCCGCTACGATGAACATAGTTTTCGTATGTATCAGGCAAATGATAATTGACAACATAAGATATTTCTTTTACATCGATTCCTCTTGCTGCTAAATCTGTAGCAACCAGAATATTGATATGTCCTTCACGAAATTGTTCCATGATTCTGTCACGAATTCCCTGAGATAAACTACCGTGAAGCGCGCCTGACGAAAAACGATTAATTGCTAAGTTTTTAGCCAGTTTATTGACCGCTGCTTTAGTTTTACAGAAGATAATTCCGCGTTCGCCGTCTTTGGAATTTAAAAAATGCATTAAAACATCGAGTTTTTCAATTGGGTCAACAACAATATATTCGTGATCAATTCCTTGGTTACCAACAGTTTCCATATTCGCACTAACCTGAACTACATTTTTATCTAAGTAATTCTGAATCAATTGTTTGATTGTTCCCGGCAAAGTAGCTGAGAATAATAAAGTTCTGTGTTTTTTAGGAAGTTCGGCAACGATTTCATCTAAGCTTTCTTTTAAGATTGAAACCATTTCATCGGCTTCGTCTAAAACTAAATATTTTGCTTGTTTTAAGTCGATTGCTTTACGCTGAATCAAATCGATTAAACGTCCCGGAGTTGCTACAACAATATGTGTTGGCTGTGATAATCGCTCGATTTGTGGTTTGATTGGGATTCCACCACAAGTTGAAGCTATTGAGATATTTGGAATATGTTTTCCAAAATCTTCTAAATTTCTAAATATCTGTTGTCCAAGTTCTCTGGTTGGTACCAAAATTATAGCCTGAACAATTGCAGATTCGGTATCGATTAATTGTAATAATGGTAATCCGAAAGCGGCTGTTTTACCGGTTCCTGTTTTTGCTAAACCTACAACATCATGGCTTTCAGATAAAAGCATTGGAATTGTTTTTTGTTGAATTTCTGTTGGTTCAACAATGTTTAATTCGCTTAACGCTTTTAAAATTGGTGCTGAAACTCCTAATGCTGAAAATTGTTTAGACATGTTTAATTTTTGTTTTTTTTGTTTCAAGTTTCAGGTTGTTCTTAAGATTGGAACTAACTTAAACTTGAAACCTTTTTAATTTTGTGCTGATAACTATCAGGATGATTTTTTTTAGAACCTTTGGTTCTTTATTTTTTGCTCTCATTTTTGTCGAGGGATCGCCGCAATCTTGACAACTTCGACTCCGCTCAGTCTGACAAATAGTATCGAAATATTTTTATGAAACATAAAGCCCTAGCCCTGATGGAAGCGGCATCCTTTTTCTGGCTTCTTTAGCCGGGAAAAGATATAGCGGACAGCAGGAAATAGCTTCGGAAAATTCCAATTTTTAAATTCCAAATTCCAAATGGAGTGCGCTTCGACTCCGCTCAGCCTGACAAACTGAAAGCTAAACTGAAAACCTGAAACTAAAAAACCTTCAGAATAAAAACTTAAAATAAATTTTTTCTATTCATCCGGTTCGTTCATGATTTTTTCACGATACTTTTTACCTATTAATAGTACTAGTTTTAGTTTATAATCGTCAACCAGCCATTCGCGGTAGTTTTTACTACATTGGCTTAAACATTTTGAATAACGTTTGATACGGCAATCAATGTCGTCGTCAAGTTCTTTTCCTAATGATTTTGCTTCTTGTAATGTTTCGGTATTGTCTACGCACATTGCGGCGTGTTGCTCTAATGATTTGTCTAATACTACTTTAGAACGTAAATTTTGTTTGATGATTAGCTTGTGTTCTTCATCAACATCAAAAGTAACATCTGCAGTTTTACTAAATTTTGCGCGTAATTCCGGTGGCATACTGTATTTGAAATACAATTCGATTTCAGTATCATCACGAAGATTTTCTAAATAAAATTCAGGTGATTTAAAGATATGCTGCCAGTTTACGGGCTCGCTCCATAATCCGAAACGTGCCGCATTATTTCCTAAATCGATCACTGTAAACTCGTCTTTACCAGGTAATTTACGAGATCCGCGACCAATCATTTGGTAATATAAAGTAAGTGATTTTGTTGCTCTGTTTAAAATAATCGTTTCAACTGTTGGCTCATCAAAACCTGTGGTTAAGATTCCTACAGATGTTAAAATAGCATCCGGAGTTTTTTTGAACCAAGCCAAAATATCTTTACGTTCTTCGGCACTGCTTGTATTATCAAGGTGTCTGATGTCGTAACCGGCTTCTCTAAACGTTTCGTATACATATAATGAAGTATGAATACCGTTGTTGAAAATCAGGGTTTTTTTACCTAATGAACGTTCTGTGTACGCATGCAAAAGCTTTTCCTGCATGATAGTATTTGTATATAAATCGTCTGAAGATTTTACGGTGTAATCTCCGTTAATACCTACTTTTAATGATGTTAATCCCACATCATAACTATAGGTTGTTGCTTTTGCAAGGAAACCTTTGTCAATCAATGAACTAATGGTGTCTCCCACAATAAGTTCATCATAACTCTGGTGCATTGGTAATTTTATATTTGAACTCAAAGGCGTTGCTGTTACTCCAAGAATAAAAGCGTTTTTGAATGAGTTTAATAATTTTCTGAATGAATTGTAATGCGCCTCATCGATAATAACCAAACCAATGTTATCAAGATGCAATTTTTCATCATTGATACGGTTTTTTAAGGTCTCAACCATCGCCACAAAACACGAAAATTCGTTTTGATCCGGTAATTCCTTTACTTTACTATTGATAATTTTATTAGAAACTCCAAACCCTTTTAGCATTTTTGAGGTTTGTTTACAAAGTTCGATACGGTGCGTTAAAACCACTACCTTTTTATCATTATTTGCTAAATAACGACGCACGATTTCAGAAAAAATTACTGTTTTTCCACCACCTGTAGGCAATTGATATAATAAATGATGTTTCGAAGGAGCATTGTCTAAACGTTCAAAAATGGCATCGATATCGCCTTTCTGGTATGCATAAAGTTCTTTTTTCTCTTCTCTTTCTATTTCTAAAGTGTTTTGAGACATTGTTTATTTTTGGATTTTTGCAAAAATACACCGAAAAAACAGTTATTCATCTTATTTTAACGTAAAATAAATCATTTTTTTAAATAAGATTTTTTATGAGAAAAGCCTCTATAAGTCTATTTTGTCTGAAATTGCCTCAAATTCGTATTTATTTTTCCATTTTTGCCGAATAGTTTCTTGCTGAACAGCAAAAATCCTTTCCTTAAATTCGGACAAAATTCCATTAGAAATGATGAAATTAACAGCTTGTTCAAAAGAATTTAGCATGCTTTTGTAAAATAATTCCTGTTTAATAAAATTATTCAACGAGTAAGTTTGCGCTATTTCAATGTTATACAGCATAATATCTGCAATTACAAAAGGATCAACACCCAATAAAATGAAATGTTTAATGTATTTCTGAGCTACAGAACGCCTCAATTTGGCTTTTGGTTTCCATCTTGATGATGGCTTTTTAATTGGGAAATATTCGTGTGAGATTTTAATCTTGCTTTCCTGCAAAAGTTTATCTTCTTTAGGACTAAAAACAAAGTCATAATATACTTTTACAGGAGCAAATTTTTCATACAACTCAATAATTTGTTCTTCGAGCTGCTCCTTATTTAATTCGGCTAAATATTTTTTTAAATCGCGTTTACTCATTATCAAAGTTTAAGATTACAAAAGTAAATTACTTTATTGATTCATACCTCAAAAACCAACCATAATACCTAATTTTGCTTGTATAAACTTAAAAAATATATACATGCTCAAGATTTTCAAAGTTACTGCAATTTTAGAAGGAATCTCTTATTTAGTGTTATTTGCCAATATGCTGGTTATAAAAAGCAATAATCCTGAACTATATCATACCATTTTACGTCCGTTAGGAATGACGCACGGAGTTTTGTTTATTGGATACATTATATTAGCGGTTTTGCTTAGAAAATCTCAAAAATGGGATTTAAAAACTTTCGGAATTATCCTGATTGCTTCTCTTATTCCTTTTGGAACTTTTTATATTGAGAAAAAATACTTAGAAAATAATGCAAAATAAGCCTTTGGATAAAATATTTAATTTTTTATACCCGCTTTTTCGAGATTGGGGAATGAGCCGCAATTTTGCGTCTTATATCAGCCTTTTCTTCAATATAGGGATCATGGTTGCTTTGGCTTTTGCCATTTATTATGTCGCAAAATTTGTTTTAGTAACCTTAACGGCCATTTTTGCCCAAAAAACAAAAACAAAATTTGATGATTATTTAATTCACAACAAAACCACAAAATATACCGCTTATTTAATTCCGTTTTTCTTTATTTATAAAGCTGTTCCAATTATTTTGGATAAATATGATTATTGGGAATCACTGTTTGGAAAAATAGTTGGGATTTATATCGTTTTGATCAGTTTATGGATTATCAGAACGATTTTTAATGCTTTACGTGATTATCTAAAACAAAAGCCTGAATATAGCGACAAACCCATCGATAGTTTTGTTCAGGTTATTATGATTGTCCTTTGGATTTTTGGTGTTGCAATGATTATTTCAACGTTATTCGGAATTAAAAAAGGTGAATTATTGACGATTTTGGGAACACTTTCGGCGATTATTATCTTGATTTTCAGAGATACTATTTTAGGATTCGTTTCGAGTGTTCAGGTCGCGATTAACGACATGGTCAGGATTGGTGACTGGATTACAATGGATAAATTTGGTGCCGATGGCGACGTAATCGAGATTAACCTGACAACTGTAAAGGTTCGGAATTTTGACAATACAATTACCACGATTCCAACTTATGCTTTGAGTTCAGATTCGTTCCAAAACTGGCGCGGAATGCAAAAATCTGACGGAAGACGTATCAAAAGACATATTCTGATAAAAAGCAGCAGTATTCGGTTTTTGAATAATGATGATTTGAATCATATGAAACGTGTGCAGTTAATCAGTACTTATATTGAAAGCAGACAAGCCGAAATTGAGAAATACAATAATTTGCAAGGTGTCGATAAATCGCTTTCGCTGAATGGTCGAAATATGACAAATTTAGGTTTGTTCAGAAAATATATTATACAATATTTAGTTACGCATCCCGGTTTGAACAAGGATATGCATATTATGTGTCGTCAGTTACAATCAACCGCGCATGGAGTTCCGTTAGAAATTTATGCTTTTTCAAGTGACAAACGATGGGCGAATTACGAATATATTATGGCGGATATTTTTGACCACGTTATGGCTTCGGTAATTTATTTTGATCTCGAAATATTCGAATTGCCATCAACGATTGGACCTTTAAGTTAGTTTCAGGTTTTCTTTGTTTCAAGTTTAAGGTTACTATGCTTTGAGTATAATTTTATCGCAAGAGCGCAAAGCTTTTTCGCAAAGTTCGCAAGCCAATAACTTTGCATTCAAATCGTAAATCTTTGCGACCATTGCGATTGAGGAAGCTGCCAACTTGAAACCTGAAACAAAAAAACCTTGAAACTATTTCTTCACCTCTTCAAAAACAAACTTTGAATTATCGTATTCTATAGGAATTCCGGGCATAAAACATGGCAAATTAAAATAAGTCGTTATAATCCCGCTTCCTAAAAATAGTTTATTCTCTTTTTTTAATAAAGCAAGAGGAATCCTTTTCCAACTTCCTCCGTTTGAAATAAAATGAAAATCACCTCGTAAAGTATCGCCTTTTATATCTCCCCTAACATCACCGGAATCTTTTCCTATTTTGTGATACAAAACTTCATAACGCCCAAAGAAACGTTTGTCGTTAATATTAACCGTTAAAATTGCCGTGTCTTTGGCGTTTACAGCCTGATAAACAATTTGCTTGTATTTGCTTTTTTCATCTTTAGAATTGCAGGAAATAATTCCAATTATAATTAAAAACGGTAAATATTTTATATTCATAGATTGAGGGATTTTTTTACCATATAAGTGATATGAGTTCATTTAAAACTGTAAGCTTAATTTCTCCAAAATATTTAAGCTGCTTTGTAACCTTATTTTAGATAAACTTATAATATCTTATATAACTTATAAGGTAAAATTAATTTTCGCATTAGAATTTTTTCTAAATTTAAAGAAAAAACATGGAAGATAGAGATGCTTTTTTAAGAGAATTCAGAGGAGAGACTTTAGGAACCGTAAGTGCTCAATCTTCACCGGAAGAATTGTTTCAAAATCAAACGATTAGACCAATTTTAAAACTTCAAAATGATTTATTTATTGCGGTTTTTATCAACTATGTAAATAAAAACAAAGCCGACTTTTACTCTTATACTGCCGAAAAGAAAATCCAAACTATTGAAAATTCTATTCAAAAGGATATTAAGTTCAGGAATTCTCTTAAAGGAATTATTATGGCACTTTTTACAATGGAAGAATACGATATTTATATTCAGAATTCTTCAAGTTTAAACAAACGAATGATGAATTTATTGATTGAACGTTTGAGAAGTCAGGTGCAATTATTTGAATTGGAATCGAATTCGAAGTAATTTTTGAATGGAAATAGAAATAATCAAGAAGCAAAATCAAGGGATAATAATATGTTTGCCACAATCCCTACGGGATAAAATAATAATTAGTTATTTTTATGAAAACCATTTATCCCGTAGGGATTTAATGTTAGTAGCAACTGGATTATTGTAGTTCCGGACGGTAAACGATTGGTTGATATGATTTAAAAGTGTTGTCGATTGAACGCGGATAAAACAGATTGCTAAAAGCAAAACGCGGATTAAAACGGATTTTTTTTATATTAATATACGCTTATTTCAAATTGTTTTGTCAAAATCCTATAAAACAAAAAAGGTTTGACAAGAAATTCTTGTCAAACCTTTTCTATAAAATGTTATTGAAAATTTACTCCTTAGACAACATCAATTCTTTGATATATTTTACCGGAGCGCTTCCGAAACTTAGGAATTTCTCATGGAATTTTTTCAGGTTGAATTTGTTTCCGTCTTGTTTTTTCAGTTCTTCTCGCAGGTTGTAAATTTCAGTATATCCTGTAAAATAAGAACACAATTGAACTTGTGATAAAGTTACACGTTTCCATTTTCCATCAGCTTCTGCTTGTTGCTGGAAAGCTTCTTTGGTCAATAAATCAATTGCAGCTTCTTTAGACATGTTTTTCGTATGAACACTAATATCTAAAATGGTGTTGCAAGTTGTTCTTAAATTCCATTTGTAATACATCAACCACATTTCATCAGAATTTTTATAACCACTTTCTAACATCATTTTCTCTGCATAAACTGCCCAACCTTCAACCATTGCGCCATTTCCTAAAATAGATTTAATAATACTTGGTGATTGATTACTGTAAACTAATTGTGTGTAATGTCCGGGAATTGCTTCATGGATATTTAAAATCTGAAGGATATAATCATTGTATTCGCGAAGGTAACTTTCTGAGTTTTCAGCTGTCCATCCTGTCATGCTTCCTACGTTATAATATGTATTTGCATTTTTATCGTAAGGTCCCGGCGCAGAAATAGAAGCTCCGGCAACTCCAGCCATATAAGCAGGTTCTTTGCGAACTACGAGCGGTTTTGACGGATCGATGTATAATAAATCCTTCGCTTTTACATAAGCCGTTAGTTCCGGAATTTGCTTTTCAATTTCAGATTGAAACTTTTCTGGAGTAGTATGCTGCAATGAAATTTCATCAATTACTTGTTTGATTAAATCTAATTTATTTGTTGGTTTTGGTTCGTTTCCTTTGTATTTTGTCCAAAGTTTATCTGCCAAAACAAACATTTTATCATGTAAATCTTTTTTGTGATCAACGGCAATTTTAAAAATCTCATCAGCCGTATAACTGGATTGAATATTAAAATCAAATTTTTTAGCATATAAAGCAGCTCCTAATCTAAAAGAACGAGGCGTTTTATTTGGCATTGTTTTTAACCAATCAGCGTAATCAGAAATTGCTTTTTTAGCCACTTTTGCTTTTTCAAGCATTTCTTTTTTCTCCGTTTCGCTTAATTTACTATCCTTTAAAGCTGCATTTAAATCCGTATCAAAAACAGATGAACCACCTAAGTTTTGTGCAATTGCAAGTTCTGTGTGTTCAATTGTTGGATTTTTAATATTGGCTTTAGCAGCTTCATAATAAGCAGGAATATTGTTCATTTTTGCATTAAAAGCACGCAAACGAACTTCTAATGAATCGTATTTACCGTTTAAAATTTCTGCAAAAGATCCGCAAACATTATATTCAGACGGATTCCATTCATATGATTTCAATTCTTTGATGCTAAAGACCGAGCCTTCCAGTTGATTTTTAATCATTCGGAAATCAGTTTTGTTATTATCGGATAAACTTTCTACATCAAATTGTTTTAAAGAATCCAGTTGCGCGTTGATAAAATCAATCTCAATTTTTTGTTGTGCTCCATTTGGAACAACCAATACGCTGTCTAATTTATGATAGCCAACACCGGCAGCCCAATCCGGACTAATTTTCCATAAAGCAGTAACAAAGCCGTCTTTATATTTATCAAATTTTCCGTCTAAAGCTTTATCCTCATTAGACTTAGTACTTTTATTGCAAGAAATAAGCAGGGCAATTGCAAGAAATGAAGCAAATAGTTTTTTCATAAATTAATTTTTTAATGGTTTAAAGATAAAAAAAATGTCCTTTATGCAAAACTATTTGCCAATTGTAATTAATATTTCAATAATTCTAATAAAACTTCTTCGAAACGATTCTTTGGTAAAAACTGATCTTCTAATGCTTTTGTAAACGGAATTGGAGAGTCTAAACTTGCTACTCTTTTTACCGGAGCATCCAGAAATTCAAAACATTCCTCCATAATCATAGCCGAAATATCGCTTGCAATTCCCCCAAACAAAGTATCTTCCTGATAAATAATTACTTTTCCTGTCTTTTTTACCGATGCAAAAATAGTTTCAGTATCAAGAGGCTGTAAGGTTCTTAAATCAATTAAATCAGCTTCGATTTCGGGATTTTTAGCTAAAGTTTCTAATGCCCAATGTACGGGCGCACCAAAAGATATAATGGTAACCTGATTTCCTTCTTTCAATAAAGCTGCTTTTCCTAACGGAATAGTATAATAATCAACAGGAACATCTTGGTAAACACTTCTATACAATTGTTTGTGCTCAAAAAACAAAACCGGATTAGGATCGTTTATCGAACTATTTAATAAACCTTTTGCATCATAAGGAAACGCCGGATAAACTACTTTTAAACCCGGAGTTTTTGTAAACCAGGCTTCATTTGTCTGAGAATGAAAAGGTCCCGCCTGAGTTCCGCCACCGCAAGGCATACGAACCACAACATCGGCTTTTTCGCCCCAGCGATAATGTGATTTTGCCAATAAATTGACTATTGGATTAAAACCAGTCGACACAAAATCAGCAAATTGCATTTCTACAATCGCTTTATATCCGTTAATCGATAATCCCATTCCGGCAGAAACCACGGCACTTTCGCAAATAGGCGTATTACGAACACGATCTTTCCCAAAAAATTCTACAAAACCATCTGTAATTTTAAAAGCTCCTCCATATTCGGCGATATCCTGACCCATAATAATAAGGTTTCTATGGCGTTGCATCGATTGCTCTAAACTATTTCTGATCGCATCTATAAAACGAACATTTTTAATTTCTTCAGATGGGTTAACTTCTTCATATTGATAAGGTTTATAAACATCATCTAATTCTCCGCTTAATGTAGGAACAATTTCAGGTTCTGCATTAGCAATCACTAAATTTTCGTCAATTTCTTGTTTGATTTCGGCGTGTAATTGCTCATCAAATTCGGTTGTAAGAACACCAATTTCAGTTAAATATTTCCTGTAATTCGTTACCGGATCTTTAGCCGCCCATTCGTCCATTAATTCCTGCGGAACATATTTTGTACCACTCGCCTCTTCGTGACCGCGCATTCTAAAAGTTTTAAATTCTAATAAAACCGGATGCGGATTATTTTGCATGTCCTCTTTTAACTGCGATAATTTATTGTAAACTTCTACAATATTATTTCCATCAATAATATAACTTTCAATTCCGTAGCCAATGCCTTTATCTGCAAGGTTTTCACAAGAATATTGTTCGTTTGTAGGCGTTGAAAGTCCGTAACCATTGTTTTCGATAATAAACATTACGGGTAATTTCCAAACAGCGGCAATATTCAAAGCTTCGTGAAAATCACCTTCACTTGTTGCGCCTTCTCCTGTAAAAACAGCGGTTATTTTTTTATTATTCTGAAGTTTATCAGCCAATGCAATTCCGTCTGCGATCCCTAATTGCGGACCTAAATGCGAAATCATTCCGATAATTTTATATTCCTGGGTTCCAAAATGAAAACTACGATCTCTTCCCTTTGTAAATCCGTTTGCTTTTCCCTGCCATTGCGAAAATAATCTGTGTAACGGAATATTTCTGGTGGTAAAAACGCCCAGATTCCTATGCATTGGCAAAATATATTCTGATTCATCTAAAACTGATGTAACCCCTACTGAAATTGCTTCCTGCCCTATTCCGGAAAACCATTTGGAAACCTTTCCTTGTCGGATCAGGATCAGCATCTTTTCTTCGATCAATCGAGGCTTAAGAATTTTTTTATATAAATCTAATAATTGAGAATCAGTAAGGTCTTGTCTGTAAAAGATCATTTGTTGTTGTTTTAGTGTTTCAAATATAGAAAATTATAACAATTTTATTAATTTTTGTTATAATTTTTTAATTTTAATATAACTTTTAAAATTCAAATATAAAATATTCTCTACCTTTGTTACTGAAAGGCCTTTAAAACACCTTTCATTCTTAAAATAAAAATGTAAAGTATGCAAAACATTCCTAGTGTAGACTTACGTGATTTCCTTTCGGACGACCCGAAACGTAAACAAAAATTTGTAAATGAAATCGGCAGTGCATTTGAAAACATTGGCTTCGTAGCCCTAAAAGGTCACTTTTTAGATGATCAGTTAGTAGACGAGCTTTATAGCGAAATTAGAAAATTTTTCGCTTTGCCAGTAGAAACTAAGCATAATTATGAAATTCCCGGAATTGGCGGACAAAGAGGTTATGTTTCTTTTGGAACAGAGCATGCTAAAGGACGTAAAGAAGGTGATTTGAAGGAATTTTGGCATTTTGGCCAGTATGTTGACAAAGATTCAAAATATGCTGAAGAATATCCTGCTAATGTTGAAGTTAAAGAATTACCCCGTTTTAATGCTGTAGGTAAAGATGCGTATCAAATGCTTGAAAAAACAGGCGTTTATGTGTTAAGAGCTTTGGCTTTGCATTTAGGTTTAGATGAGTTTTATTTTGACCAATATGCAAAAGAAGGAAATTCTATTTTAAGACCAATTCATTATCCTCCAATTACTTCTGAGCCGGAAAACGCGATTCGTGCCGCTGCTCACGGAGATATTAATTTGATTACTCTATTAATGGGTGCTCAGGGAAAAGGTTTACAGGTTCAAAATCATGATGGTGAATGGATTGATGCCATTGCCGAAGATGATGAATTAGTAATTAATGTTGGTGATATGTTGTCAAGACATACTAATAACAAGTTGAAATCAACGATTCATCAAGTGGTTAATCCGCCAAGAGAATTATGGGGAACTTCACGTTATTCAGTTCCGTTTTTTATGCATCCTGTGAGCGATATGCGTCTGGATTGTCTTGAAAACTGTATAGATGCTGAGAATCCTAAGAAATTCGAAGATATTACTGCGGGAGATTATTTATACGAACGTTTAGTAGATTTGGGATTGATTAAAAAATAAACTTTTTAAATCTCAATTTTTTAAATTCCAAATTCCAACTATCAAATTGGGATTTGGAATTTAATTTTTAAAAACCACAACTATTGAAATTTATTTTTTAGCATAAAAAATTTATGGACTTACAAGATCAATTAAAAAATTTATTTCCGGATCATATCGAATCTAATGAACCAGAAGAAGTTCAGGAACAGGATCATGTGCTTTTTATCCAAAAAGAGCCTATTATTTGTAAATTCGAAAAACGAAAAGGAAAAGCTACCACGATTATCGAAGGCTACGAAGGATCTGACGAAGATTTTAAAATTCTGGCTAAAGAAATTAAAACCAAACTAAGCGTTGGCGGAACATTTAAAGATGCCTCAATCATTATTCAAGGCGATTATCGCGATAAAATAATGGAAATCCTTAAAGCAAAAGGATTTAAAACAAAACGTGTTGGTGGGTAATAATTTTAGATTTCTCATTTTAGATTAAAAAAATTAACCGCAAAGAACGCGAAGAATTATGATTGTAAGTTTTAATGAAAGCCAGAGTTCGCAAAGCTTTGTCTATAAATTTAAACAAGGAATTTTTGTGTATACAAGGAGACGCACTGCTGCGCCTCTACGATACCATTAAAGCATAAAAAAGAACAAAAAAATCTGTGACAATCGTTCAATCCGTTAAATCTGTGGGCTAAAAAAGACGCACTGCTGTGCGCCTCTACTAGAAACCTCAGAACCTTAGAACCTTTGCCACTTTGTACCTTTAAAAAAACCTTAGCACCTTAAAAAAAAATGATACAAAATTCAGAATTAATACTTAATCCTGACGGAAGCGTTTATCACTTAAACCTTCGTCCTGAACATATTGCACACGATATAATATTTGTTGGAGATCAAAACAGAGTGGAGAAAATTACTCAGTTTTTTGATTCGATTGAATTTTCGACTCAAAAACGAGAATTTAAAACCCAAACCGGAATTTACAAAGGAAAAAGAATAACGGTTATGTCAACGGGAATTGGTCCTGACAATATTGATATTGTTATCAATGAATTAGACGCTTTAGTAAACATTGATTTAGAAACGCGTCAGCCAAAAGAAAACCTTACTTCATTGAATATTATCAGAATTGGAACTTCGGGATCTTTGCATGCTGATATTCCTGTGGATAGTTTTGTAATGTCTAAATTTGGATTAGGATTAGACAATATGCTTCGCTCCTATTTGATTGATAAAGTTTCGAATGCCGCTATTGAAGATGCTTTTGTTATGCATACGAACTGGGATATCAGAAAAGGAAGGCCGTACGCAATTGCTTGTTCTGAAGTTTTAGAAAAAATAATTGAATCAGATAAAATGTTTAAGGGAATTACTGCAACTGCCGGAGGATTTTATGGTCCACAAGGTCGTGTTTTGCGTTTGAATATCCAGGATGAAGAATTAAACAGTAAAATGGATAATTTTAATTTTAATGGTGAAAAAATCACTAACTTAGAAATGGAAACAGCAGCAATTTATGGACTTTCGGCACTTTTGGGACATAACGCATTGTCATTGAATGCGATAATTGCCAATCGTGCATCAGGAACTTTTAGTGAAGATCCTTATAAAGCTGTTGATGAATTGATTGCATATACGTTAAATAAATTGGCGGGGAATTAATGTTTGGTTTTTTAATTGACCATTTGATTTTTAAACCATTGAGGAAATTCACTTTAGGTATGGGAGGTTTGTTTAGATGGAGTTTTTTTCAACTTCTAAATGTATCAATTGAAGAAAAATATCCTAAAAGTTTAGAATATTATTGGAATAATGAAGATGATAGTATTGATAAATATGGCTTTAACACAGCCCAGAAAAATTTATTTGCAGGGTTTATGCTTTTTATTTGCTTTATAATTTTAATTGAAAAATTTGAAGGTTAATAAAACAAATTAGATAATTGATTTTAAAATTGAATATCATGTTTTTAAGAGTTGCACGACATACAGATAATCTCGAAATAATTGAAGATTTTTATGTCAATATTTTAGGTTTTGAACGATTAGGCGCTTTCGAAAATCATAATAATTATGATGGTGTTTTTATTGGGAAATCAGGTTTAGACTGGCATTTTGAATTTACGCAATCAGAGACAAAAGCAAAACATACATTTGATGAAGACGATGTAATTGTACTTTATCCAAAAACAATTTTAGATTATAATGATCTGACAAAAAAGCTTTTACAGCATAATATTTCAAGTATAAATGCAATTAACCCCTTCTGGAATGAAAACGGAAAAATGTTTCTGGATCCGGATGGTTATCGAATTGTTATTTCGCCTTTGAAAGCGGTAATAAGTGAAATAGAATAATTACAAAATTAGAGAATGGCAGAAACACATAAAAAAATATTATTTAAATATTACAGTACTTATTTAGAAGAAATTGTTTCAGAAACAATGTGGGCAGAAATTTTAGATTTGGAAAAAGGACATTTCAAATTAGATAATATTCCGTTTTTCGGACCTTTGATTGCGACTGATGATATTTTTCGTGCTGAATATGATGAAAATGAGAAATTCTTTATTCATAAAGAAACCATCGAACATTCAGGAAATTCTATTGTTCAGGTTTTAATTTTAGAAAAAGAATTTGACAAGGAAATAATAAGAGAAAAATTAAAAGCAATTAATTGTTTATCAGAAGCATTAAATGATACATTTCTTGCTGTTGAAGTAATCAAAAATATTGATTATTCGATTGTAAAAAGCGTATTGACAGAGTATGAATCAAATTCGATAATAGAATTTACTGAACCTTGCCTTTCTGATAAACACAGAACTGATTTATTGAAAAATTAGAAAATATCCATTTGATATAACAACATAATAAAAAACTAAACTTAGAATACGCTTACCAAACTTAAACTTAAACTAAATGAAAACTGTAAAAATTGTAGGTGTTCCTGAACACTTCAATTTGCCATGGCATCTATGCATTGAAAATGGCGAATTTGAAGCTGAAAACATTGATTTACAATGGCAAAATATTCCTGAAGGAACAGGTAAAATGTGTCAGATGCTTCGTGATGGTGAAGCTGATATAGCCGTTATTTTAACCGAAGGAATTGTAAAAGATATTGTTGCCGGTAATCCAAGTAAAATTGTGCAAATTTATGTTCAGTCGCCTTTGATCTGGGGGATTCACGTTGCTGCAAAATCTGATTTCCAAACTGTAAAAGACCTTAAGGATAAAAAAGTAGCGATTTCAAGATTAGGTTCAGGTTCACAATTAATGGCCTATGTAAATGCACATGAAAATGGCTGGAAAACTGATGATTTGCAATTTGCAATTATCAATACAATTGACGGAGCTGTTGAAGCTTTGACAAAAGGAACTGCTGATTATTTTATGTGGGAACGTTTTATGACTAAACCACTTGTAGATCAGGGAATTTTCAGGCGAGTTGGCGACTGCCCTACTCCTTGGCCGTCATTTGTAATTACAGTTCGTGATGAATTCCTGAAAAAGAATCCTAAAATTGTAGAGAAAATACTCGAAATCATAAATAAAACAACTGAGGATTTTACTGAGATTCCAAATATTGATAAAACATTATCAGAACTTTTCAATCAAAAAATTGAAGATATTCAGGAATGGCTGAAACTGACACAATGGTCTCAGAAGAATTTGAGTGAAAAAGCATTTATTAAAATCCAAAATCAGTTATTTGATCTGGGAATTATTGATAAAAAAAGTACTTTTGTTGAAACTGTAAAAGCGCTGTAATACTGCTTTTTATTCTTATGATAAATTTTCCTAAAATTGACTTTCCGCAATTAAAATCCAGATTACAGGCGAAATCACCCTGGGACAGGATTATTATTATGCTGTTGAGTCTTTTAATTACGATACCTATATTTATCATACTGCATCAAAACCTGATTGATTTAGAATGGTCTTTCAATTTAGACCGTATTTTTATCTTTATATTCGTTTTTGCTGCTATTTTCTTCCTGTTAATGTATTTAAGAACCATAATAATTCTGTGTATTGCAGTTTATTTATTGGTTCTGGTTTACGGAAGTGTTATTGGCAATTATGGTTTCAGTGAAATCTCAGAAGATTATAATTCAATGATTTATACAATGTCAGATAATCCTTTTCCGCAGGATATTATTGTGGCAAAATTGCTTCCGTTTCCTAATAAATCAAAAATTATAAATGCAATAGAATATCAGAATCCAAAGGTTCGGAATTTTGCCATTATGGCAACAGCAAAGCATTTTAAAGGGATCAAAGGATATTCAGATTACAGAACTATTATTCAGTGTTTTGCTGTTTTTAAGGAAATCAATAGCCGCTGGAATTATGTAAACGATCCTAAAGAAGGCGATTATATTGCCACGGCAAGCGAATCCTTAGAATATTTTTCAGGAGATTGTGACGATCACTCTATTTTAATGGCTGCTGCAATACGTTCTATTGGCGGAACCCCACGTTTAATTCATACAAAAGGTCACATTTATCCCGAAATTTTAATTGGTTCTTTAATCGATTTAGAAAAAGTCAATTATTTAATCAAGAATGTACTTTTTGTAAAAGAAAGTTATAAAAAGAAAATCCATTATCACATCGATGAACGGGGTCAGGTCTGGATGAATCTTGATTACACTGCTAAATATCCCGGCGGACCATTTATGTACGAGGAAATTTTGGGAGCTTTAACTCTTAATTAATTTTTTAAAGGTTCTAAGTTTCTGATTTTCTGAGGTTCTAAGATTTTTATATAGAGTCGCATTTGAATTATTTTTAGAATATTAGTTTTCTTAAATGAAAATAATTCCTTTTTGACCTAAGTCAATTTTGAATTTATAGTGATATAACATCTTTGCATCATTATAAATTCAAAATTTTTTAAAATGAAAAAGAAATATTTCAAGTACATCAACACCTTATTTGTTGTAATCCCAATGACGCTTATTATGGCATTTGTAGGCTTAATTCGTAACTATGGATTTGGAGAAGACTGGTTCTTTAAGTTTCTCAAAGCATGGAGCATAATGCTTCCGGTTGCTTATATTGCCGCTTTTTTAATAATTCCGAATGCAAGAAAACTTTCTGAAAAATTGGCAACCAAATAAATGCTTTAAAAGTACTTAAAAGAATAATTAACGATCAATGCACGAACAAATCGAAAAGTACATTCGCAAAGAGATACACGTTTCAGATGATGAAGTAGATATCATATTATCTTTTTTTAAACCATTGACACCAAAAAGAAATGAGATTTTAGTAACTCATGGACAAACCAGCCAGCGAACGTATTTCGTTGGCACAGGTTGTTTACGTATTTTTTTTATTAATGAAGATGGAGCAGATTCGACTCGATATTTGGCTTTTGAAGATAATTTCGCAACAGCTTTAGTCAGTTTTATCACCGAAGAACCATCTTTTGAATTTATTCAGGCTCTTGAAGAAACTGAATTACTTTACATCACAAGAAAAGATTTTTATCATTTGACAGAAATAATTCCGGCTTGGGAAAAGTTTTATCGCCATTATCTTGAAATGGCTTATGTTACCAATACAAAACGCCTGATGTCGTTTGTAACAATGGATGCCAGAGAACGTTATAAATTGTTGCTAAGCCAAAATCCAAATTTTGTTCAGCGATTACCAAACAAAATGGTGGCTTCGTATTTAAATATTTCTCAGGAAACTTTAAGCAGGTTAAAATCAAGAATCTGATTTTGATATAAGTCAATAATAACACTATTTTGTTACTGATATTTGCATTAAAATTAAAATTATGCAAACAGATATTGAAATAAAAAAGGGACAACTAATTGAAATAAAACAAATTAACAAACATGTATTTCATCTTAAAATACAAAGTGATGATTTTACCGAAATGGAATATGTTCCAGGATTCACCTTAAATATCTATCTTGGTAATTGCGAAAATACCACTGATTTAGAAAGTCGGAAATATTCTATTTGGAATTATGAACCCATTCATCAAATTATTGATGTTGCTATTTGTACTTTTTCAAAAGGAAAAGGTGCAAATTGGGTAAAGACACTTAAAAGCGGTAATACGCTATACTTTAATCCACCACGAGGAAAGCTTATTATCGATAATTCTGCGGATTATTATTATCTTATCGGTGACATCACATCACTTTCTCATCTTTATGAAATTAATCGGAATCTTTCTATAGATAAAAAAGTGTTTAGTTTTATTTATGCACACAATCAGAGAGATATATTTCCGGATATCGACGGTAGTTTTCCTTTTGATTATTATGTAATTTCTCCATTAATTCCAGAAGTTGTAAAACAGAAAATAAATGCTCTGGAACCTCATTTTGATGGCGAAGGAATTGCTTATATATTAGGTGAACCCAAAACGGTGATTGCTTTACATGAACATTTTAAAAATAAAAAAGAATGGGATATTAAAAAATTACGATCAAAACCTTTTTGGAAAGAAATTAAAAGTTGTTTTTAAGATTCAAAAGTTCTGAGTTTTTGCGCAAAGTTCTCGTAGAGGCGCACAGCAGTGCGTCTTTTTGCGTGATGTTTTATATAATTTTCTTATATATTCTAACAATCTAAGTGTAATTTTAAATTGTAAGTTTATTTTTCTGATTTTTGTATAAATATTTGATTTTTAGATTTTTAATTAAAATAAATTTTGTAATTTTCTCTTGTCTAACTTTAATCACAAAATCATGAGAAAATCTAAATTATTTATCTTCGCAATTGCATTATTAGCAGTATTAATGGTTTCATGTCATAAAGGTCGCAATAAGCTGGTGAATTCCTGGAAAATTACTGCTGTAGAACCTAAAATGCCTATTTCTGATTCTTTAAAAAATGCAATTATATCTCAGGGTCAGCTTACATTTACAGAAGACGGACATGTAACCGGCTATTTACAGAGGGAAATTACAGATGGGACATTTGCGTTAACACAAGGTGGAAAAAATTTAGTAATAAAAGATGAAACAGGAACCCCATATCCTTGTGAAAGTACAATAACAGATGATCAACTGATATTAGACACCAAAGAAATGAAAATTACACTTAAAAAAATATAGAATAACCTTTAATCAAATAATGAAACCACGCTAATGTGAAAATTAGCGTGGTTTTTTATTTTATAAATAACTGATTTTTAGCAAATAAATTAATAAATATTTTGTGCAGTCACATAACTGCATTATATTTGCAGTCAAATAACTGCACAATGGAAATTCGTAGAGATGTATTTCAGGCCATCGCCGACCCAACTCGCAGGGCGATATTAAGTTTAACAGCCATTCAGGCAATGACGCCCGGTATTATTGCCGAAAATTTTGATTCGTCCCGACAGACGATTTCAAAACACATTCAGATTCTTACCGAATGTGAATTATTAAGTCAGCAGCAAAACGGAAGGGAAATTTATTATCTCACAAATGCTAAAAAAATGAAAGAAGTAGCTGATTTTATTGAACCTTTCCGCCAGATGTGGGACGATCGCTTTAATAAATTAGAAGCAATAATGAAAAAATATAAACCTAATAAATAGATTATTATGGAACTAAAAACAAAAATTAGTGCCAAAGATGGACAACAGGATCTTGTAATTACAAGAGAATTTGATCTTCCGGTAGAATTACTTTTTAAAGCATATGCTGAACCTGAAATAGTTGCGCAATGGATGGGAACAAAAGTTATTAAACTTGAAAATAAAAAACATGGCGGTTATCAATTTGAAACCTCAGATCCTAAAGGGAATGTTGTATTTAAAGCCAATGGTGTAATCCATGAATATAACGAGAATCAACGAATCACGCGCACATTTGAAATGGAAAATTCACCATTTGCAGTTCAGCTTGAATTTCTGGACTTTGAGTCGGTTAATGATGATACAAGCAAACTTACAATGCACATTATTTATAAATCAGCAGATTTGAGAGATCAAATGTTGAAATTGCCATTTGCACAAGGTATAAATATGGCACACAATAGATTACAGGAAATTGTAAACAAACTAAAACAATAATATCATGAAAAAAAGAAATAAAATTATGTACTGGATTGCTACTCTTTGGCTTGCATTAGGAATGACATCAACTGGAGTTGTGCAATTAATCAAAATGAAAGAAGAAGTGGTTATGATGAACCATTTAGGATATCCAATCTACTTTTTGACACTATTGGGAATTTGGAAAATATTAGGTGTCATTGCAATTTTGATTCCTAAATTTCCTTTACTGAAAGAATGGGCTTATGCAGGTTTCTTTTTTGCTATGTCCGGTGCCATTTTTTCTCATTTTGCTTCCGGAGATGAAGCTTTAGCGTTTTTTGGACCAACCTTATTGCTCGTTCTAACGGTTGTTTCCTGGTATTTGAGACTTGTAGAAAGAAAAGTTATTCCGGTTAAACTTTAAAATAAAAAGCATGAAAAATAAATTATCATCTGAGCAAATAGAAGAATTACTGAATGTTTTAGAAACCCATTTCGAAAAAAACACAAATAGACATAAAGATATTGAATGGGCAAAAGTAAAAGCTAAACTCGAAGCAAATCCTGATAAATTATGGTCGCTGGACGAAATGGAAAGAACTGAAGGAGAACCTGATGTTGTAGGTTTTGATAAAAATACAAACGAATATATTTTCTATGATTGTTCTGCCGAAAGCCCTAAAGGTCGAAGAAGTATATGTTACGATCATGAAGTATTAGAAAAAAGAAAAGAAAATAAACCCGCAAACAGCGCAATTAATATGGCTGAGGAAATGGGAATTGAACTTTTGAATGAGGAACAATATAAAGAGCTTCAGCAATTGGGTAAATTTGATGCTAAAACATCAAGCTGGATCAAAACACCGGCCGATATCCGGAAATTAGGCGGTGCCATATTCTCTGATTTTCGTTATAATACAGTATTTGTTTATCACAATGGCGCTGATTCGTATTATGCTGCAAGAGGTTTTCGCGGATCGTTGAGAGTATAATTCATATAAATAAAAAACTAATTCTTAGACCTTCAGCCTTTTGGTTAAAGGTTTTTATATTTAGTTAGAATATAAAATTTGGTAACAAATAAAAATCTAATCTATTATATGGACTTACAAATTTTCTATATTAGCAAAAACAATATTTTATGATTTTAGCCTTTGATACTTATTACTACGACGGAAAAGCAAAAACAATCTGCCTTGAATTTACAGAATGGAATCAAAGCGAAAACTTTAAAATTCACACTGAAATCATTGATAATGTTGAAGAATATATTCCGGGAGAATTTTATAAAAGAGAATTGCCTTGTATTTTGAGCGTATTAAATAATATTGATTTAAAAAACATTGAAGTTATTATTGTTGATGGTTTTGTTTATCTTGATGATGAAAAAAAATATGGTTTGGGTGGTCATTTATATGAAAAACTAAATAATAAGATTCCCATTATTGGCGTTGCAAAAACAAACTTTGCATCGATCGAAAAATACAAACGTGCTTTATTTAGAGGCGAAAGTAAAAAGCCACTTTATATTACTTCTATAGGAATTGAACTCGATGATGCATTCCAGAAAATTGAAAGTATGGCGGGCGAATATAGAATGCCAACTTTGCTAAGGGAAATGGATCGATTGACCAAGGAGAATTAATTGATTACTTTAGTATTTGATCGTTAAATAATTAGTAATCAATATTATTACAAAATTTTAAATTTGTTATACGACAACTAAAATAAACAACTATTATGGAAGATCAAAAAAAACAACCGGACAATTCTACACCAAAAGTAACAGGAATTGGCGGTATTTTCTTTTTTACAGAAAACCCGAAGGAAACCAGAGATTGGTATGCAACGAATTTAGGATTTGACGTAAATGATTGGGGTTCAACTTTTGAATCCAGAAATCTCAATAATCCTGATGAAATCAATTCGCTTCAGTGGAGTCCTTTCAAAAAAGGAGATGAATACTTCTCCCCTTCTAAAAAAGATTTTATGATCAATTATCGCGTTCAAAATATTGAAGGACTTGTTGAGCAACTTCAGAAAAATAAAGTGACGATTCTTGATAATATAGAAACGTATGATTACGGAAAATTTGTTCATATTTTAGACGCTGAAGGCAATAAAATTGAACTTTGGGAACCTATTTAATTGAATAAATATGGAAAGTAAGATTATGATTTTTTGATTAAAAAGAAGATCTAAAATGATTTCCCTTAAAATAATATAAAGTAAGCTTCATTATTTCTAATGAAGCTTTTTTTATGTCTTAGTATTCTGTTTCATAGTGTTTTATTTTAAATTTAATTATTTCTAAACATGCTTTTTTTGGCTTCAAAATGCCCGAAATGTAGTCTTTTAACTATTCGAACTAAAATAAAAGCCTTATATTGGGGAAAATAAAAATGCTGATTTCGTTAACAACGATTGGCAATACTTAATTATAAGCATTAAAATAGTATAAAATGAAACAATTACTTCAGTGGACCATTATAATTCCAGCCTTATCCTGGATTCTCTTTTTTAGCGGACTTGTTGACAATAGCAGCATCTTTCAAATTATTGCAAGTATATTGCTTATTCTCAGCGTTATGTCAGCGGTTCATCATTCTGAAATAATTGCAGAAAGAGTTGGTGAACCCTACGGAACCATAATTTTGGCGATCTCCATAACTGTTATCGAAGTATCAATTATTGTCTCCCTGATGTTGTCTGAAGGTTCTGCGGCGGCGTCATTAGCGAGAGATACCGTTTATGCGGCAACAATGTTAATTCTTAACGGTATTATAGGATTATGTCTTTTAATTGGAGGTTTAAAACATTATGAGCAAAATTTTTCTGCTTCATCAGTAACTATTGCTTTAGTTTCACTGGTTTCGATTATCGTGTTTACATTAGTCTTCCCTACTTTTACTGAAAGTGTTGCGGGATCTTATTATTCAGTACCACAATTGGTTTTTGCCTCAATTGCCTGTATTGTAATTTATTCCTCGTTTTTATTCGCGCAAACCAGCAGATACAGGCAATATTTTTTGACTGTTGGCGACGATGAAAACGAAGAAGTAGTTGAACCATTAGCAATTGATAATAAAACCTTTTATACAAGTTTGGTTTTCCTGATTGTAAGCTTAGGAATTGTTGTATTGTTGGCAAAAACGCTTTCTCCCACAATCGAAAGTATTATTGTTGGGTATAATTTGCCGAAGACATTAGTTGGGGTTGTAATTGCGATCATAATTTTATTGCCTGAAGCGATTGCCGCGATTATTGCAGCCAGAAAAAACCGACTTCAAACGAGTATTAATTTGGCTTTAGGTTCTGCTTTAGCAAGTATTGGATTAACGATTCCTAGTGTTGCAGCGGTTTGTATCATGATGGATATGCCTATTATTCTGGGACTTGACATTAAATCAATAGTTCTTTTGGCATTATCAGTATTTACGGTAATGTTGTCATTAAGCAAAGGAAAATCGAATATTGTTTACGGAGTTGTATTGCTCGTCAATTTATTTGCTTTTATATTCCTGATGATATATCCTTGATGGTGAAATTTTTAAATTAATCATAACGAAATAATGAAATTTAGACAATTGGATTTTCAAAAATTTGATGATAAAGGAAATTATGCTTTGAACGAAGAATATATTTTCTCTTGTTGGCTTTCGGATGGCTGGACAGATCGTTTACTATCGTTCAATATTTTTATTGATATTTATTATGAATGCCATGGTGAAATTTGTTTTTATAACAGGCAAAAAAATGAAAATCCAAAAATTGAACGTGAACTTAGATTTGAAACTCCTGTAGAAATTAAAATTTTAATAGATCGTCTTATTAGTCAAGATGAATTACAATTAAAAAGTCATTATTCTGATTTTTTTCTGGAAGATTCTAATAATTGCACTTTGTGATAAATCATAACGGAATTTCTCATAATGTTGGAATAGGAATAATGCTCAAATCACTTGAAAATCCCAATGAATCAGAAAAAATAATCTTCTTTCTGTAAAATGAATTTAAAAAATTAAGAGAAGAAATTTGCAACAAAATGTTGCTCGAATAAAATTGATTTTCAATTACAATCTCTTTTAATTTAAGAATTTATAACTATTATCTGCTAATTAAAAACCAAAACCAAAATAAAATCAATATGAAAAAAGCAACAATTCGTTTTACTTCCCTCCTCTTTATTTGTTTTTCATCTTCGATGACATTTGCGCAATTAACATCTTCAAAAATTGATTCCCTGATGCAGGATGCATTGAATAAATTTAATGTTGCAGGTGCTTCAATTGCCGTTGTGAAGGACGGAAAAGTAATTCATTCAAAAGGATACGGCTTTACTAATATTGAAACAAAAAAGCTTGTAAACGAAGAAACTAATTTTCAAATAGCTTCAAATAGTAAAGCTTTTACAACAACGGCACTTTCTATTTTAGAAGATGAAGGAAAAATAAAGTGGACGGATAAAGTGAAAGATATTCTTCCTCAATTTAAAATGTATAATGATTATGTGACTGAGAATTTTAATATTCAGGATTTATTAACGCATCGCAGCGGACTTGGATTAGGCGTTGGAGATTTGATGTTTTTTCCTGATGGTGCAAATTTTACTATTACAGATGTTTTAACGAGTTTTCAGCATTTTAAACCAGTTTCTGCTTTTCGAACTCAATTTGATTATGATAATTTACTTTATATAGTTGCAGGAGAAGTAATTGCAAAAGTAAGCGGAATGAGTTATGAAGCATTTGTACAAAAACGAATTATTGAACCTTTACAAATGAATAATACTTATGCGGGAATAAGTTTAATGAAGGACAAAAGCACTCTGGCAACGCCACATTCATCTGAATCAGGAACTATAAAAACAATTCCTACTCTTGAATTGCAAGTAAATGGTGCTGCCGGCGGACTAATATCAAACTCTGCCGATATGGCAAAATGGATGATTGTAAGATTGAATAAAGGGAAATATGGAACTGATTTAAAGGAAACCCTGTTTTCTGAGAAAAACTATAATGAAATGTGGCGCATACATACTGTTTTAAATGTCCGTCCGGATCTGCGATATAATCCTCATTTTAGTGGTTATGGTTTAGGTTGGGGAGTTTCTGATGAAAAAGGATATTTAAAAGTTTCACATACCGGCGGTTTGCCCGGAATGCTCTCGATTGTAGTAATGTATCCGGATTTAAACCTGGGTATTGTAATTTTAACGAATACTGAAAACGGCGGTGCAGGACTTTTCTCGGCGGTTGCAAATACTATTTCAGACAGTTATTTAGGTTTAGACGATTTTAGCTGGACAAATAAAATAGCCGAATCAATGAAACAAGGTAGAAATACCGGCGATGATGTGACCAAAAAGGTTTGGGAAAAAGTAAAATCGTCTAAAAGTGTAAAGGTTAAAAATGAAGACTTTATAGGTGTTTATTTAGACAATTGGTTTGGTAAAATCGAAGTGTTTGAAAAAGACAAACAATTATGGTTCAAATCCTATCGTTCGCCTAAATTAAATGGTCCAATGGCTTTTTATAATGCTAATACTTTTGCCATTAAATGGGAATATCAGGCAATGAATTGTGATGCATTTGCTATGTTTTCGCTTGACGAAAATGGTAAAGCGCAATCTATTAAAATGAAAGGAATATCGCCAAATATTGATTTTAGTTTTGACTTTCAGGATTTAAATTTGCAACGGGTTGAGAAATAAGTTTTAGCTCAAATAAAGAGCATTTAATAAATAAGTAACTAATACTTCATTAGAAATAATGGAGTATTTTTATGTTTTTTCTTTTTAATATTAGTCGTTTGTGCTAAAATAATATCAATTATCTTCGCATAAAATACATGAAATCCTAAAGCATGACAAAGGAAGAATCTATAAAGGAATATTACTTTAGAATCAATAAAAGCATTGATTATATTAAAGAAAATCTTCATGAAGAATTATCCTTAGAGAAATTAGCGTCGTTATCTAATTTTTCGAAATTTCACTTTCATAGAATTTTCAAATCCGTTACGGGAACAACGTTAAATGAATTTATTAAGAATGCAAGGATAGAAAGATCGCTTTTTTTCCTAATACATAATTCTTCAAAAACTATAAATGAAATTGCTATTGATTGTGGTTTTTTAAGTATTTCTTCGTTTTCAAGAAGTTTTCGTGAAATTCAAAATGTATCTCCCAGCGAATGGCGTAAGGCAAATAAAAATAGCAATATTGGTATAACGGATAGCAATATTGGACAAATAGAAATCAGAATCGAAAATTATCTTGCACTCAAATTAAATAATTTAAATTTTAATAAAATGAGTGAAACTAACAAAGTCGATTTTACAATTGAAAACCTTGAGGAATTTAATGTAGTTTATATCCGAAATCTCAATATTGAAAGTCATGACAGCGAAACATTGGTAAAATGTTTGAACAGCTTTTTAGTTGGGCAATTCCCAGGAATCTTGTCAATTTTCCTGAAACCAAAGCTTTAACCGTTTATCGAAGTAATGCAAATTTATCAGGAATGGTTCAGGCAGATGTTTGTTTATCTGTTTCTGAAAATATAATTGGCGAAGGCGTAATTGGCAATACAAAAATAAGCGGCGGATTGTATGCCATTTTTCATAAAGAAGCGCCTATGTCTGAATGTTTTAAAACCTGGAATTATATTTATGAAGTTTGGTTTGAAGAAAATGGTTATCAGCCGGATAATCGAAATTTCTTTTTAAGTCATTTAAATGATCCAGAAACGCATCCTGAAAACTTACATATTATTGATATTTACATTCCTATAAAATTACTTTAAAAGTTTTAAAGACGTTTGTATAAAGAGAAATTAACTAAATTCAACTTCAATGAAATTATCATTCTTAATCTTATTTTCGTTCACTGAAAAAGGCTTATCTTTTAATTTTAAAATAAGATATTCATAAATAAAAAGAATTAAATCATAAAAAACTCCATTGGAAATAATGGAGTTTTTTTTATGATTTCAAAAGATTATTTTTCTTTTAATAACTTTTCTAAATATTCATTTTTTTCTTTTTCTGTCTGAACTAAACGCTCATAAAGTTTTTTGTTTTCATCGTAAGCTTCAACTAATTTATCTAATGGATTGAATGTACAATATGGTCCAGCATAAATTGGTCCTTTATTATCAGTAAAACTATTAAAATAATTAATTACGCCTTCTTCTGAAAAATTCTTTATTGCTTCTACACTAACTCCCAAAGCATTTGCTACTTCAATAAGTTTTTCATCCTCCATCGTTTCGCTGTTTTCCATAGCGGAAACAGCTTGTTGATTTGTTCCCAAAGCCTGTGCTAAAGCTTCTTGCTTCATGTCTTTTAATTCACGAATACGGCTAATTTTTCGCCCTATATGATATGGTTTTGTTGCTGTGCTCATAATTCAAAGATATTTAAAATTTCTTACACTTTTCTATTTCCGTAAAAAACAGAAATATTCAGTATTTTACTTACAATAATGCCTTTTAAGTTAAGACTACAATAAAAGTAAAATTGTCTAAAAAAAGCCGTTTCATTATTGAAAAGGATTAGGTTTTGTTATCTAATCATTTTTACAAATGCACTATAAACGTCGTCTTTAATAGAAGTTCGAAGATAAACTTCGTTTTCGTCTTTTGATTTAAATTCAAATTGAATTAAAGCAGCATCAGAATAATAAAATAAGGATTCATCGTCATTCGAAAATTCAATATTTGAGATTGGCTTCGTTGTTAATTTTACCTCGAAAGCTATTTCGCCATTTGTTACGTCTATCTGAAAAAGTTTTGCTTTACGAGTATATCCCCAAATATTATCACTTTCCTCAAGGATATATTGAACATTATCATCTTTAAAATCCCTTTTCCATAACTGAGTTCCTGTTTTAGAATCTACAGCGTATATTGAAGAAACTTCTTCACCTTGTCCTGCAAAATATAATTTTTTGTCTTTGCAAACGATATTTTGCTTGATAGAATGTTGATTTTCCTCTAGTTTAAATTCCCATAAAATATCTGGTTTATTAGGACTTAAAGCAAAAAGCACATTTTTGTCATTTGATACAAATACATTTTCACCATCAGTTACAGGTTTTCCGGTAATAGATTCTTCAAAGGTTTTTTGGTAAATAAGTTTTCCTGTATTTGCGTCAAGACTATAGAAACTGGATGCGCTTTGCGTGAAAATTTTGTTGTCAAAAAACAAAACCGGATTATCATTATTTGAGGATTCCAGCTGATATTTCCATGCTAAACTACCATCTTTTATATTAAGAGCATAAATATTGTTAACAGGACTTTGAGTAGTTATATACAATTTCCCGTTATTTATTACCGGAATTTGATTTTTTAATACTATTTGATCTGTAACATTCCCTAATCTTGATTTCCAAAAAATTTCCCCTGTTTGGTTATCCACTGCAAAAATTTCCCCGTTAATAAACGGAATATATATAACTCCATCTTGCAGCGTTATTTGATTTGCACACATTTCAGTATAAGCATCTGTTGCTTTTACAGTCCAATTAATATGTTCAGCTTCTAAATCAAATGATATAAGCGAACCATCATAATCATACATCAGGATCGATGCTACATCTAAAGGAACTTTTTTAAGTGGATTCAGGACTTTATGAACAACCAAATCATTTGGTTTTGAATCGATTGCAGTTTGCCCAAAGATATTTATAACAGTAAATACAAATAAAAGAGTTATTATATTTTTTTTCATTTTTTAAATTTGGGTTTGATATTTTATTTCTAAATAATATGAAATTACTCTTTTAAAGTAACTATTTATAGTAAAAATATTTTTTATATATTATCTAATAAGTTGATTTTAAATGTTTTAAATTCAATAAATAAACTAATATGTACGTCAAATATAGTAAAAATTTATTATAGAGTTTGTGAAGTTATATTGTTCATTAAATTGTAAATTCTGTCATTTATATATGGGATTGTACAAACGAAAAGAAAGTAAAAACTCCATTAAAAATGGAGTTTTTACTTTCTTAAAGATTACTTTTCTTTTTAAATAGTTTTCAAATAAAACATTTAAAATTGCAGAATATCTTCGTAATAAAGTTCTTTTATTTAGCCTTATTTATATCAATTAGTTTTGCCATATTAGAATTGAACGACGAAAGATTTTCGTCTAAAGTAGAAAAGAAATCAAGGTCGGCATTTTCAACTTCCATGATTGCTTTTTGCAAAACGGCTTCTCCTGTATGCGTTAGCCGAATAGTTTTTGCCCTTGTATCAGTTTCATGTTCTTGTCGGGTTATGAAACCTTTATCTTCCAGCGTTCGCAATACTTTTGATACCATCATTCTGTCGGCATTACTTTGGTTGGCAATATCAACTTGCGTTACCGAATTGCTTTTTTTTGAAAGCCAGCCTAAAGCTGCTAACAATACAAATTGCGTCTGTGTTAAATCTAACGGATCTAAAACCTTTTTAAGTCTGCGTTGCCAGAGCATTGTAAGTTGTCCAAGTAAATAACCCGGACTATCTTTTGGACTTTTAAAATGAAAATTAATTTCTTTAGGCATAATGATGTTGAAGCATTTTTGTCAATATTAAATCAAAATTGGGTTTATTAATTTCAAAGATAGCCATAGGAATCTTTAGTGTTTGAATAACGAAATTGTTTTTCTCTAGGAATCTGTTTCTAAATTAGTAAATAATTTACTTTTATTTTGATTCTAAAAATGTAAGTTTATAACCGTCAAGGTCTTTCACATGAAATGCTCTTCCAAAAGGTGTTTCAATAATTGGTCCAGCTGTGGTTATTCCATTTGATATGAATTTCTCTTTCAATTCATCTACATTTTCGTCAACGGCAAACCAAAGAGCCACGCCAGTACCTAATTCTTTACCTTCAAGTGGTTCAAGAGGTGTTCGAATAGCAAAACTTGCTTGTCCTTTATTATATTTAAAAATACAGGCTTGCGGATTTTCGTTCCCAATCTCAAATCCTAATTGTTTTTCATAGAAATCTTTTGATGCTTCCAGATTTTTTACTTGTAGTGATGCAAATGTTAATTCTCTCATTTTTATAAATTTTAAATTGTTGTCGTAAATATAGTATACATGACAACAATATACAAATAAATTTAAGTTTTTCTTTTTGGCGGTAAAATTAGGATTGAGTATTTAGAGAAAGCTTATACTTTTAAATCTTATTCATTTTAATATTATACGAAAGTGTTGAGAAAAAAAGGCATAAAAAAAACTCCTTAATTTCTTAAGAAGTTTTAAAATCTGTGGTTCTCATAATAGAGAATTTCTTGGCAAGTTTTGAAGTTTAATATTTAGTATTTAATGTAAAAATACTTAAGTTGCTGATTTACTGCTATTTGTTTCAATTAGAACTGTATAAACTATCTTTAATTCTTTTTGCAATATCATCAATTGTTCCTAATCCGTCAAAAGTCAAAACTTTAATTTTAGTCTTCATGTATTCAATTGCCGGTCTGGTTGAGTTTTCAAAGACTTCAATCCTTTTAAGATGGATTTTAGCATCTTTATCATCTTTTCGATTAGAAGTTTCGGCTCTTTTTTTCGCTCTTTTTAAAAGTTCTGTCTTTGGAACATCAATATTAATGACCTTTCCTATTTCCATTTTTTTTGATTCAATAAGTTCCATCAAATCATTTACTTGTGTTTTAGTTCTTGGATATCCATCTAAAATTATTCCATTACTTGATCTATTTTCATCCAAAATTTTACTGAAAAGGTCTTTCATTATTGAGTCGGGCACTAAATCTCCTTTTTCTTCATATTCAGACATTATTTTTCCAATTTCCGTTTCATTCTTTTTTTCTAAACGACATTTGTCTCCAGTTGAAATATGCTGAAATTTAAGTTCTTCTTTTAAAACATCGCATTGCGTACCTTTTCCTGAATATGGAGGACCAGTTATTATTAATATTTCCATTTGTTAATAAAGTTTTTAATTTTTTTTAGCCTTGAAAAAGTATAAATGCTTAAGCGAACTTATATAAGGCTTCACAAATTTACAAGAAAAACAGATTGTTTTTCGAACAAAAAAACTCCAAAATCATATGACTTTGGAGTTTTAAAATTTGTGTGGCTTTTAATCCTAAGTTATTTAGTTGGCGACAAATAGGTTAAACCGCCATCAACAAGGAGTTCAGCACCAAGCATAAACGATGAATCATCAGAAGCCAGAAATACTGCTGTTTTACCAATGTCAGATGGCTGCCCAATTCTGCCAATCGGCATTATACCCGCCCAGTAATTTTTTACAGCTTCAAGTTGTTCAGCAGGAACAAACTTGCTAAATACAGGTGTATCTGTTGTACCTGGCGTAATTACATTTACTCTGATCCTTCTGTCTAAAAGATCGTTTGAAAATCCTTTTGCAAAATGAATAACAGCCGCCTTCGTAGCTCCATAAAGTGAAAATGATGTATAGGCGCGATGCGCTGCATTTGATCCGATAAGAACAATCGAGCCACCATCATTCATATAAGGCAGCCCTTTGTGAACAGTAAAGTAAACACTTTTCAGGTTTAAATCTATAGTCTTATCAAAGTCGGCTTCGCCAATATCTGCCACAGTTCCAAATGACGCTCCTGTGACTGCACCACCTGCATTGGCTACAATCACGTCTATTTTGCCAAATTTTTCAGATGTTTCTCTAAACACTCTTTCCAGGTCAGCAAGGTTCGTTACATCGGCATTTATGGCTATAAAATTACCTCCAAGTTGCGCCACAGCACTATCTAATGTTTCCTGATTTCGACCCACAATAGCTCCTACCGCGCCTTCGTTTTTAAATGCTTCAGCAATACCAAATCCAATACCGCTATTACCGCCTGTAATCACGGCTACTTTGCTTTTTAATTTACTCATTATTACTTTTTTTTAATGATTGAGCGACAAAGTTAGATCACCCAAGTTACTTTTAGTAACTTTGTACCTAAAAATAACAGTAACACAGAGATAACTAAGTAACTATGGGATGTAAAATAGAAGAGTTTCAACAGGAACAAAAGAAAAGAATGAGAGCCGTTCAGGATTCAATGGACGTGCTGAATGGGAAATGGAAGATTTCTATTATATCGTCTATTTGCTGTTATGGTAAAAGGCGATTTTCTGATATTTTGAAAGATATTGAAGGAATTTCTAACAGAATGTTGAGCAAAGAATTAAAGGAATTAGAAATAAACCAGTTGATAAAACGAACCGTTTTAGATACACAACCTATAACGGTTCAATATGAACTTACGGAACACGGTGATACGTTACAAACCATAATCAGCAATCTTACAGATTGGGGTATTGCACACCGAAAAAAGATAGTTGGGGTATAAATTTGCCTTTGTCGAGTGTCGTTCTGCAATTGCTGCGAACTTATATTAAACTCCTTAAAGGTTGCAGTGATGCCATTTAATGATTGGAATTATTAAGTTGGCGGCAAGCGTAAAATTTTTAAAGAATTCAAAATAAACTAAATTGAAATTATCAAATCCAAATAATTCGAAAACCATAAGCCTGCATTTTTTTGTATTTTTATTCCCAAAATAAATTCTTAATATGCGATTCTATATCAATACAGAACATTTGAGGAATGAAATTGAATATCCCGGACGATATAAATCTCAAAATCTAATAAAAAGTTCAAGTCTTGTTTTTCTTGTTCTTGTAACATTCCTTTTAGTATTCAAACCATTTGGTGTTTATGATCCGGAACTCAAAATGCATTATTTCTTTATTTGTTTTTTACATGCCTTTGCTCCGGCGCTGATTCTATTTATTTATTTTACAACACTGAATTATTTTAGAAAAGTGAAAAATCATACTCAATGGACTTTGCTTAAAGAGTATATTCATATTGGAGTTCTACTGGTTTTTATTGGTGCAACAAGCTTTTTAATGCGTGATTTGCTTTATACCAATTCGAATAACTGGTCATGGCATTATCTTTTTGAAGAAATTAGAAATTGTTTTGTGGCTGGCATCTTCTTTTATTTTTTTCTACAATTATCCAGTTTCTATTTTGAATCCAAAAAAGGCTCTTCATTTGTTCTTCAATTTATTCCTCTGGCGGTTAAATCGGAAAAAAAAGTCTTAATATCTAATCTTTTTATTAGCACACAGGTAAAACAAGATGATTTTTTTCTGGATATGGATCAATTACTCTTTGCAAAAGCAGATGGCAATTACATCGAGTTAACAAAATCGAACGACCTTCAAATGACTACAGAAGTAAAAAGAATTTCTTTAACTCAATTTGAAACTCAGATAACAGATTATCCGCACTTATTTAGGTGTCATAGAACCTATTTAGTAAATATGTTTAAGATCGAACAAGTGTCTGGAAACTCCCAAGGTTATGAATTATCATTTAAGGAAACAAACATAAAAATTCCTGTTTCCAGAAAACAAATTGATAATTTTAATAGCTGTTATCAAGAGCTTCGCAATAAACACATTGCATAAGCTTGTTGCTTATCACAAAAGTTAGTTGTTAGTAACAAGCCTTGCTCCAACTGCTTTTTGTTGTTGTACGTTTGTCATAAATGATTCTAAAACAATTTATTATGCCATCTACAGATCTTAGCGTAAATCAGAATTCCGATTCCTCAAACAAATTATTATACATAGATAATATAAAAGTTCTATTGACAATTTTGGTTGTACTCCATCACACTTTTATTGCTTACAGTTCTTCTGAAGGCTGGTATTACAATGAACAAACCAGCCTTATATCGGCACGGATTCTCTTGACGATGTTCATCAGTATTAATCAATCTTTCTTCATGGGATATTTCTTCTTGTTGGCAGCTTACTTTACTGATTCTTCCTATTCTAAAAAAGGAGCTTCCAAGTTTATTAAAGACCGAATAATTCGATTGGGAATTCCTCTATTATTCTATTGTTTCATTCTTACCCCATTTATTTCCTATTTAGTTTATTATTTTGCAAAAGAACATCATATCACTTACTTCGAATATCTAAACGGATATGACAATTGGATTGACTTAGGAGTGACTTGGTTTGTAGCTGCACTATTGCTTTTTACATTACTTTATGCAGCGGTAAAAAAAATATTCAAAATTAATTTCGACAAACCTGTGGCAGTACCTAACTCGCGTGCCATACTATTATTTGCAGCAGGATTAGGAATTATTAGCTTCGTGGTTAGAATAATATTTCCGGTTGGATGGATTCTTGAACCAGTTGGATTTCAGCTTGGGCATTTTCCACAATATATTGCACTATTCATTATTGGATTATTGGCTTCAAAAAACAATTGGTTTGATCAACTTTCAGAAAAAACAGGTAGACAGCTCAAAAGATCTGTTTGGTTATGTCTATTGTTTTTTCCGGTATTTTTTATTGTAAAATTTAAACTCAAAACACCTTCTTCTTGGTTTTCCGGCGGTTTTCACTGGCAAGCATTATTATACGCCTTTTGGGAACAATGGATTGGTATTTCTATTCTAACAACGCTTTTAATTAAAGGTAAAAAAAATTGGAATTATACCTCAGAATTACTCACTAAAGCATCTCGCAGTAGTTTTGCCGTATACATTTTTCATCCGTTGGTTATAGTAAGTTTCACATTAAGCGTGAGAAATTGGGATATTGAACCCGTAATAAAACTTTTGGTTATGACTCCTTTAATAGTGTTTGGCAGTTTTTTACTTGGTTTACTAGTTTTATTGATTCCAGGAGTTAAGAAAATTATTTAATATATCCTTTAAGTGATAAAATTGTAATTAAATTGCACTTAGGATCTAGGTCAATACAAAAAACTGTGGAGAGAGTAAAAAAATTACCGCAGAACGCTAAGTTTTTTTCTCTTAACTTTTAATAAAAGGCAAAGTTCGCAAAACTTTGTATCGATTCAGCTTTGCGAACTTTGTGTTTTCTATGCGTAAAGTAAAATTTAATCTTAGCGGCCTTTGCGCTAAAATTCATTCCTATTTATAGCTCCACACGTTTTGCATTGATTCCAAATCTTGAAATCTTCTAACAAAAGGTTTGAAATGAGTTTACAAAAAAAACTCCAAAATCAAATGACTTTGGAGTTTTTAAATTCTGTGGGCGATGAGGGGTTCGAACCCCCGACCCCCTCGGTGTAAACGAGGTGCTCTGAACCAGCTGAGCTAATCGCCCTATTTTACTAGGTTGCTATCATTGTGTGATTGCGAGAGCAAATATACAGCTAGATTTTGTATTTGCAAGCGTTTTTAGAAATAAAATGAAATAAATTTTCATCAATTATTTTAATAAACTCTTTTACAGTTATTTAATATAAAGATAATATTTAGTTTTTTTCTGAATCAATTTATAAAGCAGCATCAAATAGCTAATTTTGAATATTACTTTGTATTCATTTACTATAATCATACATTTGTATACCTTAATTGTATATTCAAATGGCACGATTTCAAGAAAATGATTTACCTAAAGCTAAATTAGACTCTAATTCACTTCAAAAAGCACTCAGAATTTTTAAATATGGAAAAAATCACAAATGGAAATTTTTCCTCGGACTTGTTTTTTTATTGTTAACAAGCGCTACTGCCCTTGCCTTTCCTAAATTAATGGGAATGCTGGTGGATTGTGTTACCAATAAAAATCTCGCAAGAGCTAACGAAATTGCTCTTGGACTTTTAGCAATACTTGTGCTACAGGCAGTTTTCTCTTTTTTCAGAATTTCGCTTTTTGTAAATTTTACTGAAAACTCATTATCAAATATTCGTTTTGCATTATACGAAAACCTTGTTAAACTGCCAATGTCTTTTTATTCACAAAAGCGCGTTGGAGAATTAAATAGCCGGATAAGCGCTGATATCTCGCAATTGCAGGATACTTTTACAACAACAATAGCAGAGTTTTTACGTCAGTTTATTTTAATCATTGGAGGGTTTGTTATTTTAGGAAATATTAGTCCAAAACTAACCTTGATGATGCTGGCAATTGTACCCATCGTAGCCGTTGCAGCCGTAGTATTTGGAAGGTTTATTCGTAAATACGGGAAAAAAACTCAGGATAAAGTAGCCGAAAGTCAGGTAATTGTCGAAGAAACTTTACAAGGAATAAGCAATGTAAAAGCTTTTGCTAACGAATGGTACGAAATTCAGCGTTATAAAAATAAGATTAAAGAAATTGTAAAAATCGCTATTAAAGGCGGTCAATATCGAGGATATTTTGCCTCCTTTATTATTTTATGCCTTTTTGGTTGTGTGGTTGCCGTTGTTTGGTACGGAATAACTTTAACTATTAAAGGTGAAGTTCAAGGAGTTGGAGATTTAATTTCATTTGTACTTTATACCACTTTTATTGGTGCTTCGTTTGGCGGAATTGCCGAAATGTATGCACAAATCCAGAAAGCTGTTGGAGCTACAGAACGTGTTTTCGAATTATTAGAAGAAGTTCCGGAAGATATCAAAGCTGGTCCGAAAGCACCAATTTTAGAAAAAATAAAAGGAAATGTTAGTTTCAATAATGTAGCTTTTAGTTATCCTTCCCGTAAGGAAGTTGAAGTTTTAAAAGATGTAAATTTTACTGCTGAATTTGGTCAAAAAATTGCAATCGTTGGACCAAGTGGAGCCGGAAAATCAACTATTTCTTCTTTACTATTACGCTTCTATGATATCACTTCAGGAGAAATCCTGGTTGACGGAAAAAATATCTACGATTATGACCTTGAGAATCTTCGTGGAAACATGAGTATTGTGCCACAAGACGTAATTTTATTTGGAGGAACCATCAAAGAAAACATAGCATACGGAAAACCAGACGCAACCGACGAAGAGATTATGCTGGCAGCAAAACAAGCCAATGCATTGAATTTTGTTGAAGGTTTCCCTGAAAAATTCGAAACTCTGGTTGGTGAACGTGGCGTAAAATTATCAGGTGGTCAGCGTCAGCGTATTGCAATTGCAAGAGCATTGCTTAAAAATCCAAGTATTTTGATTTTAGATGAAGCAACATCATCATTAGACAGCGAAAGTGAAAAACTGGTTCAGGAAGCGCTAGAAGTATTGATGGAAGGAAGAACAAGTATTATCATTGCTCACCGACTTTCGACGATTAGAAATGCTGATAAAATTTTAGTTCTCGATAACGGAAAAATCACCGAAGAAGGAACACATCAGGAACTAATAAATCTTGAAAACGGAATTTATAAAAACCTTAGTAATCTTCAGTTCAGTAATTCTTAAAGAAGAAAATTCCAATTTTATAAATTTTAAATTCCAATAAAAAAGGCTGAAAGATTTTAATCATTCAGCCTTTTTTGTCATTTCGACGCAAGGAGAAATCGCACACGAAAATCCGTACCTAAAGGCGTCAATCTTTGTCGAATTACGAGTATGATTTCTCCTTCGTCGAAATGGACAAACTTTGCGAGAATTCTATTAAACATACTAAACCCGACAGGCTTCAAAAACCTGTCGGGTTTAAATACTGCATAAAAAAGCTCCAATAAAAATCGAAGCTTTTTATAAATTTAAAAATAAGATGCACAGCTGTGCGCCTCTACAAATTTATTTCCCTTTTCTTCTCTTACGTTCTGCTTTTATCATAGATAATTCGCGGCTTGTTTGTCCGGCTACAGATGTATTTTCTTCAGCGCGACGAATCAAGTACGGCATAACATCTTTTACGGGACCAAATGGCAAATATTTAGCAACATTATAACCGTTTTCGGCCAAATTGTAGCTAATATTATCACTCATTCCGTATAATTGTCCAAACCAAATTTTGTTATTGTTTTTCGCAATTCCGCTTTCCTGCATCATTTCCATCAATTTATAAGAACTCAATTCGTTGTGAGTTCCTGCAAAAATGGACATAATTTCTAAATGCTCTAACATATAATGTACGGCAGCATCATAATTAATATCGGTAGCTTCTTTAGAAACACAAATTGGCGAAACGTAACCTTTCTCTTCGGCTCTTTTGTTTTCTTTTTCCATGTAAGCGCCACGAACCAATTTCATTCCTATAAAAAAGCCTTCATTTTTAGCAATTTCATGAAGATTTTTCAAATAATCCAAACGATCCCAACGGTACATTTGCAAAGTATTAAAAACGATCGCTTTCTCTTTATTGTATTTGCGCATCATTTCGGTAACTAAATCATCAGCAGCGTCTTGCATCCAGCTTTCTTCACCATCAATTAATAAAGCAACATCTTTTTGATGAGCTATACTGCAAACATGATCAAAACGAGCTACTACCCTATCCCATTCTGTCTGCTCTTCTGGAGTTAACGCTTGTTTTTCGCCTACTTTAGTATATAAATCTAAACGACCAAAACCTGTTGGTTTAAATACAGCAAACGGAATCGCTAATCTTTCTTTTGCAAATTCTACAGTTTTTAAGGTCATTTCTAAGGCCGCATCAAACTGCTCTTCCTCTTCTTTTCCTTCAACCGAATAATCTAACACAGATGAAACGCCTTTGGTAAACATTTTGTCAACTACCGTAATACAGTCATTTTCGTTTACACCACCACAAAAATGGTCAAAAACAGTTGCACGAATTAATCCTTCTACCGGAAGTTTAGCTTTTATAGCAAAATTAGTAACAGCAGTTCCTATCCTTACTAAAGGTTGGCTGTCAATCATTTTAAAAAGAAAATAAGCTCTATCAAGTTCTGTGTCGCTTTTTAACGAAAATGCAACTTGGGTGTTATCGAATATTTTTTCCATTAAGGTCAGTTTTTTGTGCAAATATAGATAGAGTTTTGAATATTATTTACTAAAACTCCGCCTATTTTTAGGTTCTGATAACGAAAAGATTTAATCTAAATTATCTAAAAGTAAGATTTAACCTATTTTAATCACTACTTTTGCAAAATATTAAATATGCATCTTATTAAAATCAATATGACAACTCTATACAAAACAGAAAAAAAAATACCAGACTTTCTGGTCCTTTTAATAATTGTATTACTTCTAATAATTGATTTCCTGCCGTATTATAAAACAATGGAAATTATTAATATCCAATTCTTATATATTTCAATTATAAATCTTTTAATATTTATTTATTTATATTTTAATACTGATCGCATTTCACCAAAAATAATTTCAGTTTTAAAAAGAAGTTATATTTTAAAAAACTACATACTATTTTTATTTTTATGTGGGTTATCAATTGTTATAGCCAAAAACACTTCTCTTGTTCTTACTAAATTTACAGAGCTAATTATAATTTTTTGTTTATGTATTAATCTTTGTATTTTACTTCAAAATAAACTCCATTTACTCTACAAAATTATTTTTATAGTTTGTGTTAGTGCCTTTTTTCAATCTTTTAAAGAGCTTATTAATTTTTTAGTTATACCAAAAGGCATTTCTGTTCTTGACCTTTTGAGGAATATGAATGGAAATACCGGAAATATAAATATTCTGGCAGCTAGTTTAAGCATTAAAGTTTCGTTTTTATTACTTGGAATATCGCATTTTGCCAATTATAAAAAGTTGTTTTTGTTAGTGGCTCTATTTTCTGTGACAACGGTGATATTTTTAACAGGAGCAAGAACATCATTAATAAATTTATTCCTGATTTTTTCTATATATATTACTTATTTATTGTTCAATAAACGTTTTAATAAAGCTAGTTTGCAAAAAAGTGCTTTACTACTTGTACCCGTTATATTTGCAATCTTATTTTCAAGCCAAATATTTAAAAAATCGAATGATAAATCACGGTATGTTTCTTTAGAAAACAGGGTTAAAGAAATAAATACTGATGATTCTTCGGCGAAAGCCAGATTAGGATACTGGAACAATATTTTAAAAATAAGTAAAACAAAACCAATTTTAGGAATTGGTTTAGGTAATTATCAGATTGAATCAATTCCTTATGAAAAGACTACCGCAAATGATACTAATTTATCTCTTCATGCCCATAATGACTTTTTGGAAATTCTAGTAGAAACAGGAATAGCAAATAGTCTAATTTATCTTTCTCTTTTTGTATTTGTATTTATTACTAATATGAAGAAAGTTCTAAAATCGACAGAAGAACAGACAAGAACAATTGCGATATTAACGATATTATTGGTTGTTATTTACGGAATGGATTCGCTGTTTAATTTTCCAATGTACAGACCTACAATGCAACTATTTTTTAGTTTAATAATTGTATTAACTATAACAAACAATTTAGAAAAAGAGAACTATGAAAATCAATTACTTACATCAAAAAACAAAATAGTATTCCTGATTTTTATTATCGTTTCGCTCCTAATCAGCTATTCTGCTTTATTAATTACCAAAGCTTCAAATTTAGAATATTTAATTAATACTGATGACATTAATTCTAATGAAAAAGGCTTTTTAACAGGTGATGAAGTTGTTCGAAGAATACCAAAATATCCTAATGTACTTAGTACTTCAGAAGCATTTTACGAGTATGCCGGTATTTACTATGTACGTGAAAAAAAATATGAAAAAGCGATGAATTGCTTTTCAAAAGCAAACAAAATTAACCCTTACTTAGGCAGAATAAATTTTTACAAGTATTTAATTTCCAAAGAAAAAGGAAACCTTGACAGTTCTTCTGTTTACATAAAAGAAGCATTTTATTTACGTCCAAGAAATACCGCTTTTTATAAATCCTCAACAAGTATTGCGGCCATGAAACAAGATACAATTGAAATACTTAAAGAGCATAAATTATTTTCAACCTTTCGAAAAATTCCTGAAGCTTGGGTTATTGCAGCTGATCAATTGCAAAATGCAGGTTATAACCGTAATAATTTATTAGATTTTATAAATCTGGGATTAAAATCATTGCCAAATGACAGCACTTTATTAAAACGCAAAAACGAGCATTTAATCATTAATTATATTATTGAAGGACAAAATTTCGAATCATCACTTGATATGGGAAAAGCATTAAAATCGTATCAAAAAGCTTTAAATTTAGAACCAAGTAATGTTTATACCTTGCAAAACCTGGGTTTTTACTATTATAACTTAGGTAATTATCCTGAAGCAATAAAAAACTTTTTAGAGGCATTAAAACAATCAGGACTGGAAAACGGAAAAACAGAGTATTACTTAGCCATAAGTTACCTGAAAATTAATGAGAGTAAAAATGCCTGTAAGTATTTCAATATTTCAAAAACTAAAAAATTTGCTGACGCAGAACAGCAAATAATCCTCAATTGTAAATAAATAGTGAAATATTTTTTTGTAACTTATCTCTATTAGTTTTTATTTTTTTGAACAAATTATGAGTAAAATTCCAATATTATTTAGTTAAAAATGCCTTATTTTGCGGTTTCAATTAACTACAGAAATATGCAATCTATTCAAGCCAATAATTATCACGTACATTTTAATCAAAATGCATACGAAGCCTTAAATAATCATTTGAAAGAAAATAAATACTCTAATTTGTTTATTATAGTTGATAATGAAACAAATGAGTATTGCTTACCAAAGTTTTTGCCTTTACTTGAAACTGATTTAACAATAGAAATTATCGAATTTGAATCAGGCGAAATCAATAAAAATATTGAAACTTGTATTGAAATCTGGAAAGTATTAACTGAACTTGGGGCCGACAGAAAATCACTTGTAATTAATTTAGGTGGTGGTGTTGTAACTGATTTAGGCGGTTTTGTAGCTTCAACTTTTAAGCGTGGAGTGGACTTTATCAATATTCCAACCACACTATTATCTATGGTTGATGCATCTGTAGGAGGAAAAACCGGTGTTGACTTAGGAAATCTTAAAAACCAGATTGGTGTCATCAACGTTCCTCAAATGGTATTAATTGATACCGATTATCTTGAAACTTTACCTCAAAGCGAAATGCGTTCCGGTCTTGCCGAAATGCTAAAACATGGTCTAATATATGATGCAGCTTATTGGAGACAATTTTTAGATTTAAATGCTATTGATTTTGCCGACTTTGATGAATTAATTTATCGTTCGGTTGAAATTAAGAACGAAATTGTTATTCAGGACCCAACTGAAAAGAATATTCGTAAAGCATTGAATTTTGGACATACTTTAGGACATGCTATCGAGAGCTACTTTTTAGAAAGCGAAACTAAAAAAACATTATTACATGGTGAAGCCATTGCTATAGGTATGATTCTAGAAAGCTATATCTCGTTGCATAAAAACTTAATTACAGCAGAAGAATATGCTGAAATTAAAACAGCAATAAAGAGCATTTATGATGATGTAAAAGTGGAAGAAAATGACATCGATCCAATCTTAGAATTGCTTATTCATGACAAAAAAAATGAGTATGGTTTGATCCAATTTGCGTTAATTGAAGGAATCGGAAAAATAAAAATTAACCAATCCGTTGAAAATAAATTGATTCTAGATGCGTTTCAAGATTATAAATCTTAAACTTTTTTTAATAAAAAGCTTTGCTTTAGGTATATATTATTTTTTACATTTGCCACAATGAAAACAAACAAAAAACAAAGACAATTCAGTTCTTATAGAAACCGACTCAATAGTTCCTTATTAAGGATGTTGGATCGTTTTTATAATAGTAAAAGTCCGTTTTCTTGTGATGTGTTTTTATACTCAAAAGCAGAACATGAAAAACTGCAAATTGTATTTGCGAATATTAGGGTTTGAATTTAAGATTTAGGCACAGTTTTCTAAATTAAAAATTACAATCTTAAAATCGACTAAATGAATACAAAATATTCTGATCTAATTAATCAAACCTATTACTTTCCTCAGGAGGAATTTAAATTAAACAAAGACAACTTACAATTTCACAATATTGATTTGATGAAATTAGTTGAACAATACGGTACGCCATTAAAATTCACTTATTTACCACAGATTTCTGAAAATATCAATAAGGCAAAAGCCTGGTTTAGAAAATCGATGGAAAAAAACAAATACGAAGCTAAATACTACTATTGTTATTGTACGAAAAGCTCTCATTTTGAATATATTATGAATGAGGCTTTCAAAAATAACATTCATATAGAAACATCGTCAGCTTTTGATGTGAATATTGTAGAGAATTTGCTTGAAAATGGTAAAATCAACAAAAGTACATACGTCATTTGTAATGGTTTTAAAAGAGACGAATATATATCTAACATAGCAAGATTAATCAATAACGGACATAAAAACACTATTCCTATTATTGATAATTATGAAGAATTAGATTTGCTTCAGGCAGATATTAAAGGAAAATTTAAAATTGGAATTCGTATCGCAGCCGAGGAAGAGCCTAAATTTGAGTTTTATACGTCAAGATTAGGTATTGGATATAAAAATATAGTTGCTTTTTATAAGAAACAAATTCAGGAAAATGACAAATTAGAGCTTAAAATGCTTCATTTTTTCATTAATACAGGAATTAATGACACGGCATATTACTGGAATGAGTTAGTAAAATGTATCAAAGTATATATTGCACTTAAAAAGGAATGCCCTACTCTTGATGGATTGAACATTGGCGGTGGTTTCCCTATTAAAAATTCACTTGCATTTGAATACGATTATCAATATATGATTGATGAAATTATCAATCAGATCAAAATAGCATGTGACGAAGCCGAAGTTGATGTCCCAAATATTTTTACTGAATTTGGATCATTTACTGTTGGTGAAAGTGGTGGCGCAATCTATCAGATTTTGTACCAAAAACAGCAAAATGACAGAGAAAAATGGAATATGATCGATTCCTCTTTCATTACGACATTGCCGGATACATGGGCTATAAATAAACGTTTTATTATGCTTGCAATTAACCGCTGGAATGAAACATATGAGCGGGTTTTATTAGGAGGTTTGACTTGTGACAGTGATGATTATTACAATTCAGAACAAAATATGAATGCTATTTATTTGCCTAAGTACAACAAAGAAAAACCGTTGTATATTGGTTTCTTTAATACTGGTGCGTATCAGGAAACTATTGGCGGTTATGGCGGTTTACATCACTGTTTGATTCCACAGCCTAAACATATTTTAATAGATCGTGACGAAAACGGCATTTTAGCAACTGAAGTTTTCTCAGAACAGCAAACTTCTGACGATGTTTTAAAGATTTTAGGATATACTAAAAAAATATAAAAAAAAACCTGCTTTTTAAATGTTAATATATATAAAAATTATTAATTTGCAGTACCATCTAAAAGGTTAAACTTTTAATTCAAAAAAAAAAAAAAAAAAACAAAAACAAAATGAAAGGACCAATCAGTCAGTTTATTGAAAAACATTATTTACACTTTAACTCTGCTTCTCTTGTTGATGCTGCAAAAGCATACGAACAACAATTGGCAAACGGTGCAAAAATGATGGTAAGTATGGCTGGCGCTATGAGTACAGCAGAAATTGGTAAAATTTTTGC
>NZ_JAYSPC010000065.1:0-55609 GCF_043722275.1 Flavobacterium sp. | reverse complement strand
CATTAAACTTACTTTTTTAGATTGTTGTTGAAACAAATCCACATGCTTTTCAGCACCAATCAAAGTCAAACCTTCTTCTATCAACTCGTTTAATTCTTTATTCCAACCCGAATTGTAGACAAATTGCGCAAAATTGCCTTCAGTGTATTGGGAAGTGTAATAATCTAAATAATAACTCATCAGCGCGTCTTCATGAATTAGATTATCATCTATTTTTTCCTCGCGCATCAGGTTAATTACTGAAATATTAGAGTGGATGACATCTTGCGGGTTTTCGCTGTTTGAGGCGGTTTCTGAGATAATTATTCTACCGAATTCCATAGATTTTGTGTTAGAATGTTTGGTACAAATTTCGGGTAAAATACTGAGGAATCGAAATGTTTTTTTTAGCCACAGATTACAATGATTAGCAGAGATTTAAATACGCTACCGATTAAATCTCATCAGATTTGTCACTACTCTTTTTCTGATTCATTTTTGTAACCAATGCCTTCAAGCGTAATGCTTTTGCTGCTTTTCCTTCTTGAAGTTTAGTCTTTTTCCGATTAAGCAATTTGGCGTGTAACGCCTTGTTTTTGGTGTTTTTTTCGGGTCCTTTTGCCATGATTTCCGTTCTTTACTTTGTTTTGCAAATTTCGGGGAAATAATAATATAAATGAGAATAATTTTTTTGGGCGTTATCCGCCGCGGCGGACCGGGCTATTGGCTCCAAGTCCTCGCACTTCCTTCGTCAGGCTGTGGGCTATCAGCTACTATGCCAATGTCATTAAGTTAAGCTTTTAAAAAATAAAATCCGTTTTTATCCGCGTTTTTACGAAGTAAATCTGTTTTATCCGCGTCAAAATTAGACGCTGATTTTACTGATTCGCTAAAGCGAAAACGCTGATAAAAACAGATTTTTCTAGTTGCTTTCTTGATTAAACTGTCAAGTAATTTTATAGATTTCCCCTTAACATAATGACATTGTCCTTAGGCGACGGAGGAAGGATCTTCGCAAGAAACTAACACAAAGTATTTCATAAATGGCGAGCTGCTTGCGGAGATCCCTCGTTCCTCGGGATGACAAAACTATACGAAAATAGTGTTATGAAAATGATTGTCCTAGCCCCGATAGAAGTGGGAATCCTTTTGTGTCCGCCGCGGCGGACACAAAAGATTGAAACGGATAGCGGGATTAACTCCTGAAAAAAAGATTTGGTTTTATCATAGAAATCGGGATGACAAAAATGCGCATAATAAAAAAGTAAGCTAAATCCTAGTTTCAATAAACACTAAAGCACGATCTAAAACCTCATCTTTTCCTTCCTGAATTCCTTTTATGGTTGGTTTTACTTCGATATCCGGAACGATTCCTATTCGTTGTGTTTCGCGTTTATCAGGATAATAAACTCCAATTCCTGAATATCTGGTGTGAAATAATTTGAAATCAAGCTCGGTTACATTTCCATCTGCTCCGGCAGTTTGGCTTCCTATAATTGTGGTGTTACCGGCAGTTTGAAAACACATCGCAGTCCATTCTGACTGACTTATAGATTCTTCATTCAATAACACAATAACTTTTCCTTTATAATTATCCTTGTTTTCAGAACCGCAGTTTGTTCCTTCTGTCCAATAAAATTTTCCAGGATAATTAAAATCAGGATAGGTATAAATTACAAATTTTTCTTCGTGAGCATTTAAAAATTTGGCGATATCATCATAAGTTCCTTGTGGATAATTCCTCATATCAAAAACAATAGCTTTGGTAGATTTTAATGCTTCGATCATATCTGGAACATTTGCACTTTTAAGAATCCCCATATCTACGTATCCAATATTATTATCAAGAACCTTAAATTTTTCTTTCTTTTTCCTGGCACCTTTTTTAAATTCATTTCTATGCGAATCATGATAATTAAACCATGTCATTGCTTTTGTTTCGTAGTGACCGTCTTTTAAAAACTCTACATTAACATTGTCTTCATTGCCTGTTAAAATCTTTCTAACCACTTTACCTAAAAGTGCAGGTTCATTTGAAGCTGCGTATAAATCTCTATATTCTGAAATAAATTCTGGAATTGTTTTGTCATCAATTTTTGTAATTACATCTCCTACTTTTAAATTATAAGCCTGAGCAAGACTGTCTGCAAGAATTTCAGTAACAACCATTTTGTTATCTATTATTTTACAGTTGGCAGGAAAATATCTTCTGCTTGCTTCAAATTTATTGTTTTTATATACAGCAAGTTCAACATGACTATCATCCAGCTTCGCCGATATTTTTCTCGTTGCTTTATAAAAATCATCATCGTTTTTAGCATCAAGAATTAATGGAAGTGCTTTTTCTAAAGTAATATCCCATTTTTGATCCATTATATATTTATACGGGAAAAAATATTCTACTAAATTCCAGTACGCAAACAACCATAGTATTTTTGAATTTTTATTATCGTATTTCAGATCAAAATAATTTCCGTTTTTGAAAGGATTATATCCTGGTCCTATTTCTTCATTAGTTTGGAATCTGTTTTTTTCTATAAATTTTAATTTTTTAGAAAGCTTTTTAGAGAACAATTTATTGCTGTTAATCCATGATAAATCGAAGTTTTTATCAAAATATTCAACATCTTTTGAAGGTATTATTGGAGCAATTTCCTTTATCGCTCCTAAATCATCAATCCAGTTTTCAAGAACTAATGAAAATTCTGCTTTAGTTTGGGCTTTTTCTATTTTAGGCAGATTTTCTAAAAGCTGATTGTCCCAATTAAAATCGCCATTGGCAACCTTTGGATGGTAATATTTTAAGAATCCCCAAACTTTGCAGGTCGCAATAAGTTTTTCGTTCTCTGTTATTTTGGCTTGACCGAAGCTAATTTGTGAAAAGATAAGTAGAAAAAAGAGGGTAATTTTTTTCATGTAATAATAAATGGTTTTGGTTAGTTTGTTTATAAAAAGAAAAATCGAATTTAGAATTAAAAATCTAAATCCGATTGAGGTTTTACGTAAAAGGGTTATTTTTTGTAAACTAAAAATCATTGTCAAAATTTAAAACTTTGACAATGATTTAAACTTATTATTAGAAACACAATCTTGTCATCCCTGAGGAACGAGGGATCTCCGTAAGACACAAACATAAAGTATTTCCTAATTGTCGAGCTACTTGCGAAGATTCCTCGTTCCTCGGAATGACAAATCAGGAGATAAATAATTAAATATTCCTAATTCAATTCATCCAGAAGCTTCTCAACATCATCATAATTTTCATAATCCTGCGAAATCGTCTGCAGGATTTCCTCGCATTCTTTGTATTTCTTTTGTTTTAGTTTTGATAAGGCAAGATTCCATTTTGCTTTTTCTTTATATACAGATGTTCCTGATTTCAATTCGTTAAAAATAGCTTCGGCTTTATTGTATTTACTTTCTTCTAATAACGAAACTCCGTAGAAATATTTAATTTCTGGTATATTGTTTTCTTTTAGAATTTCCTCAAAAAGCGGAATCGCAACTGCATATTTCCCATCGTTAAATGCTGTTTGCGCTTTGTTTAAGGTTGTATTTAAATCTCCTCTTTCTACAAAAGTTGCTGGTTCCGGATTATCATAATCGGCAAAAGTTGGATTATTATAATCAAAAAAGAACAACCCGAATAAAACAATAATCGATGCGGCGGCGGCATAATACCAAGGTCGCATTAGCACGACTTTTGGTTTATTGATATGAGTATTAAAATGTTTCTCTGAAATTGTGGTTAAATTTGCTGCAAACGCTTCTCTTTCTTCTTCAAATTCAAATTTGGTTGTAAGGCGTAATTGTACTTCCTTGAAAGTTTCAAACTCCGAAGACAATTCATGATTTTCAGACAATTGTTTTTCAAAATTATCTTTTTCCTCCACAGTCATTTCTCCCTGAAGATATTGATCGAATAATATATAGCGTTCTTCGTTCATGACTAATTATTTTTTAGCGATTTAAAATTTTTGGCTTCCTGAATCCACTGTGTTAATTGCCCCACGCATAACGATTTCTTTTTGCGGACATAACCGTAAGTAACGTTAAGTTTCTCAGCTACTTCTTCCATCGTTTTTGTGGTGAAACTCAGCTTTAACAACTCCTGGCATTTGTCTCCTAATTTTAGAAACATGGTATCAAAAAGCTGTTGTTTTTCATCAAATTCCTCTGTGTGAGTAATTAATTCCAGTGCAGATTCATTCATAGATACTGCATCTTCATTAATTGTTACCCCTTTATTTGATGTTTTTTTGAGTTCGTTGAGCCATTTTCTTTTACACAATAAAAAAAAGTAAGCATCAAACGGGCAAGTCAATTGTAGTGCATTGGCTTTAGCCTGATTAAAAAGTAAAATCATTATTTCCTGAACGATATCCTGCGCATGCTCTTTATCTCCTGAATTGTTCATAACGAACAGCACGACTTTTGGGACGCAATTTTTGTAAATGGTCTGAATAATTGCCGAATCATTTGCAGCAAGTCCTTCAATATACATTTGATCAGCATGAATCTTCGTTTTGCCCATAAAAAACTTTTTGAAGCTAATTTAGAAAACAATTATAAATAAATTTCACATTATAGGGTAACAATTAACAATTTAAGTTGATATAACGTAACAGGAAAGCTTTTTGGTCAATAAACCTCAATTTAGAATATTTAGAAAAGTAAGCCCACAGATTAAACGGATGAAACAGATTATCACGGGTTTTTTTAATTCCTGAATTCGTGCTTATTCGTGGGATTCTGGCAAAAAAGCTTCTGGAAAAACAATCAAAAAACTAAGCAAAATGGAAACTTATCAATTTATAGAAGACAAAAATCTGGATCGATTTCATAAAATGCTTTCTGCCAAAACACGAAATGGTTTTGTGATTATAGAGCATAACACAAAATTACCTTATGCTGTTTTATCTAAAGCTAAAAAAGAAATCAATCATCCTTTACATCTATTTATTACCTGTATCACATTTGGGCTTTGGTCAATTGTCTGGATTTATTTAGGGATTTCGCTTTCGCGGAAAAAAGACATTCTGGTCGCATTAGACGAAGATGGAAATTTATTCGAAGACAAATGCCTTTCAAAATAAATCAAAAACAAGGGTAACAATTTATAAAGCAACTTGATATAATAGTAAAAGAAGTTGAAAAAATAAATTTTGAAAATAAGGGTAACAATATCAAACCCAAATTGATATAAGAATATAAAATTAAAATTAACAACCAGAATCTGAAAACCACTTGAAACAATCAAGGCAGATTTATAAAAACTAGAAATCATGAACACAAATTTTAAAAAAATCGGACTTTTATTTTTATTAGTTATCAATTTTGTAAGCTGCGACAATAGCGACGGCGAAGACAATAATCTTGTTTTGCCTCCATCAGCAACAGCTTTTAAAGGAATTACCGAAAAAGGAATCAAGAAAAACACACAAAACTTTACCATAACTGCCGGAACCGGTGTAATAACTTTAACATCTGCCAAAGGAGTAAAATTAAACATCAACGGAGATTGTCTGACTAAAAACGGAGTTGCCGTAACCGGAGTTGTTGATATTGAATACATCGAACTTTTTGATAAAGGAAACATGTTGATTACCAACAAACCAACAATGGGTGTTATGGCTGACGGAAAGAAAAACTTGCTAATTTCAGGCGGAGAATTCTTTATCAAAGCCACGCAAGGCGGAGTTGAGCTTAAAACTTCCTGCTATATGAATTTAATTATTCCGGCTGCTTTAACAGATGGTGTCGACAATACAATGACCTTATGGAATGGTGCAATCGATGATAAAGGCGAATTAGCCTGGGAACAACCTAAACCAAATGCTGACGGAACTGGCGGTAAAGGCGGTGTTCAGGGTGAAGGAACTAATTATTATGTGACTTTTGGCAACTTTGGCTGGACAAACGTAGACCGTTTTTACAGTGATCCAAGACCTAAAACAACGCTTCTTGCTGATGCGCCAGATGGTTACGACAACAATAATAGCGCGATTTATTTGTCATATGATGGCGAAGGAACAAACGCACTTGCAAAACTAGATACGTATACAGCCGCAGGATTATTCAGCGAACATTACGGTCAAATCCCGATAGGTTTACAATGTCATGTGATTTTTGTGACTGAAGATAATGGTCAATGGCGTTATGCGATCAAAGCCGTAACCGTTGCTGCAAACGATGTTTACACCTTTACTTTAGCCGAAACAACCATTGGTACCGAAGCACAACTTGTAGCGGCAATCAATGCTATTCAGTAACTTACAAAATACTTTTAAGAAAAAGTGATGATTTGCTCATCACTTTTTTTTACATTTAATCCAGTTTTCAAAAACAATTCTGATGATTTTCAGAAGCTAATCCTGCTATCGTTGCAATCTTTTATGCCGAACACCGGCACAAAAGGATTTCCACTACTATCAGGGCTAAAAACCACTAGTTATGAAACCACTATCGTCTATTCTCTTTATTCTTTTTTCTTTATTTTCTTTCTCACAAACCAAAGTAAAAGATACCATAACCCGAAGAGCCAATATTGTTTTTATCCAGAACGGAAACGCTGTCACTTATAAACCGGAAACTCCGCCATTAATACCAATTGCCGGCGCACCAAAACCTAGTTATTCCTATTTATGGGAACTCGGTGACGGAAATTACAGTAAAGAAGCTGAACCTAAACACGTATATAAAAACAAAGGAACATACACCACAAGACTTGCCGTAACCAACAATTATGACAACGGAAAACCTCCGGCAACACGCCCGAAAAAAGTCGCCGTAAACGACATTACCGATCCTAATTATAAAGACATTGCTTCAATAGCAGATCAAAACGGATTTGCCATTATAAAAAATTGCGATCCAATCCCGGATCAGGAAATGGTAGTCGTTGTAGGTTATCAAAATCTGGAGAATTATGTATCAAGCGGAAAGTTATATTTGTTCTATAATGAGAAACAATTTAAAAGCAATAATTTCGAATTAGTCGATTTTAGAACCTACGCAAACGAGCGTGAAGTAAAAGAAAAAACCATTGCATCAATTAATGACCTCGATGATTCGAATACTTATCTGGCTTCGGCCGAAAACAATTTCAAAACCAAAAAATACAAAAACACAACTACCGAAGAAGATCTTGATGCATCATTATTAGATGCGAATAAAACCTATAATAATGTTTCTATTTTAGAATTTGATGACGTAAACCCAAGCGAAACCCACAATGTTTTTTATACGTTTAAAACAACTCCGGAAATGATCAAAGATACGAGCGCAACGGTTACCATGCGTGGTATTTTTGTCCCAAACAGAAGTTATAAAAACCACAAAATAAAAAATCTCGAAATGGAAATCGTGACTTCTCACGATCCTAACAAAATGGGATCTAACGGAAGTTTTATGAATTACAGATTGGTGCGTTTTAAACGCGTAAATTTCAAAACCCGTTTCCAGAACAATGGCGAAGGTCCGGCAAGAATGATCAGGTTAGAAACGGATATTCCGGATATGTTCGACAAGAAAACATTTCAGGTTGAGGATATGTATCCTAAATGCCCCATTTGTCCAAAAGGCGAAGTTCCAACCACAAGTTGTCTTGATACGATAATCAAAAAGAATCAAATCTATTTCACATTCAAAAACATTTATTTACCCGGAAGCGAACAAAAAAATGTACACGAAAAAGACAGTACAAAAGGTTTTGTAAAATACTCGATGAAGTTTGCCGAGGATTTTCATAAAGTAAAAACCAAAAGCAGAACGGCAATTATCTTTGACAAAAACGAACCTATTATTACCAATTACGCCACTACCAGATTTTTGCCCGGAATTTCGATTGGCGCAAAAGCGGGTTATAATGTATATCCTGATCTTGAAAAATCGACAAGTTATTTTGTGGGCGCGACAATTTCGCCTTTTAAATCGTATCGTTTTTATTGGCAGGCCGAATGGTTGAACGCGATTAATAAATACGAAAGTGGCGCAACCATAATTGAAGAAACTGTTGTAGGCGCAAATGGCACAAAACAATTTCAGCGCACGACAACAACAACCGAAAACAAAAATGTAAATTGGGAAATTCCTGTTTTAATCCGGTATAACATTAATAATTATATTGGCGTTGGCGCAGGAATTCAGGCGAATTTTGATGTTTCATCTGAACAAAATAAAATTAGTAAAATCGAAGCTTTTGAAGGTGGAACTGATCAGTTTTTAATAGATACGAGAATAGAATCAAGTTCAGTTTCAAATTCATTTGCCAATTTAAAAACAGGCGTTTTATTTGATTTGACTTTAGGTTTTGCCAGGATTGGTCCGAGTTTGGGGGCGCGTTATGTTATGAACTTCGAACAAAATTTTAACTATTTTCAGTTTTATGGAATCTGGAAATTTTAATTTTTTTTTCACCATATAAGCGATGTAAGTTCATATTATTAAAGCCGTTTCTGAAAACGAATGTCACCCTGAGCGAAGTCGAAGGCTCCACAACACAAAAGGTCCTCGACTTTGCTCAGACTGACAATGTTGACACAATATACTTTAACATGAACTTATATCACTTATATGGTTTAAATTTATCCGCTATACAAACGCAAACGTTAATATGAACTTATATCGCTTATATGTTTTAATCCTTCTTTTTGTAAATCTGAATGTTTTCGGACAGCATCAGGAAGATAAAATATATAATGCAGTTGATGCTTTTGTTGCGAATCCTTCGGCAAAAGCGTTGCAGAATCTTAGGAATACGGAAGCTGCTTTTTGGAGAAATCCAGAACCTAAAACTAAAGATGAACTATTGGCAATTGTAGTTTTAAATTGCAATAAAGCTTATTATGAAAACCAATTCGGGCAAACCGAAAAAGCTATTTCAAGTTACGAAAAAGCCTGGCAATTGTATCAGAAAAACAAACTCAGCAATTATGATATTATTGAGTTTTGCTTGAAACCTTTAGGAAATTTATATACGGTTTTGGGCGATTATGACAGTGCCGAAAACACGATTAAACAGTACTTTTTTATCGTCAATACTTCTAAAAATTATCCTGATGCTCAAAAGCAAAAGTTTGCTGCGATTCTTAATTTATCAAACGTTTATCAGAGTTCCGGTAAAATTAATTTGGCGATAGAATTATTAGAAAATACGCTGAAAACAGAAAAACTATCAAATGCTCAAAAAGGTGTTTTATACAATAATTTGGGAAATAGTTATTTGCTGAGTACAAATGGTTTTATTGTTAAAATGAATTCCTATTCTAATACTGAAAAATCATTTGAATTGGCAGTAAACTATCTGAAAACTGAAAAAGATCAATCTGAAACTTTATCAAATTCATATAGAAATTTAGCTTCATTAAACAGACAATGGCAACATTATGACATTGCGAATTCTTATCTTGAAAAAGGAGAAAAATTGTTTTTTGAAACCCCAAATCCACAACCTCAAAAAATTGCAAAACTTTATTATGAAAAAGCTTTGTTACTTTTTGATCAACGAAAATTTACTGAAAGTTCAGAAGAAATAAAAGCGATTTTCAAAATTTTGATTCCGAATTATAATTCGAAAAATATTCTTCCGAAACAGAACCAATTATATGCTGAAACGGTTTTAATTGATGTTCTGGATTTACAAGCAGAAATTTTCCTGAGACAAAACCAACTTAAAAAAGCGCTAGAATCTTATCAGCTTTCTCTTCATATTGAAGATTTGTTGATGAATGTTTTGGTTTATGAAAACTCTAAAATTATATCGCAAATCAGGGCAAGAAATCGTACTGAAAAATGTCTTTCGATTTATGACCGATTGTATCATGACGAAAATAAAATTGAATATCTGGAACAGGCTTTTCAATTAGCTGAAAGAACAAAATCGTGTATTTTAAAAAGTTATCGTTCGAATATCAAAAGTGCAACTGTTGAAGAAAAATCACTTTTGCAGGAACTTCAAAACTTAAATAATTCGATAATTAAGGAACAGCAAAAAGGAAATTCGGCTAATATTTCATTCATTAATCAGAATATAAAAAAGCAAAATGAACTGATGCTTGCCCTGAAGAAAATCCAATTTGGAAACCTGGGTAATATTCCTGAAAATTGCGATTTAAAAGGGTTGTTTTCAAAACTGGAAAAAGATAAAGCTGTAATGGTTTATTATTTTATGGGCGCTGAAAACCTTTATTATTTCACTTTACAAAATCAAAAAATTACTTTAAATCACATTTACATTACCGATACTGCAATACCTTTAATTGTCGATTTTTTAAATTATTTCAATAATGCAGATAATATTACAAGTAATATATCCGGATACAAGCATGTTGGAAATGCTGTTTATAATATGTTGAAATTGCCTCACAACAAAATTTACAAAAACCTGATTATTGTTCCTGACGGTATTTTGAATTTCCTGCCATTTGAAGCTTTGATTACGCAAGAATCTCCAACAACAAATTTTGCCAAAATGCATTATTTATTAAATGATTTTAAGATTGCTTATAATACGTCGGCAAACCTATATTTAAATGCAAAGCCCGTTTCAAACTCCCAAAAAACAGTTTTAGGTATTTTTCCGGTTTTCGAAAAAACAGCTTTTGAATTGAGTTATTCTAAGAAGGAAATGGAATCTATTCGAAGTAATTTTAAAGGAAAATATTTAGAAAATTCTGAAGCTACATTTTCTAATTTCAAAAAAAATGCAAACCAATATTCGGTTTTACATTTAAGTACGCACGCTTCTTCGGGTGATATTGAAACTCCGGCGAGTATTAAATTTTATGATCAGGAAATCTTATATTCTGAATTGTATAACCTCAACATCAATCCGGATTTGGTTGTTTTAAGTGCGTGCGAAACCGGACTTGGAAAACTGTATAAAGGCGAAGGCGCGATGAGTGTGGCAAGAGGGTTTCAGTTTGCCGGAGCGCAGAATTTACTTTTTTCATTATGGAAAGTAAACGATTATACGACATCGGTTTTTATGGCTGATTTTTATAAAAACGTCAAAAAAGATATTCCGTATTTTGAAGCTAATACGAATGCTAAAATTGCTTTTCTAAACGACAAATCAATTCCAAACGCTAAAAAATCTCCTTATTATTGGAGTTCATTTGTGTATTATGGCTCGATTTCGGCCGAAGAAAAATCGCCGAATTATATCTTTTACATGATTAGTTTATTGGCGGTAATTGGTTTATTTTTGATTTTCAATCATTATCAAAAATGGAAAATCTTCACGCGGTTCTCAAAAAAGAGAAATACAAAAAAATAAAATTCAAAGTTACTAAAACGCAGCATCTTCTTATAAAAGCAAAAATCAATGGTGTTTTGGGAAATTTTATTTTAGACACGGGAGCTTCTAATTCCTGCGTAGGATTTGAAAGTATCGAACGTTTTGAATTAAACGCAAAAAAATCGAAGACCAAAGCTTCAGGAGCTGGAGGAACTGGGATGAAAACGCAAATTTCAGCAAATAATAATTTACAACTCGGCAACTGGAAAAACATAGATTTTAGTCTAGTGATTTTTGATCTTTCGCATGTAAATGAAGCCCTAAAAGCCTATAAGGCAAAGCCTGTTCATGGCATTATTGGAGCCGATGTTTTACTTGAAGGTAAGGCGATTATAGATTATTATAATCATTGTTTGTATTTGAAATAAATTGAGTTTTTTGTATATATTTGTTAAAACAAATTAACAAACCTATACGTATGAAAAAAACTTTACTTTTTTTTCTTTTACTGTTTACTTCTATTTTTCATGCTCAAGTCAGTAATATGGAACACTGCGCAGGAAATAATACATTTGATTTAACTTTACAAAAACCACTTTTAATTGGTAATTTAAATCCTGCTGAAACTACTGTTAGTTATCACATAAGTCTTGCCGATGCAAACAATAATCTAAATGCAATTGCAAATCCTGCAAATTTTGTAGATACAGGAAATGTTCCAACTATTTATGCCAGAATTGACAATAACGGAATCATTACTACAAATTATTTTAATTTGATCGTGAATCCGGTTTTAGTTGCTAATGCTTCAGTTGTTTACGTAAACTGTGTTCCCAGAATAGTGATTTCCGGAAGCGGTGGTAATTCTAATTACGAATATTCACATGCAGGAGTTACTTTTACGCAAAACAATATTGTTAATAATCCAAGTCCGGGTTCTCAAACAGTATATGTTAGGGATGGAAATGGTTGTGTGGCTTCGAAATCATTGATTGTAGATTCTTTGAGTCCACTTTCCTGGCGTGTGGGAATAAAAGGTGTAACTTGCCCGGAATCAAATGATGGTACTGTTGAAGTTACCGCGTTAGGAGGAAAAGCTCCTTATTTATTTTCTATAGGAAATGAATTTACAAGTTCAAATATTTTCAGGAATTTAAAAGCTGGAGAATATACTGCAACAATACAGGATGCAACCGGATGTACTATTTCTTTTAATTTTACCATCCGTCCTATAAATCCTGTTATAGCAATAAGTACAATTATAACAAATGATAGTAATGCTGCTAATGAAGGGAAAATAGATTTAAATGTTTCTGGTGGAGCTCCTCCTTATATGTATTCTCTTAAAGATGACAGGGGAATAATTATTCCTTCTAAAACAACTAATCCTTTTACAGGTCTGGCTGCCGGATCATACGAAGTAATTGTAACAGATACTCAGGGATGTACTTTATCACAAAAAGGACTCAATATCCTTAATGCACCTACCCCTCTCACTACTACGGCAACGGTAACTCCTATTACGTGTGTTATTACTACCGGATCTATAACTATTACTCCGCATGGTGGTGTTTTACCTTATCAGTATTCTATAGATAACGGAAATACTTATGGTAATTCTAATGTGTTCTCTGGTTTAGTTGCCGGAACTTACAGCGTAAAAGTTCTTGATGCTGAAAATTCTGTAGTTTCAGCAATTTCAATAATAGATCCAATAAAAATGCCGGAAATAACCATAACTTATAAAGCTGTTCTTTGTCATGGGGATTCAAATGGTTCAATATTAGTTGGAGCAAGTAACGGAAAATCTCCTAATCTTTTTTCAATAAATGGAGGGGAATATATTTCTTATAATCTTTTTGAAAATTTATCAGCAGGAAATTATGTTTTATCAGTAAAGGATTCTAATGGTTGTATTGTTTCCGGATCAGTAACATTAAAAGACCCTGCTCTTATAACTGCCGAAATTGTGATTTCGGATAAAACTGTAGTAGTTAATGCTAGTGGCGGTTACGGAAAATATGATTATGCCATTGATGGAGGTATTTATAAGCAGGACGCTAATATATTTTCAAATGTAAGTTATGGCAATCACATAATTTATGTAAGAGATCCAAATAACTGTATTTTGATTCAACCAATATCAGTTGTAAAACCTGTTCCTGTTTTATCATCTGTTGTAGTTGATAAAGGAACATTAACAATTACTGCAACCGGAGGAACACTGCCTTATACGTATAGTCTTCAGGATATTTCGGGTTATCCAACATATAAAACTCAAGCAAGTAACATATTTACAGATGTGGTAAATGGCACTTACAAAACCATAGTAACAGATTCTAAAGGCGTCACATACGTACAAGCTGATATAATTGTTTCTGGATCATCTGTGCTTACTGCAATAGCTACTGCAACTTCTATAACATGCCGTGATCCTAAAGGTATTATAACTGTAATTGCAACCGGAGGGAAAAGTCCATATCAATATTCATTAGATTATGGAAATACGTATACAAACTCAAATGTTTTACCTAATCTAAATGTTGGTGGTTATACGATAACTGTTAAAGATTCAAATAATTTTAAAACTACTACTTGGGTTAATATCACTCCAGCAAGATCAGCAGTAATAACATCCGAAATTGTTTCTGAAATAAGCTGTAATGGTGCCAAAGATGGTGTAATAAAAATAAATGTAGTTGAGGGTCAGTCTCCATATACATATTCTATTGATAATGGTAATTTTCAACTTACTGAGACTTTTAGAGATCTAAGTGCCGGAAATCACATGATACGTGTTTTAGATGGAAACAGTTGTGAGGTAACGATCTCAGTAAAATTATCTGAACCTGTAGCAATAGTATCCACTGTTGTCGTTAATGATAAAACAATTTCTGCTTCGTCAACAGGCGGAACTCCACCATATAGCTATATTTTACAAAATAATAATGCAATAGTTACAGGACCTCAGACATCTAATACATTTGAAAATTTGCCATCAGGAGTTTATAGTTTACAAACTATAGATAAAAAAGGATGTACAACTATACAAACTGGGTTAACTGTTAGAGATTCGACTCTTCTTTCGGCTACAATTATGATCACGCCTTTAAATTGCGATAATCCTAAAGGATCAATTACTGTGAATGCCATAGGAGGTTCAGGTTCTTACGAATATTCATTAAACAATAATCCAAATTATAGCTTTTCAAATGTATTTTCCGGTTTATCTCCGGGAACGTATACGATAAGCGTTAAGGACAGTCAAAATGCTACAATAAGTTTTATCGCTATTATAAGTGCTCTTAATTCTTTAAACGCGACGGCACTTCTTACTAAAGAGGTAGATTGTGTCAGCAATGCTACAATAAATGTTAATGCCTCAGGAGGTAAAAGACCATATCAATACTCTTTAGATAATGGAGTAAGTTATAGTTCAATCAATACTTTTACCAACATAAATGCAGGAACCTACTTTGTTCGTGTAAAAGACTCTCTTGATTGTACAGCAATTACAAATACTATAACTATAAGACAACCTGTTCCTTTAACAGCAACGGTTTCAAGTTCTAAAATTGTAGATTGTTCTATAAACTATAATTCAACGATAACTATTACAGCAACTGGAGGTCAGGCTCCATATCAATACGCCGTAAATAGTTCAACAAATTATCAAACAGACAACATGTATTTTGGTGCAGCGCCCGGAACACATATTGTAAACGTTAAAGATGCTAGTGGATGTGTTTTTACAACTACTTTGGTTATAGAATCACCTTCATTACTGACATTAACTGCAACCATTGCGGAAGCCACAATTTGTGGAGGCAAAAATTCCGTAACTATCAATACAACTGGCGGACAAGCTCCGTATACTTATTCTTTTACAGGAGGAACTAGTTATTCTCCAGTAAACATAAGTGATTTATCAGGAGGAGATTACACCTTATTCGCAAAAGACAGCTATGGTTGTATTGCAACCGTATATATTACAGTACCATATACTACGGGACCTATAAATACAATACAGGCTATAACTAACACTACGGGACCTAATAGTAATGATGGAAGTATAACTACTTTAGCAAGTGGAGGAACAGCGCCATTTACCTATTCGCTTTTGAATAGTAATAATGTTATTATAATTCCTGCTCAGTTATCAAATACTTTTAGTAATCTTACAGCCGGAACTTATGGCATAATTGTAAAAGATGCAAAAGGCTGTTCTTCAGCTATAAACCAGGCTACTATTTTATCGCTATCATCAACGCTTTCAGCAGTCGCTACTGTAAGTCAGCCAAGTTGTGACGATCCAACAGGAGTTATAACTATTGTAGCAGACGGAGGTTCCGGCATTTACCAGTATTCTATAGATAATGGCGAAACTTATATTAATTCTAATGTCTTTATTGTCATGCAACCTGGCAATTATATAATAACAGTTCGTGATTCGCAAAATGCAATATATACTCAGAATTTAATTGTAATGCCTTTGAATCCTTTGTTCCTTAATGCAACAATTGTTTCTAATGTAACTTGTTTGTCAAACGGAATAATAATAGCTACTGTTGCAGGTGGTCAGGCTCCATATTCTTATTCGCTAAATGGAGGTTCTTTTCAGAGTACTAATATGTTCGCTGAACTAAGTCCCGGCAATTATACTATTGCAGTAAAAGATGCTAATGGCTGTATCGAAATTGTAAACATAATTCTTAGTTCACCAGCTCCTATAATTGCAACTGTAACTACAGACAATCAAAACATAACAGTAAATGTTGTTGGTGGAAATGGGAGTTATCAATATTCATTAGACGGAATTATTTTTCAAGCAAATAACATTTTTACAAATGTAAACTACGGAACGTACCAATTATTTGTTAGAGACCAAAATGGATGTTTAGTTAGTATTACAACTACTGTAGATCCACCAGCTCCTTTGATAGATGGCAAAAACATTATAACAATAGAATTTAAACTGGGACAAACTTTAGGAGATTTAGTTATTAACGGTCAAAACATTAAATGGTACAGTAATCAGAATCCTTTAGGAGGAAAAACAACTAAGTCAAGTGAGGTTACTTTATCATTAACGACACTTTTGGTTGACGGAACTACTTATTACGCTTCTCAAACCATAAACGGAATTGAAAGTATAGAACGTCTTGCTGTTACAACCAAATTAAACGGATCACTTTCTGCTCCTGATTTTGCTTTGTCTAATTTTAGATTCTACCCAAATCCTGTGCAACATACATTGACAATAGATAATACTGCTACTATTGATGAAATAGAAATAATATCCGTTTCCGGAAAATCTGTTTTGGCTAAGAAAATAAACAATACGCATTCTGAAATTGATTTATCAAATGTTTCAAGCGGATTTTATTTATTAAAAGTAAAATCTGAAGGACAAATTAAAACAATCAAGATTGTGAAAAAGTAAAAAAATAAAATTCCAATATTAAAAATTCCAAATTCCAAAAATGGAAAAATAAAAAAAGGAAATTACGATCCTGAAGCCTCGGGAGAAATTCCAAAATTCCAATTCTTAACGATGAGGTAAAATCAAAAAATCCCAAATTCCTGACTGGAATTTGGGATTTTTTATTTCTAAAACTTCCTTGTCTTCATTATTAAATTCTGATTAAGCATCCGAAGATCTTTTTATAACTTCATCAAATCAGCTGATCCAGACTTTATAAATAATCCTGAATAACATTCAACCAAAAAAAAATCCCAAACTCCGTAAGGAATCTGGGATTTTTCAATCTAAAATTAAATCAATTAATGGGTATGTTTAGGATTAAAACCGTCTTCACTTAATTCGGTATGCTTATAATCAGCAACCATTTCAGCTTCGTAATCGACTTTTTCTCCTTTGCTAACTCTTGCAATTATTTTTTCCATGATACTATAAATAACAGGAACCACGATAAGGGTTAGGAATAAGGAAGAAATTAATCCTCCTATAATTACCCAAGCCAATCCGTTTTTCCATTCAGCTCCTGCTCCAGATGCTAATGCAATTGGGAACATACCAAATACCATCGCAATTGTAGTCATCAAAATCGGACGTAAACGAGCGTGATTCGCCTGAATTAACGCTGTTCTGATTGATTCTCCTGCTGCTCTTCTTTGATTGGTATAATCGACTAACATGATGGCATTCTTACACACCAGACCAATCAACATTATGACCCCAAGAATCGTAAATATATTTAAGGTATTGTTTGTTAAAGCTAAAGCTAATAATACTCCGATAAACGAAAGCGGAATTGCAAACAATACTACAAACGGGTGAACGAAACTATCATAAAGCCCAACCATTACAAGGTAAACTAAAATAATAGCGGCTAATAAAGCGATCCCTAAAGTACCAAAACCTTCACTTTGGTTTTCCTGATCTCCACCCCAAATATAACTTACACCAACCGGTTTTTTAAGTTTATCTAATTTTTCCTGCCATTGCGTTACGATTGTTCCTGAAGGAACCCCAACATTCTGACCTTGTACGGTTACAGATGCTGTTTTATCTCTACGCTCTAACTGGCTAGGTCCTGAACCTTCTTTAATTGTAGCAAATTGAGACAATTTGATTTGTTGTCCTGCTGCATTAATGAAAATTAAATTACTAACATCTGTAATGTTTTTTCTGTCAAAAGCATTGTATTTGATGTTGATATCATATTCGTATTCACCAGCTCTGTATTTTCCATCAGTATTTCCACTGTAAGCAGTTTGCATGGTTAAACCAACTGTTTGAAGTGTTAAACCTAAAGCAGCCATCTTATCTCTGTCAACCTGAACATTAATTTCAGGATTTCCGTCCTCAACTGTCAATTTAATCTCAGTTGTTCCGGGAATTTTACGCAATTCAGCTTCAGCTAATTTAGCATAAGCCATAGCGGCGTCAGTTGAAGGACCTGTTACGATTAATCCTAATGTTGCATTATCAGCAGTACCTAAGATACCTACAGGAACTGTTTTTACTTTTGCTCCAACTAATACTTTTTCAAGCTTACGCTTCATTTTTGCAGCGTAAACTGCTGCACCATCTGTACGATCTTTTTGTTCGATCATTTTTACGTCAATCTCAGCTTTGTAAGCCGTAGCCTGAGATGCTCCTAAACCTTCACTGGTTTGTCCTACAGTTGTAATTTGGCTGTAAACATATTCCTGTGTTTTCAAAAATGCTTCAGCTTTCTGCGTCATAAAGTTAGTTTGTTCTAACGAAGCATCTTTCGGCATTTCGATTTGAACTAAGAACTCACCACTATCAGAAGATGCAAAGAATTCTCCACCAATATAACCTCCGCCAAGCAATGAAAAGATAGATCCAAAAAACAATACCAGAACGATTACAATTGTTTTAACATAATGATCTAAACTCCACTCTAATAAACCGGAAACCCAGTTTGTAAAACGTGTTAAATAGCTTTCGAAACCAAGAATAATTCTTCCAAATAAATTTTTTCCTTCAATATGTTCCAATTTACCATAACGAGATGATAACCAAGGAATGATTGTAAATGAAGCTAAAAGTGACAGTAAAGTTGAAATAATTACAGTAACACAAAATTGTGTAATAATATTAGAAACTAAACCGGAACTCATTGCAATAGGCAAGAACACCACCACAATTACTAATGTAATCGAAGTTACAGTTCCACCAATTTCCGCAGTTCCGTCATACGAAGCACGAATTCGGCTTTTACCCATTTCCATGTGCCTGTAAATATTTTCGAGGACCACAATCGCATCATCGACCAGAATACCTACAACAAGAGATAATCCTAATAAACTCATTAAGTTTAATGTATATCCCATTAAATAAATACCAATAAATGTTGAAATTAACGATGCAGGAATCGAAACCATTACAATCAACGAGTTTCTAATACTGTGCAAGAAGAACAACATTACAAAAGCTACCAGAATAACCGCAATTAATAAATCGTGTACTACAGAATCTGCAGCTTCAAGAGTAAAGATTGTACTGTCTTTTGCAACTTGTAATTTTAATTGATTGGTTTTATAATCTTGTTCCAGAAGAGCAATTGTTTTTAATAATTGTTCACTTACCGCAACGGCATTTGCATCTGATTGTTTGATAATTTGCAAAACAATCGCACTTTTTTGATCTACACGTGATATTTTTTCAGCAATTTTCTGAGTATCCTGAACGTCAGCAATATCTCCTAAACGAATTTGAATTCCGTTTTGAGAAGAAACAACTAAGTTTCTTAATTCCTGAACACTTTTATATTTACCCGCTAAACGAATTAATATTTTTTGATTACGAGTTTGGATATTTCCTGTTGGGAAATCTAAGTTCGAAGTCAAAATATTTTGTTGTACCTGAGGAATAGAAAGGTTGTAAGCCTGCATTTTTACAGCATCAAGATTTACCTGAATTTCGCGCTCAGAACCACCAATAATATTTACCTGAGCAACACCCGTTACACGAGACAAAACGGGAGCAATTTTTTTATCAATTAAGTCATAAAATGCTGCTTCGTCCATTTTTCCATTGGCACCAAGCGTCATAATTGGTAAATCACTCAACGAGAACTTGGTTAACGCCGGTGTTTTTGCATCATCCGGTAAATCACTAATAATAGCGTTTATTTTTCGCTGTGCATCATTCATCGAAATATCAACTTTTGCAGTCGATGTTAATGTGATAGATACAATAGACAAACTCTCATAAGACTTAGAGTCAATTTTCTTGATATTCTCTAAGGACGCAATAGCATCTTCAATTTTCTTGGTTACTGTATTCTCTACCTCACTTGGAGAAGCTCCGGGATAAATAGTAGAAATTGTAATAACGTTTTGTTCAAATTTCGGGATCAGCTCATAGCCTAACTGGCTGTAGCTAAACAATCCACCAAGTATCAGAATCGTAAACAATACGATTACTAACGACGGACGTTTTATGGATATTTCGGCTAATTTCATATTTGTTGCTTTAGGCTGTAGGCTTTAGGCAATAAGCTTGATGCTTATGGCGTATAGCTTAATGCTTTAAATTATTTAATAATTTCTACTGTATTACCGTCTTGTAAGTTAATTTGTCCTGTAACAATTACAATTTCTCCGTCAGACAATCCATTTACAATTTCTACCTGATCTCCTAAAATTCTTCCCGCAGTTACTTTCTTTAATTTTGCAATACCATTTTCAACTACAAAAATTTCGTTACTGCTCACACTTCCTACAAATGCATTACGCGGCACAACCATTAAGTGTTGTTTTTGTTGTTTTGATGCAAAATTTGCAGTTCCGTACATACCTGCTTTAAGGTCATTGTTTGAGTTATTTGCAATTTCAATTTCAACCGGAAAACTTAAAGATTCATCTGCTTTTGCAGCAATAAAAGTAATTTTTCCTGTAAAAGTTTTATCCGGATAAACACTCGCTGTTACATTAACATTGTCTCCTTTTTTTAAACTTGCTACCTGAGTTTCATTTACTGTAACTACTAATTTTAGTTTAGAAACATTTACAATATCATACAAGGCAGTTGCAGGCATTCCTGTCAGGATAGATCCCGGCTCAATGTATTTTTTATTGATGAATCCGCTAATTGGCGCTTTTACTCTTGTGTCTCCAACATTAATATTAGCTTGTGTCAAACTAGACTGAGCATTTGTTAATGCTAATTTTGCCTGATCTACTTGTTGTTTAGTAACTCCACCTGTTTTATATGCATTTTCATATCTTGCATAATCAGATTTTGCATTTTGATAAACTGCTTGTGCTTGTTGTGCACTTACATTAATAACGTCACCTCTCATTGTTAATAAAGTCTGACCTACTTTTACGTAATCTCCTTCTTTAGCCAAAACACTAATTACTTTTCCAGATTTTTCAGCAGAGAAAGTCAATTGTTGGATAGGTTGAAAGTTTCCGTTTGTAACGAAATCTAATGAAACTTCTTCTGTTTTAACGGGAGCTACTTTTACTGAAATTGCAGCATTTTTCTCGGCTACGATATCAGTTTTAGCTTTATTCTCTTTCTTATTATTATTTAAGACATATCCAATCACACCAAGGGCTGCAATTATGATTACGATTGTTATAATAGTTTTCTTCATTTTGTTTAGTTATTTAATAAGAGTTTTAAGTTCGCCTTTTGATTTGATTAGTGCTACTTCGGCAATTTTGTAATTCAATATTGCTCTTGTGTAGTTATTTTGAGCTTCAAGTTGTGCATTTTCAGAATCTAATAAATCTGTTAATGAAGCCAATCCCTGAAGATAATTGTTTTTTGTATCGCTTAGGATTTCAGTCGCTAAACGCATATTTTCTTTTTGATTCTCGATCGTGATAAGGTTATTTTCCATATCAGCAACTGCATTTCTGTAATCTAAATCAAGTGAAAGTTTCGTGTCCTTAATATCTTCCTGAAGCGATCTGATTTGTACATCGGCTTGTCTTACTTTAGCACGAGTTCCAAATCCTGTAAAAATTGGTACGTGTAAGTTTAATCCAATTGCAGAATAATCTGACCAGTAAACGCCATCTTTAGGTTTTGCAAACCAAGGCATTTCCGGACCCTGACCAATATAATTGTAACCGGCAGTTAACGAAAGCGTAGGATAATATCCAGCTTCAACAGCTTTTTTATTGAATACTAAAAGCTCTTCTTGTTTTTTCAAAAGCAAATATTCTGTTCTAGTTTCTGTATTAGGCGTTTCTGTTAATGCAGCAGGAATCACTTCAAATTCTTCTTTTGGAATATCAATTACAGTTTCTATAGGCATTCCCATATAAAACTTCAAAGCGTTTTCCTGTAATGTAATTTGATTTTTAATTTGTTGACGTTCTGTATCAATGTTTGACATTTTAACTACGATACGATCTAAGTCAATTTTTTTAGCAAGACCGTTATCAAATTGTCCTTTTACAATATCACGAACTTTGCTTGTATTAACATAATTACTGTCTAATAAAACTAATCTTTCGCGTTGTACATAAACAGAATAATAGTTATTAGCAACTCTTTCAATTACTTGTTCTTCTGTTAATTGATTGTTTATTTGATAGAATTCGCGTGTAGATCTTGCGGCTCTTAATCCTGTAAAAACAGATTGATCAAATATTGTCTGAGTTAATGCAAGTCCTGCGCCCGAAGTCCATTTTTGACCAAATGCCGCCTGAATTGTAGTTCCCGGAGCACCAAAACCAGCTCCGTCAATAACTGTAGTTTGTATTACCGGATTGTAAGTTAAACTTCCGTTTGCAGAAATTTGAGGTAACGCTCTTGAACGTACTTCCTGAATTTTATACTCACTATTTTCAACCTCCAGTTTTGCTTTTTTTGCATCTGCTTTATTTTCAAGCGCATATAAAATAGCATCTTTCAGGGTTAGTGTTTTGACTTGTGCGCTGGCAGACAAGCCAATTGAACACAAAAATATAAGAATTATTCGTTTCATAGATTGATGATTAAATGATAATTTTTTTAAGTTGTTTTTCTAATTCCAGTATTCCTTTTTCGGTTGCCATAGCTCTTGTATGGTATTCCAAAGCTTCTAATTCTACTTTTTGTGCTTCTCTTTCAGAAACCGTAGTTGCATTAATGTGAAAAATAAGTGTGTAATAAAATTTTACATATAAATCTATATTCAAATCCGGTCTGTATAAACCTTCGCGGATTCCTTTTAAGATATTATCTCTAAAATAATGATTACACTGATCTATTTCATTCGTCATTATATTTTGATAAATTTCCGGATAATGCTTTTTTAACTGATATAAAGGCGAAGTATCCGTTGCATTTTTAAACATATCACGAAACATTTCTCTTATTTCAAAATTCTCATGTATCGCATTAAAATTTTTCGCTACAATAGTTTCAATAACCTCATTTACTTGTTGATGAACTGTCGATGTGCTCTCTTCGATCAAAACTTCCTTATTACAGAAATATTTATAAATCGTTTTTTTAGAAATACACATTTCTCCGGCAATATCGTCCATCGTAACACTTTTAAAACCAAGCTTTAAAAACAACTCGCTTGCTTTTGCTATAATTTTCTCTTTCATCTTAATTTTCAAATTGTATTACAAATATACTCAGGAAACTAAAATTAGAAAAATAGTTTCCGTAATTTTTGTAATAATTTTACATTAATTTATTCATTGTGTAAGATTTAAATACTAAACTCTAAGTTTGCGATAAGCTTAATATCTTTCCCTAAAGCTAAACCGCCATTATGATTGAACGAATTATAATCTAATCCAAAGTCCTGACGCTTAATATCTCCCTTAATTTCAAAAGCTACTTTTTTCTCGCCATTGTAATTATTAATACCAATAAACTCAGCATCAAGTTCTACCACTCTGGTTACGTCTTTTATAGTCAAATCTCCTTTAAAGAAATTGATATTATTGTTTACTTTTTGAAAAGAAGTCGATTTAAAACTGATAATAGGATGCTCATTTACATCAAAAAAATCCTGAAGTTGTAAATACGTGTCTATTTGTTGAAAACTATCTTTTTTGTTATTAATGTCTAGTGAAAACTCAACCGAAGCATCTTCAATTTCATTGTCTTCAATATTCACATAACCATCAAATTTATTTGTAGTTCCTCCCATATAGGCAATTATCGAATGTCTCATTTTAATTAAAACATCTGATTGGCTAGAATCTAAGGTCCATGTTGTTTTCATAAATTACTGGTTTAATGAGGTTATAAATTACTCAAAACTCTTAAGGAAACTTTTTTAGTGTTCAGAGTTTCCAATTAAAAGTGCAAATATAAACAGGAAACTCGAAACACCAAGAAAGTTTCCGAGTTTTTTTTAAAATAAATTTAACATGTTATAAATTAACATATTAACCACAAAATTCAAACGGAAACTATGATTTAAAATTATAAGAAAGAAATAATTCATAATGAATTGTATCTTTGAGGCTCGCAATTCAGATTATATTTTATGCACGATATTAGCCAATACCAGGATTTTTTTATCAATTATTTAGAAAACCAAAGCATCAGCAAAGAGCCTAAAAACCTTTATGAACCCATTGAATATATTTTAGGTCTGGGCGGAAAACGTATGCGTCCCGTACTAACTTTAATGGCTTCAGAAGTTTTTGATACTGATTATAAAGTGGCACTTCCGGCAGCAATGGCGGTTGAGGTTTTTCATAACTTTTCACTGGTTCACGATGATATTATGGATGATGCGCCTTTGCGAAGAGGACAGGAAACCGTACATGAAAAATGGGATTTGAATACCGGAATTCTTTCCGGCGATGCGATGCTTATTCTTGCGTATCAATATTTTGAACAATACGAACCAATCGTTTTTAGGGATTTAGCAAAATTATTCAGCAAAACTGCTCTTGAAGTTTGCGAAGGACAACAATGGGATGTTGATTTTGAAAAAAGAAACGATGTTACAATTCCGGAATATCTAAAAATGATCGAATATAAAACAGCCGTATTAGTTGCAGCAGCCATGAAAATGGGCGCGATTGTAGCTAAAACTACTGAAAAAGAAGCTGATTTAATTTATGATTTCGGATTAAACTTAGGATTGGCTTTCCAACTCCAAGATGATTTTTTAGATGCTTTTGGAGATCCTAAAACTTTTGGAAAACAAGTTGGAGGAGATATTATTGTCAACAAAAAAACCTATTTATACCTCAAGGCTCGTGAATTTTCATCTCCAGAAAAAGCTTCAGAATTAGAAAAATTATTCAGTTTACAATTAGAAAATAATACTGACAAAATAGCAACTGCAAAAACTATTTTTAATGAAACAGGAGCTTCAAAAGCAACGCAGGAAGCAATCGAAATGTACACTTTTAGAGCTTTTGAAACTTTAGAAGAAATGGATATTAACGCTGAAAAGAAAGATATTTTAAGAACATTTGGTGAGAACTTAATGGGAAGAAAAGTTTAGTTTTCAAAAGGGCTTCGACTCCGCTCAGCCTGACATCACGAGTGTCATCCTGAGCAGAGTCGAAGGCTCGTTTACATAATAAACCCGACAGTCCCGAAGCCTCGGGATTAAAAACCTGTCGGGTTTGTCATTTTCAAGCACTAAAAAGGGCTTCGACTCCGCTGAGCCTGATATCACGAGTGTCACCCTGAGCGGAGTCGAAGGCTCGTTACATAGTAAACCCGACAGGTTTTTAAAAACCTGTCGGGTTTGTCATTTAGGGCATTAGAAAAGTTCATCCGGATCAACTAAATCCGATAATTTTTGTTTTAGATTATTTTCTAAAATTGTCAATCCATATTGATAAGAAGCGTTCATCCAGCCAAAACCTTCTTCGGTGATATAATCAAACTCAGTTCCTACGTTTCCGTATTCTGCAAAGATCTTGTGCGAACTTATAGACAAGTCAAACTTCTCCGGTATGGTTCCATTATAATCAACCGCATTTCTGGTAATCAGCCAAAGCCAGCGATATACCATTTCCTGTGCTTCTTCGTTAAAATTATAATTCAACAAACCTTCCCACAAAAGCATTTGATGCGGTGCCCACCCAAACGGATAATCCCATTGTCTGATTGGTGCATTTTCATCAACATCAGCAATTGATTCTTTGGTACATCCGGCAATTCCTCCTTTCATTTTAAACCTTGGCAATGTCTTTTTAACCAAAATTTCGGCTTGTTCCGGCGTACTTATTTTCGCCCAAAGCGGATAAAATGTTGGTGCAGCTTCAAAAAAATGTTGCTTTTCGTTTACAAAATCATAATCGAGATAACAGCCGGATTCTTCATTCCAGCACAAATTATTAATTTTCTCTTTTCTCAAATCTGCTTTCGAAATCCAATATTCACTTGAATAAGATTTATCCTCAAAATACTGAAATTCATTTTTAAAATATTTCTTAATTAAAAAAGCAATATCTGTTTCGTATTTATAAAGCAAACTATTGATTGCAACGGTATTTAAATTGGCACAAACTCCAACTAATCTGTTCGTAGTATCATGACCACTTTCTCGCATGCTGCGATCGTGAATAAAATACTTATCAAGTTCTTCATCAACAACTTCTCTTTCGAGATATTTCTTTTCGAATTCACGCGTTGATAAATTGTATTTCGGCGCATATTGTTCCAGAATATCATCAAAATGACCTTCTTCAACCTCAAACGGAAGTCCGATTCCTTCGGCTTTATAGCGATTCAATCCGTTTGCTGTAAGTCGTTTTCCTTCTTCCATCCAAACGGTTTTGTATTCTTTTATAGCCGTTTTTAAATGTCTTTCAATCCAGAAAATATCAGGATTAGATTTCTCTAAAACATCAATAATTAACGACGTATAAAGTGGCGGTTGTGTTCTGGTTAAATAATAACTTCTGTTTGCGTTTAGAATTTTTCCGTAATGATCGATTTGGTATTTAAAATTCTCGGCAATGCCTAAAGCCAGTTCTATTTTATCATCAATCAAAAGTCCTTTGGCAATAAAATAACTGTCCCAACCGTACATTTCATTAAATCTTCCGCCGGGAACAACAAACGGAACGCCAGAAATTTCATTGTTCTTAATTTGAAGTGCCAATGCTAAAATTCCTGGTTTTTTATTCAGCGATAAAACATATTCCGGCGAAATATTTTTAGGCATTTGTACCACTTTTAACTTTGGAGTTGTGGCTTCTAATTTCTTGAAATAATCAAAAACAATTTCATCGCCAAAAGGAACATACAAATACGAAATCGCATTTTCGATCTTATTGTCTTCCAGAATTTTCTTTACGCCATTTGCATCAATTGTTCTCGTTAAACCTTTCCAATACAGGTTTTTAATTTTTCCTGAAATTCGTTTTACGGGATCTTCGGTGATTTCATTCAGATCAATTTCGGCAAATTCAGTATTGTTTTTTTTAGCCAAAGCAAGTTCCTGCAATAAGTTCGAAAGCTGATAAGTTCCCTCAATAACCGCAGAATTTCCGTTTTCACCATTCAGCAAAAACTTTTTTGGCCCGTTATCATCGATAGTTATTTTTTTATCGCCATCAGTATCTTCCTGAGCTAATAATTTTTCGATTGTTTGGGTTATATGTAATTTAAATTTCATCTTTTGCAGTTATTTTTTTAAGAATAAAAAAGGATATTAATAATAAAGACATTGGAATTAAAGTAAAATAAAATGCGTTTTCCGGTCCTTCATTTTTAAAAAGCCAACCCGTTATTCTGGAACCTAATGTTCCGCCTAGAGCAGAAAAAATCACGATTAATCCTGTCATTGAACTTTGTAAATTCTTTGGCAAAGCACTTAATACAATCGAATTTAATAAAGGATAAATAGGCGCAATAAACAATCCGATTAATGGAAATGCAAAACCAATTAACGGAATATCCGAAAGTGTATTGATATTTTTGACTTCTAATCCAACTGTTTTTGGAAGTACAAAAATCACAATCAACATGGCACAAAATATACAAAAACTCAAAACCCAGATCCAGTTTACTTTTTTAGTTACAATACCTGCAATCATTCTTCCAATGGCTAATGAAATGGCTAAAATACTCGCCATCATAATACTGATATTCTCCGGTAAATGAAGCACTTTTGTATTGAATGTTGGTAACCACGACAAAATTCCCTGTTCGATCATGACAAACAAAAAGACACTAATTACAAAAATTACAGTCAGCAATTTTGCCATTAATTTGAACATTTGCATGAAATCATCTTTAAGGTTTGCTCCTGCAGAAATTTCGGCTTCTTCGAATTTTACAAAAAGTAAAAACAGAAACGACAGAAACGATAATCCTGCCAAAAACCAATATACATTCAACCATGAATTAGGATCGTTTTCGTTATTAAAAGCCGGAAATAAAAAGTATGCCAATGCAATACCAACCATAAAAAAACCTTCAATACTGCTCATTAAAGCGTTGTGTTCTTTTTTGGTTTCGGTCACGGTTCCTATTAACGAATAAACGGAAACTTTGATCAAAGCAAATGAAACTCCAACGGTTGCAAAAAGAATTTTAGCATTGTCAAACGAATTTCCAAAATACATAGAAATACAAGCCAAAGTAACCAATCCTAAACCTATCAACATCGATTTTCTATAGCCGATTCGGGGCAAAAAGGAGGCGATAAAAAAAGATACAATTGCAATGGGCATGTCTTTAAAAGCTTCGAGAATACTTGCCTGAACTTCATCTACTCCGTAATTTTTCTGCGATTTTAAAATCACAATGCCTACGCTGTTCAATAAAATAGCGAAGACAAAATAATTGAGATAAAGTGAGATTTTGATTCCTAGGTTTTTCATTTTTTGGGATGTGATTTTCGTTGTGGTGGTTTGCTTACGGTGCGGAGACGCACTGCTGTGCGCCTCTACGATCCCGTAATTTTATATAAAACCTTTAATATTGTGTCTTTACAATATAAATTTAGAAATTAATCGCTACCGAAAATCTAAAGGCACGTCCTAAAATAGGTCTTGCCATAAACACATCGCTTGCCGCAGATGTTGTTTGTCTTGGATCTCCTTCAGTCAAACCAATTTCGTTGAATAAATTCGAAGCATCAACCGCAAAACGAAGATTATTATAGGTATAATTTAAACCTGCTCCAACTTCTTTATAAGCCGGTAAAACTTGTTTATTATCCTGATTCGTGAATTTTTTATCATAATAAGAGAACTGAACATACGCTGTCAAATCTTTTGTAATATCAACTTCCGGTCTTAAATTACAGAAGAATTTAGGGATTCTACGAGCTGTATTTCCGTTGAAATCAAAAGCAGAACCATCAGCATTTGTGCCTGTAAAATTATCATATTCCGGTTTTTGAACGGTGAATGTAAAGTTCAGTTTTACCATTTCGTATCTTGCATTGGTTTCTACTTCAAGACCAATATTGTTTACGTCAGCAAATTTATTTTCAGAACTTCCATCAGATAAAATATCGGTGAAAGCCACATTTTTTAATCCCATGTGAAATAAATTCGCGTTCACAGAGAAGAAAGAATTAGCATATTTATAACCCAATTCAATTTGATTCACTTCTGTATTTTGAAGTTTACTTAAATCTGCTGCATTATCATAAAATGATTCTTCAATTGGTGATCTAAAACCGTGGCTGTAACGAGCATAAGAAGCCATTTTATCATTGAATTTATAATTTCCTGCCGCAGTATATGACCATTCGCTCACATCATATCTCCAATATGTATACGGATTTCCTTTTACAGTTGTCACCGCATCATCGGCCGTATTATTGTCTAAAAGTCCTAAGTTTTCAGCAAAAAATCTTGCGTTGTCTCTGTAACCTGAATATTTGTCTTTGTTGTATCTTAAACCTGCATTGAAAGTAAGATTATCTGTGGCTTTAATTTCCGCGTCAGCGTAAATATCATTCAAAAGTCCTTTTGTTTGAGCGTCTCTTTCAAGCCATGTAATTCTTTCTACACCGTTCCAGGTATGATCAACTCCGGTTGTATTGTCTTTTACGTTCAACAATCTTGGATTATCCGAAACTCCAACTAAATAAGAATTCCAGTTCCAGTATTGGTTCGATTTCCAGTTAGAATAATAGTAACCAGCCGTTAATTTTACAGGATCTAAATCAAAATTAAAAGAGAAATTGTTCGCAAAATTGTTCATCTTTTTCTCAATGTGCCAAAGATCAGCTCTCATAATTAAAGCATTTGGATCCAGCGTTTGACCGTTATCCACATAAGAATACGTTAGATTACTTGCAGTTGTGTTTTGAACGCTAGTTGCATAACCATCTTGTGTCCAAGGTCCGCCATTTGGGAAAATAGCATTGTAATTTAAATCAATATTCGTTTGTTTGAAAGAGTTTTTGAAAGTCACTTTCTCCGATATTTTCTTTTTAAATTCAGCGCCAATTGAGTTAATAATTGGGTGAGAACCATCTTCTAAATCTGCGCTAAAAGTTCCGCCACCGTATTGAGGCACATTCAAACGACTGAAATTTACTGATGTTAATGTTCCGTAATTTGGATTAAATCCCGGAATTCCTTCAATTTTTCCGTTATTGCTTTTTAGCGGAATTGGTAAATAGAACGTGTTTCTGTCATCAAGATGTTTGAAATTGATTCTTAAATAATCGTCGTCATCAAATTTATAAGTGATGTTTCCTTTTATTTGTCCGCCTTTATTTGCTGTAAAACCTGTATTTCTTACTCCATTATCAGCTCTGTAAAAACCGCCGACATTAAAAAATAATTTGTCTTTAATTAAAGCTCCTGATAAGTTAAGATCAGTTCTGAACATTCCGTAATCTGAAGTTGTGAATTTTGCTCTTCCTTTAAATTCATTTTGTCCTGTTTTAGAAATAAAATTGATAATTCCTCCAGGCGCATTGTTTGCAAAAATTGATGCAGAACCTCCACGAACGGCTTCCATTTTACTTACGGTTTCGTCAAGTCTGTAAAATGTATCAGCGTTGGCAAATTGCAAAGCTCCATCTTCAAAAACCGGCAATCCGTCTTCCTGAATTTGTACATATTCATAAGCTCCCGCAGACGGAATTCCTCTTGCAAAAAGGTTGTTTCCTATTTCTCCTCCAGATGCTTCAACCACAAATCCCGGAATTGTCTGTAATAAAGCTGCCGTACTTGATGGCGCTCTGTCTTCGATTGCTTTTGCTCCCATTGTCGTAATCGCAACGCTGGATTCCAGTTTTGATCTTGGTGCCGAAGATCCCGTCACCACAACTTCGTTTAAACTTTGTGATTCTCCTTCGAGAAGTAAATTTGCCTCTAAGGATTCTCCTTCTTTTATTGCAACTTTTTTCTCGAAGGTTTTATAACCTACATTCGTTGCAACAATAGTATAAGTTCCTGCATCGATATTCGAGAATGAATATCCTCCGTTTTCATCTGTAACAGTGCTTTTACCTGTTTCCTTGATTGATACATTTGCTCCTGGAACTGTTGCTCCGCTGTCGTCGAGTACTTTTCCGGTAATAGTATTTTGATTTTGCGCAAACAAATTATTTGGTAAAGAAAATAGGCAAAACATCAAAAGTAATGTACCTAAATATTGGTGTAGCTTTTTCATTTTTTTATTCGGTTAGTTAGTAATTATGGTTATCATTGTCAAACTTAGTAACTAATTATAAGGAATATAAGAATTTAAAATCGAAAACGTTTTCGAAAACACCTAAAACGTTTTCGGAACTTAAAAATTTATCAATACAGTTTATTTTTAGTACTTTTATTTCATGAATGACACAAAATTAATAGATATAGCCTCGGCATTAGGAATTTCGGTTACCACGGTTTCAAAAGCCCTGAAAGGATATACGGATATTAGTAAAGCTACACGTGCAAGGGTGATTGAAATGGCAGAAACCATGAACTACATGCCAAATTCTGTTGCAGTAAATTTGCGCACCAATGAAACCAAAACCATTGGTGTTATTATTCCGGCTACGGTTCATCACTTTTTTTCGAGTGTTTTAAATGGAATTCTGGATGAAGCTGAGAAAAGAGGATATCTTGTCATTATATTACAATCAAATGAAAAATATGAGCTGGAAAAGAAACAGCTTGCTCTTTTGATTCAGAAACGAGTTGATGGTGTTTTAATGTCGCTTTCAAACGAAACAGATGATTTCACTCATATTAATGAAGCGATCCGCAAAAATACTCCGGTTGTTTTATTTGATAAAATTGCAAAAAGAGTAGATTGCTCGAAAGTTGTAATCAACGATGCAAAAGCTGCTTATGATGCAGTTACATATCTTATTAATAAAGGATTTAAAAAAATTGCCCATTTTAGAGGTTCCTATGTTCCGCAAAACTCGATTGATCGCTTTTTAGGTTATAAAAGAGCGCTCGAAGCACACGGAATTGAGTACGATTCGAAACTGGTTTACGTTTGTGATAATAATACCGATTTTGAAGATGGTTATGAAAATGCGCAAAAAATAATGACCGAAAATCCGGATATCGACGCCATTTTTGCGATAACTGATTTGGTAGCCATCGGGATTATTAAATATTTTAACGAAGCCGGAATAAAAACACCTGAACAAGTGGCTGTTTTTGGCTTTAGCAATTGGTTTATGAGCACGGTTATTTCTCCAAAATTAACCACGATTGATCAGCCAGGATTCGAAATGGGACATCAGGCTGTTTCGCTTTTAATCGATGAAATTGTCGACATAAAAGAACATCGCCCCGTAACGCATCAAATTATTGAACTTCCTACAAGAATCATTGAACGTGAATCGACAGTTAAATGATTTTTTAGTTTTAACTTTGCCTCAATCTTAAAAAGCATCAATGTTTCCGATTCCTGAAAATACCGATTTTTTATTGGCTGATGCCGAAAGTGAAAATTTATATATAAGTCTGATTGAGCAAATTAATAAGGACTTTAATTTGGCAAACGAAGGAATTGATTTTCCGTTAAGTATTTCTCCCGATGAACTAAAAATTCAGCTTCACGAAAAAATCTACCGAATGATTCAATACAAATTTGCTGAGTATCTCAACCTGCTTTATATTATAGATGTATCCGAAAGTGAAATAAAAAAATTGGATGGTTCTGATTTGGTGATTCTTGCCGAACAGGTTTCGTTTTTAGTTTTAAAAAGAGAATGGCAGAAGGTTTGGTTTAGGAATCATTACTCTAAATAAAGTTGCTGAGTTGGTAAGGTTCTAAGTTACTAAGGTTTTCTGTCTTGCGTTAAAATTTATAGATGCAGTTTAGTCTCAAATGGGACAAATGTTGGTGGTCTTATTAATGTTCTACCAATAGATAATCTCTCCGAGATATATTTTTGAAATTAAATATTTGGTAAAAATGTCATTGTATTATTCCGAAGACTTGGGGCTTTGTTACAAAATAGATTATTTCACAGCATTTTCTAAAAGCAGTTCCGTAGGAACAAAATATATTGTAGGGATGGATTTTAATCCATTCTTCGCAATAAACCACAATCTTGTCCTTCTGACGAGTTCGGATAAAAAAACAATCGTTGCTAAACCCAACAGGTTTTAAAAACCTGTCGGGTTTACGGTTTCGTATAATCTGTACTTTCCGAAAGAAAGACTCTCTTTAAATAATATTTTTTTTTACAAAGACTCCTTTTCAAACCTTTGAAACTTTGCCACTCTGAAACTTTGAACCTCCTAAAAATAAACTCTCACAAAAGGCATAAATCCAGATCCGTAAAGGCTTCTATTCGGATCATACAAAACATCATAACGGGCGCCAATTGTGACGCTTCCGGTTCTGTAACCCGCACCTAAATATAAGGCTGTATTCCAATAATTATCTGAATAACTGGGTCTGTATGGAGTCGAATTATAATCTGTATTTACGCGAACTTGCTCTAGTTCTGCAGATAATTGAATTTCAGGAATTGGGTTTACAAGACCAACCACGCTTCCGCCATAAACAAATGAGTTATAGTAGCTTTTTGATGATAAATAACCAAATTGCAAGCCAACACCAACCGCGACAATTTCGTTTATATTGTAGATAGCGCTTGGCATTACAGAGATATCTGTGTATCCGGAACCTATCCCTAAACCAAGTCCTCCACCAAATTGAACCTTGTCCCAAAAATGATTGCTGTTGTCAATTACATAGTTTTGTTGTGCAATTGCTGAACTGGAGAATAAGACTATCAAAATCACAAATAAATTCTTGCAATCGATTGAAAATTGAATTTTATTCATAGTTGAGTCTACTTTTAACAAATTTTTACGTAAAAGTACGTAAAAAAAAGGTTTAAATAAAGTCGATTGTTGTACTTTTGCCATTCTATTTAACAAAAAGTATATTCACTAATATTATGGATAGGTTTTCATTTTTAAATGCAGCGCATACAGAGTTTTTCGCACAATTATACGATCAGTATTTAGTAAATCCAGATAGCGTTGAGCCAAGCTGGAGAAGTTTTTTTCAAGGTTTCGACTTTGGACAAACAACTTATAATGACGAAAATCCAGTTCAACAGATTGTTGAATATGTGACTAGCCCAAACACAGATTACAGTCAGGTTTCAGAAAAACTGCAAAAAGAATTCAACGTTCTAAAATTAATTGATGGATACCGTACCCGCGGACATTTGTTTACTAAAACAAACCCGGTTCGTGATCGTAGAACTTCTTCTCCAACTTTAGATATTGAGAATTTCGGATTAACAACTGCTGATCTTTCTACAGTTTTTGATGCTGCTCAGACTATCGGAGTGGGACCATCTACATTACAAGACATTGTTACGCGTCTTCAATCTATTTACTGCCAGCATATTGGTATTGAATATATGTACATCAGAAATCCTGGTGTTGTAAAATGGATTCAGGATAAATTAGCTGTAAATGTTAATCAGCCTAACTTCAATTCTGAAGAAAAGAAAATCATTTTAGATAAATTAAACCAAGCTGTTTCTTTCGAGAACTTCTTGCATACTAAATATGTAGGTCAAAAAAGATTTTCATTAGAAGGTGGTGAAACTATCATTCCGGCTCTTGATGCTTTGATTGAGCAAGCTGCTGAAAAAGGTGTTGAACAATTCGTAATGGGAATGGCTCACCGTGGTCGTTTGAACGTTTTAGCAAACATCTTTGGCAAATCTACTCAGGATATCTTTGGTGAGTTTGACGGTAAAGATTATGATCAGGAATATTTTGATGGTGACGTAAAATACCACTTAGGTCTAACTGCTGACAAAAAAACAAGAACAGGAAAAAATATCAATATCAATTTAGCACCAAACCCATCTCACTTAGAAACGGTAGGAGCTGTAATTGAAGGAATCACAAGAGCAAAACAAGAGAAATATTTCCCTAATGATTTCTCAAAAGTATTGCCAATTGCCGTTCACGGTGATGCTGCAATCGCAGGTCAGGGTATTTTGTATGAAATCATTCAAATGGCTCAACTTGACGGTTACAAAACCGGAGGTACAATTCATATAGTAATCAACAATCAGGTTGGTTTTACAACTAATTACCTAGATGCCCGTTCATCTACTTATTGTACAGATGTTGCTAAAGTAACGCTTTCGCCAGTTTTACACGTAAATGCTGATGATGCTGAAGCTGTTGTACACGCAATATCTTTTGCATTAGATTACAGAATGCAATTTGGTCGTGACGTATTTATTGACTTGTTAGGATATAGAAAATACGGTCATAATGAAGGTGATGAACCTCGTTTTACACAACCCGTTTTATATAAAATTATCTCAAAACATAAAAATCCAAGAGATATTTATGCTGAGAAATTATTGTCAGACGGCGTAATCGATGCATCTTATGTAAATGCTTTAGAAAAAGAATACAAATCTACAATGGAGGAGAATTTAGAAGCTTCCCGTAAAAAAGATTTGACAATCATAACTCCATTCATGAAAAACGAATGGGATGGATTTGTTCAGGTAACAGATACGCAAATGCTTGAAAAAGTAGATACTTCATATTCAAGAGAAGGTCTTACTGCTGTTGCAAATGCAATTTCTAACTTACCGGAAGACAAACAATTCATCAGTAAAATTCAAAAATTAATCAACGACAGAAAAACAATGTTCTTCGAAACCAACTCATTAGATTGGGGAATGGCAGAACATTTGGCTTACGGATCATTACTTCAGGAAGGTTATGATATTCGTATTTCAGGTCAGGATGTTGAGCGTGGTACTTTCTCTCACCGTCATGCTGTTGTTAAAGTTGAAGATTCTGAAGAAGAAGTAATCCTTATTAATAACCTTGAAGGTAAAAAAGGAAATTTCAATATCTACAACTCATTATTATCAGAATACGGAGTTCTTGGTTTTGATTACGGATATGCATTAGCATCTCCAAACGCATTAACAATTTGGGAAGCACAATTTGGAGATTTCTCTAATGGAGCTCAAATTATGTTAGACCAGTATATTTCATGTGGTGAAGATAAATGGAACAACCAAAACGGTATTGTTTTATTATTACCTCACGGATACGAAGGCCAAGGAGCTGAACACTCTTCGGCAAGAATGGAGCGTTATTTACAACTTTGCGCAAGACAAAACATGTATGTTGCAGATTGTACAACTCCAGCCAACTTCTTTCACTTGTTAAGAAGACAAATGAAAACGAAATTCCGTAAACCTCTTATTGTATTTACACCAAAGAGTTTATTGCGTGATCCAAGATGTGTTTCTAATATCGAAGATTTAGAAAAAGGAAGTTTCCAGGAAACTATTGATGATAATACAGTAGATAAAAAAGCAGTAAAAACTTTAGTTTTTGTTACAGGTAAATTCTACTATGATATTGTTGCTGAAAGAGAAAACAACGGAAGAAATGACGTTGCAGTTGTTCGTATTGAGCAATTATTCCCTTTACCGGTTGAGCAATTAAAAGCAATCATTGCACAATATCCAAATGCTGACGATTATGTTTGGGCTCAGGAAGAACCTAAAAACATGGGAGCTTACAGCTTTATGTTAATGAACTTTGATCTTGTAAAATGGAGATTAGCTTCATTAAAAGCTTACGCTGCACCAGCATCAGGAAGTTATACACGTGCAAAACGTCGTCATGCAGATGCAATTAGAATGGTATTCGATAAAGATTTATTCAGATAAAAAAATGTTTCAAGTTTAAATTTTCAGGTTTAATTACATGAAACTTTAAACAATTAAAACTTTAAACAAAAACAAAGATGATTTTAGAAATGAAAGTCCCATCACCAGGGGAATCAATAAAAGAAGTTGAAATTGCAACTTGGTTAGTAAAAGACGGAGATTATGTAGAAAAAGATCAAGCTATTGCTGAAGTAGATTCAGACAAAGCAACTCTTGAATTACCGGCTGAAATGAGCGGAATTATTACGCTTAAAGCAGAAGAAGGTGATGCAGTTGCTGTAGGAGCTGTGGTTTGTTTAATTGATACTGATGGTGTAAAACCAGCAGGTGATGCTCCGGCAGCTAGTCCCGAAGCTTCGGGACCAAAAGCTGAAGCACCTAAAGCAGAAGTAAAAGCTGAGGCGCCAAAAGCTCCAACTCAAGCTCCGGCAGCTACAAATTATGCATCTGGAACTCCATCTCCGGCAGCAAGAAAAATATTAGACGAAAAAAATATAGCACCGGCAACTGTTTCAGGAACTGGTAAAGGCGGAAGAATCACTAAAGATGATGCTGTAAATGCAGTGCCTTCTATGGGAACTCCAACTGGAGGAAACCGTGGATCTGAGCGTACAAAATTATCAATGTTGCGTCGTAAAGTTGCTGAGAGATTAGTAGCTGCTAAAAACGAAACGGCAATGTTAACGACTTTCAACGAAGTTAACATGACGCCAATCAACTTGATTCGTAACGAATACAAAGATGCTTTCAAGGCAAAACATGGTGGTCTTGGTTTAGGTTACATGTCTTTCTTTACAAAAGCAGTTACAAGAGCATTAGAATTATATCCTGATGTAAACTCAATGATGGACGGTGATTATAAAATCGCTTATGATTTTGCTGATATCTCTATCGCAGTTTCAGGACCTAAAGGTTTAATGGTTCCTGTAGTTCGTAATGCCGAAAACTTAACTTTCCGTGGAATTGAAGCTGAAATCAAAAGATTAGCTTTAAGAGCTCGTGATGGTCAAATTACAGTTGACGATATGACTGGCGGAACTTTCACAATTACAAATGGTGGTGTTTTTGGAAGTATGTTAAGTACTCCAATTATCAATCCTCCACAATCAGGAATTTTAGGAATGCACAATATTATTGAGCGTCCAATTGCTGTAAATGGTAAAGTGGAGATTCACCCAATGATGTACGTTGCCCTTTCTTATGACCACAGAATTATCGACGGACGTGAGTCTGTTGGTTTCTTAGTTGCTGTTAAAGAAGCTTTAGAAAATCCAGTTGAATTATTGATGAATGGCGACGCTAAACGTGCTTTAGAATTGTAATTGTACTAATTTTCGACAACAATATAAAACCTGTTCATTCACTTGAACAGGTTTTTTTTCTTAATATTGGCTTAAATCTTGCTTAAGATGTTAATTTTTTAAACAAACGTAAATTTTACCCTTTAAAAAATATTTTATTTAGAATAAATAAAAATAGCTTGTTTGATTGATATTCTACGATTAAATTTGCACTATTAAATCAATTCTAAATAAAAATGAAATATAAATTTACAATTTCTTTTTTGAGCTTTTGTTTTTTTCTATTAGCTGCTACAAATATTACAGCTCAGGAAAAAGCCAGTGTCAAAGGTCAAATTAGCTTAACCAACAATCAGGCTGCAGACAATGTTTCAGTAATTCTAAAAGGAACAAAAATTGGAACTAATACTGACAGTAATGGTTTTTATGAAATTAAAAATCTTAAACCGGGAAACTACGTAATTAGAGTTTCTGCTGTTGGACATTCATCTAAAGAAAAAAGCATTTCTCTTAATAATGGAGATGACGTAATTGAAGATTTTACTATTAGTTCAAACTCAGAACAATTAGACGAAATTGTAGTAAATGGAAATAAAAAAAATCCATTAGCTCGCAAAGAGAATCAGCAAGTTTCAAGATTACCGCTTAAAAATCTTGAAAACCCACAAGTTTACACTACTATTACAAGTGAACTTTTAAAAGAACAAGTAGTCACAAATATCGACGACGCACTTAAAAATGCACCAGGATTAACACCACTTTGGGCTTCTACAGGACGTGGTGGAGATGGAGCAGGATATTTCTCTTTAAGAGGATTTGCTGTTCAGCCAACTATGATCAACGGATTACCGGGATTAACAAACGGAAGTTTAGACCCTGCTAATATTGATAAAATTGAGGTGATCAAAGGACCATCTGGAACTTTATTTGGAAGTAGCCTAATCTCTTACGGTGGTTTAATTAACATCACTACAAAAAGACCATATGACCATTTTGGTGGTGAGGTAAACTATATTGCAGGAAGTAATGGTTTAAACAGAGTTACTGTAGATGTAAATACTCCATTAGACGAAGAACATAAAATCAATTTCCGTGTAAATAGTGCTTACCACACAGAAAACAGTTTTCAGGATGCCGGATTTAAAAAATCATTCTTTTTTGCACCATCATTATCTTACCAGGTTAGTGATAAACTTTCGTTTTTCATTAATACAGAATTCATGAGCAACAAACAGACGAATGCAACAATGTTGTTTTTGGACAGAGGTACTGCTCTAAGAGTTCACAACATGGATGAGTTAGGTTATGATAATAAACGTTCTTATACAAGTAATCAACTTGTTATGGAAACTCCATCTTACAGTCTTCAAGGGCAAATGAATTACAAATTTAATGACCAATGGACTTCTCAAACTGTGGTTTCCAGAGGTTCTTCTTCATCACAAGGATATTATTCTTATTTATATGAAGGAACACGATTTGCACCAACTGAGATAAGCGAAGGAATTGTTTTAGGACGTTCTATGAATTACCAAAACTCTACAACGCTTACAACTGATATCCAACAAAATTTCATTGGAGATTTTAAAATAGGGAACATGAGAAACAGAATCGTGGTTGGTTTAGATTACTTCAATAGAGGAGCAATTGACAATGGTTCTAATTATGTGTCAAATGGGAATGTTTATATTGGTAATCTGGATCTGGCAACTGTGAATCAATATCTTTATAAAATTACTGATCCTAATGATTATATCACTAACGGTGATAATGGAAATTTAACTAAAGCTGGAACTGATGCTCTTATCGCTAATGCAGGACTAAGCACTAATAAAACAAAACAAGAAGTTTATAGTGTTTATGCATCTGACGTAATTAACTTCACTCCTGCTTTATCTGCAATGGCTAGTTTACGTGTTGACCGTTTTATTACAGCGGGTGATTTAAGCACAAACGCAGATGATTTCAATCAAACTGCTTTCTCACCAAAATTCGGATTAGTTTATCAGCCAATTATTGATAAAGTATCTCTTTTTGCTAATTACATGGATGGTTTTGCAAATTCTGCTCCTGTAACAGAAATTTTATCTGACGGAAGTACACGACCAAGAACTTTTAAACCAGAGCATGCTAATCAATTTGAAATTGGAACAAAATTGAACATCTTCAGAGATAAATTATATGCAACATTTAGCTATTATAATATTGAAGTAAAAGATCAGGTTTATGTTGTTTATGGCGCTACAACGCAAACAGCTTTTCAAGATGGAGCACAAAAAAACAAAGGTTTTGAAGCTGAAATTGTTGCTAATCCAATTCCAGGATTAAATATTGTTGCCGGATATAGCTATAATGATGCTGTTTTACTTGCTGGTGATCCAGACTTCGTAGGTCACAGACCAGAAAGTGGAGGACCTCAAAACTTAGCCAATCTTTGGGCAAGTTATAAATTTCCAGAAGGAGATTTACAAGGTTTTGGTTTAGGTTTTGGAGGAAATTATGCCAGCAAAAACAAAATCATGAACCGCACAATTGCCGGAACATTTACTCTTCCTGAGTATACTGTTTTAAATTCTTCTATTTTCTACGGAACAGAAAAATATACATTGACATTAAAACTTGACAATATTGCTAATGTTGACACTTACGATGGCTGGTCTACAATTCATCCAAGAAATATGAGAACTGTTTCTGCTAGTTTTTCATACAAATTCTAATAAAAATAAAACAAACACCTTTCTCGTTAAACAGAAAGGTGTTTTTTAAATTCATAAAATCATGATAACAATAGCAAGTCTTATCGTTTTTTTAGCTTTTTATACTCTTTATTACACATCCAAAAGAGCTACTTTATCTTATGATTTAGGTTTTGAAAAATGGATGAAGAGCAACCCAAAACCAACTAAAATTGTGGGCTTAAGTCTTCTTCTTCTTGCCTATTCATTATGGTTAATTACACAATCTTTGTGTTGCGGAACCTTGATGTTTTTTATCCAATTAATGACTATTGGAAGTTTAATCATCATTTTAACTCCATTAAAAAAAATTAACCGATTCGCTATTATTGCCCTTTTTGTAATTGTTGCTTTACTAGAATTTTATTACCACTAACTTATTTCTAACCAAAATATGCGAGCAAATCCTAAATATCTAACCCAATCTCCCTGGCAACGATTTGCCAAAATTACAGCGGCTATAATAGGCGGCTATTTGGTTTCGGTCACTTTTCATTTGGCTTTAGCATCCTGGTTCAATCGTGCTAATATTTTAATGACAATGGCTTTTACCGGATTTATACTTTGGGTAGCACTAATGGTAATTGCTTTTTTAGCAAAAAGCGCATGGAAAATCTGGGGTATTTATATCCTGCTAACTTTAGTTTTTTCTCTTTTTATTTATTTGGGTCAAACCTATAATCCGATAGCAAAGTAACTTATGAATAACCGTAATTATAATATCTATTTTCATACACATACCGTTAGCGGAATCGTTATTAGCGTAGTTCTTTTCGTGATTTTTTTCGCAGGATCTTTTTCTTTCTTCAGAGATGAAATCATCAATTGGGAAAGAAATGAATCATCGGCAATTACCAAAGAAATACAATTAGACTATAATACAACTGTAAATAAACTTGATAAAGAATACGTTTTACACGGAAGAAACATCACGATTTCTAAACCAAGTAATGAAAGAAGAGTTGCCGTTTATCTTGAAGGAACCAAAGACACTTTGGCTCCAGCCAAACAAAAAGAAGGAACGTTTTTTTATCTTGACACAAAAACATTCAAAACTTATACCTATGAACAATCTTATTCGTTAGGGGAATTTTTATACCGTTTACACTTTCTGGCTCAGATTCCTTACCCAGTTGGTTATTATCTTTCAGGTTTTGTTGCGTTATTTTTTTTGTTTGCAATTGTGACCGGAGTTTTATTACATTGGAAAAAAATCGTTTCCAACTTCTATATTTTCCGTCCAAAGGAAAAATTAAAAACGCTGTGGACAGATGCACATACGGCTTTAGGAATGATTGGTTTACCTTTTCAATTTGTTTATGCTGTAACCGGAGCTTTCTTTATGATCAAGCTTTTGATTGTCGCGCCTGCTGTAATGGCTTTGTACAAAGGCGATCAGGATAAACTATACAAAGAATTAGAATATAACGATCCCGTTTATAAATTTGATAATAAAAAATTAGCAACACCATTTAATATTGATCAGTTAGTTGCAAAAGCAAAAAGCAACTGGAAAAATTTCGAAATTACACGCGTTTTAATTCAGAATTATGGCGATGCAAATATGTATGTTGTTGTTGAAGGTGAAATGTTAAGTCATAAAAAATTCACAGGAATTGGAAAAGTAGTTTACCGAATTGCTGATGGAAAAGAGATTGCAAAGAAAAATCCTGTCACACAAAATAATTATCTCGACGTCGTAAAAAATGTTTTGTACAGAATACATTTTGGAGATTATGGTGGATATGCTTTAAAAATTGTGAGTTTTGTTTTAGGAATTATTACATGTTTTGTAATTATTTCGGGCGTGATGATTTGGTTAGTTGCCAGACAAAAAAATAATCTGCCTGAAAAGAAAAGACGTTTCAACGCAACTGTTGTTCGTATCTATTTGGCAATTTGTTTGAGCATGTATCCAATAACGGCGCTTGCATTTATTGCTGCTAAAATATTTTATCCGTTAACTCAGGATAATCTTTTCCTGGTTTATTTTGGTGTATGGTTAATCCTTACAATCTTTTTTATAATTAAGAAAAATGATGCTTTCACGAATAAATTCTGCTTAATTTCAGGAAGTATTTTAGGATTTCTGATCCCAATAACAAACGGAATTGTATCCGGAAATTGGTTTTGGAATTCATTTATGCAAAACCATATTCAGGTTTTCTTTATAGATGTATTCTGGATGGTTTTGGCATCAATTACACTTTATGTCGCTTATCATTTAAAGCCGAAAAAAGCAGTTTCTTAAAAATTGGCATAAATAATTTGTCCCCACGAGATTTAGCGTATACTTTTACGCTTTTATTCAGAAATGGGATTCAAACGAAAAATACGTTTTCTACATAAATGGCTCGGATTAATTTCCGGGCTTATTGTTTTTATAATCAGCATTACAGGCTGTATATTTTGTTTTCATGATGAAATAAAAGACATAACCCGTAAAGAATGGCGATTGGTTGAACCTCAAAATAAACCTTTTATCCTTCCTTCAGTTTTACAGGAAAAGGCAAAAGAAATTCTGCCAAATTATAAACAATCTATGGTTTCCTTTTACGGAAAAAACAGATCTGCAATTGTTTATACTTATTCTGATACAGAAAATCGATATCTCTACTTTAATCCATACACAGGAAAATATTTAAAAACTGAAAATCCTGAAACTGACTTTTTTATTATTGTAGAGTATATTCATTTGTATTTATTATTACCGGATTATATTGGCAAACATATTATTGGCGGAGCAACAATCATTTTTATTTTACTAATGATTTCGGGAATTATTCAATGGTGGCCAAAACGCAAAAGTGATATTAAAAGAAGTTTTTCTGTAAAGTGGTCCGCAAAATGGCGTCGTGTAAACTATGACTGGCACAATACATCGGGATTTTATATTGCTGTTATTGCTATTATTATGGCCATTACAGGTTTGACTTTTACTTATGAATGGGTTGGAGACGGCATTTACAAAAGTTTCAATTTTGGCGGAAGTAAAACCTTAGAAACAAAACCTCCCGTAATTGATATAACTAAATTTACTTCTAATAAAATTATCGCCGTTGATCGTGCTTTTGTTGAAACTATAAAATTACAGCCAAAAGCCGAAATGATTTTTGTAACCTATCCACAGCAAAAAGGCGATCTGATAAATTCCGGGGCTTATCCGCATACATTAAGATACGATCATCAAAGCAATTATTATTTCCATCCAAGCGATGGAAAATTAATTAAAAGTCAAAATTTTGAAAAAAAGAGTTTAGGTTTACAAGTTGTTGAAATGAATTACAGCATTCACACGGGACAAATTTTAAATCTGCCCGGAAAAATAATTGCCTTTATAATTAGTTTGATCGCAGCAGCTTTGCCCGTAACGGGTTTTGTAATTTGGTACGGAAGAAGAAATAAATCCTGTAAAAAAATAAAATCATAAAAATTTTAACCGCAAAGAACAAAAGTTTTTATCTTATTTTATGATATAAACTTTGCGGACTCTACGGTAAATTCGCAATGCAGATTCACAATATTGTATGTTTCTCCACAAACACAATATGTTTTAATCCAAAAAAAAAACCGCTCATAAAAGCGGTTCTCAAATATTATTTTGAAATTGTATTAATTTCTATTTGCCAAAGCATTTTTCTGTAAGTTTTTAACTGAGCTAATTTTGCTGTTTTCATAAGCAACTTCGCAAAGGTTTTTTTCATTGAAGAAAACCCATTTTCCAGTTTTTAATCCGTTTGTGTATTCTCCTACGGCAACTTTATTGCCTTTTTCATCATATGAAACCCAAACGCCATCTAATTTACCATCTTTAAAAAAGCCTTCTTGTTGTACATTACCATTTTCATAATAATAAGTAGCTTTTACTTTGTTTCCAACAGCTTCTAATTCTGGTTTTACCTCTTGTGCAACTAAAATTCCAGAGAACAATATTGCAACTAAAATTACACACTTTTTCATATCTTGTAGGTATTAATGTTATCAAATCTTTATCAAATATAATTAATTGTTTACATTAAAAAAACTTTTAGTTAACAATTTGGTAACATTGAGTAAAAACTTAACATTGGGAATTTATGAAAAATAAAAAAACCAATGCTCAAGCATTGGTTTTACTGGGATTTACTAAAAAAGTAAATCTTCTATATCGTTGTAATTTTTATAATAAATTACTTTAATAATGTATCTAATTGCTTCTCAAGGTCTGGAGACGATGGTCGATCTGCATCAGCGCTTAAAACATTTCCTTTTGGATCAACAATAATAAATCTCGGAATTCCCGTTACACCATAACTTGTAATAAACTCAGATTCCCAATCTTTATCAGCAAATAATTGTATTCCGCCCAGATTTTTATCTGCTACAAATTTTTTCCATTTTTCGTTATCTTTCAGTTTATCAATTGAAATACTAACAAACTCAATGTTTTTTCCGTGATATTTCTCTTCAATTTTTTGCAAATAAGGAATCTCAGCTCTGCAAGGTCCACACCATGTTGCCCAAAGATCTATGTAAACATATTTCCCTTTTAGATCAGAAAGTTTTGTTTTTCCTCCTTTATAATTAACGTAATCAAAATCAGGCGAAGGTTTTCCGTTTAGTTTATTTGCTTTTGATACCCTGTCGTATTCCTGGGACGCATATTGATTGAAACTTTCAAAACTATTTTTTAATGCTGTTTTAAATTCCGGGTCAAAATTCCCTTTTTCGACATTTTCAATATCTGTCTTTTTCTTTGCTGCTAATAAAGTGGCAAACTCTGCCGGTTCTTTGGCGAAAGCCTCTTTTTGAAATTGCTCATCTTTTAAAGCTTGTTGTGCCATAAAATTACTTTCATCAACACCTTTACCTTTATATAGTATAGTCTCGTCAAATTCTTTTGCGTTCATCGTTAAATTGATATCAGAATCCGGCTTTAAATATAAATTCGAAGATTCTGTTCCGTCAGAAAACATATAAAATCCTTTTGGAGCTTCAAAATTAGCAGCAAAAACTTCTTTTTTATTAATTGGAATAACTTGTTTAAAATTATCCTTTCCTTTAATAACTAAAGTATCGCTATTTCTGTTGGTGATTTTAGCCGTAAATTTTATTTGATTTTTGGCTTGACCAATAACATTCAAAGCACTAAAAATCAATAGACTAGTTATAAAAAGTTTTTTCATATTAATTATAGTTTGTTTTAAGTAATTCAAATCTAAAGAAATTACTGCGCTAAAATTTAAGAATTAACAAAATATTTCAAATTTCCATCTATCAACTTTATCACTTTACTATATTATCTTGAATTTTGTGTTTACTTTTGCAGTCTAAAATTTTGATCATGTATAGAAGTCATAATTGTGGCGAATTGAACGCCTCAAATATTAATACGGAAGTTACACTAGCGGGTTGGGTCCAGAAATCACGCGATAAAGGATTTATGAATTGGGTCGATTTACGTGACCGTTATGGAATTACACAACTTATTTTCGACGAAAGTCGTACTGATAAAACGGTTTTTGAACTGGCAAAAACTCTTGGTAGAGAATTTGTAATTCAGGTAAAAGGAACTGTAATTGAACGTGAAGCCAAAAACAAAAATATTCCGACTGGTGAAATCGAAATTTTAGTTACAGAAATGACTGTTTTGAATGCAGCATTAACGCCTCCGTTTACAATTGAAGATGAAACTGATGGTGGAGAAGATATCCGAATGAAATATCGTTATTTAGATATTAGAAGAAATCCTGTAAAGAATAGTTTATTGTTCCGTCATAAAGTAGCGATGGAAGTTCGTAAATATTTATCGGATTTAGATTTTTGCGAAGTTGAAACTCCTTACTTAATCAAATCGACTCCGGAAGGCGCAAGAGATTTCGTTGTACCAAGCCGTATGAACGAAGGACAATTTTATGCATTGCCGCAATCTCCACAAACTTTCAAACAATTATTGATGGTGGGTGGAATGGATAAATATTTCCAAATCGTGAAATGTTTCCGTGACGAGGATTTACGTGCGGACCGTCAGCCTGAGTTTACACAAATCGACTGCGAAATGGCATTTGTAGAACAAGAAGACATTTTGAATGTTTTTGAAGGTTTGACAAGACACTTACTTAAAGAAATTAAAGGTATTGATGTAGATAAATTCCCTAGAATTACCTACGACTATGCTATGAAAACATACGGAAATGACAAACCGGACATTCGTTTTGGGATGGAATTTGGTGAGTTAAACGAATTTGCACAACATAAAGATTTTTCGGTATTTAATGCTGCGGAATTAGTTGTGGGAATTGCTGTTCCAGGAGCAGGAAATTATACCCGTAAAGAAATTGACGGATTAATTGACTGGGTAAAACGTCCGCAAGTTGGAGCATCAGGAATGGTGTATGCAAAATGTAATGACGACGGAACTTTTAAATCATCTGTAGATAAATTCTATGATCAGGATGATTTAACACAATGGGCAAAAATTACAGGAGCAAAACCTGGCGATATGATTTTTGTACTTTCTGGTCCGGCTGATAAAACACGTGGTCAGCTTTCTGCACTTCGTATGGAATTAGCAACTCGTTTAGGATTGCGTAAACCGGAAGAGTTTGCTCCTTTATGGGTTATCGATTTTCCATTATTAGAACTTGATGAAGAAAGTGGCCGTTATCATGCAATGCACCATCCGTTTACATCTCCAAAACCGGAAGACATGCATTTATTAGCAACTGAACCGGGAAAAGTTCGTGCAAATGCTTATGATATGGTTTTGAATGGAAATGAAATTGGCGGAGGTTCAATTCGTATTCACGATAAAGCGACTCAACAGTTAATGTTTAAATATTTAGGCTTTACTGAAGAGGAAGCAAAAGCGCAATTTGGCTTTTTAATGGATGCTTTTCAGTTTGGAGCACCACCACACGGAGGTTTAGCATTTGGTCTTGATAGATTAGTTGCTATTTTAGGAGGTCAGGAAACTATTAGAGATTTCATTGCATTCCCAAAAAACAATTCAGGACGTGATGTAATGATCGATGCACCGGCTAAAATTGATGATGCGCAATTAAAAGAATTACACATTAAAATTGACTCAATATAAATTTCTGAGAATTTGAAAAATGAGACGGCAGCTAAACTTTTTAGCTGCCGTTTTTCTTTTTATGCCTTTTTTTAGTTTAGAAATATATTCGATTAAACGAACAATCTCAGTAAATACAAGTATTCTCTCACATAATCCTAAAATAGCAAATTAACTTGTGCAAAAGTTAAGAAAAATTTGTAAACTATAAGCTACTTTTTTAACTTTTTTTCTTACAATTGATGATTCCTAAATAAAGGAGTTCCATATCAAAATTGATGCAATATAAATAGCGAAAACACTGTGAATCAATAATTTTTACAAAAAATTAACACCTTATTGTCTTTTGTATGAATTTATATATTACATTTGCTTCATTATAAATTATTATTACAATTACAATGCGTACAGGTACAGTAAAATTTTTCAATGAATCTAAAGGTTATGGATTCATTACAGACGAAGAAACAGGAAAAGATATCTTCGTTCACGCTTCAGGAATTAACGCGGAAGAATTACGCGAAGGTGACCGTGTAAGCTACGAAGAAGAAGAAGGAAGAAAAGGGAAAGTTGCTGCTAAAGTAGCAGTAATCTAAGAAAAATATAGCAATTTATTTTTTTTGCCTCTGAATGGTTTAAAAAACGTTTCGATTAATTTCGAGACGTTTTTTTTTGCTCAAATCTTAAAAAAAACTTAAAATTGGATGTTATTATTTATAATCAATAAAAATTACAAATAATGACCCTTTAGTGATAAACTTAAATCCTTTTTTAGCTTGTGATTTACAGAGTTGAAAGTTATCTTTGTGGCTTATTCTTTAAGTAAAAAACCCTAAGTTTATGCAATCTGATCAATATAGTTATCTTCCTATTTTAATGCAGTTTATTCTGGCTGTTGGTTTTGTAGTAGGAACAATCATTATTTCTGGAAAATTAGGCCCAAAAAGAACCTCAGAAGTTAAAGATAAAAACTTTGAGTGCGGTATCGAATCTGTTGGTAATGCCCGTATTCCTTTTTCAGTAAAATATTTCCTGGTTGCCATTTTATTTGTATTGTTTGACGTAGAGGTAATTTTCCTTTATCCTTGGGCAGTAAACTTTAAGGAACTTGGAATTGAAGGAATGTTAAAGATGATCGTATTCATGTCACTCCTTTTAGTAGGCTTCTTTTACATCATCAAGAAAAAAGCATTAGACTGGGAATAAAACGATTTTAGATTTTAAATTGGTGATTTTAGAATTACAATTTAAGATTTGATTTCCTCGAATTAATATACTGATTTAAAAATTGATTTTAACTTTTACGATTTCCCCAAATCTAAAATCTAAAGTCAGAAATCTAAAATAAAATGAGCGATTCAAAAGTAAATATGGTAGCCCCTCCTGAAGGTGTTGTTGGTGAAGGTTTTTTTGCCACAAAACTAAATGATGTTGTAGGTATGGCACGTGCGAATTCTCTTTGGCCTTTACCGTTTGCAACTTCTTGTTGCGGAATCGAGTTTATGGCTACAATGGCTTCACATTATGATTTAGCACGATTTGGTTCTGAGCGTGTGAGTTTTTCTCCTCGTCAGGCAGATATGTTAATGGTAATGGGAACTATTTCTAAAAAAATGGCTCCTATTTTAAGACAAGTCTACGAACAAATGGCTGAACCTCGCTGGGTTATTGCAGTTGGAGCTTGTGCTTCATCAGGCGGAATCTTCGATACTTATTCAGTTTTACAAGGAATTGACAAAGTAATTCCAGTCGACGTTTATGTCCCGGGATGTCCACCAAGACCAGAACAAATAGTAGATGGAGTAATGAAACTTCAAGAATTGGTAAGATCTGAATCTGTGAGACGCAGAAGTTCACCAGAGTACCAAGAATTACTAGCTTCATATAACATTTCATAAGATGGCTTTAGAAAATACCCTGATTCAGGATAAACTTACAGAAACATTTGATGCAAGTGTTTTTAACTTTCAACAAGAAAGAGATATTTTTTCACTGGAAACTACCGCTGATAAAATTACAGCCTTAATTCTTTTTTTGAAAAACGATTCTGACTTACGTTTTCACTTCTTAACCGATTTATGCGGTATTCATTATCCGGACAACGAAACAGATCGTCAGTTTGCAATAGTGTATCACCTGCATAACTGGTACGAAAACAAACGTATTAGAATCAAAGTATATATTAACGGTGAAAAACCGGAGATAAAAACCATTTCAAACATTTTCTTAAGTTCAAACTGGATGGAAAGAGAAACATACGATTTCTTCGGGATTAACTTTATTGGGCATCCACAATTGAAACGTATTTTGAATATGGATGAAATGATATCATTCCCGATGCGAAAAGAATTCCCAATGGAAGATAGCGGAAGAACGGATAAAGATGACAGATTCTTTGGAAGAACAACAACAAATTGCTAAAAAATAAATAATTCAACATTATAAATGTCAGAACTATTATTACCACCAGAGCATCGTTATGCTAAAATAGTAAAGGAAAAACTAAACGAAGACGGAAGCGAGCTTTCAGTATTGAATTTAGGTCCAACACACCCTGCCACTCACGGTATTTTTCAAAATATCCTGTTGATGGACGGAGAAAGAATTCTTGAAGCTGAACCAACCATTGGTTACATTCACAGAGCTTTCGAAAAAATTGCCGAAAATCGTCCTTTTTACCAGATTACTCCTCTTACAGACCGTATGAACTATTGCTCCTCTCCTATTAATAATATGGGATGGTGGATGACTTTAGAGAAATTACTAAATATCGAAGTACCTAAACGTGCTCAATATTTAAGAGTTATTGTAATGGAATTGGCACGTATTACAGATCACTTAATTTGTAATTCGATTCTAGGTGTTGATACTGGTGCTTATACCGGTTTCTTATACGTTTTTCAATTTAGAGAAAAAGTTTACGAGATCTACGAAGAAATTTGTGGTGCTCGTTTAACAACAAATATGGGAAGAATTGGTGGTTTCGAAAGAGATTGGTCACCAGAAGCTTTCCGCAAACTAGATGTGTTTTTAAAAGATTTTCCTATCGCTTGGCAAGAATTTGAAAACTTATTCGAAAGAAACAGAATTTTCCTTGACAGAACTGTAGACGTAGGTGCAATCTCAGCTGAACAAGCAATGGCTTACGGATTTACAGGTCCAAATTTACGTGCTGCGGGAGTTGATTATGACGTTCGTGTTGCACATCCTTACTCTTCTTATCAAGATTTTGACTTTATTGTTCCTGTTGGAAAATCAGGTGATACTTACGATCGTTTTTGTGTTCGTAATGCAGAAGTTCGCGAAAGTTTGAGTATCATACGTCAGGCTTTAGATAAAATGCCAGCCGGAAATGAATATCACGCAGAAGTTCCTGATTATTACCTTCCTCCAAAAGAAGATGTTTACACTTCAATGGAATCTTTAATTTATCATTTTAAAATTGTAATGGGAGAAGTTCCAGTACCAGTTGCAGAAATCTACCATCCTGTTGAAGGTGGAAATGGAGAACTAGGATTTTATTTAGTTACAGACGGAAGCAGAACTCCATACAGATTACATTTTAGAAGACCTTGTTTTATTTATTACCAAGCATATCCTGAAATGATCAAAGGCGCTTTACTATCAGATGCAATTGTTATTCTATCAAGTTTAAATGTTATTGCAGGAGAATTAGACGCATAAAAATTGTAGCGTTTAGATTTTAGAATTCAGATTAAAAATTTGTGACTTTGCGCCTTAGCGGCAAAAAAAGAATAAAATGGAAAGAAAACATTACAAACAAGAAATAAACATGACTGAAGCATTGATGACCCGCATCAATGAATTAATTAGTCATTATCCTGAAGACAAAAGAAAATCGGCTTTGTTGCCTGTTTTGCATGAAGTGCAGGATGCGCATGATAACTGGTTAAGTACAGAGTTGCAGGATAAAGTTGCTGAAATTTTGCATATAAAACCAATTGAGGTTTATGAAGTGGTTACTTTTTATACCATGTACAACCAAAAACCAATTGGAAAATACATGTTCGAATTCTGCCAGACTTCTTGTTGTTGTTTAAATGGTGCCGAAAATTTAATGGATTATACTTCTGAAAAATTAGGCATTAAAATGGGCGAAACAACTCCAGACGGAATGTTTACCATTGCCGGTGTAGAATGTTTAGGCGCTTGCGGATACGCTCCGATGTTGCAATTAGGCGATTTCTACAAAGAAAAATTGACAGAGGAAAAAATCGATCAGTTAATCGCTGATTGCAGAGATGATAAAATAATATTACACGATAAATAAGATGTCACAAAAAATATTATTAGATAAAATCAATATTCCGGGTATTAAAACTTATGAAGTATATCGCCAAAATGGTGGTTATGCTTCTGTAGAAAAAGCTTTAAAAACACTTACGCCAGACGAAGTTGTTGAAGAAGTAAAAAAATCAGGTCTTCGTGGTCGTGGTGGTGCTGGTTTCCCTGCTGGAATGAAATGGAGTTTTATTGACAAAAAATCAGGAAAACCGAGACATTTAGTTTGCAACGCCGATGAGTCTGAACCGGGAACTTTCAAAGATCGTTATTTGATGGAATTCCTTCCTCACTTATTGATTGAAGGAATGATTACTTCAAGTTTTGCTTTAGGCGCTAACTTATCTTATATCTACATTCGTGGAGAATATATGTGGGTTTTCAAAATACTAGAAAGAGCAATCGCCGAAGCTAAAGCAGCCGGTTGGTTAGGAAAAAACATATTAGGAACAGGTTACGATTTAGAACTATACGTTCACTGTGGAGCTGGTGCTTATATTTGCGGAGAAGAAACTGCACTTATTGAGTCATTAGAAGGTAAAAGAGGAAATCCTCGTATCAAACCACCATTTCCTGCGGTTTCAGGATTATGGGCAAACCCTACAGTAGTAAATAATGTTGAAACTATTGCAACTGTGCCTTGGATTATCAACAATTCTGGTGATGATTATGCTAAAATCGGAATCGGTCGTTCAACAGGAACTAAATTGATCTCAGCTTCGGGACACATCAAAAATCCGGGAGTTTACGAAATTGAATTAGGTTTAAGTGTTGATGAATTCATGAATTCTGATGAATACTTAGGCGGAATGTCTTCGAGCAGACCTTTGAAAGCATTTGTCCCCGGAGGATCGTCAGTGCCAATTTTGCCAGCTGAATTAATTTTTAAAACTGCAAATGGTGAAGACAGATTAATGTCTTACGAATCTCTAAGTGATGGTGGTTTTGCTACCGGATCGATGTTAGGTTCCGGAGGATTTATCGTTTACAATGATACTGCTTGTGTAGTAAGAAACACTTGGAATTTTTCTCGTTTCTATCACCATGAATCTTGCGGACAATGTACACCTTGTCGTGAAGGAACCGGATGGTTGGAAAAAATATTGTGGAGAATCGAAAACGGTCAAGGCCGTGAAGAAGATATCGAATTATTGTGGAGCATTCAAAGTAAAATCGAGGGTAATACGATTTGCCCGCTTGGAGATGCAGCAGCATGGCCAGTAGCAGCAGCAATTCGTCACTTTAGAGATGAGTTTGAATATCACGTTCGTTTCCCTGAAAAAATAAAAAATAGAGATCACTTTGTTACTGAACCTTTCTCGCAAGTGAAACATTTAGTAGGCGGTAAAGTAATCGTATAAAGTTAAAAATAGTTTCAAGTTTCAATTTTTTTTAGTTTCAAGTCCAACACCTGAAACTTTAAACGTGAAACTAAAAAAACAAGACAAAGAAATGAAAGTAACCATAGACGGTCAAAGTATAGACGTAGAGCCAGGAACAACTATCCTGCAAGCTGCACGTATGATTGGTGGAGATTTAGTTCCGCCAGCCATGTGCTATTACTCAAAATTAAAAGGCAGCGGCGGTAAATGTCGTTGTTGTTTAGTTGAAGTTGCAAAGGGAAGTGAAGCTGACCCAAGACCAATGCCAAAATTAATGGCATCTTGTGTAACAGGTTGTATGGACGGAATGGAAGTGAACAGTAAATCATCGGATCGTGTAACCGAAGCCCGTAAATCTGTTACTGAATTTTTATTGATCAATCACCCATTAGACTGTCCGGTTTGTGATCAGGCTGGTGAATGTGATCTTCAAAACTTGAGTTTTGAGCACGGAAATCCGAAATCACGTTTTATTGAAGAAAAAAGAACATTTGAACCAGAAGATATTGGTCCACATATTCAACTACATATGAACCGTTGTATTTTATGCCAAAGATGTGTGCAAGTTGCAGATCAATTGACAGACAACAGGGTTCACGGAGTATTAGATCGTGGCGATCACGCTAATATTTCAACCGGTATCTCAAAAGCTATCGACAATGAGTTCTCAGGAAATATGATCGACGTTTGTCCTGTTGGGGCATTGACTGATAAAACTTTCCGTTTTAAATCAAGAGTTTGGTTCAACAAACCTTACAATGCGCACAGAGAATGTACAACTCCTGGATGTTGTGGTAAAACAACAGTTTGGATGTTTGGAGGAGAAATCCAACGTGTAACTGGCCGCAAAGATGAATATCATGAAGTGGAAGAATTCATTTGTAACAGTTGTCGTTTTGATCATAAAAATGTGAATGACTGGGTTATTGAAGGGCCAAGAGAATTTGAAAAAGATTCTGTTATCAATCAAAACAATTACACTCAAAAATTAGAGAAAGTAATAATTGATACAGAAAAAACAATACTACAAGGTAGAGATATCGACCGTAAAAAAATTAGTATGGCTGAGATTCCATTAAACACTAACAACAAAAATTCTTAATGATGGTAGATGGTGCGTTTATTATAGAAAAGAGTGTTGTAATTGTTGTGGTTTTTGCCGTAACAATGATTATGGCAATGTATTCTACCTGGGCTGAACGTAAAGTTGCGGCTTTTCTTCAGGATCGTGTAGGACCTAACCGTGCAGGATGGGGAGGTTTATTGCAACCTCTTGCTGATGGTATGAAATTATTTTCTAAAGAAGAATTTTTTCCAAATACTCCTAACAAATTTTTATTTGTTGTAGGACCGGCAATTGCCATGAGTACTGCTTTAATGACTAGTGCAGTTATTCCGTGGGGAGATAAGCTTCATGTTTTTGGCAGAGATGTAATACTTCAGGCAACTGATATTAATATTGCTTTACTGTACATTTTTGGAGTTCTTTCAGTTGGAGTTTATGGTATCATGATTGGTGGATGGGCTTCTAACAATAAATTCTCATTGATGGGAGCTGTTCGTGCAGCTTCGCAAATGGTTTCTTATGAAGTTGCAATGGGATTATCAATGATTGCATTATTGATGATGACCGGAACAATGAGTTTAAAAGAAATTTCATTACAGCAACAAGGAATGAACTGGAATGTATTTTATCAGCCCTTATCATTCTTAATTTTCCTGATTTGTTCATTTGCGGAAACAAACAGAACTCCTTTTGATTTGGCCGAATGTGAATCTGAGTTAATTGGAGGTTATCATACTGAATATTCATCCATGAAAATGGGATTTTATTTATTTGCTGAATATGCGAATATGTTCATTTCATCAACAATTTTAGCAGTTCTATTCTTTGGCGGATATAATTATCCTGGAATGAGTTGGGCAGTTGAAAACTGGGGTGTTAATATTGCAAATGTTATAGGAATAGCCGTTTTATTTGTAAAAATTTGTGGATTTATATTTTTCTACATGTGGGTGCGTTGGACGATTCCAAGATTTAGATACGACCAATTGATGCATTTG
>NZ_JAYSPC010000064.1:0-16013 GCF_043722275.1 Flavobacterium sp. | reverse complement strand
ATTGACGTTTACATATTAACGTTTACAATATCGTAGAGGCGCACAGCAGTGCGTCTTTGCAACGATAAACCGACAGGTTTTTTAAACCTGTTGGGTTTGTAAGACGTGATGTTGAATCGAAAATTTCTCTTTGACGTAGATATTAAACCCGACAGGTTTTAAAACCTGTCGGGTTTGCTACACGGGCAAAGATGCCGAGATGTTAGACGCACTGCTGTGCGCCTCTACGGAAAATTGGGGACGGAAAATTGGAACCAAAAACTAGAAAGAAAATTAAAAAACGAAAAACAGATTTTAAAAATATATAAACGAGATTTTTCTTGTTATCGTAATTTGCGTGAGGGATTGAGGCGATATCCTTTTGTGAAGTGGAACGAAACAAAAGATAAAGCCGAAAGCCCGACCCGAAGGGACACGCCCAAAAAACAAAACTATGTCACAAAACAAAAATGCCTTAATTAGGTACAAAACTATTGATAAATGTTTGCAGAATAGATATCGGCAATGGACTTTGGAGGATTTGATCGAATGTTGTTCTGAAGCTTTGTTTGAATATGAGGGTCGGGAGAATTCGATTAGCAAACGGACGATTCAGATGGATATTCAGTTGATGCGAAGTGAAAAACTGGGTTATAATGCGCCAATTGTTGTCTATGATAAAAAGTATTATAAATATGACGACGATGAATTTACGATAACGGATATTCCGCTGACAGAAACGGATATGAATGTTTTGACGGAAACGGTTTCGATGTTAAAACAGTTTAAGGATTTCTCTTTGTTTAGTGATGTATCGGATATTTTGCAGCGATTGGAGGATAAAATCTATGCCGAAAAATCGCATACAAAACCTGTTATTTATTTGGAGAAAAATGAAGAATTGAAAGGTTTGCATTATCTGGATGAAGTATATCAGGCGATTATCAAGAAGATTGTTTTGGTGATTAGTTACAAATCTTTTAAATCGATTGAGGAAACTAAATTTCATTTTCATCCATTTATCCTGAAGGAATTTAATAACAGATGGTTTTTGATTGGGAAGAAAAAAGACTCTGCTCCTATTACAAATTTGGCTTTGGATAGAATTATTGGGATCGATTATGATTTTAATATGCCTTATTTAGAGGAAGATTTTGATGCCGATTTGTTTTATCAAAATGTGATTGGGGTTACGGTGAACTCGGGTTTGGCGCCAAGAAGAATTGAACTTTGGATTGACTCGACAAATGCGCCGTATGTTTTGACAAAACCTTTGCATCATTCGCAACGGGTGATTACAGAAAATGAGGACAAAAGTATTATTGTTCATTTGTTTATTTCTCCTAATTATGAAATGGAACGTATTTTACTGGGTTTTGGTGACGGAATCGAGATTCTGAGACCTGAAAACTTACGCAATCGTATGAAAAAGATTCTTAAACAGGCAATTTTGAGATATGAACCTGAAGGCATTCCTGAAGTAAAAGCATGATTTTTTACATATTGCAGAATAAAATCTTAATTTAAAACCATAAAACAATTTTTACAGCATTTATTTTGTTAAAACTTCAAAAAAGAATAGTATATTTCAATTAAAATTAAACCATAAACCGCTCTGAATCAGAGATATTTTTTAAATAACCAAAAAATTATCATAAAATCATATGCATGCATAGTATTTTTTGATTATATTTGAAATCGATATAGTTACATATGAAAGAGAAAACAATAGATTATATTTTGCGAGCAACATGGCAAGCTGTATCAAGAATGTACAACGAAGAAGCGGCTAAATACGATGCTACAATGGCTACAGGATTTGCTCTTTTAAGTATTGACAAGGAAGATGGAACTCCGTCGACAGCTTTGGGTCCGAGAATGGGGATGGAAGCCACAAGCTTGACAAGAACTTTAAAATCGATGGAAGACAAAGGTTTGATTGTTCGCAAAAAAAATCCAACTGATGGTCGTGGTGTGTTAATTTACCTGACGGAATTTGGAAAAGAAAAAAGAGATTTATCAAAAAATACAGTTCTGAAATTTAATGAAACGATTAGAAAACATGTTTCGGATGAAAAACTGAAACATTTTATCGAAGTTTCTGAAATTATAAATGAATTGATTCAGGACAAAAACATATTTAATCAAACAGAAAAATTAGAAAACGAATAACCTATTATATACAGGTTTATCTCACATTCAAATAAAAAACAAAATATTAACTCTATGAAACGCACAATTAAAAAAGTTGCTGTAATTGGATCCGGAATTATGGGTTCAGGAATAGCTTGCCATTTTGCCAATATTGGTGTTGAAGTTTTACTGCTTGACATCGTACCACGCGAGTTGACAGAAGCTGAAACTAAAAAAGGATTAACACTTGAAAGTAAAGTAGTTCGCAACCGTGTGGTAAACGAACATTTGGCGAATTCATTAAAATCGAAACCGTCTCCTATTTACAGTCAGAAATTTGCAAGCCGAATCACAACTGGGAATACGACTGATGATATGGCAAAAATTGCCAATGTTGATTGGATTATTGAAGTTGTTGTAGAGCGTTTGGATATCAAAAAACTAGTATTTGAACAAATCGAAAAATTCCGTAAACCGGGAACTTTGGTTACTTCAAACACTTCTGGTATTCCTATTCATTTTATGAGCGAAGGAAGAAGCGAGGATTTTCAACAACACTTCTGCGGAACTCACTTTTTTAACCCTGCGCGTTACTTAAAGTTATTTGAAATTATTCCTGGTCCAAAAACTTCTACTGAAGTATTGGATTTCTTAAACGAATACGGTTCTAAATTCTTAGGAAAAACATCTGTTGTTGCTAAAGATACTCCGGCGTTTATTGGAAACAGAATTGGTATTTACGGAATCCAAAGTTTATTTCATTTAGTTAAAGAAATGGGATTAACGATTGAGGAAGTTGATAAATTGACAGGTCCGGTAATTGGCCGTCCAAAATCAGCCACTTTCCGTACGGTTGATGTTGTTGGTTTAGATACTTTGGTACACGTTGCCAATGGTATTTATGAAAACTGCCCGACTGACGAACAACACGAATTGTTTAAACTTCCTGATTTCATCACAAAAATGATGGAGAATAATTGGTTAGGAAGCAAAACTGGACAAGGTTTCTACAAAAAAGTAGACAAGGATATTCTTACGCTTGACTTAGATACACTTGAATATCGTGCTGCTAAAAAAGCAAATTTTGCTACGCTTGAACTAACAAAAACTATCGATAAACCTATCAATCGTTTTAAAGTTTTAGTGAAAGGAAAGGACAAAGCGGGAGAATTCTACCGTAAGAGTTTCGCCGGAATGTTTGCTTATGTGTCCAACAGAATTCCTGAAATCTCAGACGAATTATATAAAATTGATGATGCAATGAAAGCCGGTTTTGGATGGGAAAATGGTCCTTTCGAAATTTGGGATGCCATAGGTGTTGCTAACGGAATCGAAATCATGAAAGCAGAAGGTTTAGAGCCTGCTGCATGGGTGAACGAAATGTTAGCTTCAGGAAGCGAAAGTTTCTACTCTATAAAAGAAGGTGCTACTTATTTCTACAACATTCCAACAAAATCACAAACTAAAGTTCCTGGACAAGATTCATTCATTATCCTGAACAACATTCGCGAAAGCAAAAAAGTTTGGAGTAATAGCGGAGCAATTATACAAGATTTAGGTGATGGAATTTTGAACTTAGAATTCCAATCAAAAATGAATACAATTGGTGGCGACGTTCTTGCGGCTATCAATAAAGCAATCGACTTATCTGAAAAAGAATATCAAGGTTTAGTTATTGGAAACCAGGCAGCGAATTTCTCTGTTGGGGCTAATATCGGAATGATTTTCATGATGGCAGTTGAACAGGAATATGACGAATTGAACATGGCTATCAAAATGTTTCAGGACACGATGATGCGCGTTCGTTATTCTGGAATTCCAGTTGTGGTTGCGCCGCACGGAATGACTTTTGGTGGTGGATGCGAAATGAGTTTACACGCTGATAAAGTGGTTGCTGCTGCTGAAACTTACATGGGATTAGTTGAATTTGGTGTTGGTGTACTTCCTGGTGGTGGTGGATCTAAAGAAATGGCTTTAAGAGCTTCTGATTTATTCCATAAAAATGATGTGGAATTGAACGTTCTTCAAGAATATTTCTTAACCATTGCTATGGCTAAAGTATCGACTTCGGCTTACGAAGCTTTTGATAATGGACTTTTACAACATGGTAAAGATATTGTAGTTGTAAACAAAGATCGCCAGATTGCCGAAGCTAAAAAACATGCTTTGTTAATGGCTGAAGCTGGTTATACGCAACCTATCAGAAGAACCGATGTGAAAGTATTAGGTAAACAAGCTCTTGGAATGTTCTTAGTCGGAACTGACCAAATGGAAGCTGGAAAATACATCTCTGAGCACGATAAAAAAATCGCTAACAAACTGGCTTACGTTATGGCTGGTGGTGATTTATCTGAAGCAACTTTAGTATCTGAACAATATTTATTAGATATCGAACGTGAAGCTTTCCTGAGTTTATGTACAGAACGTAAGACTTTAGAGAGAATCCAATATATGTTAACTAAAGGAAAACCGCTTCGTAATTAGAGAATAGAATGAAGAAGTGAAAAGAAGAAAGAGACAAGAAGCAAGATTTCAAAATTAAGTTTGTCTTGTTTCTTGCCTCTTGCCTCTCCTCGATCTTCTAATAAATCTTAAAAAAACAAAAACAAATGAAAACAGCATATATAGTAAAAGCTTACCGTACAGCGGTAGGAAAAGCACCAAAAGGGGTTTTTAGATTTAAAAGACCTGATGAATTAGCTGCAGAAACCATTCAGTTTATGATGGCTGAATTGCCTGATTTTGACAAAAAACGTATCGATGACGTTATGGTAGGAAATGCCATGCCGGAAGCAGAACAAGGACTAAATGTTGGACGTTTAATCTCCTTAATGGGGTTAAAAGTGGAAGATGTTCCCGGAGTTACCGTAAACCGTTATTGCGCATCCGGACTTGAAACTATCGGAATGGCAACTGCTAAAATCCAATCAGGAATGGCAGATTGTATCATTGCTGGTGGAGCCGAAAGTATGAGTTTTATTCCGATGGGAGGTTACAAACCAACTCCGGATTATAAAGTTGCCGCTGCAGGTCATGAAGATTATTACTGGGGAATGGGTTTAACTGCTGAAGCGGTTGCCAATCAATATAAAATATCCAGAGAAGATCAGGATGAGTTTGCTTATAACTCTCACATGAAAGCTTTGAAAGCGCAAGCTGAAGGTAAATTTGACAAACAAATCGTTCCTATTACTGTTGAGCAAACTTTCGTTAATGAAAATGGTAAAAAAGAAACTAAATCATACGTTGTAAAACAAGATGAAGGTCCAAGAGCCGGAACTTCTGTTGCTGCATTATCTGGATTAAGACCGGTTTTTGCTGCTGACGGAAGCGTTACTGCCGGTAACTCGTCTCAAATGAGTGATGGTGCTGCTTTTGTTTTAATCATGAGCGAGGATATGGTGAAAGAATTAAACCTTGAGCCAATTGCAAGATTGGTGAACTTTGCTTCTTCTGGTGTTGAGCCAAGAATCATGGGTATTGGTCCTGTAAAAGCAATTCCGAAAGCATTGAAGCAAGCTGGTTTAGAATTGAAAGATATTGATTTAGTGGAACTAAACGAGGCTTTTGCTTCTCAGTCTTTGGCTGTAATTCGCGAATTAGGTTTAAATCCTGATATCGTAAACGTAAACGGTGGAGCAATCGCTTTAGGTCACCCTCTGGGATGTACTGGTGCTAAACTTTCTGTTCAGTTGTTCGACGAAATGAAACGCAGAGGCAGCAAATACGGAATCGTAAGTATGTGCGTGGGAACTGGTCAAGGTTCTGCGGGGATTTACGAGGTTTTATAGATAAAGTATTCGTCTTGTTTGTCATTTCGATGAAGGAGAAATCACACTAGTAATTCGACAAAGTCCACGTTTAGTTTGTCATTCCGAGGAACGAGGAATCTCCGCGACAATTATCCCCATAGTTTGTCAATCGTTGCGGAGTTACTTGCGGAGATTTCTCCTTCGTCGAAATGACAAGATTGTGGAATATTAGCATAAATAGAAAACAAAATAATTGAATTTCAAAAGATGACCACAGGCTTCATCAATAAGTTAGACAACAATCTTTCTTCTTGACTCTTGCATCTTAATTTAAAACATACAAAAAACAAAAGCAATGGCAGATACAATCGAAAAAAACGTAACCCGTGGTGGTCAGTTTTTAGTTAAAGAAACAAAGTGCGAAGACATCTTTACACCAGAAGATTTTTCGGAAGAGCAATTAATGATGCGTGACTCTGTTAAGGAGTTTGTTGACAAAGAAATTTGGCCTAACAAAAATCGTTTTGAGAAAAAAGATTACGCATTTACTGAGGAAAGTATGCGTAAAGCTGGTGAACTAGGACTTTTAGGAGTTGCAGTTCCTGAGGAATACGGCGGATTAGGAATGGGATTTGTATCTACAATGTTAGTTTGTGATTACATTTCTGGTGCTACAGGATCTTTTTCTACTGCTTTTGGTGCTCATACAGGAATTGGAACTATGCCAATTACTCTATATGGTACAGAAGAACAAAAGAAAAAATACGTTCCTAAATTAGCTACAGGCGAATGGTTTGGATCTTATTGTTTGACTGAGCCAGGCGCAGGATCTGATGCTAACTCTGGAAAAACGAAAGCTGTTTTATCTGAAGATGGAAAATACTACTCTATTACAGGACAAAAAATGTGGATTTCGAATGCAGGTTTCTGTAGCGTTTTCATCGTTTTTGCCCGTATTGGTGATGATAAAAATATAACTGGTTTCATCGTAGAAAATACTGCTGATAACGGAATTTCTATGAATGAAGAAGAGCATAAATTAGGAATCCGTGCTTCATCTACGCGTCAGGTTTTCTTCAATGATACGAAAGTTCCTGTTGAAAACATGTTGTCTGAAAGAGGAAACGGTTTCAAAATTGCAATGAATGCATTAAATGTTGGTCGTATTAAATTAGCTGCTGCTTGTCTTGATGCTCAAAGAAGAGTAACTTCAGGAGCTGTAAAATATGCTAACGAAAGAATCCAGTTCAACACACCAATTTCAAGCTTTGGGGCTATTCGTTCTAAATTAGCTGAAATGGCAACTAATGCTTATGCTGGAGAAAGTGCTTCTTACAGAGCTGCAAAAGATATCGAAGATAGAATTATCGCTCGTGAAGCTGAAGGAACTAGTCATCAGGAAGCTGAATTAAAAGGTGTTGAAGAATATGCAATCGAATGTTCTATCCTTAAAGTAGCTGTTTCTGAAGATGTTCAGAATTGTGCTGACGAAGGTATTCAAGTTTTTGGTGGAATGGGATTCTCTGAAGATACTCCAATGGAAAGTGCCTGGAGAGATGCTCGTATCGCTAGAATTTACGAAGGAACAAACGAAATTAACAGAATGCTTTCTGTTGGTATGTTGATCAAAAAGGCTATGAAAGGTCATATTGATTTACTTGGACCGGCTATGAAAGTTTCTGAAGAATTAATGGGAATTCCATCTTTTGATACGCCTGATTTCTCTGAATTATTTGCAGAAGAAAAAGGAATCGTTGCTAATCTGAAAAAAGTGTTTTTAATGGTTGCAGGAAGTGCAGTTCAAAAATACGGACCGGATTTAGATGCTCACCAACAGTTATTAATGGCTGCTTCTGATATCTTAATCGAAATTTATATGGCTGAAAGTACAATCCTTAGAACTGAAAAATTAGCCAAAAATAAAGGTGAAGATAAAGTTCAGGAGCAAATTGCTATGGCAAAATTATACTTGTACAAAGCTGTGGATATTGTAACACAAAAAGGAAAAGAAGGAATTGTTTCTTTTGCTGAAGGTGACGAACAACGTATGATGTTAATGGGATTACGTCGTTTTACAAAATACACAAACATGCCAAATGTTGTGGCTTTAAGAGAAACGATTACCAACAAATTAGTTGCAGAAAACGACTACTGCTTCTAATATAAAAATAGTTTTTAGCTTTTAATTTGTTTAAACCCGCACTCCTCCGAAACAGTGCGGGTTTATTTTTTTTGTTTTTTTACCATATTGCTGTGCGCCTCTACATTGCGCAATGACAATACATTTCACAAATCTTTATTAAAATTGCATTTCTGTTACACAATTGGTGATGAATTTTCTAATGTAATGTTTTATATTTAGCATTCTAAAAAACGCTAAAAAACATAAAATGAAACAAATTAACCTGATTGCCTTGCTTTTACTGTGCTGCTTTACCTCAACTGTTTTTGCACAGAAAAGTAAAAAACTGGACATTATTGCTTATTATACGGGCGATGATAAAATAATTAACGAATACGAAGTAAAAAAACTGGATCAAATTATCTTTAGTTTCTGTCATTTAAAAGATGGGAAATTAAGCGTTGATTCTGCTAAAGATTCTACTACAATTAAACATTTGGTATCTCTAAAAGCTTCAAATCCGCAACTTAAAATTGTACTTTCGCTTGGTGGTTGGGGAGGTTGCGAGCCTTGTTCTGCTGCTTTTTCTACTCCTGAAGGAAGATTGACTTTTGCAAAATCAGTAAAAGAAGTAAGTAACTATTTTAAAGTTGATGGTTTAGATTTAGATTGGGAATATCCGGCAATTGAGGGATTGCCCGGGCATTTATTTCAAGCGGCTGACAAACCTAATTTTACAGAATTAATCAAGATTTTACGTTCAACTCTAGGTAAAAAATACGAATTGAGTTTTGCTGCCGGAGGATTTCAAAAATATCTGGATGAATCTATCGACTGGAAAACTGTCGCGCCATTAGTAAACCGAATCAACATTATGAGTTATGATTTAGTAAATGGATATTCTAAAGTTACGGGACATCATACGCCATTGTACAGCACAAATGCAAAAGAAGAATCTACAGATAAAGCGGTTACTTATTTATTAAAACAAGGAGTTCCTGCCGAAAAATTAATTATTGGAGGTGCATTTTATTCCAGAACATGGAAAAATGTTGAAAATATAAACAATGGTCTTTACCAAACCGGAGAACATATCGAGGGTGTAAATTTCAAAAACTTTGCTACAACTTATACAGAAGCAAATGGCTGGAAATATTTTTGGGATGATAAAGCTAAAGCGCCTTATTGGTACAATGAAAAATCTAAAACGTTTGCAACATCAGACGATCTTAAATCTATCAAAGCTAAAACAGAATATGTGAAAGCTAAAAAATTAGGCGGAATCATGTTTTGGGAACTTACATTAGACAGTCCGCGTGACGGAATGGTAAATGCTATTTATGAAGTTAAAACAGCTAAATAAATAAGTTTTACAACAAATAAAAAGCGGCAGTTATATAATTTATAACTGCCGCTTTTTCTATTTATTACTTTAGAAATTTACTGAATTTTCGATTTATCTAATTCTCCAATAAAAGGAATCGATTCTAAAATCTCTGCTCTTATTATGGTTTGCAAGTATATTTCTAACTGAATAAATTTTGCAGCATTTATTGCTCCGACTGCTTTTTTTGCTTTTGAATATGTTTTACAATATAATTTTTCATATCCTAAATGATTTTTCAAAGTTCCTTTTGCCAGCTCGTCTGCTTTTTCATCTGTAAGCGTGGCATAATTTGTAGCATAATCATTGATTAGCTGAAATTTTGATTGTCCAAGAGCTTTACGTGCTGTTTCATAATCATCGTAAACTTTTGTAAAACCAACAGATTGTGTATCTGATAAATTCATGTACTGTTTTACAAGATCACTTTTTGATTTACCATAAACACTTTGCAAAACATCTACATCTTCCTTAAACGAAGATTGGGCATAAGACGACAAAGAAGCAATAACCAGAATAAGAATAAGACTAATTTTTTTCATAGTATTAAATTTTAATTTGTTTCTAAAAAAATCAATAGGCTATCAAATATACTGATTTTTAACAAGTTAATACATAGTTATTTTTTAGCTTCAGTACTTTTTGGTGCTCTGATTTCTCCATCATATGAAATTGATGCTCTATTATTACTATTGATAGAAAGTGTCGCTCCTCCGTCATAAAAAATAGAGAACATCAAATTATAAACATCATCCTTGCCTTTAACCGTGGCCTTCACACTATAACTTTTCTTCTTTTTTTCGATCTTTATATTTTCGGGAATACCTTCAAATTTCATTCCGCCATCTCCTCCATATGGTACACTAAAAGCTCTGCCGAAGAATGGTAAATCACCGGTCGTTTTTTCAGTATCAAATTTTAAAAAATAAGTATTATAATCTAAAATGATCATTCTGCCTCCTTGTGGAGTTACTTTTTGTGCTTCAAAATCAAATTTCTTCGAATTTATTAATGCTTCAGTTTCTTTTTGTTTCTGTGAATCTCTTTCGGCTTTTAGCTCTTTTTTAGTTTTTTCCTGTGCAAAAACGGGAGAAATTAAAAAGCTTAGTAACACTAATAAAATGGATAATTTAGTTTTCATAAAATATGTATTTAGAAGTTTAATATTCGTTACCGTTTTTTAGTAAATATTATTATGCCCAATGTCTCCTGAATTTGAAACATACTAAATTACATAATAATTCCTGATGCTTTCTTAATGTTACACTAAAATTACTAATGATAGTTTTAGATATTTTTAACTTTTGGCGGTAATGAATGTCGGAATTTTATGTTAAATTTACTTAATGTTTAACTTAAAAGCCTTTTATATGAAAAAATTAATCGTTTCGTTCGCTATAATTACAGCCTTAATTATTGGCTGTAAGACCAATACAAAATCAAATGACGCAAAAACTATTACTGTTGCCCTAGAGCCAAAAAGTAATAGTACGGTTACCGGAACAGCTACTTTTACAGAGAAAAACGGAAAAGTAACTTTTATTGCAAAAATGACCGGATTAACTCCGGGAGTTCATGCGATCCATATTCACGAAAAAGCAGATTGTAGTGCTGCCGACGGAAGTTCAGCTGGCGGACACTGGAATCCAACTTTTAAAAAGCATGGAAAATGGGGCGTTGCAGAATATCATAAGGGTGATATTGGGAACTTTACCGCTGATGCTAAAGGTAACGGATCTATCACTTTAACTACTGACGAATGGTGTATAGGTTGTGGAGACACAAACAAAGATATTTTAGGAAAAGGTTTAATTGTACATCAGGGAACTGATGATTTTACAACTCAGCCTACCGGAAATGCTGGCGGAAGAGCTGCTTGTGCCGGAATCATCAAATAAAAATATGATAACCGCTGGATTTTCACAAAATCTAGCGGTTATTTCATTTAAAATCTATCCTAAAACAAGAAAAAGATATAGCTTTGCAGCTATAAATTAAAGTTAATGATTAACCCATCGGCATCAGGTTGGATAGACAAGTTTTTTAGTGAACAAAAGTTTTTAGAGGCTATTCCTTTTGAAACTACTGAATCGTTTTACTATAAAGTCAGAGAAACTGGTTTTATCTATGGGCATATCATAGCTATTGATTCTCAAAAACCTGTACTTATAAAAGGCTGGTTTAAAACCGAAATTTCTAAAGTCGCTTTATTAAATACATTATATGGTGTGTTTTGCTTAGAAAAAAGAAGTTCTGAGCCCAATAATTTTATAGCAGAAGTTTTAAAATTTTATAATGAAATGAATCCGGAAGGGTTTAATTTGTTCAAAATTTTATTACCAAAAGATACTCCTTCCCACTCTTTAGAAAATATAATAGATCAACGCGTTCAAACGAATGACAGCATTATCAGTAAAAACTTTTCGCATTTAGTAACGAATGCGCTTTTGTTTATTGATGTTTTAGCATTTAGACAATATTTGGAAAAAGGATCAATTCCTGAAAAATATTTAAAACGTATTGAAGAAACTGTTTTGGGTATTGTGGGATTGGCTTTAAAAACCAAAACCGTCAAATCGCAGCATGATGATTTATTGATTAAGCTTTTTGAAGCTTCTATTAGATATTCTAAATTTTCAAAAGTTACTGTTGATACTTTAGAAACTTTACCCTTGGGATATTTCAGTAATAAACTTGAATATTATTACTTAATCGATATGGCCGGAATGGCTTTGTGGAGCGATGGTATTGTAGAAAATGAAGAAGCTTACTTTTTATATTCCTTAGGATCAATGATGGGCATTCCTGATGATTTTGTAACCAAAAGCATTGATACCACAAATGATTTTATTACGACACATAAAAAGAAGATTCCGTATTTTAATTACTCAAATCCGGTAAAACATTTTTATGATCAAATGACGCACAGCGTTGTAAAACTGATTATAAGAAATAAAAACAGATTAGTTAAGGAAATCATCCAAAGCAAGGAATTAATGGTTTTATTAGCTTATTCTACAACCAGAGATCTGGATGCAAAGGAAAAGAAAAAAGTAAAAAAACAGCTTTTAGATATTTGCAAAACGATTCCGTCACTGACTATATTTTTACTTCCCGGCGGAAGTTTATTATTGCCTATTTTAATCAAGTTTATTCCAACTATGCTTCCATCGGCATTTAATGAAAATCTGGACGAAAACGAATAAAAAAAATCGCCCTTTTGAGGCGATTTTTAATTTATTATTATAGATTACTTAATTGATAAACATCATCAAGTTCATCATTAGAAGCAATATTCACATTTAAATCTGTTACAAAACCAGAATTTAATCCGTAAACCCAACCGTGAAGCATTAATTCCTGACCGTTTTTCCAAGCTCCCTGAACGATAGAAGTTTTTGCTAAATTATAAACTTGCTCTTTAGCATTGATTTCTACAAAAGCATTAAAACGTTCTGTTTCATCTTCAATCGAATTCAAATATTTATCATGCAAACGGTATTCATCTTTAATATGACGAATCCAGTTGTCAATAATTCCAACAGACATATTTCCCATTGCTGCTTTTACACCACCGCAGCCATAATGTCCGCAAACAATAACGTGTTTTACTTTTAAAACATTTACAGCATAATCCAATACACTTAACATATTCATATCAGAATGTACGACCATATTGGCAATATTACGGTGTACAAAAACCTCTCCGGGTTTAGCACCAATAATTTCATTTGCAGGAACACGACTGTCAGAACATCCAATCCATAATAATGGCGGCGTTTGTCCTTTTGCCAAATCTGCAAAATAATTAGGATCTAATGCTAATGATTTTTCAACCCATTCTTTATTGTTTTCTAATAACTGATTATAAAACTCTTTCATTTTTTTTGTTTTTTGAATGGTACTTTTACATGTTTAAACATATCAAAAATAACTTTACTGTAAAGTTATCTAATTTTCATACTTCTCACAATGCAGAAATACCTTTAATTAATTTAATTTGTTTAAAAATTTTCTTTTACCGTTTCTTTTTTAATCAATGCTCTTTTTGCAACATCATAATAATGTTCTATAGTAACGTGATTGTTAACTTCCGGTGAATTTTCAAGCTCATAAGCTTCTTTAAATCCTTTTAGTTTTACTTTGATATTTTCATCAATAGCGCGTGTTTCCTTAAATTCACGAATTAAGTCTAAAACGTCATGAGCAATATATTCCGTATCATGAGCATTTATAACGACTTTAGAATTTTGAGGAATTTCGCTCAATGTCAATTTAATAGCCGCTTTGTTTAAAAATGAAACTTCCTGAGCTAAATCAATATGGATAACATCTCCATCTTCGTATTCTTCTTTTTTGAAACTGTAGGCTCTTTTCAGGTTTCCTCTTAGAACAAAAATGATACTAATGATGATTCCTAAAGCAACACCTTTAAGTAAATCTGTTGCTACAACAAATACTAAGGTTGCAACAAACGGTATGAATTGGTATTTTCCTTTCTCCCAAAAATGTTTGAAAGTAGCCGGTTTAGCTAATTTATATCCTACTAAGATTAAAACAGTTGCTAATGTTGCTAACGGAATTTTATTTAAAATTGCCGGAATTGATAAAACGCTTATCAGCAAAAGTACACCGTGAATAATAGCTGACATTTTAGATTTTGCACCTGCATTATTATTAGCAGATGATCTCACCACAACAGATGTCATTGGTAAACCTCCTAAAAGTGAACTTAAAATATTACCAATACCTTGCGCTCTAAGCTCCACATTTGTATTTGTATAACGTTTTTGAACATCCATTCTATCCGCAGCTTCAATACAAAGCAGCGTTTCGATAGAAGCTACAATAGCAATTGTAATAGCAACTACCCAAACTTGTGGATTTGTAACCGCAGCAAAATTTGGTGTAATCAGAATCGATTTAAATTCATCAAAAGATTCTGGAACTGGCAACGAAACCAAATGTTCTTTTGCAATCGCCAATGAGCTTCCTGAAGAAACAAACAATTGGTTTAAAACTACTCCGGCAATAACTGCAACAAGCGCACCCGGAACTAATTTTAATTTCTTTAAAAAGGGAACTTTTTCCCAGGAAATCAATATTATAAGTGAAGCGAGCGAAATTACTACTGCTCCTAAATGAATGTGATTTAATACATCAGATAAAAACGAAAAGGAATTGCTTCCGTCATTCTGGACAAAAGCCTGATCTCCTTCAAAATCAGCATCGTAACCAAAAGCGTGAGGTAATTGTTTCAAGATAATAATGATCCCGATACCGGCTAACATCCCTTCGATAACATTTGTTGGAAAATAATTTGATATACTTCCTGCTTTTAAAAATCCTAATGCTAATTGAATTAATCCAGCAATAAAAACAGACATTAAAAACACATCAAATGCACCAAAATCAGTAATGGCGGTTAAAATAATAGCGGTTAATCCAGCTGCTGGTCCAGATACACTAATATGCGACTGGCTTAAATAACCTACCACAATACCACCAATAACACCTGCGATAATACCAGAAAATAGAGGTGCTCCGGAAGCCATTGCAATACCTAAACACAACGGAAGAGCCACCAAAAAAACCACTAAACCTGAAGCAAAATCAGATTTAAGGTTGGCAAAAAGATTGATTTTTTTTGTCATAATACAATACTAAAAAAATTATTCATTAAAGATTTACCACATTTAATCAAAAATGCAGTTTATTCAAAATAATCGGAAGTATTATACTAAATTGGGAGGTGGAGCAAAAATGCTCGGAGAAATATTATCTAATTTTACGATGTTTTCAGAAACAATCGTTTTCTTTTGAATATAAACCGGTAATAAAACCTCATGCTCTAATATTGTAGCATGAACCACAGATTTAAGTTCTTTATGAACTTCTTCTTCTGCGTAATTAAAAGACATAGCAGTATTGCTTCCTTTCTTTATCACCTGAACAATTGTTGGGGTAGATAAAAAAGCAACAAATATGAATAATAATATGCGAGCGATTAATTTCATTGGAGCAAAAATAGTGTTAAAGAAATAAAATCAAAGCGTGAGAGCAAAAATTTTTTACAAATTTAACAAACATAAAAAAACAGAATGCCGGCGAACCAACATTCTGTTTGTATTTCATTTAAAAACAATTGGTTACAATTCTTCTTCTAACCAGGCGTTCATCATCCAGATGGTTTTTTCCTGCTCTGCAATGAAGTCACTCATCATAGAATTTGTTCCTTCATCGTTAATTTCATCAGATTGTTTTAAAATTCCTCTTTCTATTTTCAATAAATCAGATAAAGAATGCACAATTAAATGAACCGCTTTTTCATCATTTGAGATATTTTTTCCAACAGTTAATTTGTTGTTTGCAATGTAATCTTCAAAAGTATGTAATGGAGTTCCTCCTATTGTTAAAACTCTTTCGGCAATCATATCAATTTTTAATTGAGAATCTGTATATAATTCTTCAAATTTCACATGTAAATCAAAGAAACGTTTACCACGAATATTCCAATGAATTCCTCTTAAATTTTGATAATACACTTGAAAATTTGATAACAAAATGTTTAATTCATTGCCAATCAATTCTGATTCCTTCACGGGTAATCCTAAGATATTAGTTTTCATAGTTTTGTATTTCA
>NZ_JAYSPC010000063.1:0-165172 GCF_043722275.1 Flavobacterium sp. | reverse complement strand
CAGGAGCTATTTCCTGCTGTCCGCTATATCTTTTCCTGGCTAAAGGAGCCAGAAAAAGGATGCCGCTTTCATCAGGGCTAGGGCTTTAGTTTTCAATTATATAGTTCAGATTTTAAACGTTCAGAAATCAGTTCAATTATTTTTTACACGATTTTTCTTTAAATTAATTTGGAAAATTAAAAAAGTATTCACAATATTTGCACACGAAAAAATAATAACCCTTTAATAACGAAGAAAAATGTTTGTACATACATCATCATCTCAAAGCTTCACATCAAACAAATTTGGTGCAGCGCTTCTTCGTGGCTTATTTCAATCTTAGAAATTCATTTTAGATATATAAAAAAGCCCGAAGACATTTAGTTTCGGGCTTTTTTTATTCTAGACACTTCAAATTTTCCCGAATAATCGATTTTATTATTTATCCCAAAAGGATAAAAGATCCGCACGCTTATGTTATTTAAAACTTTTCAGTTTTGAACAACATTCGTTTGCAAAACAACAAGAATAATTAAAAAATTTATGGGAAATAAATTATCCGGAAAAGACCTGATTAAATTGGGCTTTCCTAAAAACAATTCAATAAATATAGCCTTAGGGCAAATAAACAGATATAGAAAAAGAGAGAAAAAAGAATCTATTCTAACAGAAGCCAAAGATGTTTTACTTCATCCCGAAAAGTTTGAAGGACACGGAACTTGGGGAAAAGTAGCCGAAGGATTGATAAAACCGGTTCATGTAAAAATGCATCAATTGAAGACAACCCGAGTTCCTTTCACCATTTTTGGAGAAAATGAAATCGATCAACAAGCCAAATTTCAGTTATATGATTCTTTAAAATTGCCAATTTCAGTTGCAGGAGCTTTAATGCCGGATGCACATTCAGGATATGGATTGCCAATAGGCGGTGTTTTGGCAACTGATAATGCCGTTATTCCGTATGGAGTGGGTGTTGATATTGGCTGCCGAATGAGCTTGTCTATTTTTGATTTACCAGCTTCCTATTTCAAAGGAAAGGAACATCAATTACAGGCAATCCTTAAAGACAATACTAAATTTGGAATGAATGAAACACATGCTACAAAAGCAGATCACGAAGTTTTTTACAAAAGTGAATTTCAGGATATTCCGTTATTAAAAAATCTTTTACCTAAAGCTTATAAACAGCTGGGAAGTTCAGGAGGAGGAAATCATTTTGTAGAATTTGGTATCGCAAAAATTGACAATCCTGAAAACGAATGTAAGTTAGGCGTTGGCGAGTATTTCGCAGTTTTATCCCATAGTGGTTCACGTGGTTTAGGCGCTAATATTGCAAAGCATTATACATATTTGGCAACAAAACAATGTCCGTTGCCCAAAAATGTTCAGCATTTAGCATGGTTAGATTTGAACACACATGATGGACAGGAATATTGGCTAGCGATGAATTTGGCTGGTGAATATGCAAAAGCCTGTCACGATGATATTCATAGAAGAATTGCTAAAGCGATAGGAAAAAGAGTAGTGGTAACAATTGAAAATCACCACAATTTTGCCTGGAAAGAAATCGTAAACGGAAAAGAATGCATTGTGCACAGAAAAGGCGCAACTCCTGCCGCCAAAGGGCAATTAGGAATTATTCCGGGATCGATGACAGCTCCGGGATATATCGTGAAAGGTAAAGGAAATGCTGAGAGTTTAAATTCGGCTTCACATGGAGCGGGACGTTTATTTTCAAGAGCGAAATGCAAAGCTACCTTTACCCAAAGTGAGATTAAAAAAGTGTTGAAAGCTAATGATGTAACATTAATTGGCGGCAATATTGATGAAGCGCCAATGGCGTACAAAGACATCACAAAAGTAATGGGAAATCAAACAGATTTGGTTGAAGTTCTGGGAACTTTCACTCCAAAAATCGTTAGAATGGACCGATAAAAGAAATCAAAAGTGGAAAAAATAATTCAGATAACAAGCAGGTCGCGGACCTGCAGAATGCACTTGGGTTGTCGCCCAAGTGCTTAAAAAAGTTTTGGACGAAGCGCAGGAGCAAAGTTTAGAAACTGTTTTGCTTCAAAGAGAAGTTGGACAGGAAAACGGAACGATTGAAACCGCAACGATTTCTGTAAAAGGAAAAAATGCTGAAATGTTTGCTAATTCCTGGATAGGAACAATTCAATGGATTGGTCAAAGTCAGTTTAGGAAAATGCACAAACGTAAAAATTGGTTTATTGGTATCTTTGAAGTTGAACCGCAAAAGAATGCATCAATTTCAGAAAATGATATTCAATATCAGGCAATGCGAAGTTCCGGAGCCGGCGGACAACACGTCAACAAAGTTAGCTCAGCTATTAGGGCAACACACATTCCAACAGGAATTGCAGTTGTAGTGATGGATAGCCGATCGCAACATCAAAACAAAAAACTGGCAACAGAAAGATTATTAAAAAAATTAGAAGACGAAACTTTGCAGCAACTTAAAAATTATGTTGGAAAACAATGGGAAAATCAGCTTAATATTCAGAGAGGGAATCCTGTTAGGGTTTTTAGCGGAACAGATTTTAAAAAGAATAAAATAGAAAAGAGCTACAAAGGAACCCGTCAGAAATTAAAAACAGATTTACGAAATGAAAACAATTGATAAATACCTTTTTCAGGCTTTGGATAATTATCCTTACGCTTAAAGAAACGATTGAATCCTTAGATTATGCTTTTTCTTATGATGCAAAAAACACAATGGTTTTGTGTTTGTAAGGAAGAATTCAGGCAGAACAATTATAGAAACGATGCAATTCAAATTTTAGTTGCATCGTTTTTTATTTGTTTTATTTGATTACATCTAGTCCTTACAAGACATTTTTATTGTTGTACGATTTTTTTTCTACCAATATTTAACTCCTAATGGAGTCGTGTGTCAGATTAATAATATATGTAAAAAATATTTTAAGAATATCTCATAGAGATTAAATATTGGTAGAAATCATTGTCAGGGAAAATGAATATTTGTCCTGTAGGGACTATACAAAAAAATTAATTATTATTTCCAGTGTAATTCTAAAGCAAAACACGTTTTTTCCGCTTTTGTTATGCTAAAAATTGCTGTAGTATGGTCATCATCTTCACTTTCATGAATTACAACCTGATCTTTTAACGAAAGTTCTTTCATGAAATTCATTTCAAAACTTTTCACCTCTTGTTTTAAAATTCTTTTTTCATCAACATGATCCAGGCACCATTCTAAATATTTTACATTATTTACATGATTAACGATATCTAAATCAGATAAATAGACTGTTTTTTCGAAAATAGCTTCTTTACCATGATTGATATTGATTTTAGAGAATCCTTCAGTTGTTGCGCGGTTGTCAGGAAATAATTCGAAATGTTCGTACGGCAAAGCCAAAGGTTCCGGACGGCGTGCTTGTGTATTAAAAACAGCCCAATAGGTTTCGCAACCCACTATTTTTTTACCATTTACATACATTTCAAGAGCACGAACAGAGCGTGAATTTTCTAAACTATTAATCCATGTTTTGACAGTTACAACATCTTGCCATTTTGGTAAAGCAGTGATTTCAACTCGCATTCGGCTTAAAACCCATGCTTGGTGAAATTCCTGCATGTCAAAAAAGCTGATTCCGCCAACTTCAGAATGCGCTGCCGCAGTTAACTGCAGAATATTACATAAGTCTGTATATTTTAAAAAGCCATTTGGCGTACATTGCGTAAAATTGATTTCCCAGTCTTTGCTTAAAACTGACGTGAAATTTGGTGATATTGGCATTACTGATTTTAGATTTTAGATTGTTGATTTTAGATTTTAGACTCAATAAATGAGATGATTTCGCTTTTTGGTGTGGCGTAATCAAACCATTTTGTGTTTTCGTTTCTCTTGAACCATGTAAGTTGTCTTTTAGAAAAACGTCTGGTATTTTTTTTGATTTCTTCAATCGCAAAAGGCAATGAGAAATCTCCGTCAAAATAACTAAATAATTCTCTATATCCCACGGTTTGAAGCGCATTTAACGCTTTGTTAGGATGCAAATTTTTAGATTCTTCTAATAATCCTTCCTTCATCATAATATCAACACGCTTATTGATACGATCATAAATAATTTGTCTGTCGGCTTCCAGACCAATTAAAATAGGAGTGAAGTTTCGGTTGTTTTTCTTTTGATTTAAAAAAGTGGAATATGGTTTTTGAGTTCCGATGCAAACTTCTACAAAACGCATCATTCGTTGTGGGTTTTGGAGTGTTTGTGGATTCTCTAATGTTATTTTTTGGTAATAATCAGGATCTAAATTTTGCAATTGCTTTTGCAAATATTCTATTCCGAGTTTTTCGTAATTAGAATTTACTTCAGAACGAATATCGGGATTGATTTCAGGAAACTCATCGAAACCTTTTAAAATGGCATCTACATATAATCCTGAACCACCAATAAGAATAGCAAAATCGTTGTTTTGAAATAATTCTTCTAATTTTAAAAGTGCTTCTTTTTCGTAATCGCCAACGGTATAATTTTCGAAAATGGATTTATTCTGAATGAAATGATGTGTTGCAGATGCTAATTCTTCCTGATTTGGAACTGCGGTGCCAATAGTCATTTCTTTAAAAAACTGACGACTATCGCAAGATATTATTTCGCATTTAAAATGTTGAGCCAGAGCAATACTTAAGGCGGTTTTGCCTATAGCTGTTGGTCCAACGATGGTAATTAAGTTTTTCATATTTTTTAGCCCAGATGGGAGTGAAAACCCCGGACTTATATTTGTTAGTTTTTTTGGGATAAAAGAGCGACTTTAGAAGCTCCTTTTATGCCTTTAAAAACAACAAATATAAGGAGGAGTTGTAATGTACACCTGGAATAGCTCCTCATATTAATTATTTGGTAATTCGGTTCCGCATTCATAACAATATTTTGCACTGTCAAAATGTACTTGAGAGTTGCAATTTTTACACGTTTTCTTAGTACTTACGGCATTATTTTTAAGACTGCTTTTTGCAAATTCGGCTGTTACAATTCCTGTAGGAACAGCTATAATCCCATAACCTAAAATCATTACTAAAGATGCAATGAATTGTCCTAAAGGTGTTTGTGGAGAAATGTCACCATATCCAACGGTAGTTAAGGTTACAATTGTCCAATAAATACTCATTGGGATACTTGTAAAACCAGAGCTTCTGCCTTCGACCAAATACATTATTGAGCCAATAATTATTGTACTTATAAGGACAAAATAAATAAATACAAGAATTTTTTCTTTGCTCGCTTCAATTGCTTCTCGAAGTTGTACAGATTGATGTGATATTTGCGGAATGTGTAGAATTTTGAATAATCGAAAGAAACGCAGCGCTCTTACGATAGATAAGATGCTTGCTCCAGGGAAAAATATGGATAAATACATGGGCAAAACGGCCAATAAATCAATGATTCCGTAAAAGCTGAAAACATATTTGACTGGTTTTTGAATCGAAATTATCCTTAAAAGGTATTCGATAGTAAAAAATACTGTGATTACCCATTCGCAAATAAAAAGCTGATAGTGATACTTTTGATTGATTCCCTGAACGGTTTCCATCATGATTAAAATGACGCTCAATAGGATTAATCCAAGTAAAACTAAATCGAACATCCGTCCTAAAATGGTGTTTGTGCCATATAGAATGATTTTGATTTGTTCCCTGAACATTTCGTATTTTGATTTTGCTTTTTTCATATCCACGAAGATAATGAAAGTTTTGTTGTGTTAAAAATGTAGAATTTTAAGCGATTTGCTTTTTCGAATATGATTTTGAATAATATTCCTGACATCGCGATTGTGCTGCATTGGAATCAGAATATTTTTTAAGATTTCAATATTTGTAATTTGATAATTTAAATCATAAAAGGCATATCCCTGATAAATTCCGTTTTCTATCAAGATTGCACTTCTTTCATTGACATTTCTTCCTCTGTCAATAATAACCATGCTTTTATTATCAAAACTATTTTCAGATATAAATTGTTGTATTCTGGCATTGTAAACTTCAGGAGAAATTTCCCCAATACATGCACCATCGCATTCTTTTATTTTATATTGAAAACACTCTTTTTTGCTTTGGTACAATCCTGTTAATTTTTGGCACAAAAGATATTTTGATGTGAATTTAAAAAGTGCGTTTTTACCTTCTTGCAAAGTTGCAAACGAAGTGATTTCTTTTTTTCGACCGTCTGCTTTTTCAAGTTTCAAATTCAAATAGCCATTTGCATCTTTTTCTAAATATAAAGCATATTGAAAAATCGTTTTTCGCTGTGAACGATTATGTCTCGGACGATTTATTTTGATTTCCTGACTTTCTTTGAGTAAAGCTATAAGCTCGCTTCCGGTTTCATCATAAGTGATGGTGAAAACTTCAGCTTGAATTTTTTTACTTTTAGTTGTGATTCCGGTAAAATGCTGATTAACTCTTTTTTTGATATTTTGGCTTTTGCCAATATAAATTAGATTACCACCTTCATTATAAATATAATAAATACCGGTTTTAGCAGGCATTTGAGATAAAAGATCTAAAAATCTTGGCGCAATTCCTTTTTCTACTTCGAGTTTTATGAAATCTTTTACAATAGTTTTTTCTGTATCTTTTTCAAGAAGCATTTTGAACAACTTTGTCGTTGCCATTGCATCACCGCTCGCACGATGTCTGTCTGCCATTGGGATTCCAAGCGCACGAACTAATTTTCCTAAACTATAAGATGGTTGTTCCGGAATTAGTTTTTTAGCAAGTTCAACAGTACAAAGTGTTCTGGCTTCAAAATCGTAACCCAAACGTCTAAATTCTGTACGTAAGATTCTGTAATCAAATGAAGCGTTATGTGCTACGATAATACAATCAGATGTGATTTCGATGATTCGTTTTGCAACTTCAAAAAACTTAGGAGCAGAACGCAACATAGCATTATTGATTCCGGTTAATTTCACCACAAAAGGCTGAATCGGAATTTCAGGATTAACAAGGCTAATGAATTGGTCAACTACTTCGTGGCCATCAAATTTATAAATGGCGATTTCGGTAATTCCTTCTTCATTAAACTGGCCTCCAGTAGTTTCTATGTCTAGTATTGCGTACATTTTCAATGTCAATTTCAAAAATCAATGGCAATATCAATTTTAAAAATCAATTTCAATTTTCGAAAATTGTTATTGTAATTGCCATTGATATTGTAATTGAGTTATTTTTTATTTATTATCATTTTTGATGAAATAGCGATAAGTTGTTCGACTTCAATTAGAAGCTTATTTCTTTTATCTTCATCACCTTCTTTAACATAATTTAGAATTTTTAATGAGTTTCTGGATTCTTTTAATTCTTTTACAACTAAGGAAACTTTAAATATAAAATCTTTATCAGTAATTGTGCCTTGTGCTTCTCCAAAATTTAAAGATGAGCTTCCTGATGATCTAATTAATTAATTTTTATAATATTCATTTTCAAATAATCTTTCTAATTTACGTCTAAAGAAAATACATTCTCCGGCAAAGCGAACTAATCGATCTTTAAAATTGAATATTTTTTCCATTTAAATTATTTGATTTATACTTTTAAAATTTGATATTGATTTTTGCAATTGAAATTGAAAAAATTTAACGGCCTCCAAAAATGCTGCTTCCAATGCGGACCATTGTGCTGCCACATTCTATGGCAAGTTGGTAATCTCCTGACATTCCCATTGAGATTGTCGAAACGCACTGCAGTGGGTCTTTACCATATCCGTCAATATTTTTTAATGAATCAAAAATAGATTTTAAATGTGTAAATTCTTTTTTAATTTGATTTTGATCTTCTGTGAAAGTTGCCATTCCCATTAAACCTAAGATACGAATGTTTTTCATTTTTTTGAACTCTGATGACAATAATAATTCATCTAATTCATTTTCATCTAAACCAAATTTAGTTTCTTCCTCAGCAATATGTATTTGAAGCAAACAATCAATGATTCGATTGTTTTTTAAAGCTTGTTTGTCAATTTCCTGTAATAATTTCAAACTGTCAATTCCATGAATTAAGCTCACAAATGGTGCCATAAATTTGACTTTATTCGTTTGTACATGACCAATCATGTGCCATTGAATATCTTTTGGCATTTGTTCGTACTTATCAGCCATTTCTTGGATTTTGTTTTCTCCAAAAATACGCTGACCAGCTTCATACGCTTCCATTAAATCAGAAACTGGTTTGGTTTTAGAAACAGCAACGAGAGTTACATGCTTTGGTAAACTACCTTTAATAGTATTTAAATTCGATTGTATCGACATGATATTTCTTTTTTATGAAAGAATAAATTGCTTAGAAATTTTATCTGCTTTTTTACTTTCACTATAATCATAAAATCCTTCACCGGATTTTACACCTAATTTTCCGGCTCTCACCATATTTACTAATAGTGGACAAGGCGCGTATTTTGGGTTTTTGAAACCTTCGTACATTACATTCAAAATGGCAAGACAAACGTCAAGCCCAATAAAATCTGCTAATTGAAGAGGTCCCATTGGATGTCCCATTCCTAATTTCATAACGGTATCAATTTCGTAAACACCGGCTACTTTATTGTATAACGTTTCGATTGCTTCGTTTAGCATTGGCATTAAAATTCTGTTTGCAACAAAACCCGGATAATCATTTACTTCAACAGGAGTTTTACCTAATTTTTCAGATAAATCCATGATTATTTTAGTTACTTCATCGCTGGTATTATATCCGCGAATAATTTCGACTAATTTCATAATCGGTACCGGATTCATAAAGTGCATTCCGATAACGCGTTCAGGATGTGATACAACCGCTCCAATTTGTGTGATTGATATAGAAGAAGTGTTTGTTGCTAAAATCGTATTATGAGAACAAGCTTCGTTTAATTGTTTAAAGATATTCAGTTTTAACTCTACATTTTCTGTAGCAGCTTCAACAACTAAATCCACGCCAACAACTCCGTCTTTAATATCAGTATACGTAATAATATTAGTGATAGTTTTTGCAACATCTTCCTGAGTAATTGTTCCTTTAGACAACATTCTGTCTAGGTTAGCGGCAATAGTTGCCATTCCTTTGTCTAATGATTTTTCAGAAACATCAATCAGTTTTACAGTAAAACCACTTTGTGCAAAAGTATGAGCGATTCCGTTACCCATTGTTCCTGCACCAATTACAGCTATAGTTTTCATTTAATTTGGTATTTTAATTTTAAAAGTTAAGGTTTAAAGTGACCTTCTTGTCAACTTTAAACCTTAAAAATAATGAGTATATTTTTGAATTATTTATCGAAACAATCGATAATTTGATAAGCAACTCTTAATGCATCTGTAGCTTGTTCAAGTGTAACAACTGGAGTTGTATCTGTTTTGATGGCATTTGCGAACGATTCTAATTCGTCCAAAATAGCATTGTTTTGCTCAACATCAGGATTGGTAAAATAGATTTGTTTTTTTACACCTTCGGCATTTTGCAGAATCATATCAAAATCTCCCGGAGTTTCCGGAGCATCTTTCATACGAACTACTTCACATTTTTTCTCTAAAAAGTCAACCGAAATATAAGCATCCTTTTGAAAAAAACGTGTTTTACGCATGTTTTTCATCGAAATTCTGCTCGCAGTTAAGTTTGCAACACATCCATTTTCAAATTCAATTCGGGCATTTGCAATATCCGGAGTATCACTAATTACAGAAACGCCGCTTGCATGAATATCTTTTACTTTTGAATGAACAACACTTAAAATAGCATCAATATCATGGATCATTAAATCCAGAACCACCGGAACATCTGTCCCACGCGGATTAAACTCTGCTAATCGATGTGTTTCTATAAACATTGGATTATCAATCATGTTTTTTGTTGCAATAAACGCAGGATTAAATCGCTCAACATGACCAACCTGACCTTTTACATTGTATTCTTTGGCCAAAGCAATAATTTCCTCAGCTTCGTCAACAGTATTTGCAATTGGTTTTTCTATAAAGATATGTTTACCTGATTTTATAGCTACCTTAGCACATTTATAGTGAGAAAGTGTTGGAGTTACAATATCAATGACATCCACAGCGTGGATTAATTTTGCGATAGTACTGAAGTTTTTATAGCCAAATTCTTTTGAAATTCTTTCGGCATTTTCTTGATTTTCGTCGTAAAATCCAACTAATTCGTATTTGTCAGATTGTTGTAATAAGCGTAAATGTATTTTACCAAGATGACCAGCACCTAAAACTCCTACTTTTAACATGAGAATGTATTTTAAACAAAAATATAATTTATTTGTTGAAAGTAAAAGTGATTGCAATAAAGATTTAGCGATTTAATAATTCGAACTCACCTTCAATTGACTTATGCTTTCATTTTATTCTTTATTAATGAAAAGAACTATGGATAAAAAGGTCATAAATATAGATGACAATAGTGAATACAAATCCAATACCTAAAAATTGCAAGTATCGGTTGTCAGTACTGCTATCGCTTTTTTTATTAATGACATAAGTTTGTGAATAATCATCATGCAAAAACCTCCCAACAAAAACAGAAAAAGGCTCGAAAGGAATGAATCTGTAAAGAGTTCGTTTAAAAATCATCGATAAACTCGGTTCCTTTCCTTCTTCATCCGTTATGTAACAACCGGTTAAGAATTTTGCCGGTGTAGCTTTAAAAACTGCTTCTAATGTTAAATAATAAATAAACTTAATTAAATAAAAGAAAGCGAAAGAGCTAAATCTTTCTCCAAAAATTGATCTAAATGCATTGAAAAAGGATTTTAAAGAATCGCTGTATTTTTCTGTAGCAAGGAAAGAAAACATAATAACTATAATTAAAGAATTATCAATTATTAAATTCAAAAAACGTTTAAAATTTGAAGCGGTTTCCAGATCGTTGTCAACTGATTGATTGTTATTGTAAGCAAGATTATTATCTTGAAAATTTAGATGCTTTGTTATAAAATGATAAGACATAAATATATAAATCAAAGTAATAATAAGACTGGGAAATTGATAAGAATCATTTTTGTTTTGATTAAAAAATATTAGAAATAATAGAATCTTTATTATTGAATTTAAAAATATTAAACTAAAGTTAAAAATTAATAATCTGTTTTCTTTATATTTTGAAATATAATAGATGATAGTTCCAGCCAGAAAAGAGAGATATAAAAATAAATTAATGAGCCCTAAAGAAACACTACTATTGTCTGAAAAGCCACCAACAACATACCTTGGGATATAAATATCCATTCCCTGAAATGCATACGGTTCAGTACTAAATGTCACAAAATTCACAAAAGCTGTGATGTCTTTGAACTCAAAAAATATAAAGATAAAGGAGCAAAGAAGACCTAAAAACGAAAAAATAAAAGATATAACAAGTATAGTTTTTTTCATAAAAGATTAATATTCATTAGAATTATGTTTTTAATCAAAAATAGAAATTAAATGATTAAAAAGTACTTGATAATTGATGATTTGTTTTCTTATTTTTGCCAAAATAAAACCTACCCATTTTGAAAGACACTGCCAAACATCAAGGACTTCGTAATCAATTAGTAAGTACTTTGGAGCAAAAAGGAATTACTGACAGAGCGGTTTTGGATGCGATAAAAAAAATCCCAAGACACCTTTTTTTAAATTCAAGTTTTGAAGATTATGCTTATCAGGATAAGGCATTTCCTATAGGAGCAGGGCAAACTATATCTCAGCCGTACACTGTTGCTTTTCAATCACAATTATTAGAAGTTAAAAAAGAGCATAAAATTTTAGAGATTGGTACCGGTTCAGGTTATCAGACCGCTGTTTTATGTATGTTGGGCGCTAAAGTTTTTAGTGTAGAAAGACAAAACGAATTGTTTAAAACGACTTCAAATTTGTTTCCAAAATTAAATATCCGTCCCAAACATTTATCTTTTGGTGATGGTTATAAGGGGTTACCAAGTTATGCACCGTTTGATAGTATTATTGTTACTGCCGGAGCTCCATTTATTCCTCAGCCTTTAATGGCACAGCTTAAAATAGGAGGAAGGCTTGTTATTCCGTTAGGAGAAGATGTTCAGATTATGACATTATTGATTCGTAAAAACGAAACGCAATTTGAAAAACATGAGTTCGGAGAATTTCGATTTGTTCCTTTATTAGAAGATAAAAATTAGAATAGAAACCCACTAATTATTTAGTGGGTTTTGTTTTATTGAGCAATAATACCAATGTATCGCTCCAGATTTTCTTTCTCAATTTTAGCAACAAAAAGCAAAAAGTCTTCTTTGTTGTTTTTAGTTTGGGCAGTTTCTAAAGTTTGATAATATTGCATGCGCGTATCATAATCTCCTTTTATATTTGCAATTATATATCCCTTTTGCAATAGAATCAGGTTCATTACTAAACGGGAAGTTCTTCCGTTTCCATCAATAAAAGGATGAATTGTGACTAATCTCTCGTGCATTTCGGCAGCCAGAATAATTGGATGTAATTTGTTTTTATTGATTTCATACCAAATAAAATAGTCTTCCATTTGTTTAGCTACCAAAAAAGGCTGTGGCGGCATATGTGTACTGCCTTTTATCATAACCTGTACTTTCCTGTAACGACCGGCATCTTCCGGAATTATCCCGCGAAGAATTAGATTATGGATTGATAAAAGATCGCGTTCATTTAATGAAACGTTTCTTTGCATCAGGTCTTTTATAAAACCAATAGCTTCCTGATGATTAATTGCTTCTAAATGTTCGCGCATACTTTTGCCCGAAATCGTTAAACCTTCGTTAATAACCATATCAGTTTCCCGAAGTGTCATTGTATTTCCTTCAATTCGATTACTTTCAAAAGTATATTCTAATTCTAATGCCTGGGTAATTCTATAGCTGTCATATTGACGATAACTGTCTAATTTCGATTTTAAAACATCAATTTCTTTTAAAAGATTTTCAAGTGTGCTTGAAATCTTTAATTTTGAAACAGTTTTATTGTATTTAATTTCTTGTTCTGCTACCAATAAAGCTTTTAAGGCAAATTCATCATCGCCAATTTCATAAAGAATTTTTTCCTTTAACCATGCAATCATCAAAGTTTCAAAATCAATCTCTAAAAGTTGAGAAAGTTTTGAAATTTGTTCTCTGGTTGGTTTTCTTGCTCCTGATTCAAATTTACTTATTAGCGCCTGATCAATACCCAGAATTTGTGCCACTTCACGAGTTTTTAAACCTTTTTGCTCTCTCGCGTTTTTAAGAAGTGTTTTCATTTTTTAATATTATGATTTAAATTGTCTTGACAAATTTAGTCATTTTATTTCGATATAAAAAAGCAATAAACTAATTATTGCTTTAAAATTTATTTTTTTGGAAGCGAACCGTCTTTTCTCATTTCGGCAACCACAGTTTGCATAATTGCGTCTACGGTTGATCCTAAATCAGTAACATAATCTGATTTTGTTGTTCCTGTCCAAATTAATTTATTTTCTTTTAATGAAAAAACATTCGTTTCTACCATATATGATGTAGTTTCCTGATAATAACCAGGATCATAAAAGCTGGGAGAATACATGCCGTACCAATTTCCAAAGCCATAACCATACATGCCGGTGTATGCACCATCAAATCCGCCGTAATACATACCTGTATAACTTCCGGGAACATATTCGGTTTCTTTTTCGGTACTTACTAAACGTAAAGTGATAACTCCGTCAAAATTCTCGTCGTGCAATATTTTTAATTTTTGCTCCTGAGTAAGATTTTTGGTCGCTTCGTTTAAGTATTGGTATGAAGTTTTGAAAATTTCATTACTGGCAGCAATTCTATTTTCAGTTATTCTTCGCGAAGCTTCATCTTTTACCAATGCAACTACTAAAACCTTTTTGAAATTTTCCTGAGCGACTGTAATTTTTGGATCTCTCCAACTATTTACAATAGAAGTATTAGTACCACAGCTGAAAAGCGCAAAAGCAATCATTAATAAAATTAAGTATTTTTTCATATTATAATTTTTTTAAATTATTGTAGTAAAAATACGTATAAAATATAAGTAAAGGCTTCTGTTGCTTAAAAATATATTAGTTGTAGGCTTTTTTGATTCGGTCTAAATCACGTTTTGTGTCTTGTTCTTTAAGAGATTCACGTTTGTCGTACGTTTTCTTTCCTTTACAAAGACCTATTTGTAATTTTGCCAGTCCTTTTTCATTGGTAAACAATTTCAACGGGACAATTGTAAGACCTTTTGCCTGAACACTTTTATGAAGACTTTTTAATTCCTTTTTATTTAAAAGTAATTTTCTTTCGCTTCTTGATTTATGATTGAACTGATTTCCAAATGAATATTCTTCTATATAAGTATTTATAGCGAATAGTTCCAGATTACTAAACTCACAAAAACTTTCTGTGATATTCGCTTTTCCTAATCGTATTGATTTAATTTCAGTTCCGGATAAAACAATTCCAGCAGTATAAGTATCGATTATCTCATAATCAAATCGAGCTCTTTTATTAAGTATATTGACTGTTTTTAACATAAGTGCAAATGTAAGTAAAATAAAAACTTTGGCGCAATCAAAGATAATTAAACATTGTTTAATCTATGAATTTTAATCATTTTCAAAGAAGAGCTTTGGGCTAAGTTTGTTAAATAATTGGATTATTTACATTTCAATTTACTAGTTTTGTAAAAAAAGAAAGACCGTACTTTTTGGGTACGGTCTTTTAGTATTATAAAAGAAATATAAAAATGCAAAATCAATCAAAAGATCCTTTACACGGAATTACACTTCAAAAAATAGTAGAAATATTAGTAGATCATTACGGGTTTGATACTTTAGCAGAATTAATTCCGATAAAATGTTTCACATCAAATCCAAGTGTAAAATCAAGCTTGACTTTTTTAAGAAAAACCGATTGGGCTCGAAAAAAAGTAGAAGATTTATACTTAAAATCACTACCTAAATTAAGTAATTAATTATAATTTATAAGAAAGCATTACCCCACCACGGTAAGGAAGCCATTCGCCGCTTTTATTCCAGTTTGGCGCTTTTTCATATCTTCCTGGAGTTCCGTCATTATAATAACCATGATAAAAACCTTGATGCCAACCTGCTCCGGCAAAAACGTCAAGTAAAAATTTATCACTTATTTTAATATTATATCCAACTGTAACACCTAAACGGTAACCAAAACCATGTTCATATTTGTTAGTATCCCAATAATTCCATTTTTGAATTTCGTAAATATCCGGACCAGCATGACCACCTACATAAAAACCATCGTATTTTTCTTTAAAATGGTAGCGTAATTCAGGAGTTAATGTGTAAAATTTCATTGGACTATGTCCGTTAAAAGATTCCCAGAACGAAGCCATAACATCAACACTAAAAGTCAATTTTTTTCCAATGCTTGTCTCAATACCCACATTAGGTATTGCAAGTAAAGCTGTTGCAGCATTAAATTTAATAAAAGTCTGACTTTGAGATTGAATCGAAAAGAAAAGAACAATTACAATTAGAAATTTTTTCATAAAATAGTTTTTCGTGGTATAAAAAATAAGTCTTTACCGCTTATTTCGCGTGCAAATATAACGTAAACCATTAGTTACTATTATCAAAATGTATTAAATTAATAGGAATATTTTTTGTGTGTAATAATTAATATTACTTAGGTTCTAATAATGAGTATATTACCTTATCAAGAAAGCGTCCTTCATAAAATTCAGATTCCTTGAAATGCGCTTCTTTAACAAAACCGCATTTTTGTAATACTTTTTCAGAAGCAAAATTTTCAGGATCAATTACAGCTTCAATCGAATGTAATTTTAAATCCTCAAATCCATATTTAATTAATCGGTTTACAGCTTCAGGAATAAGCCCTTTTCCATGAAATTCAGGTAATAACATATAGCCTATTTCAGCGCGAAAATTTTCAGGCTGCATTCTGTAAAACCCAATTATTCCAAGTAATTTAGGATTACCTTTTAGCGTTAATCCCCAATTGATACCCACATTTGTTACAATTTTATCTTCAATCATAGCAATATGCGCTAATGCATCTTCTGGATTTTTAGCCAATGGTCTTGGGATATATTTCATCGTTTCCGGATTCGAACGTAATTCGAAAACTTCATTTATATCATCGTTTGTTATTCGTCTTAAAAGCAAACGTTCAGTTTCGATTACAGGAAACGGAGTAAAGTTAAATTCTAACATTTGTCTGAAATTATAATATTGTGATGGTAAATTTTGCATGGAAAGTTTTATTTTTATCCAAAACCAAAATTCCTTCTTTTTCGAATAAATCTCCTGAATTTTCATCAGTATCAGAGTATCCCAACCAAGGTTCAATACAAATAAACGAAGCTTGTTCCTTAGTCCAGATTCCTAAGCTGGGGAAATCTTCAAAATCAACCTTAATATAAGGTTTTGAGTTTTCAAGAATAGTCAATGATTTCGATTCTAAAGTTTTAAAAATTAAAGCGTCGTTTTCGAATAATTTATAATTTAAAGGAACTAAATTATCTTTTGTTTCTAAAACTTTGGTTTTGTTAGAAATTAGATCACTTTCTAAAAGATAATATTTTAAAGTTTCCTCTTTTTCAAATTCAAAGGCATAATTTTCGAAATTTTCAGGCAAAGCAATTGCGGGATGAGCTCCAATTGAAAAAGGCATTTTCCCTTCAGCTTTATTGATTACCTTATATTCAATATTTAATGAAGATTCTTCAAGAGTATAAATTAATTGTAATTCAAATTCAAAAGGATATTTTTTCAACGTTTCCACATCAGATTTTAATGAAAAAGCAGCACTATTATCCGTTTTATTAATCAGCTGAAATTCCATATCACGAGCAAAACCATGTCTTGGTAATTGATATTCTGTTCCGTTGATTGTGTATTTGTTATTTTTTAAAGTGCCAACAATTGGAAAAAGGATTGGAGAATGTTTCCCCCAGAAATCGGGATTACCTTCCCAAATATATTCTTTATTTTGATTGTCTTTCAGCGAAAATAATTCGGCTCCGGAATGTTTAATAGAAGCACTTAGTGTTGAATTTGAAATAGTTGTATTCAAAGTATGTATAATTGAAATGAATTAATTTTTAGATTGATGTAAATATATTTTATAAATTTTAGTTTTTCAGGAAAATGCTTCAAATTATTTTTCTGATAAAATTTTGCTAAAATTAAATTTATGAATCTTGTTTTCTCTGTAAATAGCTTTTTTTTTCATTAATTTGCTAGATAAACAGCTAAAAAATATGAAAATACAATCGTCAAAAGCCCTATTAACGATGGCTTTGTTTGTTGGAATTTCTTCTGTTTGGGCGCAACAAACGCCTGCAACAACAGCAGTAAAACCAGTTAATAACTACAATTATCATGATGCGTTTGGACCGCAATTTTATACAAAAAACGGAACGCCAACTCGTTCTGCAAGTGGTCAGCCAGGAGTTGAATACTGGCAAAACAGAGCTGATTATCAGATAACAGCAAAATTAAACGGAACTACAAATGAAATTACTGGTACAGATGAAATCACTTATACCAATAATAGTCCTGATAAAATGTCATTTGTCTGGTTGAATCTGGATCAGAATTTATTCAAAGAAGATTCAAGAGGAAATTCAGTTGTACCTTTAACAGGAAGTCGTAACGGAGCTCAGGGTCAGCTTTTTGACGGAGGAAATAAAATCAAATCCGTAAAAGTAATTTCTGTTGGAAAGAAAAAAACTGAAATTGAGGCAAAATATGTAATTACAGATACCAGAATGCAAATATTCCTTCCCGAGGAATTAGCATCAAAAGGAGCAGCTGTAAAAATAAAAATCGAATATTCGTTCATCGCTCCTCTTGAAGGATCAGACAGAATGGGAGTTTTAGATACTAAAAATGGTAAAATTTTCACCATTGCACAATGGTATCCGCGTATGTGCGTATATGATGATGTGAAAGGCTGGAATACTGCGCCATATTTAGGAGCTTCGGAATTTTATTTAGAATATGGAGATTTCGATATAAAACTTACCGTTCCTGCCAATCATTTTGTTGTAGGATCAGGAGAATTATTGAATGGTTCAGAAGTATTGCCGGCAGAAATGTTCAAACGCTATAAAGAAGCTTCTTTAAGTGATAAAACCGTCATGATTCGTTCTGCTGATGAAGTTGCTGCAACTGCAAATACAAATGCAACCGGCGAAAAAACATGGCATTATCAAATAAAAAATGCTCGTGATTTTTCATGGGCATCATCACCAGCTTTTATTTTAGACGGAGCAAAAATTAATTTGCCAAGTGGTAAAAAATCACTGGCCCTATCTGCTTATCCGATAGAAAGTGCTGGGCAAGATGCTTACGGACGTTCTACTGAATATGTAAAAGCAGCTATAGAAAATTACTCTAAAAGATGGTTTGAATATCCTTATCCGGCAGCGACAAACGTAGCAGGAAATGAAGGCGGAATGGAATATCCCGGAATCGTTTTTTGCGGATGGGAATCTAAAGGAAAAGATTTATGGGGAGTTACAGATCATGAATTTGGACACATTTGGTTTCCTATGATCGTAGGTTCAAACGAAAGATTATTCGGTTGGATGGACGAAGGTTTCAATACTTTTATTAATTCATTAAGTACTGCAGAATTTAATAAAGGTGAATATATTGAAGAACCAACAGATTTTCATAAAGGAGCAGAATCATTTACAAGACCAAATTTAGAAGCTATAATGAGTTCTCCTGATAATATGAAGGAAGCTAATATTGGTATGTTATGTTATTTTAAACCAAGTACAGCCTTAATAATTTTAAGAGAACAAGTATTAGGAAAAGAGCGTTTTGATACTGCTTTCCGTACTTATATAGAACGTTGGGCATACAAACATCCACAACCTGATGATTTTTTCAGATCGATGGAAAACGTTGCCGGCGAAGATTTAAGCTGGTTCTGGAGAAGCTGGTTTGTAAACAACTGGCGTTTTGATCAGGGAATTAATTCGATAAAATATATCAAAAACGATCCGGCAAAAGGAGTAGCAATTACGATTGAAAATTTTGATAAAATGCCAATGCCGGTTATTTTAGATATAAAAACTAAAAGCGGAAAAGTTACCAGAGTTAATTTGCCAGTAGAAATTTGGCAACGTAATACCGTTTGGACATTTAAACATAATTCTACCGAAGAAATTGAAAGTATAACACTTGATCCTGAACACCTTTTTCCGGATAATAATGAAGCAAATAATACGTGGACATTGGGAAACGGTAAAGTAGAGAAAGATGTTGTTTTAGATGGTTATTTAGGAAACTATTCAACTTCAACAGCACCTTTGAAAATTGATTTTACCGAAAAAAATGGAACACTAAATGTCGAAATTACAAACTTTCCTAAGTTTAGTGTAACTGCTGTAGAAAACGAAAAAGATACTTTTCAGTCAACTAGTGCAGGATTGAAATTTAAATTTAATGAAGCAAAAACAGGATTCGATATGATTATTTTAGGTAGCGGACAAGTAATACCGTTTACTAAAAAATAAAGATAAATAAAGCAAAGTTTACACCCGATAGTTATTATAGCTATCGGGTTTTCTTTTTATTACAAATTCCAGGTTTTGGATTATTAAATTTTGAGTTAAACAACTTAGAACCTTAGTAACTCACAATCTTAGCGCCTTTAAAAAAAACCAACATTTCATTAAAAAATTGTTAGAATTTTAATTTTTTGTTTTGGAAATAAAAAAATAGTGTACTTTTGCACCAATGAATAAAATAAGTTTACATATAACTTCTTTGTCACGGACAAACTCACCTGTAACTTCTCCCGAAGTACGGATACTATCTCTATAGTATTCACAGAGTTTTTCGCCGCGTATTTATTTATATTCATTTTTCATTTTGAAATCACACAATTTGTCCATTGGACAAACATATCCTGAAAGTATATATTATTTTTTTAATTTTCTTAATCAAGTTTTTGATTTTGAGAATGTTACTTCTATTTTGTCTATTTTTATTGGATTGAATTCAGGATTTCAAACTAAACAATACGTTTTAATTTTTAACTCTAACTTCAACTATTGAAATGAAAATCTCTATTGTTGTTACTCAGGAAGAACACTTCAAATTCGCACAGGAAATTTGCGATACAATAGAATCATCTGCCTTATTAAGAGGTACAGGGATTGCTAAAAGAACTCCTGAATACATTCAGAAAAAAATGTCGAGCGGTGATGCGATGATTGCTTTAGCAGATGGAAAATTTGCAGGTTTTTGTTATATCGAAAGTTGGCAGCACGGAAAATTCGTGGCACATTCCGGTTTAATTGTACATCCGGATTACAGAAGTTTGGGCTTGGCCAAAAAAATCAAATCAAAAGTTTTCGATTATTCCCTAAAAAGATATCCGGATGCTAAGATATTTGGAATTACAACCGGTTTAGCCGTAATGAAAATCAACTCTGATTTAGGATATAAACCAGTACCATTCTCAGAACTTACAACAGATCCAAGTTTTTGGTCAGGCTGTAAAACCTGTACCAATTATGAAATCCTAAAAAGCAAAGACAACAAAATGTGTCTTTGTACAGGAATGTTGTATGACCCGAAAGAAAAACAAAAAGATCCGCCAAGACATCCATTCAATGAAGCTGTTTTGAAAAGATTGAAAAAAATAAAACAAGCTTTATTCTTAGGGAAAATATTGTCTTTCGGTTTTTTATCTTAAGAATTAAATCAAAAAAGAAATCTCAAACTTGCTACATACGAAAGTATTAGCCAAAATCATAAAAAATGAAAAAAGTTGTATTAGCTTATAGTGGAGGATTAGATACCTCGTATTGTTTGAAATATTTAAAAAATGAAAAAGGATATGAAGTTCACACCGTACTTGTAGATACAGGAGGATTTGATGCAGAAGAATTATCAGCAATTGAAAAAAGAGCCTACGAATTAGGAAGCGCACAACACGCAAACCTGACAATCGTAGATAAATACTATGATAAAGCAATAAAATATTTGATTTTCGGAAACGTATTAAAAAACAATACCTATCCATTATCAGTAAGTGCAGAGCGCGTTTTTCAGGCAATTGAAGCCATTAAATATGCTAAAAAAGTAGGAGCAAGCGCCATCGCACACGGAAGTACAGGTGCAGGAAACGATCAAATTCGTTTTGATTTGATTTTTCAAACCATCGCTCCGGAAATTGAAATTATTACGCCAATTAGAGATTTAAAATTATCAAGACAAGAAGAAGTTGATTATTTAGCTCAAAATGGAGTTCACTATTCATGGGAAAAAGCACAATATTCGATCAATAAAGGACTTTGGGGAACAAGCGTAGGAGGAAAAGAAACTTTGACCTCAAGCCAGCCATTGCCAAGTGACGCTTATCCGTCACAATTGAAAAAAGAAGGCGAGGAAAAAGTAAGATTGCATTTTGAGCAAGGAGAATTAGTTGGAATCAACGGTCAATTAGATAAACCTTCAAATAATATTGTAGCACTTGAAAAACTGGCGAATGCGTACGCAATTGGTAGAGATATCCATGTTGGAGATACAATTATAGGAATTAAAGGAAGAGTTGGTTTTGAAGCTGCTGCTCCGTTAATTATCATCAAAGCGCACCATTTATTAGAGAAACATACACTTGGTAAGTGGCAACAATATTGGAAAGAACAACTAGGAAACTGGTACGGAATGTTATTTCACGAAGGTCAGTTTTTAGATCCTGTAATGCGTAACATCGAAACGTTCTTGCAAGACACACAAAAAACGGTAAATGGTGTTGTAACCGTTTCACTAAAACCATATCATTTTTCGCTTGACGGAATTGAATCAGATAATGATTTGATGAACACAGGTTTTGGTCAATACGGAGAAATGAACAACGCCTGGACATCTGATGATGCAAAAGGATTTATTAAGATTTTAGGAAATGCCCAAAACATATTTTCATCCGTAAACCATTTAGATCATGATTAATGTTGGAATAATTGGTGGTTCGGGCTACACAGCCGGAGAACTTATCAGAATATTAATGTATCATCCCAATGTAAACATCGATTTTGTTTACAGCACGACCAATTCGGGCAAACCTCTTTCTGTGGCACATCATGATTTGATGGGAGATATCGAAATGAACTTTACTGATGTTGTAAATCCAAATGTAAATGTTGTTTTCTTGTGTTTAGGTCACGGAAAATCTATTTCATTTTTACAGGAAAATCAGTTTGCAAGTCACACGAAAATCATTGATTTAGGAAATGATTTCAGATTGAATAAAGATGCTCATTTTGACGGAAAAGATTTTATTTACGGTTTACCCGAATTGAATAAAGCAGATATCAAAAAAGCAAATTATATTGCAAATCCGGGTTGCTTTGCAACAGCAATTCAATTGGCTTTGTTGCCTTTAGCTAAAAATGATCTATTGAATAATGACGTTCATATTAATGCAACAACCGGAAGTACCGGAGCAGGAGTTGGACTTTCTGAAACTTCTCATTTTAGCTGGAGAAACAATAATATGTCACACTATAAAGCTTTTGAGCACCAGCATTTAGGAGAAATCTCTGAAAGTTTGGTTCAATTGCAAGAGGATTTCGAAAGTGATTTACTTTTTATTCCAAACAGAGGAGATTTTCCAAGAGGGATTTTTGCAACTTTATATACAATTTCAGACGAAAGCCTGGAACAAACCGTTGCAAAATACCAGGAGTTCTATAAAAACGAACCTTTTGTAACCGTTACAACGACAAACATCAATATGAAGCAAGTCGTTCAAACTAACAAATGTATCATCAGTTTATTGAAAAAAGGAAACCGGATTTTAATCACTTCAATCATTGATAACTTAACCAAAGGTGCTTCGGGACAGGCGATTCAAAACATGAATTTAATGTTCGGATTAGAAGAAACCACCGGTTTACATTTGAAACCAAGCGGATTTTAGGAAAAATTTGTTTCAGGTTTAAAGTTTCAAGTTCCGTACGCAGCTTGAAAAAAAACACGAAGCTTAACAATAGTTTCAAGTTTCAAGTTCCAAGTTTCACTCTGTGCATAACTTGAAACATGAAACCTGAAACAAAACAAACAAAAGATATGAATTTATTCAACGTATACCCACTTTATGACATAACTCCTGTAAAAGCATTAGACTGCACAATTACAGACATTAACGGAGTGGAATATTTAGACTTATATAGCGGACATGGTGTAATTTCGATTGGCCATACGCAACCTGATTATGTTGAAAAACTAAAAAATCAATTGGATCATTTAGGATTTTATTCAAATGCAATTCAGAATCCTTTGCAGGTAGAATTGGCTCAGAAATTAGGAAAACTTTCAGGATTAGAAGAGTACGAATTATTTTTGTGCAGTTCAGGAGCAGAAGCAAACGAAAACGCCTTGAAATTAGCATCTTTCCATAACGGAAAATCAAGAGTTGTAGCTTTTCATAATTCTTTTCACGGAAGAACTTCCGCAGCCGTTGCCGTTACAGATAATAAGAAAATAGTAGCGCCAATTAATGCACAGCAAGTAGTTACTTTTTTACCGCTGAATCAAATCGAATTAGTTGAAGCAGAACTTTCAAAAGGAGATGTTACGGCAGTAATTATCGAAGGAATTCAAGGAGTTGGAGGATTAGATGAAGGAACAACAGAATTTTTTCAGGCATTGGAAAAAGCGTGTAAAAAACATGATGTTGTTTTAATTTTAGATGAAGTACAATCAGGATACGGAAGAAGCGGAAAATTTTTCGCGTTTCAACATCACGGAATCAACGCTGATATCATTTCAGTTGCAAAAGGAATGGGGAACGGATTTCCGGTTGGAGCCATTTTAATCTCTCCAAAATTTGAAGCAAGTTTCGGATTATTAGGAACTACTTTCGGCGGAAGCCATTTATCTTGTGCTGCAGGAATTGCGGTTCTTGATGTAATAGAGAAATTGAAATTACAAGATAATGTAAACGAAGTTTCGGCTTATTTCTCAGAACAAATCAAACAAGTTCCGGGAATCAAACAAGTAAAAGGAAAAGGTTTAATGCTTGGAATTGAATTCGATTTTGATGTTGCGGCATTAAGAAAAAAACTAATTATCGAGAAACATATTTTTACAGGAAGTGCAAACAACAAAAATCTGTTAAGAATTTTGCCGCCACTTACAGTGAAAAAATCAGATATTGATACTTTTATTGTAGCTTTAAAAGAAAGTTTAGAAGAGCTTCAAAACTAAGTTTACCATTACTGTTAATTCGTTTAATCGTTTAACTGGTAATCGATTAAACGAACTAACAATTAACCAATTAAACCAAAAAAATGAGTCCATTATCAATTGAAAAACGAAATCTGGTTTTGGGATCTATGGCAAAGCTGGTCGAGCAGGAGCGGAGTCAAATTATTCTCACCAATCAGGAAGATTTGCTCGCTTACGATGGTTCAGATTTGGCAATGGAAGAACGCCTGAAAGTAGATGATAAAAAAGTCGATGAGATGATTTTGTCTTTAAACCAATTAGCTTCTCAGGAAGATCCGGTTGGAGTGGAGCGCTTTCATTTTGTTCATGATAATGGAATCAAAGTCATTAATAAAACGGCAGCATTCGGAACAATTTTAATTATATATGAATCTCGTCCGGACGTTACAATTGAAGCTGGTGGAATTGCCTTTAAATCCGGAAATAAAATTTTATTAAAAGGAGGAAAAGAAGCTTTAAAATCAAACTTAAAAATTGTTGATTTATGGCATCAGGCTTTACAGGAAAATGAAGTTTCGAAAAATTGGGTAGAGTATTTAAACTATAATCGTGCAGAAACTCAGGCATTTTTAGAAAAACCAACTCAAAAAGTTGATTTAATTGTTCCCAGAGGAGGAGAAAAATTAATTGAGTTTGTCAAGCAACACGCCACTTGTCCTGTAATTGTAAGCGGACGTGGAAATAATTTTGTGTATGTTCATAAAGACGCAGATACAGATTTGGCTTTAAAAGTAATTTTGAATGCCAAAACCTCTAAAATCTCGGCTTGTAATGCCGTTGACAAAGTTTTAATAGATTCTAAATTGCCAAACTTCGAAGGTTTTACAGCAATTTTGATTGAAAAATTAAAAGAACATAAAGTAGAAATAATTGTCGATGAATCGTTAAAAAGTTTCGAAGACACAGAAACACTTCAAAACGAAGATATTTGGTACGAAGAATTTTTGGATTATAAAATTGTAATCGGAACCATTGATTCTGAAGAACATGCAATCGAAAAAATCAACAAATATTGTGGCGGACATTCGGCAGTAATTATTACCAGAGACGATAAAGTGGCACAGGAATTTATGGATGCCGTTGATACCGCAGCCGTTTATCAAAATGCCTCAACACGTTTTACCGATGGCGGACAATTTGGTTTAGGCGGAGAATTAGCAATAAGCACAGATAAATTACATCAACGCGGACCAATTGGTTTACAACATCTTGTAACCAATAAATGGTATGTTTACGGAGATGGACAAACAAGATGATTTTAGATTTTAGAGTTCAGATTGTAGATTGTAGATTGATGATTAACGATTTTTGATTTCAGATTATTGGAATTTTGGATTTAAATTTTGGAATTTATTAAAAACAAAGCTTTGCGTCCGATAGCTATCGGGATTGCGGTAAAAAACGTTTACAATATAAAAAACTTAGAGCCTCAGCAACTCAGAACCTTAGCCACTTAGAAAAAATGACTAAAAAGCGGATTTTATTAAAAATAGGAAGTAATACTTTAACTAAGGAAACCAATCATATTTCGCGGGGAAAGATTGAAGATATAGGTATGCAGATTGCCGCTTTAAACAAAGATTACGAATTTGTAATAGTAAGTTCAGGAGCAATCGCCGCCGCTAAACAATTTGTAAAACTCGAAAGCAAAGGCAAAGAAATTGCGTTAAAACAAGCTTTAGCTTCAATTGGACAACCACATTTAATGCGGATTTTCCACGAGAATTTCAGCGATTTAGGATTGTTGACATCGCAATGTTTGCTTTCATATTCCGATTTTGAAAAAGACCAATCGAAAGTCAATATTGTCAATACCATAAATGTTTTGGTCGAAAACAATTACATTCCAATTATCAATGAAAATGACACCGTGGCCACAGATGAGATTCGGTTTGGGGATAATGATAAATTAGCGGCTTTAACCGCGGTTCTTTTAAATGTGGACATTCTGATTATTGCGACAAATACAAACGGAATTTATACAAAAGATTCTATTCACGATGAAAATCCTGAAACGATTAAATTAGTAAATGATTTAAAAGTATTAGAAAAAGAAATCGGAGAATCAAAATCGTCACACGGAACAGGCGGAATGCAATCCAAAATTGAAGCAGCCGGAATCGCAAAAGCAGCCAACATCGAAACCTGGATCGTCAACGGATTGAATGATAATTTTATCTTGAAAGCGTTAAATGATGAAATTGCTTTTACAAAGATTGTATAATATAGAACGCGGATGAAACGGATTCGCTATCGCGAAGACGCAGATTTACACGGATTTTAATATTTGATTTAATTTTTAAGTAGTATATTTCGTTCAAAATTAGAAAATGGAATTATTGCATCAAAAGTTAACTGATGTCATTATTAAAACTTTTTATGAAGTTTATAATGAATTAGGATATGGATTTTTAGAAAAGGTTTATTTAAATTCCCTGTACTTGGAATTAAAAAGTAAAGGTTTAAATGTTGAAGCTCAAAGAAAAATAGAAGTTTATTATAAAGGAATTGAAGTGGGAGAATATTATGCAGATTTAATTGTTGAAAATTCAGTTATTCTTGAATTAAAAGCGGCTGATAGTATTGCAGCAGCTTTCGAAAATCAAATATTAAATTATTTAAGAGGAACAAATTGCGAGGTCGGTTTACTCCTGAATTTTGGAAAGAAACCGGAATTCAAACGGAAAGTTTTCGAAAATAGTAGAAAAATAAGAAAGTAAAAAAGGAAAAGAAAAAATCAGTTTTTATCCGCGTTTTCGCAAAGCGAATCAGTTTTAATCCGCGTCTAAAAAAACACAATACAAAAAACAATGAATTATATTTCAATACAAGATATCAACTCATTATCAAAATGGGTAAAAAGCGCATTAAAAATAAAAAAGAATCCACTTAAAAATCAAGACTTAGGGAAAAACAAAACCTTAGGAATGTTATTCTTTAACCCGAGTTTAAGAACGCGTTTGAGTACTCAAAAAGCCGCTATAAACTTAGGAATGAATGTTATGGTGATGAACTTTACCAACGAAGGCTGGACATTAGAATTTGAAGACGGCGCCATAATGGATTCCGGAGCTTCAGAACATATTAAAGAAGCGGCAGAAGTAGTATCTCAATATTGTGATATTATTGCCATTCGTGCTTTTGCAGGTTTGGTTGATAAAGAAAAAGATTATGCCGAAACGGTGATTTCAGGATTCTTAAAATACGCAACCGTTCCAATTGTGAACATGGAAAGTGCTGTTCGTCACCCAATGCAATCTTTGGCAGATGCAATTACAATGGAAGAATACAAAACGAAACACAAACCAAAAGTAGTGCTTTCTTGGGCACCGCATCCAAAAGCATTGCCACAAGCGGTTGCCAATTCTTTCGTAGAAATGATGCAAATGCAAAAAGATATGGATTTTGTAATTACACATCCGGAAGGTTACGAATTGAGCCCCGAAATCACAAAAGACTGTAAAATCGAATACGATCAAAATAAAGCGTTCGAAAATGCCGATTTCGTTTACGTAAAAAACTGGAGCAACTTCAACGATTACGGAAAAGTAACCAACACAGATTCAAATTGGACGGTTACAGCTGAAAAAATGGCTTTAACTAACAACGGAAAATTCATGCATTGCCTTCCGGTTCGTCGTAACGTAATTGTGACTGATGAAGTAATCGACAGCGAGAATTCAATCGTAATTCAACAAGCGAATAACAGAACGTATTCGGCACAATTAGTTCTACAAAAGATTTTAAAAAAGTTATAATTTGAGGTACAAAGGCGCAAAGTTGCAAAGGTTCAGAGGTTTTTAAAACCGTCACAAAAATCTTTGTTCCTCTGAACCTCTGTCCCTTTGAACCTTGAAAGAAATGAACGTTAAAGTAATAAAAATTGGCGGAAATATAATTGACAACCCAACCGAGTTAGAACAATTCTTAACTGATTTTTCTAAGATCGAAGGATATAAAGTTTTAGTTCACGGAGGTGGAAAATCGGCTACAAAAATGGCTCAAAGCATTGGTTTGGTTCCTCAAATGATTGATGGACGCCGAATCACCGATGCTCCAATGCTAGACGTTGTCGTGATGATCTACGCCGGACAAATCAACAAACATATTGTAGCGCAATTACAAGCGAAAGGCAATAATGCAATTGGTTTTTCCGGAGCTGATGGAAATTTAATTCAATCCACAAAACGAAATCATCCAACGATTGATTACGGATTTGTAGGCGATGTAAAACAAGTTAATACAAGTTTATTAAAAACGTTGCTTGAAACAGGAATAGTTCCCGTTTTCTGCGCCATTACACACGACAAAAACGGACAATTGTTAAACACAAATGCTGATACAATTGCAAGCGAATTATCAATTGCATTGTCTGAAGTATTTGATGTTACGCTAACATATTGTTTTGAAAAACAAGGAGTTTTGCAAGATTCAGAAGACGATAATTCTGTAATAACAGAAATAAACGAAGAACTATACAATAAACTAAAATCCGAAAAAGTAATCCATTCCGGAATGATTCCGAAACTGGATAATTGTTTCAATAGTTTATCAAGAGGCGTTCAAAAAATCAAAATTGGGCATCACAAAATGCTTCAAAACCCAGATGTTCTTCATACAACAATTACATTATAAAGAAAAAAGTTGCTAAGTTGCTAAGAAACTAAGACTTTTGCAATCTTAGAACCTCAGAACCTTAGTACCTCAGTACCTACTAAAAATGAAAAATATAGAAACGCTTACCCAGGAAGCAATTAGTTTATTAAAAAGCCTTATCGAAACACCTTCATTTTCAAGTGAAGAAGATCAAACAGCACTTTTAATAGAAAATTGGTTCAATCAAAACGAGATTCCTTTTAAAAGAGAAAACAATAATGTGTGGGCTTTCAATAAATATTTCGACGAGAACAAACCAACACTTTTACTGAATTCACACCACGATACCGTAAAACCAAATCAAGCTTATACCAACGATCCGTTTAAAGCGATTGAAAAAGACGGCAAATTATTTGGTTTAGGAAGTAATGATGCCGGAGGATGTTTAGTTTCATTATTGGCGACATTTGTTCACTTTTATGAAAATCAAAGTTTACCATATAATATTGTAATTGTAGCTTCGGCAGAAGAAGAAAGCAGCGGAAAAAACGGTTTGAACAGCGTTTTAAAACATTTACCTGAATTAGATTGTGCCATTGTTGGTGAACCCACTTTAATGCAATTGGCTGTCGCTGAGAAAGGTTTGTTAGTTCTTGACGTAAAAGTAAAAGGAACGGCAAGTCACGCAGCGCACCAAAACGACGATAATTCATTATACAAATCAATTCCGGTAATGGAATGGTTTAAAAACTATAAATTCGACAAAATCTCTGATGTTTTAGGTCCCGTAAAAATGACCGTAACGCAAATCAGCGCAGGAAAACAGCATAATGTTGTACCATCAGAATGTGATTTAGTTGTTGATATTCGCGTAACCGATCGTTACTCAAATACCGAAATTTTGGAAGTTGTAAAAGCAAATGTAAATGCCGAAGTAACACCAAGATCCATGCATTTAAACGCATCATCTATTCCTATTGCACACGGTTTAGTTCAAGCCGGAATAGCTTTAGGAAGAACAACTTATGGGTCACCAACACTTTCAGATCAGTCCGTTTTGAGTTGTCAATCCTTAAAACTCGGACCAGGCGAAACCCTGCGGTCACATTCAGCAGACGAATTTATTTTCATCAACGAAATCGAAGAAGGAGTCGACTTGTATATTAAAATACTAACCGATTTCTTTAAATTATAATCCTTGTCATCCTGAGCGGAGTCGAAGGATAAGGAGCTATTTCCCGCTATCCGTTCCAATCTTTTATTTTTTTAAAGAAAAAAAATAAAAGGATTTCCATTGCTATCGGGGCTAGGACATTCAGGAATTAAGAAACATAATAATAAAACAAAACTTTGTGAATCTTTGATTTTTTCTTCGAGAAACTCTGTGAAACAAAAAAACATACAGCTTATGAAACTTTGGGAAAAAGGAATTGCAACAGACAAACAAATCGAACATTTCACAGTTGGAAATGACCGTGAACTTGATTTGGTTCTCGCAAAATACGATGCTTTAGGTTCAATTGCACACGCTAAAATGCTTGGGCAAATAGGATTATTAACTCAGGAAGAAACCACTTCCTTGGTTGATGCTTTAAACGAAATCATCGCTGACGTTGCAAAAGGAAACTTCGAAATCGAAGACAGTTTTGAAGACGTACATTCTAAAATAGAATATTTGCTAACTGTCAAATTAGGCGATGCCGGAAAGAAAATCCATACCGCACGTTCCCGTAACGATCAGGTTTTGGTAGACGTTCATTTATATTTAAAAGATGAATTAAAAGCTATAAAAGAACAAGTAAAAACGCTTTTTGATTTGCTAATGGAATCGGCGGAGAAACACCAAAATGTTTTATTGCCAGGATACACACATTTGCAAATCGCAATGCCATCATCATTCGGAATGTGGTTTTCAGCTTACGCCGAAAGTTTAATAGATGATGTTACGATGTTAAATGCAGCTTCAAAAATTGTAGATCAAAATCCGTTAGGTTCTGCAGCTGGTTACGGAAGCTCTTTCCCAATCAACAGAACATTTACCACACAAGAATTAGGTTTTGAAACATTGAAATTCAACGCCGTTGCAGCTCAAATGAGCCGTGGAAAAGCTGAAAAAACGGTTGCTTTTGCGATGAGCAGCGTTGCAGCAACATTATCTAAATTTGCAATGGACGTTTGTTTATATATGAGCCAGAATTTTGATTTTATCAGTTTGCCGGCACATCTTACAACAGGTTCCAGCATTATGCCACACAAAAAAAATCCGGATGTATTTGAATTAATCAGAGGAAAATGCAACAAGATTCAGGCACTTCCATACGAAATCACCTTAATTACAAATAACTTACCAAGCGGTTATCACAGAGATTTACAGCTTTTAAAAGAAGGTTTATTTCCTGCACTTCAAAACCTGAAAGCATGTTTAGATATTGCGATTTTCTCGGTAAAAGATATCACAGTAAAAGACAATATTTTAAAAGATAAAAAATACGATTATCTGTTTACAGTTGATACTTTAAACGAAATGGTTGTTGCCGGAATGCCTTTTAGAGATGCATACAAAGCGGTTGCAGAACAACTGGAAGCGGGAACTTATCAATCGCCAAAAGAAACCAAACACACGCACGAAGGAAGTATCAACAACTTATGTTTAGATGCAATTAAAGATAAAATGAAAGCAGCTTTTTAAAGTATTTTCATCCACAAAAAAAGCCGATTTGTATCAAATACAAATCGGCCTTTTTTATGAAAATTAGATTTTAATTAGCTTTATTATTGCAATTACTAGAGATTAAGCCAGTAGAACTAACTTGTAATGTAGCTCCGGCACCGCAGGACTTATTTGTAACATATTCTTCTACTTTGCCAAGTGGAATAGTTGTGTATTTATAAGTAGGCTTATTGGCTGGTGAACCAAAATCCATTGGCACTTTACGACAATTAGAAAATGCAATTCCAACAGTTCCGCCATCAGTACTTATGTATTCTTTAAAAACTTTCTCAACATTGGCAAAATCAGTTCCTTCAACATAACAAGTTGAATTTTTAACTCCTCCGCCTAAACCAATAGCCACAGAACCAGATTCTGAGGTATTATAATAGCAATTTATAATATGGATTTCGGCATTTCTCGCACGAGGCATTCTTTGTTTACAGCCTTCTGCCCAAAAACAATTTTTAAAAGTAATACTATAATGTCCATCCATAGGAAAATCATTTTTATTTGAACCAATTAAGTTACTGAAACTATGATTATCTGCTCCGCCGGAACCACCGGATTTTGGAGCTTTTAAATAGGTAAACTTGCACCACGAAATAGTCACATTATCGGTTTTGCCTTTATTGTCAAAATTCCCATCCTGACCATCCTGAAACTCACAATGATCTACCCAAAGGTTTGTACAATCAGCAGTTAAATTATCCTGTCCGTCAATATCATAAGCGCCGGGACCAATAAAAGTCAGATTTCTAATTATTACATTATTAGAACCAGTTTTAAGATATAAAATTCCTGCTCCGGGATTTGATTGGTTTTCGTTTACAAGTTTTGCGCCTGATAATCCTATAATAGATTTGTTTGAAACAACTTGTTGTATGGGTTTACCGGCAGGAATTGTAATTGTTCCGGAAACTAAAATTACTTCAGGATTATTGCTTTTAATTTTGGTTAATAATTCATCATAAGATGTTACTATAGCAGGAGTTGCACTTCCTCCGCCAGTTGTTTGCGCGCCAAATCCTTCCGGAGATTGCATATAATAGTTTTGTGCAAAAAGATTTGAAATACTCCATAATAAAAAGAGCAGAATGAGATTTTTTTTCATTTTAAATGTTGATTTTTTTGTGGTTTTAGTCTTAGATAGTTTTAATGTAATCGATTGCACGAATTTAAATTATAAAAGCATACGATCAATAATTTTAGTAAAATATTATAATTAGCAATAAAATTATAATAGAGCAACTTTATGTTTAGTAGGGATTTTTTTACTGCTAGAGTTTTTTTTCAAACTAAAAACACTATTTTTGATTGTACGGCGATAAATATAATATATGAATAAGTTTGATGATCAGGCTGCTAAAGCACTTTTAGAAAAAAATCTTATTACAGAGAATCAATATCAGGAAATCAGTTCCTATAGAAATTTGAATATTTTCTCTTTAAACGCAGAATTAAAATTGTTCCTGTATTTATCTATTTTATTATTTACTTCAGGAATAGGCGTTTTAATTTATAATAATATTGATAGCATTGGTCATATTGCGATTCTGTCGCTTCTGTTAATTGTTATAGGAGTTTGTTTTTATTTCTGTTTTAAAAATTCTAAAGGATTTCAGAAATCAGAAACTACTTTCGACCATCCTGTTTTAGAATATTTTAGTTTTAGCAGCAAATATTCTCACCTGTATATTTATAGGATATTTACAATTTCAATATAAACCTTTCGGGACACATTACGGATTAGCAACTTTAATCCCCACGGTTGTGAGTTTTTTTTGTGCGTATTATTTCGATAATAAGAGTGTGTTAACTATTGCCATTACTGGATTAGCAGCTTACGTTGGACTTTCGGTATCGCCTCAGGATTTATTAAATACTATTAATTTTCACCAAGATCAGACTTTAAGTTACTCGGCAATAGTTTTGGGAGTTTTACTTATTTTATGGACGATTTACAGTAACCGAATTCAGCTAAAAACACATTTTAATATTATCTATCTAACATTTGCTTTGCATATCATCAGCATTGCAACAATTAGTAGTCTCGTAGAATATTTTGAGCAGGGAATCTGGTTACTTTTTGTGGTCGTTTTAGCTGCATCTTCCTATTATTTCTACAAAATAAGCCACGAACTAAAGGCAATCTCGTTATATGTTTTTATGATTATCTACGCTTATATTGGATTAAATATATTCATTATGAGAATTTTCGAAAACATTAATTTCTCTGATGTCTGGATGTTATTTATTATGTTACTTCCGGTATATTTTATTGGCTCTATAATAATGTTTATAAAATTGATTAAAACCTTCAATAAAGAAGTTGCAGCATGATAGTATACGACAAAAATTTATTAGACAATTTAGCCTTAGTTGACGAAGCAAATTCATTAGAATCTGCGGGATTTATTAGTAAAGAACAAAAGAACTTAATCAAGAAAGAATTACCTGCTTTTAAACGACAAAGCAATATTCTGGTACGATTAGGATTCTTTTTATTAGGTGCATTTTTGTATTTGTCTGTTTGTGGCGTAATTGCATTATTAGGGTTAACCGGTTCAAATTCTGAAAATACTTTTTTTAAGATTTGCTGTTATATTTTTGCCGCTGTCGGTTTTGGTGGGGCAGAAATTCTGGCAAATAATAAATATTACGGACATGGTTTAGACGATGCTTTTATTTTAGGCGCTATTTTAAATGTTGGTTGTGCAATTGCCATAACAACCGAAGGTTACGAATTACAGATTGCACTTTTTACAGCAATCGCAGCTTTTGTAATGTATAGAAGATATTTGCATTTATTGTCATTGTTGGTTTTTTGTTTAGCAGCTTCGGCAGTTTTATTTTACGGAATGTTTGAATTGGGCGGAATCGCAAAATCTATTTTGCCGTTTGTTGTAATGCTGGTTTCGGCTGTATTTTACTTTTTCACAAAAAGAATTTTAAATACACTTAAACAAAGTTATTACTATAACGGAGTATTATTAGCCAATAGTTTCTGCCTGATATTGTTTTATCTTTCGTGTAATTATTTAGTAGTCAGAGAACTTTCGGTACAACTTTTAGGAAATGAAATTCTTCCGGAAACTGATATTCCGTTTGCTATTTTCTTTTATGCTTTTACTTTTATCGTTCCGATGGTGTATTTGGTTCAGGCTTTAAAAACAAAAGATAGAATCATGCTTTGGATCAGCTTTTTAGCGATTGGATTTTCGATTTATACAATACGATTTTATTATTCAGTTTTACCAATAGAAGTTGCTTTAACCCTTGGCGGATTAGCTTTATTCGCAATAGCGTATTTTTCGATAAAAAAACTGAAAGATAACGAAGCAGGATTGACATTTAAGCCGGACAGAATCAATAATTCGAATACGATTCTAAATGCCGAAGCTTTAATTGTTGCTTCAGCTTTTGGAATAAAACCAGAAGTAAAAGCACCAATTTCTCCAATGGAATATGGTGGAGGAGGATTTAGTGGTGGAGGTTCAGAAGGAACTTTTTAAAAGTTGCCACAGATTAAAGGATTAAAATGATTGAAAAATCTATAAAATCATTTTAATCTGTGGCAAAAAACTTTATACTTTTTCTTTCAAAGCCACAGCATCAATATCGCTGTGTGAAACATCATAAACCGCTTTTCCGTTTTTGATTAAAATTAATTGTGGAGATTCATGGTATACACCAAATTTACTGGCGATTCCGTTAGAAATATCTCTGTGCTCAATAAGATCTAAAAAATAGGCATCAACCGTTTCATTTAAATCATATTCACGCTCAAATTGTTTCAAAGCCATTCGGCTAATACTACATCTGGTGCTGTGTTTAAAAATGACAACCGGTTTTTCTTTCGAAATGGCTTCAATTTCATTTAATTGAATAATATCTGTTAATTCTGTCCAATTAACATTGCTTTTTGGAGAATCTGAATTCTCTGAACTTCCGAAGATTGAATTTAAAAAACTCATAATTTGACTTGTTTTGTGACTTTTTGACGCTTAAAATGAGTTAAAAACTGATTTTTAATGTCATTTTGTCTTTATTTTTACTATGGAATATGTTTTGACTAATCTGAAACAAAGTTATATCATTTAAACTTAAAAATTTAATCCAATAAATTGTAATTTTAATGGTATCGCATTTATAAGTAAAATCAATCAAATCAAACACATATGAACATAAATAAATTCACAATTAAGTCGCAGGAAGCCATTCAGCTATCACAGCAATTGGCGCAACGAAACGGACAACAGCAAATAGAAAACGAACACATTTTTAAAGCTATTTTTGAAGTAGATGAAAATGTTGCGCCGTTTATTTTGAAAAAACTAAATGTAAATGTTCCGTTGTTTTTACAAATATTAGATTCAACTATTCAAAGTTTTCCAAAAGTTTCCGGAGGAGATATTTTACTTTCCAGAGATGCAAACAAAGCGTTGAACGAAGCGGAGATTATTGCTCAGAAAATGAACGATGAATATGTTTCAATTGAACATTTAATTTTAGCAATTTTCGATTCAAAAAGTAAAGTTTCCCAAATTTTAAAAGATCAGGGCGTTACCGGAAAAGGGTTAAAAGCAGCAATTGAAGAACTTCGAAAAGGAGAAAGAGTCACATCATCTTCGGCAGAAGAAAACTACAATTCGTTAAATAAATATGCTAAAAACCTAAACGAATTAGCACGAAACGGAAAATTGGATCCTGTTATTGGTCGTGATGAAGAAATTCGTCGTGTATTACAAATTTTAACACGAAGAACAAAAAATAACCCAATGTTAGTGGGAGAACCAGGAGTTGGTAAAACCGCCATTGCCGAAGGTTTAGCACATAGAATTGTTGATGGCGATGTGCCGGATAATTTAAAAGATAAAATCGTTTTCTCCCTAGATATGGGAGCGTTGATTGCCGGCGCTAAATTCAAAGGAGAATTTGAAGAACGTTTAAAATCAGTTGTAAAAGAAGTTACAGCTGCCGAAGGTGATATTGTTTTATTTATAGATGAAATTCATACACTTGTAGGCGCAGGTGGAGGAGAAGGCGCAATGGATGCGGCTAATATCCTGAAACCGGCTTTGGCTCGTGGTGAGTTAAGAGCGATTGGCGCAACAACTTTAGATGAATATCAAAAATATTTTGAAAAAGATAAAGCCCTGGAACGTCGTTTTCAAAAAGTATTAATCGATGAACCCGATACGGAAAGTGCCATCTCGATTTTACGCGGAATCAAGGAAAAGTACGAAACGCATCATAAAGTTCAAATTAAAGATGAGGCAATTATTGCAGCAGTAGAACTTTCGCAACGTTATATTACGAATCGTTTTTTACCGGATAAAGCGATCGATTTGATGGATGAAGCAGCTTCAAAACTGCGTATGGAAATCAATTCAAAACCAGAAGAATTAGATGTTTTGGATCGTAAAATCATGCAATTGGAAATTGAAATTGAAGCGATCAAACGTGAAAAAGAAGAAAGCAAACTGAAAATCCTTCGCATGGATTTGGCGAACTTAAAAGAAGAACGCAATGAAATCTATGCAAAATGGAAATCGGAAAAAGATGTTGTTGACGGAATCCAGGCTGTTAAATTAGAAATTGAAGATTTTAAATACGAAGCAGAACGCGCAGAACGTGATGGAGATTACGGAAAAGTAGCGGAAATTCGTTACGGAAAAATAAAAGAAGCGCAAGAACGCCTTGATGTTTTGCAAAAACAATTGCAGGAATATCAATTAGGTACTTCATTAATAAAAGAAGAAGTTACACGTGAAGATATTGCAGAAGTTGTGGCAAAATGGACAGGAATTCCTGTAATGAAAATGCTTCAGACAGAACGTGAAAAACTTTTGCATCTTGAAGACGAATTGCACAAACGTGTTGTAGGCCAGGAAGAAGCGATCGAAGCCGTAAGTGATGCCGTTCGCAGAAGCCGCGCAGGTCTGCAGGACATGAAAAAGCCAGTTGGAACATTTCTATTTTTAGGAACTACAGGAGTTGGTAAAACAGAATTAGCAAAGGCTTTAGCCGAATATCTTTTTGATGATGAAAATTCTATGACTCGTATAGATATGAGTGAATATCAGGAACGTCACAGCGTGAGCCGTTTAGTTGGTGCGCCTCCGGGATATGTTGGTTATGACGAAGGTGGTCAATTGACCGAAGCTGTTCGTAGAAAGCCGTATTCTGTAATTTTATTAGATGAGATTGAAAAAGCCCATCCTGATACCTTCAATATTTTATTGCAGGTTCTTGATGAAGGTCGTTTGACAGATAATAAAGGTCGACTTGCTGATTTTAAAAACACAATTATCATCATGACATCTAATATGGGAAGTCAGATTATACAAGACAAGTTTGAAAACCTAAAAGGAAGTGTTGAAGCGGCAACAGAAGCGGCAAAAACCGAAGTTTTAGGATTGCTGAAACAAACGGTTCGTCCGGAATTTATAAACCGTATCGACGAAATTGTAATGTTTACGCCCTTAACGATAGAGAATATTTCTAAAATTGTTAGTTTACAGCTTAAGAGCGTTACAAAAATGCTTGCATTACAAGGTATTGCAATGGATGCAACGCCGGAAGCTATTAAATATTTATCTGATAAAGGTTACGACCCGCAGTTTGGAGCAAGACCGGTAAAACGAGTAGTTCAAAGAGAAGTACTGAATCAGTTGTCGAAAGAAATTTTGGCAGGAAAGATAACAACAGACAGCATTATTTTATTAGATGCTTTTGACGGTCAGTTGGTTTTTAGAAATCAAACACAAACCGTAGAATAATTTGGTTTTATTTTTTTGAGAGAGAAAGCACCAGTTGAAAGGCTGGTGCTTTTTTTGTAAAAGTCCAATCCGTAAATCATGAAACTTTTTTTAAAAGTCATATAAAAATTGTTGCACATTAAATTGTCAACTTTACATAACAATATAAACAAAAAACAAAAACACTATGAATAATATTTTTAGAGGATTATTAGCAGGTTACGGAGCGAAAAAATTAGGCGGAGGATGTTTTGGAACCATCTTCGTTTTTATAATTATCTGGGTACTTTTAGGGCAGTGCAGTTAATTTTTTTAGATAAAAAAATCAATAAAAAAGTCTTAGATTAGCGCTCATAAATAATAAAACAGATTAATTAAATTGGACACTCAAAGCCAGTTAATTACGAAGTTTTTTAAAATAAATAAGTATAATGGCATCAGGTTTTTTTGTATTATTAGATGATATCGCAGCAATAATGGATGATGTTGCAGTAATGAGCAAAATTGCAGCAAAAAAAACAGCTGGAATTTTGGGCGATGATTTGGCAGTAAATGCAGAGAAAGCGTCAGGATTTGCATCATCAAGAGAACTTCCGGTATTGTGGGCAATCAGTAAAGGATCGCTACTTAATAAAATAATCATTTTGCCAATTGCATTTTTATTAAGCGCATTTTTACCCACTGCCATAATTGTAATTTTAGTACTTGGAGGATTATTTTTAGCCTACGAAGGAGCCGAAAAAATATACGAATATATATTTCCGCACAGCCACGAAGAATCGGCAGGAATAACAGATGAAATCTTAACTGAAGAAGAAATTCTCGAAGCTGAAAAAGGAAAAGTAAAATCAGCCATTGTAACAGATTTTATTTTATCTGTAGAAATAGTAATAATTGCTTTGGGAACAGTAATTAGTGAGCCTCTTCTTCAGCAAATTATTGTAACTTCAATCATTGCATTAATTGCCACTATTGGCGTTTACGGTATTGTAGCAGTAATTGTCAGAATGGACGAAGTAGGGCTTAAACTAATTCAACTTGGTAAAAAAGATAATAGTTTACTCAAAAAAATCGGAAACCTACTTGTGCAAGCGCTTCCATTAGTCATCAAAGGATTAACCATTATTGGTACAATCGCATTACTTTTAGTTGCCGGAGGAATATTTGTACATTATATTCCGTTTTTCCATCATTTAGTACCTAAAATTAATATCCCTTCCATTATAAAAGAGTTCGTAATTGGTTTACTATTAGGGTTTATCGTTTTGGCATTTGTAAACCTGTTCAAAAAGATATTTTCAAAGAAAAAACAAGCTTAAAAACTTAATAAATATAAAGTATAAAACACTAATTGAAAGATTGGTGTTTTTTTTTGGAGCAAAACAATCATTTTCAAAACACGATTTGTCCCGCTGTCAACTATATCTTTTAATCCGCAAAAAAGCGAATAAAAAGGATGCCGTTTCCATCGCGGCTAGTTTAGAAATTTTATTTTATAAGAAATAACTGTTATAGCGTAATTTTTTTTATCATAATAAGTTTTTGATTTACAAATGCTTAATCATTTAGATGAATTATTTAACAATTTCTCAAAGCAACCAAAGCAATACATTTACATCTTCATAGTAATTAACAATTAATTATTATTTCATATGAAAAATTTTAGATTTAAATCAGTTTTTGTAGTATTATTTTTGGCAACAGTATTAATTTCATGTAGCAACGACGATGATAAACCTGTTACAAATCCAACTACAAAAGTGGCGCTGGTAACAGAAGTAAAAGGTCCTGCAACTGGAAAAGTAAATGATGAATTGAGTTATGATGTGACTTTTATTGTAGATAATGCATGTGGAGAATTTAGTAAAATTAGCGAAACAACAATTGGAGCAGTAAAAGGTTTACAAGTAGAGGCAAAATATCCATCAGAAGTTTGTACACAACAAGTTCCGGATCCTAAAAAAACAGTTTATAAATTTAAGTCAGCAACAAAAGGAACTTTTGAAATCAAATTCAAAAAATCAGAAACTGAATTTATTACAACAAAAGTAGTTATTGAATAATCAGGTTATTGATTGATAAGTTTAGGTAAGAAACCATTTTGCAAATTTCGATTTATGAAATTTGTAAGATGGTTTTTATTATGATTAACTTTTGGTTATAATAATAAAATGAAAATCTTTAAGCTAATTAGATTATATTCTAAAGGTTGAAGTTTGTTATTTGTATGAAAAAATAGGTTAATTTAAAAATAGGTTTGTTATATTTTAATTGTTTATTTTTGAGAAATATATTAACCATTTCACCACTTATGATAAGAACTTTACACATCTGCATAATAGCATTTTTTTCCTTTTTTTGTTTCACGCCAATTATAATTTCTCAGAATAATTGGAAATTATTAAATCCGACACCTTCATATAAAACGGGTAAGGAAATTAAATTTGTATCTGAAAATACCGGATATATAATAAACGATAATGAAATATTGGAGACTTCAGATTCTGGTTTCAGCTGGAAAAAGAAGCAGGATATTTATAGCGGTAATGATTTAAAATTTTATAATAATATAGGTTATATCGTTGGAAACAATGGTTATATATTAAAATCACTTGATTCTGGTACTTCATGGACACAAGTAAACTTAGGTTTTATAGTAGACTTTAATACAGTAAATATAGTTAACGAAACAACCATAATTATTTCAAGCGCAAATAGTATAATTAAGACCTTAGATGGAGGAACTACCTGGACAAGTTTTAATATTCCTAATGCTAACGTCAACAAATCTTTTTTTACGACACCATTAATCGGGCATGCAGCATGTAATAATGGTAAAATGTTAAAGACAGTTGATGGGGGAGTTACCTGGTATGCCACGATGACTTCTAATGTAACTCCGTCTGATTTTTTTACTGTTTACTTTGTAAATCAAAATGTAGGTTTTGCAACTCGTGAACATAGTTACCTTTATAAAACAATTGATGGAGGGGAAACCTGGACAGAAATGACTACGATTACTAATGCCATATTTGCATTTTCATTTTTAGATGAAAATGTAGGTTATGCGGCAGGAGAATATGGGGTAATTTATAAAACACAAAATGGTGGTATAACTTGGACTTCGGCAGGATTTCAGGATGGACTTTATGATTTTACTCATATTTACGGCATACACTTTTTAGATAGTAATAAAGGATTTGCGACAGGGGCAAGAGGCAGAATTATAAAAACAATTGATGGTGGTAAAACCTGGATAGAAAATTCTCCCACTTACGATGCTATCAGTGAATTACAATTTGTAACAAAAGAAAAAGGTTTTGCTCAGGTTGGAAATTCATTTTTTAAAACAAATGATTCAGGTGCAACCTGGAATGTTGTAGGTTCCATAAACTATGATAGATATCACTCAGTATCTACATTTAAGTTTGTAAATGAAAATGTAGGATACGCTGCAACTAGTGCCTCATATGGAGGTTATATTTTTAAAACAATAGATGGAGGAGTAACCTGGAACATATTGAATAAAGGAAATTATGTTACTAGTGAAGGAATTAATTCAATATCACTTATTTCTGAAAATACGATTGTAATTTCCGGAGGTTTTAATCAGCCACAAGTAGTAAAAACCACAGATGGCGGAAATAGTTGGGTAAAACTTTCAAGTTATAGCTTTCCTCAAATGCAATTTCTAAATGAAAATATAGGTTATGCACATAATAATTATGATAAAAAAATCTATAAAACAATTGATGGAGGAACTAATTGGACTGTCATGTTTACAGCTCAGGAAGAGATAAAATCAATAGATTTTCTGGATAAAGACAATGGCTATCTTGTAGGTTCTAATGGTTTGATCTTTAAAACAAACAATGGAGGAACAGATTGGAAAAAACTTTCAATTCCTTATGAATATTATACCTTTATTAAGTTTTATTCTAAAAATGTGGGTTATCTTTTTGATGAAGATGGTATACTATATAAAACAGAAAATGGAGGCAGTAGCTGGAAAAACATATTTAATTTACCATCTGGTTTTTTTACCAATAGCATTACAATTTTTGAGAAAGATATTTATTTATCAGGAGCAAATGGTAAAATATTAAAAAGTGAAATAGATTTTCAACCATTCAATTTAGAACTAAATCCGGCAGAAAATATTTTGAGCCGCAGCGCAGTTTTATCCGGTAACGTAAGTGTAAATAAAGATTATTTTGATAGTGCCCGTCTTGAATATTTCAATTCTGCGGTTATACATACAGTGGATATTTCAACAAACAAGATAAATGCTGACGAGTCGTTAGACTTTTCTTTCCCAATATCAGATCTTGATCCTGATTCAACTTACTATTACAGAATTGTTGCAATGCGTGATAATGTTCCTTACTATAGTGAAATGAATGCTTTTAGAACAAAGGAAGATTATTTGCTGCAAATAAATAACATCAATACTATTTTAGCAGATAAAGCACAAATAAATGCAAGCTTAACTTCTTATAAATATGATATTACTGATGTTGAATTTCAATATTGTACTCAACAAAATTTTTCAAATTATAGCGTTATCAATTATAATAGTATTGTTAAAGGAAATACAACCGAGAACATAATCAGTTCTTTATCTGATTTAAAGCCTAAAACTATTTATTATGTAAGGATTAGGGCAAAGTATGAAACCAAAGAAATATATAGTGAAATTAGTAATTTTGTAACGCCATTAGAGTACGAAATAAACTTATATAATGCTGATATTGTAGGGAATAATGCAACATTATCCGCTTATGTAATTGCAAATAGTAAGGACATAACCAATATGGTTTTTGAGTACGGAGTTCTAAATTATGACAATAGTATTGCTGCAAACGTAGCTTTGGTTTCTGCTGGTTCTGCAAGATTCGTATCAACCTCGTTGGCTAATTTAGATCCTGGTAAAATATATTTCTACAGATTAAAAGCCTTGAATGGAGTAAATGTTATCTATAGTAAAGAAGGTATACTAAATACGTCACAACAAATATTTTTAAAGGCAGGAAATGCAATTGATAATGGTAATTCACTTAAATTAACTGGATATATAAATACTACAAGTGGATATTTAGTGGATATTGAATTTGAATACGGTACAACTCCAAGTTTAGGTTCAAGTATTAAAACTAATCCTAATTATGCATTCGGATATGGAACCAACACATTTAGTGCGGATTTAGATAATCCTTTAAAAGGAGAAACATATTATTACCGACTAAAAGGTTTAGATGGAAACAATACAATTGTATATTCAGATATAGTATCATTTAGTACACAAGCTTTAGGAGTTGAAATATCTGATTTAAAAAATAAAGTCATTTTATATCCAAACCCAACCAGCGGAGTTGTGAATATTGATTTGCCTGATAATAAAAATATCATTTCAATTATTGTTAGTGATGAATTAGGAAAAGTTTTTAATTACAGGAATGACCTGAAAACACAATATTTAAAGAAAATTGATCTTTCAGGAAAATCTACAGGCATATATTATCTTAAAATAATAATGGATGATAATTCAGTCATTAATAAAAAGGTCATAGTTAAATAAAAATTTTGTGTAAGATAAAATCTAAAATAGATTTTCTAAAATCCTTTTAAAATTTACTATTTTTGCACTCTAAATTTTATGTCATGCCGAAAAGAAAATATAAAATCGCCGTTGTTCAGTTAAACCTAAATGACGTTGCCGAAAATAATCTTAAAAAATGCATCAGCTGGGTAAAAGATGCCGCCAACAAAGGAGCAGAAGTTATTTTATTACCAGAATTATATAGCAGCCATTATTTTTGCCAAAGCGAAGATGTAGATAATTTTGCATTAGCAGAACCACTTTACAGCACTTCGTTTATTGCATTTAGTGCATTGGCAAAAGAATTGGGCGTAGTAATTATAGTTCCATTCTTCGAAAAAAGAATGGCAGGGATTTACCACAATAGCGCTTATATTATTGATACAGATGGAACAGAAGCAGGTTTATACCGTAAAATGCATATTCCGGACGATCCTCATTTCTACGAAAAATTCTATTTCACACCGGGTGATTTAGGCTTTAAAGCAATTGAAACTAAAAAAGGAAAAATTGGAACATTAATTTGCTGGGATCAATGGTATCCGGAAGCAGCGCGTATCACAGCATTAAAAGGTGCTGAAGTATTATTTTATCCAACAGCAATTGGATGGCATCCAAAAGAAAAAGAGCAATACGGTGAAAACCAATACGGTGCGTGGATGAACGTAATGAAAGGTCACGCCGTTGCAAACGGAGTTTTTGTTGCCGCTGCAAACAGAATTGGTTTAGAACAATATATTGAAGGAACCGAAGGAATTCAGTTTTGGGGAGCATCATTTATTGCAGGACCACAAGGTGAAATTTTAGCTCAGGCATCTCACGATCAGGAAGAAATTCTAATTGCCGAAGTAGATTTAGATCTTCAGGAAAATGTACGTCAGAACTGGCCGTTTTTCAGAGACAGAAGAATCGATGCTTTTGGAGATATTACAAAAAGAGCCATTGACTAATTCAGTTAATTTATAAATAAAAAAAGGACGAAATATAAATTTCGTCCTTTTTTTATTTTATTCCTGCATTTTATAAAACAAAAATCCGCTTCAGAATTTCTGAAGCGGATTTTTAAAAATATATAATAAGATTATTTCACCTGAAAAGTAACTCTTCTTACGATTTGACGCGCTTCTTTAGAATTTTTATTCACAGAAGTATCTTCACCGTTCGCAATTACATTCAATCTTGAAGCATCGATTCCAGCATTTTCAGCTACTTTTTTCACAGCTTCAGCTCTTTTTCTTGATAATTCAGTATTGTAAGCAGAGCTTCCAATTTCGTCAGAATATCCAATGATATCTGCAGATTTACCAGGATTATTTTTCAAGTATTTCACTAAGAAATCAACACCTGATAAAGAAGCATTTGTTGGTTTTGAAGAGTTAAAGTCAAAATATACATTCACATATCCACCGTTAATCAATTCTTCAACAGTATTGTTTGTTGCAGCAGTTTCTCCACCTTTTTTAACATAAGTTTTATCTAAGTAGCTTTCTAATTCATCCGGAACACCATTTTGATTATTATCAATAGATTGTCCTTTAGTATTTACAGCAACTCCAGAAACAGTATTAGGTTCTAAATCATATAGATCAGCAACACCATCTTTATCAGTATCAATTAAATTAGTTTCAATAGTTGTAACTCTGTCTTCTAATTTATTTAATCTTTCATTTTCTTCAGAATACCAGTCAGCATGTTTCGTGTTTTTACCTAAGTAAAAAGTCAAACCAACAGACGCATTTAATAAAACACCATCTAATGAACCAGTACTTGTAGTTCCTTGACCATCAAAGTTATGATTTTGTCTTCCGTTCACAATACCGGTAAGATCTCCAGTTAAAGCAACTCTATTACTTAATCTGATTTGACCTGTTAAACCAGCAATTCCATGAGCCATGTAATCTTTACCGTCAAAACCGTCATCAGAACTTAATTGAGAAACACCAAAACCACCATGTGCTAATAAACCAAATGTGTTAGTCCATGTTTCAAAGTTTAAAGCTCTACCAAGGTTAATTACCCCTTGTAAACTTGCTCTGTAATATTTGCTTTCGAATTCAGGAGTGTCATTGCGTTCCTGAAATTGATCATATCCAACATCTAATTTCAAACCAAATTTAGGATTAAACATATATCTTGCACCTAAATCTGCGTGAAACGGACTAAGAGATTCAGTAGAGTAACCAGGAGTTATTGTTCTAAGTGGCTTGTTTAATCCACCATTTAATTCAATAGACCATTTATTATAAGCAGGTTTTTCAATTGTAGTTTGAGCTGTTGTTGTTGCCATGTTTTGTGCACCTGCAGCGAATGTTAATAATAAAAGCGATACTGAAGCTAATTTCTTTTTCATGATATCCAAATTTTTAATTTAATGTGATTATTAAGAGTTCTACTTTTAAACTCTGGAGCAAAATTATACGACGAGTTTTAAAATGCGTTGTATCTGCTCTTACATAATTCCCATCTTTTGGGTTTTATTTATGTAAATAAGTTAACATAATCAAAATATTGGGACAAAAAAACGGACTAAATTCATATTTAGCCCGTTTTTGAAATTAGTCAATCTGGAAGTTATTTTAAGTCCGGCTGAAAGATTTTTATTGTTCCATCTCCCTCACTACTAACCACTAACAAACTTCTTTTAGTTGGACTTTTAGAAGCCGGAATAAATAAAATTCCTTCCGGAGCGTCGCCCGTTTTTACAGTTTGCAAATATTGAGGCGAGGCAGGATTTGTTACATCATAAGTCATAAAAGCATCTGATCTTTCTAAGCCAACAAACAGAATATTCTGACTTCCCATCTTAACCGCGACCACAGCTTCGGGTTCTGAGCCTTTATCATCGCTGCGTTTGTCATCATAAGTTCCAAGTTCATTTGTTTTTTTGTCAGCATCATTTTTACTGTCATAAACAATTTTTCCTGTATTTCCGTTCCAAATCGAGAAAGAACGCGCACCAAAAGCTACCATTTCATCAAGATCGCCATCACCATCAGTATCGCCCATATCAGCGATCAGATTCAGTCTTCCCAAATTAGTTTCCAGTTTTAAAGTCGCAGCATCAGGAAAAACAGTTGCGTCAAGCTTCATATCCTTCATCCTTTTTATATCCGAATAAGCTGCGTATTCTCTCGAATCACCTTCATTTGCAGTAACAAAATAAGGAACATTATTGGCAGAAAAATGACTAATTCCGTCAGGCATAAACATACCTTTTACCTTCCACGGATTAAAAGCAATTTTATCATCTTTATCGCTTACATCAATAGCATTTTCGGCAGTATTGAAATCTTTAAAACCTAAAGGATAAATCGCCGTAATAGTTTTAGAAGTCAAATCAACCTTTGCAACACCATTATTTTCCTGTAAAGTCACCCAAGCCGTTTTAGAATCATCAGAAATAGTCACATATTCAGGCTCGATATCCTGCGCAAAACTTTTTGCAAATTTCGAAATTCTAAAACCATCTTTTTGTAAAGCCGCAGTCTGACCGCTCAAAGAAGCAAAATCTAAAGTTGTAACATTGTAATTATTAGTTACTTCGATAATAGAAATTGTTCCGTTTGGATCTTGCGAATAATCAGTATTTGGTTCACCTTCATTAGCCGTCATAATATATTTTCCGTCAGGCGAAAAAGTCACCATATCCGGCAAAGCGCCAACGGTTATTTGTTTAATCAAGCTATAATCAGCAGTATTAAAAACTACAACTTTTCCGTTTCCTTGTTTATTTACAGTTGATTCTAAAGCCACAGCAAGTTTTCCATCATAAACCGCCACACTATTTGATGCACCTTCATATGGAGTCAAATCAATTTTACCAATTTTAGTTGGTTTTGTCGGATCAGATAAATCAATAACATCAATCTGGTTTGTTCCGCTATTATTTACCGTAAAAAGCTTTTTTGTTTTTTCGTCGTAAGCTGTAATTTCAGCTGCACCTTCACCACCAATAGTGATAGAACCAATTTCCTTAAAAGTTCCCGGATTTTCATTAACAACAACTTCAGGTTCTGTGTTGTTTGAATTTTCATCATTATTACAACTTATCATAATAGATAAAGCTGCTAATAATGAAATACTTAGTTTTTTCATTTTGATAGTTTTAGTTTTGCCAAAAGTAATTAGCAGAACTTCGGCGTATATTAAGAAGGTATTATTTAATCTTTAACTTAAATTTTATTAGATTTTTTGGCTTAGCTTTAATTTGATTTTAGATGTATTTTTTAAAATCCTTCCGAATGTTTATCTTTGTGCACTTTCAAATTTAGAACCTCTTTATGTCAACAAATAATAGAAGATTTCCAGCAGAATGGGAAAAACAACAGGGAATTGTATTATGTTTTCCGCATAATGGCAACGACTGGCCGGGAAAATATGACGCCGTTCAATGGGCTTTTGTAGAATTTATTAAAAAAGTAGCCACTTTTGAAACCGTTTTTTTGGTCGTAGCCGATGAAAAACTAAAAGAAAAAGTAGCCGAAATGCTAGAAAAAGCACGCGTAAATATCGCGAACGTTTCTTTCATCATTCATAAAACAAACAGAAGCTGGATGCGCGATTCAGGACCAATTATTGTAAAAAATGGTTCAGAAAGAGAAGCATTAAACTTCAATTTTAATGGTTGGGCAAAATATAAAAACTATCAGTTAGATAAATTTGTTCCGGGTAAAATTGCCGATTTTATTGATGTTCCGTTAACACAAGTCCTATATAAAGGAAAACCTGTAATTGTAGAAGGCGGAGCAATTGATGTAAACGGAAGAGGAACTTTATTAACCTCTGAAGAATGTTTAATGCATCCTTCAATTCAGGTTCGAAATAAAAACTTCACCAAAGAAGATTACGAAGCTGTTTTCAAGGAATATCTTGGAGTTACAAATGTAATTTGGCTTGGAGACGGAATTGAAGGCGATGATACTCACGGACATATCGACGATTTATGTAGATTCATTAATGAAGATACAATCGTAACTATTATAGAAACTGATAAAAATGATGCTAATTATAAACCATTACAAGACAATTTGAAACGTTTACAAAACGCAAAGTTAGAAGATGGAAAATCGCCAAATATTGTAGCATTGCCAATGCCAAAACGTGTTGATTTTGAAACTTTAAGATTACCGGCTAGTTATGCTAATTTCTTAATTCTGAACAATTGTGTTTTAGTTCCAACTTTTAATGACAGCAACGATAGAGTAGCTTTAAATATACTTTCAGAATGTTTTCCGGACAGAGAAGTAATCGGAATAAGTTGTATCGATTTTATTTGGGGATTTGGAACTTTACATTGTTTGAGCCAACAGATTCCAGCTTAAAATAATCTCGTAAACCCGACAGGTTTTTAAAACCTGTCGGGTTTAATGCCAAAGTTTGTCATCTTCGACCTAAGGGAGAAATCACATCCAAAAATTGACGAACTGGACGTCTGTACTGGATGTGATTTCTCCTTCGTCGAAATGACAAAAAATGAGAATAAATCATTTTTAATCTGTGGAAAAAAATAAAAAAACCTTGTTAGACAACTAACAAGGTTTTGTATTATATATAAATTAACAATTAAGGATTAATTTATTCTAGCTTCTCTTCATGGTCTGATAAAAGGCGGTAACAATTGACTGCAAACCTCTCCAAAACCAAGTCTGACTTCAGCATTTTCACAGAAACCTCTGATGATAACCGTATCATTATCTTCGATAAATTTACGTTCGCTTCCATCCTTTAATTTAATTGGATTTTGTCCACCCCAAGTCAATTCTAACATAGAACCAAAACTATCAGGAGTTGGACCAGAAATCGTTCCAGAACCCATCATATCACCAGAATTTATACGACATCCGTTTGAAGTATGATGTGCTAATTGCTGACTCATTGACCAGTACAAATATTTAAAGTTTGATTTAGAAACAATAGTTTCTTCCTGATCTTCAGGTTTAATCGAAACTTCAAGATGAATATCAAAAGCTTTTTTTCCTTTAGTTTGTAAATAAGGAAGCGGTGACGGATCTTGTTTTGGACCTTTAGTTCTAAAAGGTTCTAGTGCATCCATAGTTACAATCCACGGAGAAATTGAAGTGGCAAAGTTTTTAGCTAAAAATGGTCCAAGAGGCACATATTCCCATTTCTGGATATCGCGCGCGCTCCAGTCATTTAGTAAAACCATCCCAAAAATATAATCTTCGGCTTCGTAAGTTGGGATATTTTCTCCCATTATATTAACGTCAGTTGTAATAAAAGCCGTTTCCAATTCGAAATCTACTAAACGTGACGGACCAAAAACGGGATATTTTTCCCCATTTGGTAAAGTTTGTCCCATTGGTCTGTGAACCGGAATTCCGGACGGAACAATAGTAGAACTTCTTCCGTGATATCCTACAGGTATATGTAACCAGTTAGGCAATAAAGCATTTTCAGGATCGCGGAACATTTTCCCTACGTTCGTTGCATGCTCTTTACTGGAGTAAAAGTCAGTATAATCACCTATTAACACAGGTAATTGCATTTCTACATCATCGATTTGAAAAATAACAATATCTCGATCTTTTGTTGAATCTCGTAGTTGAGGATTAACTTCGTCGAAAATTTCGGCGATACGATTTCGAACTAAACGCCATGTTTTTTTTCCATCAGAAATAAAATCATTAAGCGTATCCTGCATGAACATATCATCTGTTAAATCTATTCCTGCAAAATAGTTTAATTGTTGTAAAGCCCCTAAATCTATAGCGTAATCGCCAATTCGTGTTCCTACAGTAACGACATTTTCTTTAGTAAGAAATACACCGAAAGGAATATTTTGAATAGGGAAGTCGCTATTTTCTGGCACTTCTAACCATGATTTTCTTTTGGTATCGTTAGCGGTTATTGGCATGTGAATGTTAATTATTTGTTGAAAAATTCTATGTCAAATATATCATAATCTAACAGTTTGACAAACGTTTTTTTGTATTTTTGCAGGAAATTAACGAAAAACGAAAAAATGCAACGCGACGAACAAATTTTTGACCTTATACTAGAGGAACAAGACAGACAAATTCACGGATTAGAACTTATCGCTTCTGAGAATTTTGTAAGTGATGAAGTAATGGAAGCAGCCGGTTCTGTTTTAACTAATAAATATGCTGAGGGATATCCTGGCAAAAGATACTACGGCGGTTGCGAAGTAGTTGACGTTATTGAGCAAATTGCAATTGACAGAGCCAAAGAATTATTTGGTGCTGAATACGCAAACGTGCAGCCACACTCAGGATCTCAAGCAAATACAGCAGTTTACCACGCTTGTTTAAATCCTGGTGATACTATATTAGGTTTCGATTTATCTCACGGTGGTCACTTAACTCACGGTTCTCCGGTGAACTTTTCAGGACGTTTATACAAACCTGTTTTTTACGGAGTAGATGCTGAAACCGGACGTTTAGATTATGATAAAATTCAGGAAATTGCAACAAAAGAACAGCCAAAATTAATCATCGCAGGAGCGTCGGCATATTCTCGTGATATGGATTTTGAGCGTTTCAGAGTAATTGCTGACAGCGTAGGAGCAATCTTATTTGCTGATATTTCTCACCCTGCAGGATTAATTGCAAAAGGATTGATGAATGATCCAATTCCACATTGTCATATTGTTTCTACAACAACACACAAAACTTTACGCGGACCACGCGGAGGTTTGATTTTAATGGGGAAAGATTTCGAAAACCCACAAGGATTGAAAACTCCAAAAGGAGAAATCAGAATGATGTCATCTTTATTAGATCTTGCTGTTTTTCCTGGAAATCAAGGCGGACCTTTAATGCACATTATCGCTGCTAAAGCAGTAGCTTTTGGTGAAGCATTAAAAGATGAGTTCTTTACTTATGCAATGCAATTACAAAAAAATGCAAATGCTATGGCAGATGCTTTTGTAAAAAGAGATTATAAAATTATTTCTGGCGGAACCGATAATCATATGATGCTTATTGATTTAAGAAATAAAAATATTTCTGGTAAAGAAGCAGAAAACGCATTAGTAAAAGCAGAAATCACAGTAAATAAAAATATGGTTCCATTTGATGATAAATCACCATTTGTAACATCAGGAATCCGTGTAGGAACAGCTGCAATCACAACTCGTGGTTTAGTTGAAGAAGATATGGAAACAATCGTAGCTTTAATCGATAGAGTTCTTGCAGATCATACAAATGAAGCAGTTATCGAAGAAGTAGCAAACGAAGTAAATGAAATGATGAGCGAAAGACCGATTTTCGTATACTAAAAAATAGTCATAAAGTCATAAAGTCGAAGGTCGAAAGTCTTGGAATGGAATGTAAATTTCTATTTTAGTTTTTGATCTTCGACTTTTATTTTAAGGAATTTTGACTTTACAACTTTATGACTTTCTAACTTTAAGACTTAAAAAAAATGGGCGTACTAAGATTACAATTGCCAACAGACCCTAGATGGGTTAATATTGTGGAGAAAAATTTAGAAGAAATCTTAACAGATCACGCTTGGTGCGAGCAAAAAGCAGCAACAAACGCGATTACGATTATCACCAATAACTCAGAACATCAGGATTTGGTTAAAGATTTATTGGCTTTAGCCAAAGAAGAAATCGATCATTTTGAGCAAGTTCACAATATCATCATCAAAAGAGGATTGAAACTAGGACGCGAACGAAAAGACGATTATGTAAACGAGCTTTATTTATATATGAAGAAAAGCGGTGACGGAAGCCGTGTTTCAGGTTTAGTTGAAAGATTATTATTTTCAGCCATGATCGAAGCCAGAAGCTGCGAACGATTCAAAGTTTTATCTGAAAATATTCAGGACGAAGAATTAGCTGTTTTCTACAGAGATTTAATGGAAAGCGAAGCTGGACATTATGTTACTTTTATCACTTACGCCAGAAAATACGGAGTTGGAATTGACGTTGAAAAACGCTGGAGAGAATGGCTTGCCTACGAAGAATCAATCATCACCAACTACGGAAAAGGAGAAACAATTCACGGATAAGAAGTTTTTGTTTCAGGTTTTAGGTTTTACGTTTGTCACGTTGAGCGAAGTCGAAACGCGTTCCAATTAGAAAGTTTTGGTTTCAAGTTTTCCTTGTTTCAGGTCTTAGATTTCAGGTCTTAGATTTCAGGTTTTACGTTTGTCACGTTGAGTGAAGTCGAAACGCGCTCCAATTGGAAAGTTTCAATTTTTTTAATCAAAAAAAAAAGATCCGCCTAAAATCCGCGTCTTCGCTTTAGCGAATCCGCGTCATCCGCGTTCAAATATTCGCAAAGTTTTTAACAATCTAAACTCTAAAATCAACAATCTAAATTGTACATTTGAAAGTAACGAAAATTTAAAACCATGCGAATAGAAACTGATTTAAAATTAGGGTTTAAAGATGTAATGATTAGACCAAAACGATCAACCCTGAAAAGCAGATCTGAAGTCTCATTAGAACAAAATTTTAAATTTTTGCATAGCACTACAAATTGGACAGGAATTCCAATAATGGCAGCAAACATGGACACTGTTGGAACTTTTGAAATGGCAGAAGTTCTTGCTAAAGAAAAACTTTTTACGGCGATTCATAAACATTATTCATTACAAGAATGGAATAATTTCCTAAAAAATGTAAGCCCTGATTTCTACGATTATATTGCCATAAGCACCGGAACAGGAAAGGAAGATTTTGAGAAAATTGGACAAATTATAACAGCAAATCCACAGCTAAAATTTATTTGTATTGATGTTGCAAACGGATATTCGGAGCATTTTGTACAGTTCTTAAAACAAACCCGAAAACAATATCCTGATAAAGTCATTATTGCCGGAAATGTTGTAACCGGCGAAATGGTTGAAGAATTATTATTGGCTGGAGCCGATATTGTAAAAGTCGGAATTGGTCCCGGATCAGTTTGTACAACGCGTGTAAAAACAGGCGTAGGATATCCGCAACTTTCGGCAATTATAGAATGTGCAGATGCTGCTCACGGTCTTGGTGGACACATTATAAGCGATGGAGGTTGCAGTACTCCGGGAGATGTTGCAAAAGCCTTTGGCGCAGGTTCAGACTTTGTAATGTTAGGCGGAATGTTAGCCGGACATACTGAAAGCGGAGGAGAACTGATTGAAATTGACGGTCATAAATTCAAACAATTTTACGGAATGAGTTCTACAACCGCAATGGACAAACATGTTGGCGGAGTTGCAGAATACAGAGCAAGCGAAGGAAAAACAGTTCAGGTTCCGTTTAAAGGAAAAGTAATTAATACGGTTTTGGATATCTTAGGCGGTTTGAGAAGCACTTGTACCTATGTTGGCGCTTCACGATTGAAAGAACTTACTAAACGAACTACCTTTATAAGAGTAAGCGAACAGGAAAATCAAATTTTTACTAAATAATAAAAGCATTTTAAATAGAATATGATCACGATTTTAGAAGCAACTATAAGCGATATAAAACTAATTCAGGAAATAGCACATACAACCTGGCCAATTACTTACGGCGAAATTTTATCAAAAGAACAATTAGATTATATGTTAGATCTGATTTATTCTGATGAAGCTTTAACCAATCAATACAATAAAAAAGAGCAATTATTTTATTTGATTTCTGAAAATGAAATTACTTTAGGATTTATAGGAATCGAGCATAATTATAAAAGTGAAGCAATTACTAAAATCCATAAAATATATCTTTTACCCGAAACACAAGGAAAGGGAATTGGTAAAAAAGTGATTGAAGAAATTGAAAAATTTGCTTTAAAAAATAACTCCACTGCTTTATCATTAAATGTAAATCGTTTCAATGCGGCTTTAGGTTTCTACAAAAAGATAGGCTTTGAAATTATTGAAGAAGTAGATATAGAAATTGGAAATGGTTATTTGATGGAAGATTATGTAATGCAGAAAAAATTGTAAAGGTAAATAAGAACATAAACTTCAAAACAGAATTATAGTTTCTTTAAATTTAAAAAATACTAACTTTGTATAAAAAATAATATGGAAGATATAATATGGGAACAAAGGTTCTCTAATTTTAATAAAGCATTATTAAAGTTGGACGAATCTGTAAATTATATAAAACATAATTATTTAAATGACGAAGATGAATTAGTTGCCGAAAATTTAGGATATGTTGTTGAAGAATTAATAAAAGAAGGACTAATTCAAAGATTTGAATATACTCATGAATTAGCTTGGAATGTAATGAAGGATTATGCTTTTTTTCAAGGTAACTCAACAGTCGGAGGTTCCAGAGATGCAACCAGGGAAGCTTTTAGATTGCAAATAATTGAAAATGCCGACATATGGATGGATATGATTCAGAGCCGTAATAAAACTTCTCATACTTACAATGAGGAAATTGCAAATGAAATATTTGATAAAATTATTAATGATTATTTTCAATTATTTTTAAATTTTCAAGAGACGATGGAAGAAAAAAGAAGTGGGGAACAAACTAATCTACTGTAATTTATGAATTCTTTTGGGCTTCCTTCGGATTACATCAATAAAATTAATTCAGTATTTCAGGAATACTTTAATATTGATGAAGTCATAATATTTGGCTCAAGAGCTAAAGGTAATTACAGGGATAATTCGGATATTGACTTAGCAATAAAGGGAAAATTCATCGATTTATCAACTTTGCAACAGATTGAAAATAAATTAGAAGAGTTATATATACCTAATTTTATTGACTTAATAATGTTTGATAAAATCGAAAACACTGATTTGATAGATCACATCAATAGAGTTGGGAAACAATTTTATAAGAAAGAGAAAATTCATTAAACTTTGTTAATGTGCTAACTCACAATCACATCATGCTTAAACAACAAACCTTTCACCTCTTTCAAAGCGAAAACCGCTTTCTTTAATTTGGTTTTTGATGGATCAATAGTATAATTGTAACTTGTTTTAAAGTCGGCTTTGTTAGCGATTGCTTTATCAAATTCTGAGCGATACAAATCGCAATTATCAAAAATAACACTTGTAAGATCCGTAGCCATAAAATCAACCGCAATTAGGCTGCAATTCGTAAATGTTGTCCCTTTTATTTTTAGAGTGTAAAACTTCGAATAATCCAGCATGCAATCGTAAAAATGAACTTCAAAAATAAGTTTATCGCACATTGCAAAATTTACTTCTTTAATTTCGCATCGATTAAAAGTTGCTGTTCTAAAAGCAACATAATTGATTTTGGCTTCGGTAAAAATACAGTCATTAAAAATGCAATCAATAAAAGTGACGGCTAAAAAAGTACAGGCAGAAAAATTACAATTATTAAAAGTACAACATTCAAAATCCTTAAAATTAGCATCATCTGTACCGTAAGTAATAGTATTGTATTCTTTATCAAGGAAATATTCAGATGCTTTTTTCAATGTTATTTTTAATGATTATTTTAGACCGAAAAGATAATAATTAGGCCGCATTAATTAGTTACTAAATTGGATTAATTTTTCCTTATAAAATATCTTTGACAAAAAATCATGTAGAATAATCTTTGTTTTTTAAGGAAATCTAAAAGCTTTTCGAATCGGTTTTGTCAATATGCCTTTTTTTACTCTTTTAATAATAAGCGTTTAATTTTAAAACAACATAAATTTTGTTTCGTAAAATATTGAAAATAAGGTATATATTTACATAAGCGTTGAATGTTATTCATGAAATTAAAGCTTTCAAATGATAAGATTTTTAAAAAATAAATACTTTCATCATTATAAAATCTTAGGGTTAGTCTTATTTATTTCAGTCAATTCAATTGCTCAGGTTCAAAATACTTCTTCTGAATTATGTCAGCCAAGAACAATTTTAGAAATCTTTAAAAAGAAAGATTCCGTATACGTTATTAAACCCACAAAAAACAATTTTTTCTTAGTTATTCCCGCAATTGGTTCTCAACCCGCAACAGGATTTTTCTTTGGTGGAGTTGCGCAATATACCTTTAAAGGAAAAAAGGAATCAGATAAATATTCTGTTGCAAATCTTGGAATAACATATACCGCAAAAAAACAATTACTGGTCAACGTAAAAAACAGTATTTTACTCAAAAACAACAAGATTTTTTTAAGTGGAGATTATCGATTGTACATTTTCTCCCAGCCCAATTATGGCTTGGGAACTAATATAATTCCGAATCATAGCAATAAAGAAGGTTTTAGTATTGATTCGATCGCGCAACCTATGGATTACGATTATTTTAAGTTTCATCAAACTGTATCTTTTGAAGTGTATAAGAATTTTTATGTAGGCGGAGGAATAAATCTCGATTGGTATTCCAGTATAAAAGATAAGAATCTGGATGTCGAAAACGGAAATTATACGTACCATTATAATTACAGTCAAAAACATGGATTTAATGATTTAGAATATTTCTTAAATGGCATAAGCCTTAATTTAGTTTTCGATTCCAGAGACAATCAGGTAAATGCAACCCGCGGATGGTTTGCTAATATCAACTATCGTTTTAATCCTGTTTTATTTAATAATCAGGATTACAGCAATGTTTTGTATGCAGAATATCGCCATTTTATACCCGTTTCAAGCAAGGATAAAAGATATATTTTAGCCATCTGGACGTACGGGCAATTTGTAACACGAGGAAAAGTTCCGTATTTAAATTTACCCGCAATAGGTTGGGATCAGCGCAGCAGGAGCGGAGAAGGATATACGCAGGGATTATTTAGAGGTAATGGATTAATTTACCTTTCAACCGAATTCAGATTCCCAATAACCTGCGATCAAATGATAAGCGGAACCGTTTTTACCAATTTTGTAACAGCAAGTAATGTCGATAATAAAATACCACTTTTTAACTCAGTTCAGCCTGCAGCAGGAATTGGTTTGCGAATTTTAATCGACAAAAAAACACGTACCAATCTAATTGTTGATTATGCCTGGGGAAATAATTCGAAAGGATTTTACTTAAATGCAGGAGAATCTTTTTGAGTTTTAATCTTAAAAATTAGTCTTTTTTATCCCCATAAATCATTCTTTAAAATACAAAAGCATTCATTATCGTGAATGCTTTTTTTGTGGTTACGAAAAGCTATTGTTCATAATTAAATCATAATTTATAAGTATTGTGATTTTTATTTTTAAACTCAATCCTTATTTTTGTTATACATACATGAATCAAAATGAAATTACTGATAGTCGAAGACGAACCAAATCTTTTATCCATTTTGCGTAAAGGATTTGCCGAAAATAATAACGAAGTTAGTGTCGCCATGGATGGCACAACGGCGCTTGAAATGCTTCATAATTATAATTTTGATGTTGTGATTTTAGATGTTATGTTGCCGGATATTAACGGAATAGAAATTTGCAGACGTTTGCGTGCCAGTAAAAATTTTATTCCCGTTTTGCTTTTAACAGCCCTTGGAACTTCAGAAAATATTGTAACCGGACTCAACGCCGGCGCTGATGATTATCTGGTTAAACCATTTAAATTTGGAGAACTTGATGCCAGAGTAAATGCTTTGCACAGAAGAGCACATCAGGAAACCGAAAAAATTGACACCATAATAGTTGGCGATTTAGAGATAAATGCACGTGCTAAATCAGTAAAAAGAGACGGTGAATCCATAATTTTAACCGCCAAAGAGTTTAAATTATTGTATTATTTAGCTAAAAACAGTGGAAGAATTGTTTCCAGAGATCAAATTTTAGACAATGTCTGGGATATTAATTTTGATATGAATACAAATGTTGTAGATGTTTATATCACTTATTTACGAAAAAAAATAGATAAACCTTTTGCTACCAAACTCATTCATACCATGAAAGGTTTAGGTTATGTTATAAAACCATAAAATGGATATCAGAAAAAGAATCACATTTACTTATGTAGCACTTTCCACCTTTAGTACTTTACTATTGTGTATTGTTGTTTTTGTTTTGTTTCGGGAAAATAACCGCTATCATTTTTTAAAGCGATTAGAGGACAGAGCTAAAATTGTGGCTTCGATTCATTTTCAAAACGATCCTGAAAAAAGTAAATATTATAGTGAATTAAAAAAGAACGGACTTGAAGAACTTATTGAGGAAGAAGAATTTGTTCTAAAAATAAACAGCGCCAATAGTTTTGATTATAATACCAAATTAAATTTACCAAACGAGTTTTATACCAATGTTTTAAAAACCGGAGAAGACTATTTTGAAGTAAACAGCAAATATTATTTAGGACAGGTTTTCAAGGAAAACAATCAAAAATACATTGTAATAGTTGGCGCAAGAGACCGACGAGGAAAAACCACAACCATTTTTATTGCAAAAATATTAGTTTTTGGAGGCTTCGGATTCATCCTTTTAGCCTTCTTTTTAGGACGTTTTCTGGCGAAACGTGTTATTAATCCTGTTGCAAGAATTACTAAAGAAGTAAATAGAATTAGTGCTTCAAACCTTCATAACAGATTACCGGAAGTTAAAAACTCAGATGAAATTTCGGATCTTACCGAAACATTTAATGATATGCTGGATCGTTTGGAAACCTCATTTGAAATTCAGGCGAATTTTATAAACAATGCTTCACACGAATTAAAAACGCCAATTACAACCATTATTGCCGAGTCTGAAATTATGCTTCTTAAAGAAAGAGACGTTTCAGAATATGTAGAATCTTTAGGAAATATTTACAATCAGGCTTCTAAATTAGGAAACCTGACCGAAAGTTTACTAAAACTGACACAAACGGGTTACGACGGTAAAAAACAAGTATTGGATATTGCCAGAATCGACGAATTATTAATGGACGTAAAATCTGATCTTGATAAAATTTATCCTGACAATCGTGTGAGCATGAAATTTAATTTTGCTCCCCAAGATTCTAATTTGCTATTAATTCCGTGTAATAAACCGCTTTTAGAGCTTGCTATCAATAATATTGTTACAAACGGAGTAAAATATTCTGATAATAATGAAGTTTTTGTAACGCTTACTGCCAACCAGGAATCGATTAAAATTGCTATCAATGATATCGGTATAGGAATTCCGCCCGAAGATATTCCGCATTTGTATGAACCATTTTTTAGAGGAAAAATTGCAACCAAATATATAGGTTATGGTTTAGGACTTCCTTTAGCGTCTAAAATTATTCGCATGCACGATGGCGAAATACAAGTTCAATCAGAACAAAATAAGGGAACAATTGTAACCATCGTTTTCAATAAATCAAAAATCAGGAAAAACAACATTAAAAATTCTAATGTTGAATCTTAGAAAATTCTAATTTTAAATTAAGACCCTTCTAATTTTGCAGGACTTATTTTGTATGTATAAACTCAACGATTATACATATGAAAAATTTCCTAATACCTACGACTTTAAAAGATGATACTATTTGTGCTGTAAAGTCAGCAGTAGATCAGGCAAAATCATCAGGTTGTGAAATCATTTTAATGATGGTTTCAGATGCTCCAGATACTTTTTCATCATCAGGATATTTGCGCGAAATGCGTACAGGGCTTACCGCAAGTCAGGAAGAAGTACTTGAAACTTGTCGCTACATTATAGACCACGCACCAAACTGCAAAATAAAAGTACACAACCAGTACGGACTTTCATCTCCTGTTTTTAAACGCATTATAGATGTTTTCTCAGTAAAATTAATTGTTTTAACGAACTCTTATAAACAGGAAACAAAGCGAATTCATCAATATCTGATACAATTGGCAGGAAATCAAAAATGTCCAATTTTACATTTAGGAACAGAAAAATACAAAGAAGATTTCAATAAAGCACTTTACATCGAAAACGCTCGCGCCAATATGCATGTAAAGGATGTTCAGCAATTTTTGAATGATAATTTTTCATTCGAAATTGTAAGTCAGACCTCTAATTTTGATGATGACTACGAAAAATTCGCACCTTATTTATCAGAAGCAATTTCAAAATACGATATCGATTTGTTAGTTGAAACCCGTAAAGGAGAAAAAATCAAATTCATGAAAACTAAAAAAGAAAATGTAAACGACAAACTAGGACTTCCGGTTTTGTCATTATACGAAGAATTGGCATAAAACCAAATAACTTCTAAAAAATATATATGTTTAATTTAAAACCGAAAATATGTTATTAAAGAAAAGAATACCAATGAAGTACGTTCTCGGAAAAATTAAAGTAGAATTAGGTCTTGTATTGACTTATACGATTTTGTTTGAAATTTTTCATCATTATTTTATCAGCGTTGCCGTTGATATTCCAATTGCAATACCAACAATGGTAGGAACAATTATCTCACTATTACTGGCTTTTAAGTCAAATCAGGCATATGACAGATGGTGGGAAGCACGAATTATTTGGGGATCAATTGTAAATGAGTCCAGAACTTTAGTAAGGCAAATGTTAACCTTTTATAAAGATCCGGAGTTTACAGTAGAAGCAAATGAGTTCAAAGAAAATTTTACAAAAAGACAAATTGCATGGTGTTATAGCTTAGGTCAGGCGTTGCGTAATAAAGATGCCGTAAAACCAATCAAAGAGTTTATTAGTGAAGAAGAACTGAATTTTGTAAAAAATCATCAAAATGTTCCAAATGCAATATTATTGCTTCACGCAAGAGATTTAAGAATTGCCAGAAAAGACAAAAAACTTAACACGTATCAACAAGTAGAAATTGACAATACATTGTCGCGATTATGTGATGCAATGGGAAAATGCGAGCGTATAAAAAATACTATTTTTCCAACAACATATAGCATGTATATTAGAATGACATTGTGTTTGTTTATTTTATTATTGCCTTTTGGATTAGTTAGTTTATTAAGCTGGTTTGCTATTCCATTGATTACTATTATTGGAGGAATGTTCTTTTTGATCGAAAGAATGGCAATCCATTTACAGGATCCTTTCGAAAACCGACCAACAGATACACCGGTTACAACAATTTCGAATACAATCGAAAAGAACCTGATGCAAATGTTAAACGAGTATCAAAGTGAATTTGATATTATTAAGGAATTTGACCTTAAACCCGAAGCTAAAAAAATAGATAATGCTTATTATGTTTTATAATTAAAATTGATTTTGGTTTCAATTTGTTTAGCCGGACAACATGTATAAAAACTGTTGTCTGGCTTTTTTTATGAATACATCAAGTGTAATTATCAAACGGATATTTTTTTGTCATTTCGACGCAAGGAGAAATCACACACGTAACTCCGCTCAGAAAGGCGCCAATCTTTGTAGAGTTTCTTGTGTGATTTCTCCTTGCGTCGAAATGACAATATTGTGTATTTTATCTAATGAATTTTAATTACCTATGAAGCAATTTACCTAAAATTTGTATCGATTGTCTCAATTCATTCGTCCAGGGTAAACCAAAACTCAATCTCATACAATTTGAAAACTGATCCTGAAAAGAGAAAATTCTGCCAGGTGCAATACTAATTTTATGCTGCATGGCAAGATGATAAAAAGCCGCCGTATCAATACTTTTATCCAGTTCTATCCAAAGAAAAAATCCACCTTGCGGCTGACTTACCTTAGTTCCTTTAGGAAAAGATTCCAAAACAGTATTAATGTAATTATTGCAATTATGGTTCAAAATCTGACGTATTTTCCTTAGATGATTCTCATATCTGCCATTTTTAAGAAAATCCCCAACAACCTGATGCGTAATAGTAGGCGAGGAAAGCGAATGATAAATTTTGTTGCGTAAAATCTCTTTTTTAAATTTACCAGGTGAAACCCAACCCACACGATATCCCGGAGCCAGAGTTTTAGAAACCGAACTGCAACACAATACAATTCCGCTTTCATCATAAGTTTTACAATTTGTGGGTCGGCTTGCGCCAAAGTACAAATCGCCGTGAATATCATCTTCAATCAACGGAATATTATAAAACTCCATCAATTTAACCACCTCAATTTTATGTTCAGCCGGCATCATACTTCCGGACGGATTACTAAAATTACTCATCAGCAAACACAATTTCACCTTTTTAGTCGAAAGTGCTTTTTTTAATGCGTCTAATTCAATTCCCGTAGTCATATTTGTAGGCAATTCCATAATGTACAATCCCAGAGACTTAGCCAGTTGCAGAATACCAAAATAAGCAGGACTTTCAGTAATTATCGTATCTCCGGGTTTCGTCAGCGTCATTAAACAATGCGATATTGCACTTGTACAACCCGGCGTTGTAATAATATCCTCTTCCGTCAGCGATCCGCCCCATGTAAACGACCATCTGGCAATTTCCCTTCTTAAATTTGGATTTCCTTTTACCTGTTCATAACTTGTTCCGCTATTGGGCAATTCTCGCATCGCCTGAATCATTCCCTTGTTTAATTTCGCAATTGGCAAAAGCTCATTCGACGGAAATCCCAACGAAAGCATCGTAATATCTTTATCCGTCATATTACCGTAAACCTGATCGATCAAATCCTCACGATCCACATTAAGACATTTTAAAACAGGGCTGCTTGGCGAAGGTTCAGTAATAATTCGTGCCGACGTATTACTTACATAATAACCGGATTGCGGGCGCGATTCAATTAGCGATCTGCTTTCGACTTCATAATAGGCTTTACTTACTGTGCTCATGCTGTAGCCGGTTTCAGCGCATACTTCACGGATCGACGGCAGTTTATCGCCAACATTTAAAACACCTGATTTTATCTGTTTTTCGATCCTGTCAGCAAATTGCAGATACAAGTAATTGGAATTTTTCATAAAAAAAACTGTTATGGTGCAATTTACAAAAACTGTATCTGTATTGCTGTTTTATTTTTTAGAAATTTGCTTTAATAAGAAAACTAAACAAAACCAAGATTCGTGAAAACAACAAAATACTACACAGCTGCAATTACCTGCTTTATAATCTGGGGATTTTTTAGTTTGGTTTTAAAACCAATACACGCATATCCATCACTTGATATTTTATTCTATCGCGTTTTTAGCTGTAGCATCTTAATGTTGATTATTGCTTTTACATTCAAAAGAAAAAGAATCAAAGAAGCCATCGAAACCTTTAAATCAATGACAGCTTTCGAGAAACGCAAAACAGTTTTATTAAACTTCGGCGGAAGCGTATTTTTAATGGCAAACTGGTTTACATTTATCTATGTAATGAATCATGTTAGCGTAAAAGCCACTTCATTAGCCTATTTGGTTTGTCCCATTTTAACCACATTACTGGCGTATTTTATATTGCATGAAAAACTAAGCAAAACCCAATGGATGGCAGTAGGACTAAGCATTTCCGGCTGTGTACTTTTATCATATGCTAATATTATGGACATGTTTTTCAGCATCATTATTGGTTTTACTTACGCCTCATATTTAGTAAGTCAGCGTGTCAATAAAGGTTTTGATAAATTCATAATCCTGACATTTCATATTACATTGGCGGCTTTATTTTTAGTGCCTTTTTATCCCGCATATAGCGGACCAATTCCAACAGAATTTAAGTTTTATTTCTGTATAGAAACCATAGCGATTCTGTTTACGATTTTCCCGCTGTTCCTAAATTTATATGCACTTTCCGGCATTAATTCATCAACAGTAGGAATGCTTTTAAACATAAACCCAATGATTGCTTTTCTATTGGCAATTTTCGTTTACCACGAACCCATCGGGAACATACAAGTTATAGCATACAGCATTATTTTTCTTGCTGTATTAGTTTTTAATTCACATCATATTTTTGCCATAAAGCAAAGATTCACCACAATATCCAGAGATTCGAAGTAACGTTAGGTTATTATATTTTTATTGGTTTAAAGTATTAATTACCAGAATCTTTACAGGATATTTAAACAGGAATGAAAATACTCATTCCTGTTTTTTTTTATTTGTGCAGTTTTGCCACGAATTCACGAATTTTTTTATTCAGTTTATTAATTAAAATAATTCGTGAATTCGTGGCGAAAAAACTTAAACTTTCCAGATTTAGCAGATAAAATTCGTGAAAATTAGTGCAATTCGTGGCAAACCCCTTTTTTACTTTCAATAAAAGTTTATTTAAAATTACCAGAATCTTAACAGCGTATTAAAGCAGGAATGAGTATTTTCATTCCTGCTTTTTTATGCAATAAAACGTAGAAAAAAGTTGCCACAGATTTTACGGATTAAAATGCTTTTTTAAAGTATTGTAATCATTTAATCTGTAAAATCTTTGGCAAAAAAACAATACAAACCGAACTATATTTATATGAAAAACACCAAACTTCAAGCCTTTATTCCGTTATTTTATTTAGTGTGGTCTGATGATTTGCTGACTCAGAAAGAGTTTACAACCATTCAGAAATTTATCAATGATTTGACATGGCTTTCGCCCGAAGAAAAACAGCAACTTATTTCAAGATTAGATATTTCAAATCCGCCTTCGCGAAATGAACTCGCACAATGGAAATCAGATATTGAAAACAGCATTCATAGCAAAGAAGATATAAAATCAATATTTGAGATTGCCGTAGCACTTTCAGAAAAAGATCTTGACATTTCGAAATTACAATCTGATTTTATAAAATTAGAAAATGACCTAGGAATTTTAGGCGAAGAAGCACTTCAGAATTTCAAAACCAAAGCCAATTCGTTTACCGCAAATTCACAAACCAACAGCGATTTTGATATTCAGAAAATAACAGCCATTTTAAACGGAAAAGAAGCTGCGATAATCAACAAAGTAAAATCGGTTATTTCAAGACCGGAATTTGCTTATGAAACTTCGACAGACATAAATGTATATCGTCAAACCGTTTACAATTGGTGTAAAATTTTAGCAGAAGAAAATCTGGGAAATATGGCATATCCTGCACGATATGGAGGAGGAGAAAACATAGCCGATTATTTTGCAGTAATGGAAACCTTAAGTTATCACGATTTGAGTTTAGTGATAAAATTTGGCGTTCAGTTTGGGCTTTGGGGAATGAGCGTTCAATCCTTAGGAACCGAAAAACATTATGCCAAATACTTAAATGATATTGGAAGTTTAAAAATTCCGGGCTGTTTTGCAATGACCGAAACACATCACGGTTCAAACGTAAAAGGACTGGAAACTACAGCAACTTATAATCATAACGATCAAACGTTTACGATTCATACGCCCAATAAAAACGCGCAGAAAGAATATATTGGTAACGCCGCAGTTCACGGACAAATGGCAACCGTTTTTGCAAAATTAATTATCGACGATCACGATTATGGAGTAAATGCATTTGTGGTTCCGCTAAGAGATACGAACGGAAATACCTTAAACGGAATCACAATAGGCGATTGCGGACATAAAATGGGATTAAACGGAGTTGATAACGGAACAATTAGTTTTGATAATGTCGTGATTCCGAAAGAAAATATGCTGGATCGTTTTGCCTCCGTAAATGATAAAGGAGAGTTTGAAAGCCCGATTCCAAGTGATAACCGACGTTTCTTTACTATGTTAGGTACTTTGGTTGGAGGACGAATCGGGATTCCGCGTTCCGCTTTGGCGGCAGCCAAATCAGGATTAACAATTGCGATTCGATACAGCGATCAACGCCGACAATTTGGACCAGAAGGCGGATCAGAAGTTCCGATTTTAAATTACAGAATGCACCAACGCAGATTATTTCCTCCGTTAGCAAAAACCTACGCCATACATTTTGCTCTGCAATATCTTACGAAACGTTTCCTGAATAAAACCGAACCGGAAATGCAGGAAATTGAAGCTCTTGCTGCCGGAATGAAATCATATTCGACCTGGTCAACACGAGATATTTTACAGGAATGCCGTGAAGCAATTGGCGGAAAAGGCTATTTATCTGAAAACCGAATTGATGCGCTAAAAAATGACACCGAAATATACACGACTTTTGAAGGAGATAATACGGTTTTGATGCAATTAGTAGCTAAAAACCGTTTGTCTGAATTCAGAAAATCGTTTGGAGAAATGGGAGCTGCAGGAATTATCAATTATGTATATGAAAATGCAAAAACAGCTATAACAGAAAAAAATCCAATTGCAACCCGCAAAACAGATGATGAACATTTATTAGACGAAGAGTTTCATTTACAGGCTTTTATTCATCGAGAAAAAACCATTTTGGCTTCTGCCGCACGACGTATTAAAAAATTAGTCGACGGCGGTTTAGAACCTTATGACGCTTTTAATGTCGTGCAACATCAAATGATAGATGTCGCTCAGGCATATTTAGAAAGAATAGTTTTAGAGCAATTTCAATTAGCAATAAAAGAAGTTGAAGATGAAAAATCAAAAGAAATTTTGACAAAACTAAATCATCTATACGCGCTTTCTCAAATAGAAAAAAACAAAGCCTGGTATCTTGAAGATGGTTATATGGAAGCCGTAAAAACAAAAGCAATCCGTAAAATGGTCAATCAGCTTTGTTGGGATATTCGCCCCGATGCCGTTTCATTAGTCAATGCTTTTGACATTCCGGAGAGTTGTTTGGCGGCGCCAATTGCTGTTAATTTAGAAGAAAGAGAATAGAGTCAAGATTTTAGAAGAAAGAGAATAGATTATGGGGGAGCTTTGTCAAGTTTAAAACTTTGACAAAGCTTTTTTTGCCACAGATTAAAAAGATTAACACAGATTAAAAAAATTACACTAAAAATTTGGTCTGCGCATTTTTGTCATCCCGAGGAACGAGGGATCTCCGCAAGAAACTTCTCATGCAAAAATTACCAATCTTTGTCGAGTTACTAACGGAGATCCTTCGTTCCTCGAATGACAATCTTTACCAAAAGAAAAATCTGCTCAATCTGCAAAATCTGCGAGAAAAAAACAAACACCTAGCAAATACTACAGCAAAAACAACTTAGCTATAAAATTATTTATATCATAAACCAATCATCCAACCCTAAATCATCGTTTTATTAAAATAACTCGCCTTCTCAAAATCTTTTATATTGATTGAAATCACCGGAACTTCAGGAAGAATCTCATTCAGTTTGGTAACAATTGTTTTTGATAAATTTGCTTTTTGATCCGTATTTCGACCTTCCATGATATATCCAAATACATGAATAAAATCATCAAGGGAATTTCCGTTATTATAATATGAAAACGGATTGATACGAACTTTAATTTCTGATTCAATAAAAAGATCTGTTGATAATGCCGAATTAAAAACTTCATGCATAATATCATCCGCAGATTTTAACCGAATCACATTTTCTGAACAATCAATAATAAAATGAGGCATTGTAAATAGTTTTAAATTAGTAATTAATATACTCAAATTTACATAAAACATTCGAGTGTAAATAACTATTTACCTATATGAATTGATGTAGAATGAAATGACTTTTAAACAAATCAAAAAACTATGTTTCTATATGTTAAAATAAATTCTCAAAGTTTTCATATAATTTTTCTGTTACGAAATCCAAAATTTGCGACCTATAAATAATTCACATTTGTATTCACACTTTCTTATATTTGTGAGTCTCATTATATTTTAATTGTTTTGAAAAATTTTCTGTCGTTTATTCTGTTCATTCTTTTAAGTAGTCCTGTTTATTCATCGGATAGCACAGATACTATTTTGGCAAAATTAAATGACGCTCTTAGAAATAAAGGACATTATGTTCGTTTAAAAGAAGAACGTATTGCGAACTTCAAAAAAATAAAATCCGAAGATTTAACGAAGGAACAAGATTACAATTACAACAAAACATTATATACAGAATATCTGAAATTCAACTCAGATTCGGCTATTTTTTATGTCAAAAAGAATCTGAAAATTGCCAATGAACTTCAGAATCAGGAATTATTTAATCTCGCAAATTTGCAATTGGTTACGCTATATTCCTCTTCGGGAAAATACCGCGAATCTGAAGCACTTTTAAAAAATATAGATAAAAATACATTATCGCGATCTTTGCTTCAAACCTATTATGTTGCGTATCGTGAATTTTTTGAGCACTATGCCGCAAATAGTTACGATATAAAATACATTCAGCAAATACGCCAATATCGTGATTCATTAGTTACTGTTTTAGATCCCAATACGCTGAACTATCAAATTACTAAGATTCAGCAAGTAATGGCCAGGAAAAATTTTGCTCTTGCCGAAAAACAATTACTGCAATTATTTAGTACAATAAAAGAAGATAATTCGCAATATGCAATGATTACCTATCTTTTAGGAAGTATTTATGAAGCAAAACATCAATTAGAATTAAGAAAAAAATACTACGCACTTTCTGCAACTTCAGATATTAGAAATGCCAATAAAGACAATGCTTCGCTACAGGAATTGGCGTTGGTTTTTTATCAGGTTGGAGACGTTGATATGGCATATAAATTGACCCAATCGGCAATTGAAGACGCACTTTATTGCAACGTTCAGTTTAGAACCTTGTTAATGTCCGAAGTGTATTCGATCATTAATACCGCTTATTTAGAAAGAGAAGCGAAGCGAAAAACCGAATTACAATTGTATCTTTTATGCATCAGTTTATTGTCGGCATTTTTGATTGTGGCAGTAATTTACGTGTATAAACAAATGAAAAAAGTGTCCAGAATTCGTGGAGAACTTTATGAAACGAGCCAGAAATTAGCCGAATTAAACAAAGACATTACAGAAACTAATAATCAATTGCAGGAACGTAATGCGCAATTATCAGAATCAAATCATATTAAAGAGGAATATATCGCCCACTTTTTCAGCCTTTGTTCTACGTACATTAACAAGCTGGAAAATTACCGCATTATTTTAAACAAAAAAGCTACGGCGAAACAGTTTGATGAGATTTATAAAATGTTAAAATCAACTACTTTGGTTGATAACGAACTGGAGGAATTGTACAAGAACTTTGATATTATCTTTTTGAATTTATATCCCACTTTCGTAAAAGATTTCAATGCGCTTTTAATTAAAGAGGAACAAATCATTTTGAAACAAGGAGAACTTCTAAACACAGAACTCCGAATTTTTGCTTTGATTCGGTTGGGAATTACCGACAGTGTAAAAATTGCCGCGTTCCTGAGATACTCTTTGAGCACGATTTATAATTACAGAACCAGGGCCCGAAATAAAGCCGCAGTTTCCCGAAATGATTTTGAAGAAATGGTCATTAAAATTGGCTTAATTTCATTAAAAGACTAATTTTTTATTTTATAATCACTACTTTTTTTGATCGATATTTTTTGTTAGTTATTTGACAATCAAATAATTGATTTTTTATTTCACTACTTTTTTTCGTTTAAAAATCTAAGACGAACTATAACGTTTTAGCTTTACAATATTATTAAAAGGTATTTATAACTTATACTGCCTTTTAGATTGTACCTTAAATGCTTTAATAAATTAATAGTTATGTTTAAAAACGTTAAAACAATTGTTGTTTTACTTTTGCTGAGCTCTATCGGTGTAAATGCACAGAATAAAGTTCCTGTTTATCTTGATGATAAAAAGCCAATTAATGAGCGTGTAGAAGATGCGCTTAAAAGAATGACCACTGAGGAAAAAATTGCCATGATTCATGCGCAGTCTAAATTTAGTTCGCCGGGTGTAAAACGTTTGGGAATTCCTGAAAACTGGATGACTGACGGACCACACGGAATTCGTACCGAGGTTTTATGGGACGAATGGGATCAGGCAGGCTGGACAAACGATTCTTGTATTGCATTTCCGGCTTTAACCGCGCTTTCTGCAACCTGGAACAAAGAATTATCTTCTTTATATGGAAAATCTATTGGAGAAGAAGCACGTTACCGTAACAAAAATGTATTGTTAGGACCCGGAGTTAACATTTACAGAACGCCTTTAAACGGTCGTAACTTCGAATATATGGGAGAAGACCCTTTCCTGACTTCAAAAATGGTTGTTCCTTATATTAAAGGAGTTCAGTCAAATGGAGTTGCTGCTTGTGTAAAACATTTCGCATTAAACAATCAGGAAACAAACCGTAATTCTGTAAACGTAATTGTTGATGATCGTGCGCTTTATGAAATTTATTTGCCGGCTTTTAAAGCTGCAGTTCAGGAAGGTGATGCATGGGCAATTATGGGTTCCTACAATAAATATAAAGGTCAGCAATGTTGTCACAACGAATTTTTACTAAACGATATTCTTCGTGGAGAATGGGGTTTTAAAGGCGTTGTAGTTTCTGATTGGGGAGGAGTTAACGATACAAAACAAGCAATTCATAATGGTTTAGATATGGAGTTTGGTTCTTGGACGAATGGACTTTCATGGGGAACAAGTAATGCTTATGATAATTACTTTTTAGCCAAACCATATTCTGAAATGATCAGAAAAGGTGAAATTGGAACTAAGGAATTAGATGAAAAAGTACGTCGTATTTTACGTTTATCATTCTTAACAACAATGGATAAAAACCGACCTTTTGGATCTTTTGGAACAGAAGAACATGCTCAGGCAGGTTTAAAAATTGCTGAAGAAGGAATTGTATTGCTTCAAAACAACAATAATATTTTACCAATCAATCTTTCTAAAACAAAGAAAATCGCTGTTATTGGTGAAAATGCTATTAAAATGATGACCGTAGGAGGAGGAAGTTCTTCTCTTAAAGCACGATATGAAATTACACCTCTTGAAGGATTAAAGAAAAAAATTGGTACTAAGGCTGAAATCGTTTATGCTCGTGGTTATGTTGGAGATCCAACAAGTAATTATAACGGAGTAATTGCAAAAGTAAGTTTAGAGGAGAAACGTTCTCCTGCTGAATTAACTGCCGAAGCTTTGAAAATTGCGAAAGATGCTGATATTGTTATTTTTATTGGAGGTTTGAATAAAAGTGAAAATCAGGATGATGAAGGACATGATCGTAAGGAATTGGGTTTGCCATACGGACAAGATAAATTAATAGCTGAGTTAGTTAAAGTAAATAAAAATGTAGTTTTTGTGAATATTTCAGGAAATGCTGTGGCAATGCCGTGGGTAAAAGAAGTTCCGGGAATTTTACAAGGTTGGTTTTTAGGTACAGAAGCAGGAAATGCTTTGGCTAATGTTTTAGTTGGAGATGTAAATCCTTCAGGAAAACTGACTTTTACTTTCCCAGTAAAATTATCGGATAATGGCGCTCATGCTTTAGGAGAATTTCCTGGTGGAAAAGATGTTACTTACAAAGAAAGCATTTTTGTAGGATATCGTTGGGCAGACAAGCAAAAAGCAAAGCCATTATTTTCTTTTGGTCATGGTTTAAGTTATACGACTTTTGAATATGGAAAAGTAACGGCAGATAAAAAACAAATGTCGGCTGGAGATCAGATTACGTTTACAGTAAAAGTAAAAAACACAGGATCAAGAGAAGGTTCAGAAATTGTTCAGCTTTATATCAGTGATTTAAAATCTTCATTACCACGTCCGATTAAAGAATTAAAAGGATTTGAGAAAATTTCGCTTAAAGCGGGAGAAGAAAAAACAGTAACTTTTACAGTAGATAAAACGGCATTAAGCTTTTTTGACGATAAAAAACACGACTGGGTTGCTGAACCGGGAGCTTTTGAAGCAATCATAGGAGCATCTTCTACAGATATAAAATCTAAAGTGGGATTCTCACTTCAATAATTTCATTATTTCTAAATTGGTTGGTTGTAAAGCTGCAAGTGTAAAAAGTTGCAGCTTTGCTTTTTAAAGATGTTTTACCATTAAAAATTTTACCATTAAGAGATTAAGAAAAATTAAGTGTTGCGTTTACAGTGCTTAAAAAGATTTTCATTAAGAGATAAGAGAATTAAACTTTGTGTTTTAATTTTTTTTACCATTAAGAAAGTTAAGTTCAACGAGCTTAAACTTAATTTTTCTTAATCTCTTAATGGTTCAAAAAAACATTAATTGTTAAATTAATTGACATGAAAAATATTGTAATAAGTGCGATGATTTTATTTTTAGCGCAAAATCTTTCGGCGCAAAGCCTCAATAAAATGCAATGGTTTAATGAACCTGAAAAATGGGAAATTAAGGACAATGCCTTGATTATGAATGTAACGGCAAATAGTGATTACTGGCGCATTTCGCATTACGGATTCACTGTTGATGATGCTCCGTTTTATTATGCAACTTACGGAGGTGAATTTGAAGCAAAAGTAAAACTAACCGGAAACTACATCGCTCGTTTTGACCAAATGGGATTAATGCTTCGTATTGACGAGAAAAATTACATTAAAACCGGAGTTGAATTTGTCGACGGAAAATTCAATATTAGCACGGTTGTAACGCACGACAAAAGCGATTGGAGCGTTACAACTTTAGAAAAAGCACCGCCATTTGTATGGATTAAAGTCGTGAGAAGATTAGATGCTGTTGAGGTTTTCTTTTCCTACGATGATAAAAATTACATCCTGACCAGAAATGCGCCTTTACAGGACAACACGCCAGTTATGGTAGGTTTAATGGCTGCATCACCGGACGGAAAAGGTTTTGAAGCTAAATTTGAAAACTTCAAAGTAACCCATTTACCGGATCAACGCAGATTAGAATGGCTTAAGAAACACGAGGAGTAATTTTTAATTATAAATTATTGATTGTTAATTATTAATGAAAAACCATCAAATTACATCAGTAATTAACAACTAATAAAGACAACTAACCATTAATAACTAACCATTAACAATCAACAATTAATATGATTGATATTAAACCAAAAAAACATTATGAAATACTGGACGGCTTACGTGGAGTTGCCGCGATTTTAGTAGTTATATTCCACATTTTCGAAGCTCATAACGGTGGAAGCCGCTTTAATCAGATTATCAATCACGGTTATCTTGCGGTGGATTTCTTTTTTCTTTTATCCGGATTTGTTGTGGCGTATGCTTATGATGATCGCTGGGGGAAAATGACCCAATGGGAATTTTACAAACGCCGTTTGATTCGGTTACAGCCCATGGTAATTATGGGAATGATCGTGGGAGCTATATTTTACTATTTTCAGGCTTCGGGCATTTTCCCGATGATTGCAGGAATGCCAGTCTGGAAAGTAATTGTAGCAATGGTCATTGGGTTTACATTATTGCCAATTCCGCCATCGTTAGAAATTAGGGGTTGGGGCGAAATGCATCCGCTTAACGGACCTGCCTGGTCACTTTTCTTTGAATATATCGCCAATATTTTATACGCATTATTCTTCCGTAGATTTTCAAATAAAGTTCTGGGAATCTTTGTTTTTATATTTGCCGCAATGCTGATTAATTACACGGTTTATGGACCAAAAGGAGATGTTATTGGCGGTTGGTCTTTAAATCTGGAACAATTAAATGTTGGATTTACCAGATTATTATATCCATTTTTTGCCGGAGTTTTACTTTCAAGATTAGGGAAATTAATTCATATAAAAGGCGCTTTCTGGATTTGCAGTTTATTAATTCTGGTACTTTTTTCAATCCCGAGAATTGGTGACGAAAGCACTTTATGGATGAACGGTTTATACGAATCAGTTGTGATCATTATTTTCTTTCCGTTAATCGTTGCAATTGGAGCAGGAGGAGAAATAAAAAATGCATTTTCGATTAAAATATGCAAAGCTTTAGGAGATATTTCATACCCAATTTATATCACACATTATCCACTGATTTATTGGTACACCGCTTGGGTAATCGATAATAAAGTTTCTTTAAAAGACGGTTATCTGGTAGGAATTGGAGTTTTAATTTCAAGTATTACAATAGCTTTTTTATGTTTGAAATTCTACGATGAACCTGTACGAAATTGGTTGTTGAAAAGGAGTAAAGGTTTAAAGTAACAAAGGTTTAAAGTTACAAAGGTTCAAAGTAACAAAGGTAACTTTGTACATCTGAACCTTTTTTAAACTATTTTGTTAGTTATACATATGAAAAAAGGGATGAAACATTCGTGTTTCATCCCTTTTGTATTTATAGAAATTTGTTCGTAGAAATGCAAAGCATTTCATCTTTTATGCCACTCCCGATAGCTATCGGGATTCAAAGATTAAAATGATAAAAAATCAGCGTTAACCCGCAAAATCCGTTTAATCCGTGGGCAATCTAAACTTTGTCCCTTTGAACCTTTGCATCTTTGAACCTTAAAAAAACTTATTCTAAAACCAATGCTCCTAATGCTTCTTTACTAAAACCTTTTAATTGATCTGTTTTTCCTGCTTTGATTTTTGCAACCCAATTAGGATCAGATAAAAGAGGTCTTCCTACGGCAACTAAATCAAAATCACCTCTGTCGAAACGTCTGTTTAATTCATCAAGAGAAGTTGGTTGAGAACTTTCACCAGCAAAAGCACCAAAGAAATCACCGGAAAGTCCAACAGAACCTACCGTAATAGTTGCTGCTCCGGTTACTTTTTTAGCCCATCCTGCAAAGTTCAAATCAGATCCTTCGAATTCAGGTTCCCAAAATCTACGTTGAGAACAGTGTAAAATATCAACGCCTGCGTCAACAAGAGGCGTAAGCCACGCTTCTAATTCCTGTGGATTTTTAGCCAGTTTATAATCATAATCAGAAGGTTTAAATTGAGAAAATCTCATGATTACAGCAAAATCATTACCCACTTGTTTTCTGATTTCTTTTACCACTTCAATAGCAAAACGATTACGTTCCGGAAGTGTTTTTCCACCATAAATATCTGTACGTAAATTAGTTTCAGCTCTAAAAAACTGGTCAATTAAATATCCGTGTGCACCGTGAATTTCGATAGTATCAAAACCTAATCTTTTAGCATCGGCAGCAGCCTTTCCAAAAGCAATAATAGTATCTTCAATATCTTTTTCAGACATTGTATTTCCGTTACTAAAATCAGGTCTGTTTAATCCGGACGGACCTTCAAAAGGAACTGGGGGAACCCATCCTGAATGGTGATTATCCATGATTCCCATATGCCAGATTTGTGGTCCCATTGAACCTCCTGCAGCATGAACTTCATTGATTACTTTTTTCCATCCGTTCAGAGCTGCTTCACCGTGAAAATGCGGTACATTAGCATCGTTTGATGATGAAAGTCTGTCAATAACAGTTCCTTCAGATAATATTAAACCCACTTGACCTTCAGCTCTTTTTTGGTAGTAAGAAGCTACTTCATCAGTTGGAACTCCGTTTGGAGAAAATGAGCGCGTCATTGGCGCCATTACGATTCTATTTTTAAGATTTAACGTTTTTAAGTTAAATGGCGAAAACAGGTTGTTTGTACTCATAGTAATTTACAAATTAGATTGAATTAAGTTACTGAGTGCTTCAAAGGCACCTTCATTGCGTTTATAGTAAGTCCATTGTCCTACGCGTTTCGATTCTATAAATCCTGCACGTTGTAAAATAGACAAGTATTCAGAGACAGTTGATTGTGTTAAGCCGGCTTTGGCTTGTATTTGTCCAACACAAACTCCGTGTTCAAATCCTGCATGCTGCAGCTGATCCGGAAAGTTTATTTCAGGTTCTTTTAACCATTCCAGCATTTGCAATCTGGATTTGTTTGAGAGTGCCTTAAAGATTTCTATTGGTTCCATGGCGCAAATATATCGACTTTTCCCGATATACCAATCTAAAGAAAAATATTTAGGAAAATTTTAAGATGGAGGAAGGGAAATTGGAAGATTTTAATAAAGAAAATTTATATTTGCTTTGAAAAATTAATCGCGCAAAGTTTAATGATTCTGTCATTTCGACGAAGGAGAAATCACACTAGAAACTCCGCAAAGAAAATCGCCAATCTTTGTCGATCTGCGAGTGTGATTTCTCCTTCGTCGAAATGACAAAAAGCGACGACTTTACACGAAATTAAAGCAACCCCAAACAAAATAAACTTATTCAATTATGAAAAAAACTTTACTTATTTTAGGATTATTATGCTGCGTAATTACAACTTCAAAAGCGCAGGTTGTAGGAACTGACATTGGAGATATTGCTCCCGAAATTGATCTTCCGGATACAAAAGGAAATAACGTTGTACTTTCTTCTTTAAGAGGAGAATTAGTTTTAATAGATTTTTGGGCTTCGTGGTGCGGACCAAGTATTAAGGAACAACCGCAATTGATAAAACTATACAATACTTATCCGGATAAATTTACGATTTACAGCGTTTCAATGGATACTAAAAAACCGCTTTGGCTGGCTGCAATCGCAAAGCAAAAATTACCGTGGACGCAAGTAAGTGATTTAAAATACTGGCAATCTCCCGTTATTGGTGATTATATGCTTCAATCTGTGCCATTGAATTTTTTGATCGATAAAAACGGAATTATCGTCGCTAAAAATATCCACGGAAATGCCTTAAACGAAATGGTAAAAAGTTTGTTGACAGCGCAGTAAAATTGAAACTAATAAAAACTTTGAGTATATTGCTATTTCAAATAGACGAACAACAATAAATTTCAGAGTAAATCATGATTAAAAATTCAGTACTATTATTCTTAATTACGTTTGCATTCAACTGTAATGCACAAACCATAGAAACAGTTAATAAATTAAAATCATCCTATCAGCAATGCTTAAATAACGGAAGTGGTATGAAAAATTGTGCGATTGAATATTACAATCAATCAGATAGTTTACTGAATGTTGCGTACAAGAATTTAAAACTGAAACTGAGTTCGAAAGAACAATCTAAATTGAAAAAAGGACAATTAGACTGGCTTAAAAAACGTGATTTATATTTCGAAAAGGTATATTCAGACACTAAAAAAGAAGGTCATTTTATAGAAGGAAGCAGTGATTTTGATATGGTTGTTTTTGATGAAAAAGCAAATTATGTTTTTTCGAGAGTAAAAGAAATTATCAAAAGAATTTAAAATTTCTTCAAAACAAATTGATAAATGCAATCAAAACTCAATATAACTGAATTCAGAGAAAGATTAAGGAATAGTACAGAATTTGGTTCACTAAAAGTAAATTTGAGTCCTTTTAGATTATTCCCTTCGTTTGGCGGAAAAAAGCCTTTTTACGGATTTTTTGATGATGAAAGTTTTCATTTAACCATAAATTCAGTAAAATCGCCAACATATTTTATAATAATAGGAAAATACAAAAATGTTAACAATATACTTAAAGTCGATTGTATTGTTGAAGCAAACAGTAAAATTCAGTTGTTTTGGGTAAAATTTTCTCCAGTAATTTGTTTAGTTGCAATTAATCTGTTTTTTCTTTTTTTTGGAAAAGGATTAAGAAAAGGATCTACAATCGTTAATTTATTTTTACTTGTTATAATTTTCTATTCAAGATGGAAAGAGGATCGAAAAAGGAGAAAATTAGAACAGAAGTTTATTGAAATTTTTGAGATTAAACTGGCTTCAAAAAAATAAAAGTAATTCTAAATTGAAAACTATTTCATTAATTATAGCTTTTAAGAAGTTCCGTAGGAACAAAACATATTGTAGAGATGGATTTTAATCCATCATTCAGGACGTAACCCAATCTTGTCATCCCGAACGTGGATCTCAATAAGTATCCCTACAATTTAGGAAAATATTGTGTTAGTTTTTCACGCAGATCCGTCGTTCCTCCGGATGACAAACTATACGAAAATAATGTTATGAAAAATGATTGTAATAGCCCCGATAGAAGTGGAAATCCTTTTGTGGCGGGGTTTGCCACAAAAGATTGAAACGGATAGCGGGATTAGCTCCTGAAAAAAAAGATTTGGTTTTATCATAGAACACCGCCAAAACTTGTTTTCAGCATTCCCCTAATTTGAAATTGGGTTTTATTTCTGGTAGCATATTTCCATTCATTGAATCAAAAATGGGAATTTCCTGCGCATTATAGTTTGTTACAAATGAAAGTCTTGCAATCGAATATTTGTAATATTTTAATTCATTGCACATGAAGTTTTTAAAACAGGCTGTATTTTAAAAAGCAATCCCAAATTGAAAACCTATAGTAAAAGTTGCGGGATGGTCATTACCAAATCGGACAGGTAAAGGAACAGCAACAAAATAACTGCAATTGTCACTTTTTATAATTGTTTTGTTAATAACAGGAGTAAAACCATATCTTCCGCTACTTTCAAAAGCAGCTCTTCCTGCAAATGTATAACCGTTGCCTAAAGCCACAAGAACACCCGGATGAAATAGTATATTTGTTACTTTATCATGACCGTCTTCTGCTTTTATATTGGGTACAATTTCAAAAGAGAAACCTATTTTTGAGCTTTTCCATATGTTGATTCCAGTAGGGAAACCTACGGCATAATAATCTCTGAAATTTAAGTTTGTTTGTTCATTGCTAACAGTTACAATAGGATGAAGAATACCAAAATAACCTGTAATTTTAGGATAAGTAGTTTGTGCAAATGCAGATGCACTTAATGCAAATAAAGAAAAGATAAAAATGTGTTTCAACGAAGTCATGATAGTTTGGTTTAATTAAAACAAAACTACAGCGACAAGAAACTTTTAAATAGAATGCTATTTACCTTTTGTATCTAAATTACTTTTTATGGCATTTTTTCTATAAGAAGAAGGATTTTTGCCAGTATGTAATTTGAATATTCTTGTAAAATGACTTTGATCTGAAAAACCAGTCATATAACCAATTTCCGTGAGTGTATAAGTGGAGTTTTGAATAAGATTGATAGCTTTTTCAATTCGCAGTTTTCGAACATAATCACCAAAGTTCAGATCTTCAAAATATTTAGAAAATTCACGCGATAAATAAGATGGATTAAGCTCTAAATCATTAGAGATTTTTTTTAGATCAAAAGTAAACTGAGTATCGATTTGGTCCTGAATAATCTCTTTTAAATCTTTAACCCATAAAGGTGTTTTTTTGTTTGATTTTTTTTCGTTCAAAAACTTATTATATACTTCATGCAGTAAATTTTCGAAAGGACTATTTTGTAAATGATTTTGTTTATAAAGATGCGTTGCCCAGCTATAAAGCGCATCATAGAGTATCATTCCGTTTTTTAATAATTCAGAATCATTTGTAATATTATATGAAAGTCCGGCAGAAATAGCCAAAAGTCCGGCTGATTCCTTTGCAATATCATGTCGGTCCGTATCTGCACCGCGAACAATTTTAGACATAATTAAAACGGCAGGATCGCTGATTTGATATTTTTTAATAATAAAATCAAACGTACATTCTTCCTTATAATGGGTGAATTCTACATCAGGAATATCAAACGGAATTGCGTCTAATTCCTTCGCTTTACTTAAAACTTCATCAAAAGGGACATAAATAAATTCAGCTTCCGGATCGACAAATTTCTTGATTAGCCAGGGACAAGCAATTCGGTCAATTTTAGGTCTTTCCCTCGTAATCCATTTCATGTAAGTGATTATTGAAGTATTATTAGAACTGAAAGAAACTTAATTCAATGTATCAGAATGATTTCTAACACCACCAAAAGTAGTTTTCAACATTTCCCTAATTTGAAATTGAGTTTTGTTTCGGGTAACATTTTTCCATTCATTAAAATCAAAAATGTGGATTTCCTGGGCATTAGAGTTAGTAACGAAAGAAAGTCTTGCAATTGAATATTTGTAATACTTTAATTCGTGCGAGATATGGCGATCCGGAACGACAATAAGAATTGTTTCCCATTCCAGAAAATTTTTAGGAACATCTTCTCTTTCAGTTAAACCGAGAGCTTCAAAAAAAGCAATAATCTTTTGGTCATTAAGTTTGTCAATTTTTTGGTCGACGCGCTTAATGGTGCTCATAAGTTTATTTTCATCTTTTATAACACTCATAATAATTACTGATTTTTGGTTTTTAAGTTAATTTCAATATAAAATTACATCAAAACATAACAATTTGATAAAAGAGAGGCAATAGAATGATTCTAAATTTTAGTAAGAGACTTTACAAGCTTGAATTTCAAATCTTAAACGAAATATTTAAAGGAGCTATAAAAGTAACAATCAATTAAAATTTTTTCAATAAAAGACTTGATTTTGGTACAATCAGCAATTATAATTTGATAAAATACTATTAATTTATTCCGTTTAAAAATCATATTTTTATCGCTCTTTGCTAACCAAACTATTTATGAAAACTATTTCTCACAAAGAAATTTTACTTTACTTTATTTTATTGATCTCCTTTAATTCGTTTTCCCAAAATAAATCAGATCGGGAATTGATATTAATCGACAAAGACTGGCGTTTTTCGTTGGGTCATTTGTTCGATACTCAAAAAGATTTTGGTCATGCCGAAGGATATTTCTCCTATTTAGCAAAAACTGGCTTTGGCGATGGTCCCGCAGCGCCGGAATTTGATGATCGTGCCTGGAGAAAATTAGATCTTCCGCATGATTGGGCTGTAGAACAACCGTTTAGCGAAAAAGCAAGTTATAGTCACGGTTTTAAAACTGCCGGAAAAGGATTTCCTGAAAAAAGTATAGGTTGGTACCGAAAAAAAATCAGCATTCCGCAAAGCGATCAGGGGAAAATTATTTCACTCAAATTCGATGGTGTTTTTAGAAATTCAAAAGTATTTTTCAACGGACATTTCCTCGGAACAGAAGAAAGCGGTTATAATGGTTTTGAATATGATGTCACAGCTTATGTCAATTATGGCGGAGAAAATACGATTGTAGTTCGCGCAGATGCTTCAATGGAAGAAGGCTGGTTTTACGAAGGAGTAGGGATTTACAGACATGTTTATCTGCAAAAAACAAATCCGTTGCACGTAATTCAAAACGGAACTTTTGTAACATCAGAAATTCTAAATAATAACGCTGAAATTACTGCCGAAGTTACCATTGAAAATAAAGGAAACTATAAAGGTCAAATTGAAATTTCGCAGACTATTATTGATGCTTCGGGAAAAGAAATTATTAATGTTTCTGAAAATGCATCGGCACCGGAATTTTATAAAACAACAAAATTTACTTCAAAAATAAAAGTCAATAATCCGTTATTATGGGATATTGATGCACCGAATTTATATCGTTTGCTTACAAAGATAAAACAAGAAGGGAAAATTGTAGATAGTTACGAAACGAATTTCGGAATCAGAACCATTCGTTTTGATGCTGAAAAAGGTTTTTTCCTTAACGGAAAACTGGTAAAACTAAAAGGAACAAACAACCATCAGGATCATGCTGGAATTGGAACTGCTTTGCCTGACGAATTGCAATATTACCGAATCAAGAAGCTGAAAGAAATGGGTTCAAACGCCTATCGTTGTTCGCATAATCCGCCAACTCCAGAATTGCTCGATGCCTGTGATAAACTGGGAATGTTGGTGATTGACGAAACCCGTTTAATGGGAATTAACGAGTATCATTTGAATAATTTAAAGCGAATGATTGAACGTGATCGCAATCATCCAAGTATATTTTGCTGGTCTGTAGGTAATGAAGAATGGAATATTGAAGGCGGAATCATAGGAGAACGCATTACAAATGTGATGCAGGGATTTAGTAAAAGCATCGATCCTACAAGACCTGTAACGGTGGGAATAAGCAGTGGTTTTAAAAGCGGAATATCTTCTGTAGTCGAAATTATGGGCTATAATTATATGGGAAATGGCGATATCGACGCACATAGAGATGAATTCAAAAACCAACCCGGAATGGGAACGGAGGAAGGTTCGACTTTTGCAACGCGAGGAGTTTATTTTACAGATGATGCCAAACATTATCAAAGTGCTTATGACAAAAAACCGCGTCCAACTTTTTATAGTATTGAAGAAGGCTGGAAGTTTTATGCCGCGCGTCCATATCTCGCAGGAATGTTTATCTGGACAGGTTTTGATTATCGCGGAGAACCAACGCCTTACGGATGGCCATCTGTCACGTCGTATTTTGGAATGATGGATGTTTGCGGTTTCCCGAAAGACAATGTGTATTATTTGAAATCATGGTGGGGAAATGAACCGGTTTTGCATATCATGCCACATTGGAACTGGAACGGAATGGAAGGGAAAGAAATTGACGTTTGGGTGCATTCTAATTGTGATGAAGTCGAACTTTTTCTAAACAAAAAGAGCCTCGGAAAAAAGACAATGGAGCAATACGGACATTTAGAATGGAAAGTAAAATATACGCCTGGAACTCTGGAAGCTATTGGATATAAAAACGGAAAAAAGATAGTAACGGACATTCAAAAAACAACCGAAAATCCTGAAAGCATAAAACTTTCTGTAGATCCTGAAAATCGTGCTAATAAAAATGTTTCGGTTATAACGGTCGAAGTTACAGATGGAAAAGGGCTTCATGTTCCAACAGCAAATAACGAAATTACATTCTCTATTAAAGGCGGAAAAATATTAGGCGTAGGAAATGGCAATCCAACATCGTTAGAAAAAGATCAGTTTATTGATACTATGAATCTTGTTCCCATTACAAATTTTGAAGAAAAGCATTTTTCCGGTGATGATGTAAGTCAATCCGCTTTAAATGATAGTAAGGAATGGAAAGAAGCTTTTAAAGACAGAGATTATAAAAATCAGGCTTCTGGATATATTTACCGCGGAAAATTTGAATTAAAAAATAATTTACAATCTAATATTGTAGACTTCTTTTATAAAAAAATTGGTGTAAATGAATCTGTTTTTGTAAACGGAACTTTAGTGAATGCAAGTCAGGAAGATCCACAAAAATATCATCTGGATAAAGCTGTTTTGAAAGAAGGAACCAATTTTATTATTATACGAGCGTCGCCTTTGCAAAAAGTAAAAGATTGGGACGTCATGAATACCGATCCGGGAATTATTAAAATAGTAACACCACCAGAACCGTGGAAACGTAAATTGTTTAATGGTTATGCTCAAATCATTATTCAGAAAGATGAAAACGCAAATGAAGTTGTTTTATCGGCTTCCGCCAAAGGTTTAAAGTCAGGAGTTTTGAATATTATTTCGAAGAAATAGGTTTTGCAATAGATGTCGCTCCGCTGGAGCTTTAACTAGAATGTTGTATGTGTTTCTATAAATATGACGCTCCTCTGGAGCTTTGCCGAGCATTGACGTAATGTTTTTTCTATAAATATAACGCTCCGCTGGAGCTTTATCAATAAAATGAATCCCGGCGTGATTTATATTTATGGTATTTATTTTCTATAAACATGTCGCTCCGCTGGAGCTTTAACTAGCATGTTGTATGTGTTTCTATAAATATGACGCTCTGTTGGAGCTTTAAAGATTATGGTGTATATGTTTCCTATAAATATAACGCTCCGCCGGAGCTTTTAGATAATAATGCAAAAAGTGAATCCCAGAGGGATGTTATATTTATAGAAATTTAATAATTTATTTTGTTAAATCCCAGCGGGGTGACATATGTTTATTCCACAATCTATATCTTAAATAATAAATATAGCGCTCCGCTGGAGCTTTTGAATAAATCGAATAAAATGATCCCGACGTCATTTATATTTATGACATTGATTTTCTATAAATGTGACGCTCCGCTGGAGCTTTTAGATAATAATCTAAAAAATGAATCCCAGAGGGATGTTATATTTATAGAAAATTTATAATTTATTTTGCTAAACCCCATCGGGGTGACATATTCTTTAAAACTAAATCTTAAATGAAATTTTAATGATCTGAAATAATCATATTCGTTTTTGGTTTCTTCGATTTGTTCATTACAAATAACAGAAGCGGTAATGTCACAATAAAAAACAATCCAACAAGAAAAAAAGCATCGCGATAACTCAATAACGACGATTGTTTTAATACAATATTTTCCATCAATTTCAGCGCTTTAAATTTGGCATCATTATAAGCAAAACCTTTGCTTTGAAAATATTTTGTATAAGCATTTATTCGATCCATCGCCACTACATTATAAGACGTAACATTCGAAATTAACTCATTTCGATGAGCAGAAAAACGATGTGCAACGTAGGTATTAATAATCGAAACCCCAAATGAACCACCCAATTGCCGCATCATATTATTAAGCGAAGCGCCCTGACCAACATCTTTATCATCAAGAGATGAAACCGCCAACATTGTAAGCGGAACCGTTAATAGAGCCATTCCGAGTGCGCGAAAAATTAGCGAACTTGCAATATCAGCAGCACTTGTATTAAAAGTCATTCCGGACATTCGCCAGTTAAAATAAATAAACAAAAGAAATCCTGTTGCAATAATAAGAACAGGCGAAACACCTTTTTGTAATAAAGTGCCACAAAGTTTTAGCGCAACCAAAGCAAATAAAGCGCCGGGAAGCAAAAGCAATCCAGTTTGATAAGGCGAAAAACTTAGCAAACGTTGCGCCACAACTGGAGTAATATAAATGGAAATAAACATTCCAAATCCGGTCACAAAAGTTAGAACAGCCGCAATACTCAAAGATTTGCTTTTTAAAACCCGAAGATTAACAACGGGTTTTTCTATCGATAATTCCCAATAAATAAAGGTGACTAATGTAGTGACGGCAATAAAAGTCAAAATTATTATATATCGGGTTTCGAACCAATCTTCGACTTCGCCTCTTTCTAAAACGGTTTGTAATGCGCCAACGCCAATTGCGAGTAAAGCAATTCCTGCCCAGTCGACTTTTGTAACTTCCGGTTTAACCGATGGTTCCCGTAATAGAAAATAACACGAAATCATGACAAGAATCCCAATTGGAACATTGATTAAAAATATCCACGGCCAATCATAATTTTCAGTAATATAACCGCCAAGAGTTGGTCCAATTGTAGGTCCTATAAAAATTCCTGCTCCAAATAAAGCTCCTGCGGTTGATTGCTTGTCTTTTGGAAAAAGTTCAAAAACTACAACCTGAGAAATCGATAACAAAGCACCGCCGCCAATTCCCTGAAGGAACCTGAAAAATACCAGCATCCAAATATTCGAAGAATGTCCGCACATGAAAGAACAGAAAGTGAATAAAATTACAGATCCAATATAATAATTACGTCGGCCCAGTTTTGCGCTCAAAAAGCTAGTAATAGGTATAATAATCACATTTGCAATTGCGTACGCAGTAATAACCCACGAAGTATCTTCGAGTGTTGCGCCAAGATTTCCGCTCATGTGAGAAAGCGCAACGTTTACAATCGATATATCAATTAATTCCATAATTGCAGCAAGAATTACTGTAAAAATGAGCAGTTTTCGGTGTAAGGGATTCATAAATTTATTTTATACCAATCGGTATATTTTAGGTTAAAAAAATATTATATTAATTAAATGTGCTGAAATATTTAACACATAGAAACATAGGTTTTATAGTCCCGAAGGAGATTGTCAAAAGAAACACGTTTCTATTTCATAGTATGATTCCGTTTTTAAAGTTTACACAATCTATGTTTCTATGCGTTTAAAAATCATAGCCACTGATTAAAAAAATCTGCAGAATCTGCAAAATCTGCGTGAAAAAATAGTCACACATAGATTTAATTTAGAAATCAACAGAATCTGTGTACTAAATTTTACAGTTCTTTCTTGACAATATTCGTTTTAAGAAGATTAGAAGTTGCTCTGGCAATTAATCTGGTTTGATCTGAGTTCCAAATTTCACATTGCGCATTTACAATTTGTTTTCCTTTGCGGATAATAGCTGTTTTTGCAATAATCGTATCACCAACAAATGCCGGAGCAAAATAATCGACAACCAGATTTATGGTGGTATAAAAAGTGTCTTCATTAAAAGAAAACATTGTAGCGCCAATACAATCATCGGCAATTGCAGCGGTTACGCCTCCGTGTAAACTTTTAACAGGATTCGACATTTCTTCCCGAATCAAATATTTAAAAGTAACGGTTCCTTCCTGAGTAGCGATAACGACTGGTTTCATCCAAAGCATAAAAGGCGAGGGAGACGCCGTAAATTCTCTGTCTATGTGATTTTGTAATACTTGTAATCTCGTTAATTTTTCCATTAGGTTTTATTTATATTTTAATACTGATCGGTATATTTTATTCGAAAAAAAAGCAATTTTCGTCAATTGCCTTTATTCCAAGTCTTCTATAATTTTGTTTAGTGAAAGCATAATATCAGATAAATTCGAAAGATTTCCTGTAATTTTAGTAATCATTACAGCGCCTTCGATTATCGCAATAATTGTCAATGCAGTTTTTTCAGGATCTATTGATTTGGCTTTAAATTCTCCGGCAATAATTCCTTGCTCGATAAAATAAACTAATCTGTCTTTCCATGCGAGAATTGCATTTTCTACTTTTTTTCTTAAAACAGGATGCGTATCATCTGCTTCTGTGGCTGTATTTATTATTGGGCAACCGCCTTTGGTTACCCTTAAATCATAATAGTCAGAATATAATCTGGGATAAACCAATAATTTACCTTTAAAAGTGGTTTGTTTATCAATTTCCCTTGTAAAAGTGTCACTCAGTTTTTTTACATTATACTTAAAAGCGGCAATTGCAACTTCATCTTTATTTTCGAAATTGCCATAAATACTTCCTTTTGTAAGTCCGGTCGCCTCGGTAATATCACTCATCGAAGTTCCGCTGTATCCTTTCATATTAAAAAGAGGTGCAGTTTTTTCGATAATAAATTGCTTGGTTTTTTCAGCTTTACTCATGATTGATAAATTTAAATGCAAATATATACCGATTGGTATAATTACACAATCATTTTGTAGTTTATTTTGTTTAAGAGTTAAGATTTTACCGCATAGGCAAGGATTTTACCGCAGAGTGCACAAAGTTTTTTCGCAAAGATTCGCAAAGTTTTTTAAATACGAGGCTTTATAAAATTGCAAAGTTCGCAAAGTTTTGTTTCGTATAGCTTTGCGAACTTTGCATTTTCTATATATAATACAAATCAAAAAAACTTTGCGTAACTCTGCGGTAAATTTTTATCCTCATTTCAACTTGAAACTAATTTATTTTCTGAATTGTATACTTTGACTGAGTTTTATCTCCAGCCAATAATTTACCCAATTTTGAACTAATTACATACACATTTCCATCTGAAGCCAAAGCTGCGGTTGTAGGAAATTCATCTTTCCCAATATTGGTTTCACTAATTTTTGAAGCGCTTTTCCAGTTATTATTACTTGAAAAAGTATAAGTTTTGCCTAAAGCCAAGCCGTTTTCAACTACGACCAAATTATTGTTTTTGTCCAGTTCTATCCCATCAGGAGCACTAAAAGTTGTTCCGGTAACTTCAGTAATTACGGCAGGATTAGAAAGAGATATTTTGAATAATTTCGAATTATCGGTTTTTACAGCCAATAAATAACCATCCGGATGAAAAACAATTCCGTTTAAGCCAAATTGATTAGGAGCAGGCTGAAACAAGTTGTTTGTAATAAATAAAGATGCCGTATAATCAGTATCAATTTTGTAGATATTGGGAGAAAAGGAATCGGTGATATAGATATTTCCTTTAGAATCTACCGCAATATCATTGGGACAAGAACCTGTATTTGGTGTAAAATTTTTCAAATCAATTTCCTTGATTAATTCGCCCGAAGTCAGATTAAAAATACTTACTGAGGCAATAGTTCCGGCACTTCCGGCAGTACTTTTTTCGGAAATTCCTAAATTGGCATTAGCCACAATTAATCGGTTTCGTAGTTCATCAGTATAAACTCCTGTTGGTAAAACCAGTTTACTGCTCGTGGCAAAATTTGTGACTTCACCTTTTGGATTCATAGCATAAATGGCTCCTTTGTACAATGAACTAAAAAGGAATTTTTCATTTTTAGCATCGTAATCAATTCCTTCAGGATAAAGACCAACATCATTTAATGTATAATTACTTTGAAAAGAAACGGCAGATGTTGCAGGCTTTTTTTCGCTGTCGCAAGCCATGAAAAGAATCGAAAATGCGGTAATTAGAATAGTATTTTTCATTTTTATTAATTAAAATTATTTGTCGGTATTGACAATGCAAATCTGGGACAGAATAAGAAAAATAAAAATGAACTGGTTTAGTAAATAAGGTTGAACTGGTTTAACTTTTGATGTTTTAAATATCTAAAATAGAAAATAATTTTAGGTAATACGTTCTAAATTCGTAAGCAATTAGATTAAAACTTAACTTAATTTAACCCGTTGGGTGCAATTAAGTTAAAAATACAAACTGTATAAATTACAACGCGGATAAAACAGATTTGCATTGCAAAAACGTAGATTTTTATATAGAATTTAAAAAAGATCCGTGTAAATCCGTGTCTTCGTGATAACGAATCCGTCAAATCCGCGTCTTATCACCTTAGTAACCAGAATCTTAGAGCCTACTTTAAAGTTTTCCTATTACGAATCTTGCTTAAATATTCAGTACTAAAGCCTAAATACGAAGCCAATGCATATTGAGGAACACGCTTGCAATTGCAGCATATTTGCTCATGAATTCGTCATAGCGTTCTTCGGCAGTTTTGGTGAAGTTGGATAATAATCGTTTTTGATGAAAAGCCAGGGAACGTTGGGTAATAATGCGTTCGAATTTTTCCAGCTTCGGAATTTCTTCAAGGAATTTTTGCTCGTCTTCATATTCAATCTGAATCAAGACTGAATCTTCAAGAGCTTCAACAAAAAGTGTTGCAGGTTCCTGATAAATCAAACTGCTGTAATCAGAAATCCACCAGTCTTCGATTGCAAAAGACAAGGTATGTTCTTTGCCTTCATTATCAACTAAATAACCTCTAAAAGCACCTTTTACAACATAACTTTTATGTTTGCATACAAAACCGGGCTGTACAATAAATTGTCTTTTTTTAACTTTCGTAATTTTTAAATACGAAGCCAGATGAGTTTTTTCATCATTTGTTAAATCAACATATCTTGAGATATAATCTATAACGGGAAGTACGTCGTTCATGTGACAAAGATAAAAAAGTTTTTTGTTTGGGATTCAGGTTTGTTGGGTTGGATTTTATTGTACAGAATTTTAAGCTTTGCGAATAAATTTTAGCGCAGAGTACACAAAGTTTTTTCGCAAAGATTCGCAAAGTTTTATAAGGGGTTTTAATATTACAAAGTTCACAAAGCTTTGTGAATAAATTTTACCACAGAGTACGCAAAGATTTACGCAAAGTTAGCTAAGCTTTATAAAGATAAGGTTATTACAAAGTTCACAAAGCTTTGCATGATATAGCTTTGCGAACTTTGCGTTTTCTATACATAATACAAATTAAAAAAAACTTTGCGTTCTCCTGCGGTAAATTCTCCTCATTTCAACCCAAAACAAAAAAACTTAAAACCTTAAACTTATTTTTGTTTGATTTTCATAACTTTGCCTCATGAAAGATCAATTAGAATTTCAGAATTCAGAAAATGGTTTAAACGATTTAAAGCTTAAAGGTTTTAAAGTATATGAGGTAAATGGTGATGTGAGTAAAATTCCGACTTATAATCGCAGGGATTTTTACAAGATTTGTATCAATACAAGCAAAAGTTTAATTCATTATGCTGATAGAGGAATAGAAACTGACGGGACGATTTTATTCTTCGGAAATCCACATATTCCATATTCGTGGGAAATGATTTCACCTGATTATGAAGGATATGCCTGCGTTTTTACGGAAGAGTTTTTAAAAGCAAATGATCGATCAGGAAGTCTTCCGGAATCGCCTTTGTTTAAAATTGGCGGAACACCTATTTTTACCTTATCACCTGAACAAAAAGTGTTTATAGATTCATTATTTCAAAAAATGATCGAAGAACAGGAAACGGATTATGTTTTTAAAGATGATTTAATGCGTAATTATATCAATCTGATTTTGCATGAATCGATGAAAATGCAGCCTACAGAAAATTTTTTTAAACATAAAAATGCTTCTTCGAGAATTACCTCTTTATTTTTAGAATTATTAGAAAGACAATTCCCCATTGAAACAAAAAACGAACCATTGGCACTAAAAACGCCTCAGGATTATGCACAAAGTCTTGCTGTACATGTAAATCATCTTAATCGTTCTGTAAAAGAAATTACAGGAAAACCAACGACAGCTCATATTACCGAAAGGATTATTGGCGAAGCAAAAGCATTGCTGCAACATACGGATTGGAGTATATCTGATATTGGATATTCTCTGGGATTTGAGTATCCAAGTTATTTTAATAATTACTTTAAAAGGCTTACCGGAACAATTCCGAAATCGTTACGAGTATAAAATTGTTTGAAATTCATACTTTTTTGTTTGATTATTGTTATTTCTGATTGTTATTGCTAAAGTACTTTTGCCCTGAAATAATTAGTATTAATCCTTATCGGTTTTTCGCTGACTAAATACAACTTCTATAAAGCACATTCCAGCTTTTCTGATTTAGTTTCAGCACTGATATTAAAAAACAAATAATTATGAAAAAATCTGAAAATCAAAACGAAACCATTTTCCCAAAAGGAGATTTAACATCTCCAGATTACTTTACAGGAAAAGCGTGGTTAAATATGTTAGTTCCTAATGATCCAATTTTAAATACTGCCGTGGGTAATGTGGTTTTTGAAGCCGGAGCGAGAAACAATTGGCACACACATCCAGGCGGACAAATCCTGATTGTGACACAAGGAACAGGATATTATCAGGAAGAAGGAAAACCAATCCAGTTGCTTCACGAAGGTGATGTAGTTAATATTCAACCCGAAGTAAAACATTGGCACGGAGCTTCGCCAGAAAGTGATTTTACGCATATTGCCATTAGCACCAATACTGAAAAAGGTATCGTAGACTGGCTGGAGCCAGTAACCGACGAACAATATAATAGCTTTATATAATTAAGGTAAAAGTGTTGTTGTCAATCTAACAATCTAAAAGTGACTGCTTTTGTTAGATCATTTTAAATAAAAAATCAATCTCAAAAAATAAATTTTTATGTCAACACTTTATACTTCTGTTATTGAAGAGGGAAAAATCCCCAATACATATATGACTGGTGATGTTTCATATAAAAAACAAACCAGCAATATTCATCCTGATAATACGGTGATTAAGGAAGTGTCTTTTGAACCTGGTTCAAGATGCAACTGGCACGTGAATCCAACATTACAATTGTTTATCGCCACAAACGGAATAGGCTATTTTCAGGAAAAAGGAAGCGCAATCAGATTGCTTCATAAAGATGAGGTTGTTACTATTTTGCCCGGAATTGAACACTGGTATGGCGCAACACCTTTTAGCAAATTTTCGCATATTTCGATCATTACAGAAATTGATAAAGGAGCTGGAATGTGGCTGGAAAGTGTTACGGATGACAAATATCACAGTTTTAGAAAGTAGTCTAAGTTTCTGAGTTTCTAAGTTACTAAGTATAAAAGCTTACAGCCTTAGAGTCTCAGAACTTTAAAAAAGAAAACTTTTCTCCCGAAGCTTCGGGACTGCGATTTTGCCGAAATATTTTTTTTCACGGAGATTTAAAAAGATTTGAGCAGATCGTATTTAAATCAAATTAAATCTGCCTAAATCCATATAAATCTGCGTTAAAATTATACGCAACATAAAACAATAAAACTTTGTGTCTTAACGCCTTCGTGGCAACCTGAAACAAAGAAAAACCTGAAACTTTAAACAAAAATAAATGGAAACAAAAAACATAAAAGCCTTTGGTACAGAAGCTGCCGAAGCACCATTACAAACATTAGACATACAACGCAGAGCAGTATTGGCGCATGATGTAGAAATTGAGATTTTATATTGCGGAATCTGCCATTCCGATTTGCATTCTGCGAGAAATGAATGGCACGGAACAATTTACCCAATAGTTCCTGGACACGAAATTGTGGGAAGAGTAACAAAAGTAGGCGATCATGTAAAGCATTTTAAAGTAGGTGATTTAGCTGGAGTAGGTTGTATGGTTGATTCTTGCAGAGAATGCGAGCATTGCAAAGACGGTGTAGAACAATTTTGCGATCCGGGAAATACTTTAACTTTCAATTCTCCTGATGTTCATTTGGGCGGACAAACTTTTGGAGGTTACTCTCAAAGTATTGTAGTCGATGAAAATTATGTATTGCACGTTTCAGATAAACTGGATCTTGCAGGAGTTGCCCCTTTACTTTGTGCCGGAATTACGACTTATTCTCCGCTAAAACACTGGAAAGTAGGACCTGGACAAAAAGTAGGAATCGTAGGTATTGGCGGTTTAGGACATATGGGAATCAAATTAGCCAAAGCAATGGGCGCTCATGTAGTTGTTTTTACGACTTCATTGTCTAAAACCGAAGATGCAAAACGTTTAGGTGCTGATGAAGTAGTTTTATCTACAGATCCTGAACAAATGGCTAAATACACTAAAACTTTAAACTTTATTTTAGATTGTGTATCTGCTGAACATAATATTGATGCTTATTTGAATTTACTTAAAGTAGATGGAACTCTGACTTTAGTTGGCGCACCAATGGAGCCGCTTCCGGTAACATCATTCAGTCTTTTATTAGGAAGAAGAAGTTTTGCTGGATCAAACATTGGCGGAATTGCCGAAACTCAGGAAATGCTGGACTTTTGTGCAGAGCATAATATTACGGCTGATATTGAAATAATTGGCGTTAATGAAGTAAATGCTGCCTACGAAAGATTACTAAAAGGAGATATTAAATACCGTTTTGTGATTGATATGGCTTCTTTGAAGTAATTTTAAGTTGCTCAGGTTCTGAGTTTCTAAGTTTCTAAGTTTTTTAAACTTTACTTTGAACTAAAGCTAATACATAAATAATACAAAAAGGTCTGACTTTTCAATAGTCAGACCTTTTTGTATTATTTACTTAAAGAAACGCATTTGTTTGCATATCCTATCGTTAAAGAGAAAATATGTTCTTTACCAGAAGACGCACTGCTGTGCGCCTCTACAATAACACTTAGAACCTTAGTAACTTAGAATCTCAGTACCTTAAAAAAAGAAAAACCCCTTAAGCAATTCAAATCTTAAGGGGTTTAATAAATAAAATAATCAATTAAATTATTTTTTATCCAGGGTTTGTTTCAACATTTTGGCATGCTCTAAATGAGCTGTTAATCCTGGAATGTTGTTTGATGCCCAAAGCTTAACATCTTGATCTGTTGCTTTGTCAGCAGCTTTTTTCAATTTGTCAATTGCTTTTTCGTGTCCGTCGATCATCATATCAGCGAACTTTTTATCAAAGTCAGCACCAGATTTCTCGTTTAGTTTGTTATATTCCTCTTTTCCGTCTTCGGTAACCGAAGTAGGTAAAGTGAAGTTTTTAGCTTTTGCTAAAGCACTTACTTCAGAAGCGGCTTTGGTATGCTCATCAACAAGCATTTTTCCATATTTCTTCACTTCAGGATTAGTACCTTTTTGCTGTGCTAATTTTCCAAGTTCAATCTCAGATAAATTAATTTCAGCCTGATCTACTAAAAATTCAGAATCATCTTCTTTATCATTTATAGTATCAAATTTTTGTTCGTTTGCATCTTCTGCAACTTCTTTAGGATCTTCTTGCTTAGTTTCTTTTTTACAAGAATTAAGCGAAAGTATAATTAATCCTGCTGCTAAAAATGTTTTTCCTGCTAATAGTATTTTTTTCATGATTTTAAAGTTTAAATGTTATAATGTAAAATTATTCAGATTGTGTGAATAATGCCTTACAGGATTTTTGAAGATTTTTATATTATTTGGATATTGGGATTTAAGTTCTGCTCGTAAACACAATCAAATAAAAGTCCTATTCTGATACTTTAATAACTTATCAAGGATAATAGTTAAATAATTATGGCTCTATATTTACGTGAGCGATAAAAATAATTCAAAGTTTAAGAGATTTGAAAGTATACTATTTATGGAAATTATTAACTAAAAAATAAATTAGAAATGGGATCATCAATAATATTCGGGGATTACGAGCCAGAAATTGTTCCAGAACCTTGGGAAGAGTATCAATATAGAGATTTGTCCAGAGCGTATTATACACAAAGTGTTTCAATAAAAATCAATGGATTATTTCATTGCATTACTGCATTAACATCTTTAGAATTAAATAAATGTTATACAGATCCAGTAGAAAAAGGGGAATATACATTTACAACCCCGAGAAATTGTTATTTAAGTGCATTAACTATTTATATGGATAACAAAGGCAGAGTAATAAAAGGTGAAAAAGTGCTTACACGATTTAGATTAAAAAATAATAGCGGAATACATATACTAGATTCTTCGTTTAAAGTAAAAAAGAATACAGAACGTTGTGTTGATAAAAAGGAACTGCATAATCTGGTGATAAAAAATAAGCAAATTACCTTTAGAAACGGAAAAATATATTTATTAAAAAAATATCATGAATATATTATACAAGCGTCTATTTGTAATCGTCGTACCGATGTAAATTATACGAATCTAAAAGTTACAGGAAACCGTGATGAATTAAATAAAAAGCTAAGTATTTTAGGAATAACGGCAGCATCTGTAGGTTTTGCATCAGGAAAAGCACCTGTAATTGCTGATAATGCAATAAAAATTCTAGGATTGGCATTAAGTACTGAACCACGATTTAGTCTTGCAGAATATACTTTTCCTATAAATGGTCCAGTTTATCTTGATGAGCAAACCATTATTCAGGAATATAAACGAGAAAATACAAATGGTTATGTATCACCTCAAAGATTTATAAAGGAATATACAGAGAAAAGAGATGTTTTGAAGGAGCTGGAAGATTATGGATTAAAATTACAATAACTAATATGAAAATAATAACCTTTTTACTAATAATGCTATTATTGGCATCATGTTCTAAAACAGATACAATCAACCATTACCTAACCCAAAAAATAACAGCTAAAGAATTAATTGAAAATGGTTTTTATAAGTATTCATATACTGATACAATCGATGATAAAGATAAAGTCGATGATACTATTAAATATGTTATTAAATATGATATGTACTCGAACGTGAAATCAGATAAAAACAAAACAGGAGAAATATATCCAACTCAATTAGGACATTTTTATATTGAAGATTCAATTAGAAAGAAAAAAAATGTTGCTTATCGTCAAAGTGATTTAAATGATAGAATCATAACTTATGTATTTAGAAATGATATATTATTCTATAAAAATATAATTGTCTATTCTATTGATAGGTCGCAAACAAAAATAGCTGATTTAACCAGTAAAGAAAAAATTATGCAATATTATAAAAATATTAAAATTTCTATAAAACCAATATTTATAAACGATAGTATAAATGAAAAATATCCTAGACGATTTCTAATAGACAATCATGAAACTTTTATAGATTACTCATCTGATGAACAAGAATATTATGAGTTATTTACGAATTATTTAAATGGTGATATTTATCGGAATACTTTAGATGATTGGTATTCTGGTCGTATGAGTAATTCAAGGTATTATTTGTAAATGAAAAATATAACTATAATATTTGTCTTGTTATCATTTATATCGTGTCGTAAAAAAGATACAATTAATCACTTTTTAACAAAACCCATAACTCAACAAGATTTAAAAAATAACGGTTTTTATAAATATTCATATACAGCTACATTAGATGATGAAGATAAAGTTGATGATACTATTAGATCTATTGCGAAATATGATATGTATTCAAATGTAAAACCAGAGAGGGATAAAGAAGGAAAATTATGTCCAACACAATTATGGAATTTTTATAATGAAGACTCTATTAAAAAAAGAAAAAATTTAGATTATTTTAAAAATGAGTTAAAAAGTAAAATTATTACTTATGTATTTAGAAATGATTCTCTATTTTATAAGGAGATAAATGTTCAATTTTTTAATAAAACTCAAAACATACCTGGTTTTACCAGTTGGAAAAACATTATAAATTATTATGATAATCTAAAAATATCTGTAAAACCAGTAATAAAAAATTTTAAAACTGGAGAAAAATATACAGACAGATTTTTGATTGACAACTATAAAACTCGATTTTATTTTTCAGAAAAAAAAGGATATTATGGAATGTTTACTAACTACATGAATAATTTTACATATTATGATATTCGTGATTCTTGGTATTCTGGGCGTATAAGTGAAATATATTATTTTGATTAAATAGATTTACATTTTACATTCTTCCCCAACTTTAATACGAGCGGAATATAAGGGCTCAAAACTTTTCGCTCTGAAAGACCGTAGCAATAACATGGTGCGACGCACTATGAATGGATAAACAATTATCGTTTCAAGACCTGAAAGGGCGAAATCCTAATCTCAAAGAAACGATTGTTATTTTCTAAAAAATATCTTCTTTTCTTATAATTTATATCGTCAGTTTGATTTTGCCCTTTCAGGGTAATTTACTTTAAATTTAATTCGTAGTGTGGTGCACTACGCTAATGCTTTTTCGGCTTTCAGCCTATTTAAACTTTGTGTTCACGAGCGGGACGCCCGCGCCATCATTAGAAAAAACAATCAATAAAAAAAGCCCTGATTTTTTAAAATCAGGGCTTTTTCGGTTTTAATTGATTCTAGCTTTTTCCGAATAAACTTTATTCTACATCGAGATAAGGATTTAGAATTTCGGCTAGTTCGCTGAGCCAGTAGAAACTGTTTTCGAGAGTGGTTATTTCGGTTTGAAGGGTTTCGTGTTCCCTCATAACGCCCAATGCAACTACGTAATTTAATTGTCTTATGGCTTTTGCCATTCCCTTTGGATCAATTGTGGTATTAAAAAAATTTAGAAGCTTTGTTTCAGCTTCTTTTGAAAGAGTGTTTGTACTCATAATGTGAAGATTTAAGAATAAAAACCCTCATGCGTTAGCAGTCTTACGCTTCTTCACGGCGTCAAAGTCCTTTCGGAGCTTTACCACATAGCATAAGGGAAATTTTGTTTTGTTCTTAATTGTGAAGATTTAAGAACCGCAAATATAACAAAAACGATTTGTCATTATCTAATAATTTTCTGATGAAACCTAATGTCCTAGCCCTGATGGGAGGGAAAATCCTTTTTCTTGCTTCTTTAGCAAGGAAAAGATTGGAAGGAACAGCAGGAAATAGCTCCTAAAAAACCTGATAAGAAAATTTAAACTATGAAGATCTAGCCAAGAGTTAATTATGAAAGTTTAGGCAGGAATTATATAACGGTTATTCCTGCTTTTTGAGGAATTTTGGAATACCATCATTACTAAATCATTAACCTCAAAATTTTAAGTCATGTCAGATTCAAAAATTCAGAATGAAGAACAATATAATTCTCTTTTAAAAAAGGGTTATAGTCATGAAAAAGCTGTAGGACTTGCAAATGCATCTCAGACGGACCAAAAAGGAGGAAATTCGAAACCATATAACGAATGGACAAAAGAGGAATTGTATCAGGAGGCAAGAAGAGTGGGGATTCAGGGACGTTCATACATGAGTAAAAAAAATCTTATTCAGTCATTACGTAATATCTAAAATTAAAAAAAACAGTAAAGCCACAGATGTAAAAGAGGAATGGAATATATCGGAAAAAAAATCTTTTAAATCTTTACTCTGTGGCAATATAAACACCAAACCATCATGAATGCAGCAGCAAAAGCCGAAAAACTAATGAATCAATTGATCAAAACTCCACATTTGGTTATTGAAAAACTGGATTTAGTTTACATAAGCAATCAAAAACTGCCCATTGAAAGATGTAAATGCGAGGAAGGTTTTATTTATAAAAAAAATGGTCGCTGCATTAAACAAAAAAGCGAATTAAAACGCATAAATAGTTTGGTTCTTCCGCCGGCGTGGCAAAATGTTCAGATTTCTGACTTGCCAAACGGACATTTGCAAGCGGTTGGTTTAGATGATAAAAACAGAAAACAATACAGATATCATCCAAGATGGAATTTGATTAGAAACCAAACTAAGTTTTATAAAATAGCCGAATTTGGAAGTAAATTACCTTTGATTAGAAAAAAAGTCGACGAGGATCTGGAAGCAAAAGAATGGTCGAAGGATAAAGTCGTGGCTTTGGTTATCAGGTTAATGGAGGAAACGCATATCAGGATTGGGAATGAAAAATATGCGAAAGACAATAAATCATACGGTCTTTCGACTTTGAGAAAACGTCATATCAACATCAATAAAAATTCCCTGAAGTTTGAGTTCACCGGAAAAAAAGGGGTGAAGCACACCATTACAACCCGAAACAAACAGTTGGTAAAACTGGTTAGCAGATGCGAAGAAATTCCGGGTTGGGAAGTTTTTAAATATTATGATAAAAACGGCGAAAGAAAGGTGCTGGACAGCCATATGGTGAACCAGTATTTACATGAAATTTCGGGAGAATATTTTAGCGCTAAAGATTTTAGAACCTGGGCGGCTTCGATTATATTTTTTGAAACTTTAATGGAAATAGGAACAACTCAGGACGAAAAGGAAATTAAAAAGAATATTTTAACCGCCTTTGACGCAACTGCTCAAGCGCTGGGAAATACCAGAAATGTGTGCAGGAATTATTATGTTCATCCATTATTAGTGGCAACTTATGAGGATGGTTCGATTGAGCAGTATTTTGAACGTGCAAAAAAATGCCGAAGCAATAAAGAGCATTTTTCGCATAGCGAAATTGCGTTTTCGGAATTAATACAGAACTATCAGATCAATTTATTATAAATAGCGTTTTATCGCGCTAACAATATATCGCTTAGAGTTAATACATCTCTTTTAAAAGTATGAAATTTGAGTAACAAACAACATCATTATTAACTAAAATCACAAGCTTATGTTACGTTATACAGTCATTTTTATTATTCTTGCTATCATAGCCGGAATATTTGGTTTTGGAGGAATTGCCGCCGGAGCCGCAAGTATCGCTAAAGTTTTATTCTTTATATTTTTAGTCTTATTTATTATTTCATTAATAAGCGGACGAAAAAGTATTTAACAGTAAATAAAAATAAAAAATTAAAACGACACATTTATTTAGGTATTTGTGTCGTTTGTCTTTTTCTAAAAAAATCAAAAAATCAAAAAATTATGGGAACAAAAAGCGGCGCTTACCAAGATGTTTATGTCAAAAGAGACGATGTAATGGTAAGTTTAAAAAATGATGTGACAGATTTTTGTGAAAAATATATAAAACCTGTTCATCCTGAAAATTGGGATTGGTCGACGCGTGATTTTGAAAATCCTGATAATGACCCAACAGTTGCCGAAGCAAGAGTGATAGGAAACGTTGTTTTTAACGATTTAAGCGAAAATAAACAAACTGATGTTGATTTGTCTACAATGAACAATGTTGAATCGATTAAGGCATATTTGAATCCGCAAAGTAAATATGAAGCTTTTAATATGGAAGAATTTGCTTTTGCCTTAAAAGTAGAACTTGAACACGGCAAAATTAAAGATGTGAATGTAACTAATAATCATCCGTTTCTAACGGCAATGATTGCATTAGCGCACATGACCGAAACCCTAACCTATTACAAACGCCTGAAAATCATGGAAGCCGAAGGCGAGATTTATGAAATTATGCGTAAAATGGGAAAAGTTCCCGAAGAAAAAGAAAAATTACTCGAAGAACTAACCGAAGCCGAAGAAGAATTAAAAGAAGCAAAAGCAGGTTTGGCGGAGAGATTGGAAAAAATGGATGATATTCCGGTTTTGGAAATTATTGGGGATTAGGTTTTTTTTTTTGAGGGACAAAGGTTCAAAGGGGCAGAGGTTCTAAGGTTTTTTTTTAAAAGAGGCAAAGAGGTTCAGAGATTCCGCCTGCTTTGTCGTCCTGACAGAGGAAGGATCACATTATAAATTCTACAAAGTAATTCCGCAATCTTTGCGGATTCACTTGTGCGATCCTTCCTATGTCAGGATGACAAGATTGAGTTTATTGGTTTGAAAAAAAATTAGAGATTCCGCCAGCTTTGTCATCCTGACGAAGGAAAGATCACAAAATAAATTCTACAAAGTAATTCCGCAATCTTTGCGGATTCACTTGTGCGATCCTTCCTGCGTCAGGATGACAAGATTGTAAATAAAAAGCATAAAAAGAAGCCGTTAATTACTTAACGGCTTCTTATAAAATAAACTTTGTCGCTTTGAACCTTTGTTCCTCTTAACCTTTTAAAAGAAACCTTCCTCTAAAACTTTCTAGGATCATTATCCGGATATTCCGTATCTTCTTCTTCCTGAACATCATCTTCGACATAATCGTTTTCTTCTTCTTCGTCGTCTATGTCTTCCAGGACATCTTCGGTTTCATTGAAATCTTCATCTTCTCTTTCCAATGAAGCTTCAGACGGATTATCAAGTTCGTCGATTGCATCAACATTGTTACCGTTGTTATCCAATTTTTCTTCGTATAAATCCTCAGTATTTGAGTTGAGGTCGCTTTCGCTATGAAAATCATCCGTCAAATCCTCTTCATCATCCGTAAGTTCATCGGGATTTGGGGTGTCAGGATTATGCCCGTTTCTAACCGTATAACCGCGTTCTGCGATTGCGCTATTATCGTCATCGGTTTCTTTAATGTCGTCGATATCATATAATTCTTCGTTCATAAGATCATTTCTATCGGCTGTATTTGGATTCTGATTTTCAGGATCTTTATTTCCTTTAATCATACTGTTATTTTGGTCTGAAGTATTCATGATTTCTAGTTTTTAATATTTCTATATTACAAATCTCGGACGAAAAAAATGGTTTCTCTTATAGAATTATATCATGTAATTGTATAATTAACAGATGATTATAAACGAACAAAAAAAGACTGTTATCGCGAAATAACAGTCTTTATATATTTTAATTTAAGGGAAGGAAAACTAATTATCGTTTCTTTCTAAATCATCATCGTCAAAATTATCTTCGTCTTCAATATGTTCTTCTTCCTCTTCAAATTCCTCAGGCTGATTTAATATATCTTCTTCACTTTCAGTATTCGTGATATGATCATCTTCATTAATTACCTGTTCCTCATTTGGGATATTTTCATTTCTGGTGATATTGTCTTTTTTAAGAAGAGAATCAATCGCTCTATCAATTAAAATTGCGGTATCGATATCTAAATGTCCTCTTTGATATTTTTGTTGAAAGTAAAGTTCAGCTTCCTGATAAGTATGATCGTTATATGTTTCCATGACGTATGTTTTTGTAATAAAATTTTCTACTACAAATCTATTACTCAATCTAAAAAAATGTTTTACAGAATTCTACAATCTACTTGTATAATATACAGGTGTTTAGAATGCAATTTTAATAAATAAATATATAATTAGACTGATAGTCAACGTAGTAATTTTATGAGATATTAAATAGTGAAATAATCTTACATAAAAGATACAGCCAGTAAAAATGAAACCCATTAATCTAAAAACCATATTATGCCCGAAGGTCCATCCATATTAATCTTAAAAGAAGATGTGCAGCAATTTACTGGTCAGAAAATAATTTCTGTTTCCGGAAATAGCTCCATCGATATTCAACGCCTGAATGATAAAACAATACTTGCTTTTAAAACCTGGGGGAAAAACTTTTTAATTTGTTTTGATGACTTTTCCGTTAAAATACATTTACTCATGTTTGGAACTTATCGCGTAAACGAACGGAAGGAAACTCCGCCAAGATTAAGTTTGAGTTTTGATGACGGAGAAATTAATTTCTATACCTGTTCCATTAAAATTTTAGAAGGCGATGTCAATCAATATTACGATTGGAGTGTCGACGTGATGAATGAAAATTGGGATCCGAAAAAAGCAAAGGAAAGTCTGAATTTAATTCCGGACCAAATGATTTGTGATGCAGTTCTTGATCAGAATATTTTTTCGGGAGTAGGGAACATTATTAAAAATGAAGTTTTGTATAGATGCCGACTTCATCCCGAATCTTTAGTTGGAAAAATCCCATCAGAAAAACTCGATGAGCTTATCGCCGAATGTTCGATTTATAGTTTCGAATTCCTGTATTGGAAAAAGAAATTTGAATTAAAAAAACATTGGCTTGCTCATACTAAAAAAACGTGCCTGAGATGTAATCTTCCTTTTGTAAAAAAGCATACAGGCAAAAAAAACAGAAGAAGTTTTTATTGTACCAACTGTCAACAATTACACATATGAACAATGAAATTCAAATAGGCTGTTCCAGTTTCAATAATCGGTTTTGCAAGGGGATTTTCTATCCTGACAACCTGTCATCTTCAAAGATGTTCGAGTTTTATTACCAGCATTTTAGCACGTATGAGTTCAACGGAAGCTTTTACAAGTTTCCCACAGTCAGAGTATTTCAAAATTGGTACAATAAAGCGCCTGAAAATTTTATTTTTTCGGTAAAAGCACCCAAGGAAATTACACATATCAAGAAATTTGACGATTGTCAGGAAAGGATTTCAGAGTTCTATGATATCTGCGAAACGGGTTTAAAAGAGAAATTAGGCTGTATTTTGTTCCAGTTTCCGCCCAGTTATCAATTTAGCCCGGAAAAACTGCATCAAATCATCGATAATCTCGATTTAAAGTTCAAAAATGTAGTCGAATTTCGGCATATAAGTTGGTGGAATCAGGAAGTCTGGGACGCCTTTAAAAAGCACAATATTACGTTTTGCAGCGTCAGTCATCCACAATTACCAGATACTATTTTCACAGATTTCCCACTGATTTTCATCAGACTACATGGAAAACCTCAAATGTTTTACTCCAGTTATTTACCTGAAGAATTACTTTATATAAAGAATGCAATACATTCAAAATCAGCATTTGTGTATTTTAACAATACCGCCAGCGAAGCCGGAATCTTAAATGCTTTAGAGTTAAAACATATGTTGGAATGATGATTTCTTGAATTTGTTCAAATTTCATTTTCATTAAGATGAAAATATTGGATAAATTTGAGTTACGCGCAAGCTTGTCATTCTGAGGAACGAAGAATCTTCGTTAGTTAATCCGTCGCAATTATCACCTACAACTTTGTAGAGTTTCTTGCGGAGATTCTTCGTTCCTCAGAATGACAATATTGACGCTAGTTTGAAGTTACGCCAGTTGAGTTACGTGCCAGCTTTTCCATTTTGAGGAACAAAGAATCTTCGTTCAGGCTTGACAATGTAAAAATGCTTGTGTAGTTTCCTGCGAGATTACTCGTTCGGGATGATAGTCTTTGTTAAATAAAAATCTGCTCAATCTGCAAAATCTGCGAGAAATAAAAACAAATCCTTATGAAAAAGATTGTTTTTATCATAGCAATAGGACTGACAATATTGAAGCTGCTTTATGGTTCCAAAGGCTTGCCAATGATGACAGAAATGTTACTAAAAACAAGCATAAAAAAAACGCAAAGCTGTCTAAAAAATTAATCTTAGCGCGCTTTGCGTAAATCTTTGTGGACTTTGCGGTTAAAATAAACGGTCAAATTCTACAATTGCAAGTTACCTTCAATACCGTCATCCATGGTTTTTCCTGTTACAAATGCGGTTGCCATTTTAGCGATAGCAACGATATTTCCGTTTTTATTATTCCAGTAATAACCATCTTCAGGAACAACTTTTATCACGCTTAAATTGGGATCATCTTCGCCACCTGGCATCCAGACTTTCACAATTGGGTCATATAATTTTTTAATTGTTTCCCTGTCGTATTCAATACTTGCGGTACCGTGAATCGTCAGGAATTTATCGTGTGGTTCAGCAAAAAACAATTCTACCTGCGGATTTAAAGTAATCTGAGCATTGTGTGTACTATTTCTGTCAGATAAAAACCAAAGCTGACCTAAATCATCAATTTTTTGAACCGACATTGGGCGCGATTGCAACCTGTATTCGTCGTAAGTACAAAACATGCATGTTTTTATGTTTTCTGCCAGATCTTTAATTTTATCTACTGCAAATTCGTCTGTAAGGTCTTTATGATCTCCCATGATTTTATATTTTTTTTAGTTTGTAATTATTTCAAGTAAAACCTTTAAAAGTCTCATTATGTGTATGGTATAATAAGGGTTTTACTTAAATTTTGATAATAGTAAAGTTGCTGTTTTTATCTCTTTTGCGTTTACACAATTAGATTTAAAAATTATGAGATTTCAATTATTAATTTTTTTAAATGATAATATTAAAGCAAATTGATTAATCTGAAAATTTGGTTATATTTGTTTAAAGAAAATACCCAATTTACAAAACGCCACATGACTGATTTGACTATATTTTATACTGATGATGACGAAGATGATTTAAGCATTTTTATAGATGCAATAGAATCCTTACCAAAAAAAATTCAGCTTAAGACCTATTCAGGAGGAGAAAAATTATTAAATGCCATTTACAATCCTCCGCCAACTCCCAACGTAGTTTTTTTAGATTTGAATATGCCGGGAAAAAATGGATTTGATGTTTTGACTGAGCTTCGAAATTCTGAAATGAAAAACGATATTCCGGTGATTATTTTTTCAACTTCAAACGAGCCAAGCATAATCGAAAGATGTCGCAAATTAGGTGCTAATTACTTCATTACAAAGCCTATTTTAATGAAAGATATTGTAAAGTCAATAGAACACGCACTTGAAATCGACTGGAAAAAATTTAATCCAACAGATAAAAACTTTGTTTACAAAACATAGTTAAAAAACTATAATTCAGGAATGTAGATATCAAAAGTGGCGCCTTTATTTTTTTCGCCACTTGCCGTAATAAATCCTTTGTGGTTTTCTACAATCTTTTTTACGATTGCCAAACCAATTCCGGTTCCTGCAAATTCACTTTCAGTATTTAAACGCTGGAAAACCTCAAAAATACGTTCCTTATATTCAGCATCAAAACCAATTCCGTTATCTGATATCTGAAGATGATAATATATCTTATCCAGGTAATTGATATCTTGTTTAATATCGCTTCCCTTGATGCTTTTTGCCTTAATATCAATAACAGGAGGAATATTCTTTTTAGAAAATTTCAAGGCATTTCCAACCAAATTATGAAGCAATTGCCTAAACTGGAACGGAATAACAGTTGCTTCGCCTAAAGGATGAAAATTCACAACGGCATTTTTTTCCTCAATACGATCAGAAAAGTCACTTAATATTTCCTGAGCAATATCATCCAGATTCGTTTTTATATATACTCTTTCGGCAGAGTTTGTTCTGGAATATTCTAAAAGATCCTGAATTAAAGTCTGCATTCTTTTGGCTGAAAATTCAATTCGGCTTAAATAAGTTTTGGCTTTCGCCGAAATATTTCCTTCATCTAAATCAGATAATCGACTCACAAAAGTCTGAATTTTTCGTAATGGTTCCTGTAAATCATGACTTGAAATATAAGCAAAAGACTGTAATTCAATATTCATATTGATGAGGTCTTTATTCTTGAGTTCTAACTGAGCCGTTCGTTCCTGAACTTCTTTTTCAAGTTGATTTGTAAAATTCTTTTGATCCTGAATATCAGTACTTGTACCCACCCACATTTGAATCTTTCCTTCAGTATCTTTTTGTGCAATCGCACGGCTTAATTGCCATCTGTATTCACCATCATAACGACGAAAACGGTGTTCTAATAAAAAGTCATTTCCGGTCTTTATAGCGTCCATCCATGCATTTACATTTGCTTCGCGATCATCAGGATGAACAATTTGGAGCCATCCTTTTTTTACCACATCATCAACAGGAATTCCTGAATAGCTAAAAACAGATTCATTAAAATAATTCAAATTTCCAAGTGCATCACTCGTCCAGATATGTTGTGGCATAGAGTCGGCGAGGAGCCTGAATTTCTCTTCACTTTCCATCAAAATCTGCTGATTATTTTTTTCATCGGTAATATCCATGATAGTACCAAGCATCTTTGCAGGAATTTTATTTTCATCATAAAATATTTTCCCATGCGCCCTAATCCATGAAATAGAATTATCAGGTTTTATAATGCGCAATTCATACTTGTAAATACTCGTTTTAAGAGCTGTTTGAAATGCTTCTTTTAAAATAATTTTATCGTCAGGATGAAACTGACGATGGATTTCAGGCCGCGTTATTTTTAAAGCTTTATCATGTCCGAAAATAACAGGCAAATTCTCTGAATAGATTAATTCCTGCGTAGGAACATTCAAATCCCAAGTAGCAATTTCGGCAATTTCAGCCGCTAATCTGGCTCTTTCTTCAGCATTTTCAACTTTTTTACGGGCTTCTACCTGTGAGGTTACATCATTTACAGTGACCATAACTCCGGATGCATTTCCGTCTTTTTCAAGTAACGGCGTATACTGATAATCAAAATAAAACCTGGTCATTTTTCCTTTGATATTTACATAAGCAAGTGACTCATTTTCACGAACAATTTTCTTATTCAAAACCACCTGATCCAGCAATTCAGAGTATTTTTGTTCTCGTAATTCGGGGAATATTTCAAGAATAGGTTTTCCTATAGTTTCCTTTTCCTTTCTTTGCCAGATTGTTTTCATCATGGCATTATTCGCTATTTCTATGATATGATCTTTTCCTCTAAAAATTGCCATTGCAATAGGAGAATCCATGATTAAATTACGAAACGCCCTTTCACTTTCTGTTAAAAGGTAACGCGCATTTACAGCTTCTGTAACTTCATATGTCACAATTATTACGCCTTCGATAGCATCATTTTCATCTTTTAAAGGATGAAAAACCAAATTAAAATAGCAAACTTCCTGTTTTCCATGACGATTTAAAGTAACCTCTAATTCATCTGTATAATAAGGAATTCCGTCTTGATATACTTTTGAAAGCAACGGATAAACCACGTCTTTTGCCTCAGGTACCGGATTAAATACTGGCCTGTTTAAAACTTCATCTTCCGTTTTATCTATAATTTGAAGATAAGTAGGATTTGCCATTTCAACAATTAAATCAGCGCCTTTAAGAATTGCAATCCCAAGCGGAAGCTGCTTCACGGTATTTCGAAAACGTTTTTCACTTTCTTCAACAGCTGTTCTCGCAATGACTTGAATTGTAACATCATTTGCAATAGCAACAATGCCTGAAATTGTTCCGTCAGGTTCTTTTAAAGCTTCATAAACAACATTGATAAAAGTATTTTCAACCTTGCCTTTGCGTGTTAGTTTAACCGGAAGTTCATACGCCGTAAATCGTTCTCCGGTGGTATAAACATTCAATAGAACATCTTCTAAACCTTGTCCTGTAACTTCAGGCAAGGCTTCAAAAACAGGCTTGTTGAGAACCTGATCTATTTTTCGCTCCCAAATTTCCAGCATTAATTCGTTTGCAATTTCTACAACATAATCCTTTCCTCTAAAAATGCACATTGCATTTGGAGTCTGTAAAATATTGTCTTTGTAGCGTATATTACTGTCTTCTAAATTCTGAACTAACTTTACTTTTTCGGTAGTTTCATCACAAATAACCAGAACTCCGGCTATTTTTCCATCGTCATTATTTACGGGACTATAGCTAAAAGTCCAGTAAACATCTTCCATTTTTCCGTTACGATATATAGGTAATAATTGGTTTTCATGCCATGTTGCTTCGCCTTCGGTAAGAACCTGATCGATCAATGGCTTTATAAAATCCCATATTTCCGGCCAGTATTCAGCACCTTTTTGTCCTAATATCGCAGGATGTTTCCCATCGTTACCCAGGCTTGGGCGATAAGCATCATTATAAAAACAAATATGGTCTGGTCCCCAAAACAAAAACATAGGAAATTTTGAATTTAATAAAATACCTAAAGTAGTACGCAAACTTTGAGGCCATAATTCAATGGCACCAATAGGTGTTTTACTCCAGTCTTTAGCGCGTGTTAATGCGCCCATTTCGCCTCCTCTTGCAAGGAAATCGTGATTTAAAGTATTCATTAAAAGTTTGTTTTGTTTTTAGGTTTAAAACAATAATATTGATGTATAAATATAATAATTAGTTGTGTTGATTGAATTCTAACACATAGAAACATAGATTTTTTTATTCTTAAAAAGGCGTTTCAATTTTTTAAAACGCTTATTATTAATTATCTGAAAGAAATATATTTATCATATAAACCTCTTTTTTATTCTAAAATATATGTTTTTTATGTGTTTGAATATATTTGTGATTGTCCAATATTTTATATCATTTGTATATTGAACTTTGACAGTTTTTAAAATTAGTAAAATAAAAACACATCTAATTTGTTTTTTTTGAATGAGGTAATTTTTAAATCTATTGAGTTAATTTTATCTGTTATGATTGATGAAATTTGAATTACTAACTGATTTGAGAAAATCATAAACTCAGAGGATCATGAAAAAAGAACAAAAACACGAAACCGACTATATAAAAAAATATCAGGATCAAGGGTATATGACTAATTATTTATTTCAGGATGGATGTTTGATCGATTCAGAATCTAAATATGCTTATAAACCCGATGAGATTTTTATTGTAGCCCATCATAGATATGAAGGAATGAGCGATCCTGATGATATGTCGATCTTGTACATAATAGAAACAAAAGACCAGAAAAAAGGAACTCATTTAATAGGATATGGTCCAACGGCGGATCTTGAAGAAGCTGAATTTTTTAAGGATATTCCAGAAGAAAATTATTCAACAAATGCCGATGTTAGTGAATTGACATAACGAAAAATAGATTAGTATTTTTTTTATTTTGCTGGGGAGCAGTTGTTTCAGATTTATCTGGAGCAGCTGCTTTTTTTTTGGAAGATGCTGAGTTGCTAAGGTTCTGAGGTTCTAAGTTTTTTTTACGAAAGGTTCATAGGTTCAAAGCTGCAAAAGTTCTTAGGCTTTTAGTTTTAAAAATTTTTAACCCGTGAAGACCAGTTATATCCGTAAAATCTGTGGGCAATTTTAATCCTATAAATTCTCGTCCTTTTAATTATGAAATATCTTACTGAAATTGTATAAAGGTTTGATTAGTAATATGTATGAAATTTGAATTATCAAAATAAGATAAAAAACCAAATTTATATTTTGTACAAAAGCAAGTACAAAGCATTTTATTAAAACCAGCCATTATGAAAAAACTATACTTAAACACAGGCGGATTCAACGCCATTTTTAACGATCTTAAAGAGAGTTTTGATGGTAAATTGACCACCAGCAATAATGAATACAATTTGACATTCAAATCAAAATGGGCAAAAGGATCAATTAGCGGAGTTTGCCTTGATAACAATATGTCGCATATGCATTTTGACCTTGTATTGAATCAGGATGTATCTATAAGTATGGAATCTTTTCAGGCTTCTCCAATACTTTTTGCTTATTGCGAAAGTGGAAAATTTGCGCATAGTTTTGGTGCAAATGGTGAGAAAAAAATCCTTAAAGAAAATCAGACTGGGGTTTTAAGCAACACATCGGTTATAAATAGTGTTTTGTATTTTGAAAGTCATAAACATATTCAATTCTCTTTAATAGGCGTGCCAACAATGGCATTTGCTGAAGATGAGAATTTTGAAATCATTTCTCAGCTTAAGAAAAGATTCATTAATGAAACAGGAAACTACATTTATACAGGATCTGAAAATGCAAAAATTGCTAATAAATGGCAGGAACTTAAAACGGTTCCGCAAAAAGGAGTTGTTAGAAACCTGCTTAAAAAAGTAATTTTAAAAGAAATTATCGAAATGGAGATTGCGCAACATAGTTATAATTATATCAACACTTTTGATCCAATTGTAAATATGGCCACAAAACAAATTAATGAAATCAAACGAATTTCACATATGAATATTTCTGAAGTAATTAGTGCTGCAGGATTAGCGAGCCGTAATTATCTGCCACGTATCTTTAAAGAAAAATACCTTTTATCATATAAGCCATACAATCAAAAATTAGCTAGCTAAAAAGCAATACATACACTTCTACTTTACGAAAAAACAGCTTTTGATGAGCTGTTTTTTTATTTATATATGTAAAGAATTGCTCGCAGGAAATGAGAATGGCACACGGATGACACGGATTCGCTAAAGCGAAAACGCAGATTTAAAACGAATTTTTTTACTTGTATTTTTCTCATTCTGATCGAAGTCGAATGACACAAAGTTGTATGCTCATTTTTGTCATCCTGAGCGAAGTCGAACGAGACAAAGTTTTACGGTAATTTTTGTCATCCTGAGCGAAGTCGAAGGACACGCAAGTAACTCCACAAAAATACGCAGCAAAAAACTCAGAACCTTATCAACTTAGCACCTCAGAACCTTCATTCCTTCTCATAATAAATAATAAAATAAACCATCATTAAATTCAGGCAAAAAGAGACACTGTTGGTAATTATTATAGGCAAATCATTTTTGATAATGCCGTAAATAATCCAGATGAATAATCCAAAAGTCAGAATTCCGAAGGTTTTAAGCGAAATTTGCTTCACCTTTTTTGTCTTCCAAACTTTAATAATCTGCGGAACCACCGAAATAGTAACACAAATTCCGGCAAAAAGCCCAATAATATCTGTATAGTCCATTTTTTTGTTTTTAAAAGGTTCTGAGGTACTGAGTTGCTACGGTTCTAAGTTTTTAGTTTTGGAAAGTTTTACTCTTCTTATTATCTTCAATCTCCAATCTTTCATCACCTTCAATTAAATCTTTGTTCTTGCATCTATTATCTTTCTTCTCACATATTTCTTCTTGCATCTTTCTTCTTCAAGACTTCACAACATTTATCCCCCAACCAATTCACCGCCATTAATATGAATAAATTGTCCGGTGATATAACTGCTGTCTTCACATGCCAGAAATACATATGCAGGACCAACTTCTGAGGGTTGACCCGCTCTTTCCATAGGATTATCTTTGCCAAAATCAGATACTTTATCAAAAGTTGCCACAATTAGCGGCGTCCAAATTGGTCCTGGCGCAACGCCATTTACACGAATTTTCTTTTTGGCAAGCATCGTTGATATTGATCTGGTAAAACTAACAATCGCGCCTTTTGTACTCGAATAATCCGCCAGATGTTCACTTCCGCGATAAGCAGTTACAGAACTTGTATTGATAATCGAATCGCCTTCGTGTAGAAATTGAAGCGCTGCTTTTGTAATATAAAAATAAGGATAAATATTAGTTTCAAAAGTTTTATGAAGTTGTGCAGATGTGATATCTTCTAATTCAGTTTGAGGAAATTGCACCGCAGCATTATTCACCACAATATTTAGTTTTTTAAAATGAGTATGGCATTTTTTTACCGCGCTTTTGCAAAATTTTTCGTCCTTCAAATCTCCACTGATAATCAAACATTGTCTGCCTTCTTTTTCAATAAGTTCCTGCGTTATTAAAGCATCTTTATCTTCTTTTAAATAAACAATCGCAATATCAGCGCCTTCTCTGGCAAAATGTACGGCAACACTTCGGCCAATTCCGCTGTCACCGCCCGTTATAAAAGCTACTTTTCCCAGCAGTTTTCCGCTTCCGGCGTAGTTTTCTCTTATAATTTCCGGTTCAGGATTCATTTCGTGTTCATTACCCGGAAGATTTTGTTTTTGTTCAGGAAATGTTGTTGGCTTTTTCATAACATTATATTTTTTGAGCATTAATCTGACTCTAAAATAATTAAAGTTTGAAAGACATATTAACCGTAAGAAATTTAAGATTATCTCAAAAAATAGGGTTAAATAATTTCATATTTAAACATGGGAATTATGTAACGAATTAGATTTTCAGTAAAAGACGTTTCTCCATTTTTTTTATAAATTTGAAGGTTTGACTGACGTTATTTAAGATAGAATCAGCTGTTTTAACCAACATTTTTCAAACATTTTGAAACTAAAAAACAAATTTTAATTCATAAAACTTTACTCCCCAACCCAGTATGGTATTAATCGTTGACGATATAAAGGCAAATATTATTGCCTTGAAGAAAACATTAGAGCTGCATGACATTAATGTAGATACTGCCGAGTCTGGTGAAGAAGCCCTTAAAAAAATTTTAAAAACCGACTATTGTCTGATCATTATGGATGTTCAGATGCCGGGACTTGATGGTTTTGAAGTAGTAAAAATTCTTTCGGGCAATAAGCGCACAAAGGACATTCCGGTTATATTTTTATCAGCACTTAATATCGAAAAAAAATATATTTTTAAAGGATATGAAACCGGTGCTGTCGAATACATTACAAAACCCGTTGACAGCGATTTGCTGATTTTAAAAGTAAAAACTTTCCTTAAGATTTACGATCAGCAAAGAGAATTAAAAGGCATAAAAGAGTTACTTTCAAAAGAAATCATTATACGAAAAGAAGCTCAGGATAATCTCGAAATTAAAATTGCCGAAAGAACCAAAGAACTGGTTTTGAAAAACGAAGAATTAGAGATGAAAAATCACGAACTGCAGCAATTTTCCTGGGTAGTTTCGCACGATTTAAATGAACCGATCCGCAAAATCCAAATCTTTATAAAAATCATCAAAGAACTTTATCTTGCCGATGATGCAAAAGCAATTGATTATGTTGACAGAACGATTAAATCAGCAGAAAGAATGCAGACTTTAATCACAGATTTATTAGCATATTCAAGATTGTCATCACAAGTAAAACCTGAAGTTACAGACTTAAACGAGGTTTTGCAAGAAGTACTTTCGGATTTTGATTATCTGATCGAACGAAAAAAAGCTACCATAAAAACCAGCGAACTTCCCACAATAGACAGTATTCCGAGTCAGCTAAGGCAGGTTTTCCAGAACTTGATTGGGAACGCCTTAAAATTTTCCGGAAATTCAGAGAATCCATTAATCGAAATTACATCTGAATTAATTGCCGAAAAATCTTTTGAAAGTCCGGTTTCGTCAGAAGGGAAATTTTGCCGAATCACTGTAAAAGATAACGGAATTGGCTTTGATGAAATTTACCTCGACCGGATCTTTATTATTTTCCAAAGTTTAAACGATCGACAATCTTATGAAGGAACTGGAATAGGATTAGCAATTGCCAAAAAAATCATCGAAAAACATAACGGATTAATCACCGCAAAAAGTACGTTAGGCGAGGGCGCAAGCTTTATTATCATCCTTCCTTTAAAATACGTATAAATAATATCGCCGTTTAAGAGATTTAAAAATCATTTGAAATTTTCAATCTCAGGCAAAAAACATAAAAACACCCCAAGCAACATATAATCTAAATTCACAATTGGCAAAATGAAGAATAATAATTTTAAAAGAAATTTATTAATAAGTTCGATGGTTTCGTTACTGGTTTTAATGATCAGTTCCACCGCTTCATTTCTTAGTATTAAAAGCTTATTAAATAGTAATTTCTGGGTAAATCACACTCAGGAAGTAATTTATAACCTGAACGAAGGTTCGGCTATAATTATTGAAGCGCAAACCAGTATGCGCGGTTATTTAATTACAGGCGACGAACAATTTGTAGAAAGATATAATGATGCCGAAATCAGATCTAATGCTTATTTTGATAAAGTACAGGAACTTACAGTTGATAATCCGTCTCAGCAAGGGCAATTAAAAGAACTAAAAACACTTCGCAGTAATTTTTTTAAATATCTTAACAATCAAATCGTTAAAAAGCGAATTGGGAAAAATTCAGTCACATTTGACCTTAACGAAGGACGAAATATGATGAGTGAATTGCGCGCACAAATTAAAATAGTTGAAAATACAGAGCAAAATCTTTTAAAAGAACGCAACGAAAACTCAGAACGTTACGGAACTTACAGTATCATTTTGATTATTGTTGCTTTTATTATTGCCTTTGTTATTTCAATTGTCTTTTTAATCAGAATTTTGAAAGATTTTAACGAGCGTAGTTTGCTTCAAAGTGAATTAATCAAAAAAGATAAAGAAACCGCAGACAGAATTCTTGCGATCAGCTCAATTGCGAGTAATATTTCAAGCGGAAATTATGATATTCGGGTAGATGATAATCAGGCAGATGCGCTTGGAAGTGTGGGAGAATCGCTGAATAGTATGGGCGTTTCCTTAAAATCATCTTTCGATTTATTATCACAAAAAGAATGGCTTCAAACCGGTATTGCCAATCTTAATAATGTAATGTTAGGAGATAAAACGCTTCAAAAATTATCAAAAGATGTTATTGAATTTGTATGCCAATATACCAATAGCAGCGCGGGAGTTTTATATGTTTTAGATGAAGGTGAACTTATTGTTTCAGGCGGATACAGTTATATACCAAGTAAAAATCGTGAACGAATTCAAAAAGGCGACGGCTTAATTGGGCAAGCTATAATTTCAGGAAAAATACTGGAATTAAAAGCCTTATCATCAGATGATATTCATATTAATTATGCTTTGGGCGAAATTAAACCAACTCATATTGTAGCCGTTCCGTTATTAGATACCAGAGTTGAAGGCGCAATTGAACTGGCGAGTATTTACGGATTTTCAGACTTGCATCTGGAGTTTTTAAAAGCTGTAGCAAACAACATAGGAATCGCAATTAAATCGACTCAAAATAGAAAAAGAGTGATGGAATTGCTGGAAGAAACTAAATCTCAGTCTGAAGAACTTCAGGTTCAACACAGTGAATTAGAAGCGATTAATGCCGAATTAGAAGCACAAACAGAAAAACTTCAGGCATCAGAAGAAGAACTTCGTGTACAACAGGAAGAGTTGGAACAAACCAATGAAGAATTGTCTGAAAGAAGTGTTTTATTGGAAGAAAAAAACAATGAAATCCAGAAAAAATCAGAAGCTTTAGAACTTACAACACGCTACAAATCAGAATTCCTGGCGAATATGTCGCACGAATTAAGAACGCCTTTAAATTCGATTTTACTTTTAAGCCGTTTGTTATCCGAAAATAATAACAAAAGCATGGTCGAGGAAGAAATTGAATTTGCAAAAGTAATTCAGAGTTCAGGAAATAGTTTATTAGGATTGATTGATGAAATTCTGGATTTATCTAAAATTGAAGCCGGTAAAATGGAACTTGAATTTTTAGATGTTTCCACCAAAGAAATCACGGATAATTTATGGAATTTGTTCAATCAGGTTGCAAAAGAAAAAGGAATTAAATTAGAAATTATTTCTAAAGATGCACCAATTGTCATTAAAACCGACAAAATGCGTTTAGAGCAAATTTTGAAAAACCTGATTTCGAATGCGATTAAATTCACTGAAAAAGGAACAGTTAGTGTTGAAATTAAAATAAATACAGACGATGATAAAATCATTTGTTTTATTGTAAAAGATACAGGAATTGGAATTCCGTTAGGAAAACAACCTTTAATTTTCGAAGCTTTTCAACAAGCCGATGGTTCTACAAAACGTAAATATGGCGGAACCGGTTTAGGATTGTCAATAAGCCGTGAATTAGCAAAATTACTTCGAGGAGAAATTATCCTGCACAGTACAGAAAATGTGGGAAGTACGTTTACATTGTGTTTACCCGTTTTTGGATCTGCAATTCATAAAATGAATGTCGAAAAAATACCTCCAACAGAATTTACTGAAATTACAGCAGATGAAAAGGCTCCGGTAAAAAACAGGTATCTAAGCGCAACTATTCCGGATGAAATCGATGACGACAGAAATTCGATTTTGCCAGGTGATAAAGTAATTTTAATTGTTGAAGACGATATTAATTTCGCAAAATCACTTTTGGCATTTACACGTCAAAAAGGGTATAAAGGAGTTGTTTCCGTTCGGGGAGATTATGCTTTAAATTTTACATTGATTTACAAACCGGTTGGCGTTTTATTAGATATCGAATTGCCAATAAAAAGTGGTTGGGAAGTACTTGAAGAATTAAAAAATCATTCGGGAACCAAACATATTCCGGTACATATTATGTCATCGCACAAATTAAAACAGGAAAGTTTACTTAAAGGAGCTGTTGATTTCTTAGATAAACCCGTTGCTTTTGATAAAATCCCCGATGTGTTTTTACGAATAGAACACATTATTAACCAGGAAGCAAAAAAAGTTTTAATTATCGAAGACAATCCGCAACATGCGAAAGCTTTGGCATATTTCTTAGAAACTTACAATATCAATTCTGAAATACAAAGCGAAGTTTCACAAGGATTAGACGCTTTAAACAAAACAGAAGTTGATTGCGTAATTCTGGATATGGGAATTCCGGACAAACAGGCTTATGAAATTTTAGACGGAGTGAAAAAAAGCCCCGGATTAGAAAATATTCCGGTAATTGTATTTACAGGAAAAAGTTTATCGATGAAAGAAGAAGTGAAAATTAAAAAATACGCCGATTCGATTATTGTAAAAACAGCACATTCATACCAAAGAATGCTGGATGAAGTTTCGCTTTTCCTTCATTTAGTTGAAGATAAAAAAGAAGGAAAAGAAAAGAAAGAAAGCCATAAAAAGCTAAATTTACTAAATAATATCCTGCACGAAAAAAAGGTATTAATTGTAGATGACGACGTTCGTAATATTTATTCATTGACAAAAGCCCTAGAAGTTTTTAAAATGAATGTTATTACAGCTTTTGATGGTAAAGAAGCCATCAAGATTTTAGAGGAACATCCTGATACTGACATCGTTTTATTAGACATGATGATGCCAAATATGGATGGCTATGAAACAGCCGAAAAAATACGGGCAAACTCTAAATTTCTTAATTTACCCTTAATTGCCGTAACAGCAAAAGCAATGACCGGCGACAGGGAAAAATGCATCAAAGCCGGAGCATCAGATTATATCACAAAACCTGTAGATATAGATCAGTTACTGTCCTTATTGCGAGTTTGGCTGTATGATAAGATTTAATTTTTAATTATAAATTATTAATTATAAATGGAAAAATTAGCCACAGATTAAAAAGATTCGCACAGATTAGAAAAATTCATTTTAATCATTTTAATCTGTGGCAAAAGAAAAGAAAAAGTTAGCCGCTCCCGATAGCTATCGGGATACACAAATTTACACGAATTAATTTTTAAAAATTTGTGCTAATTTGCGCTAATTTGTGGTAAAAAAGGCAACAAGATTCTCAAATATTATTTTGAGAAAATCATTTTTAATCTGTGGCAAAAGAAAAGAAAAAGTTAGCCGCTCCCGATAGCTATCGGGATACACAAATTTACACGAATTAATTTTTAAAAATTTGCGCTAATTTGCGCTAATTTGTGGTAAAAAAGGCAACAGGATTAGCATAGATTATTTTGAGAAAATCATTTTTAATCTTTTAATCTGTGGCAAAAGAAAAGAAAAAGTTAGCCACTCCCGATAGCTATCGGGATACACAAATTTACACGAATTAATTTTTAAAAATTTGCGCTAATTTGCGCTAATTTGTGGTAAAAAAGGCAACAGGATTCGCACAGATTAGAAAAATTCATTTTAATCATTTTAATCTGTGGCAAAAAAGGCAACAAGATTAGCATAGATTATTTTAAGGAAAAATCATTTTAATCTGTGGCAAAAAAATAAAAACAAACAAAATTTAATTTTTAAAAAGTGGACAATATTAATAAAAAAAGACTCTTAATTATTGATGATGATTCTAGAAACATTTTTGCTTTAGAACACACTTTGCGTGCCAAATCATTTGATTGCCTGTCTTGTTTAAGCGCTGAAGAAGCTTTGAAAATATTAAGTACAGATGAAAACATCGATGCCGTTTTAATCGATATGATGATGCCGGAAATGGATGGTTACGAGGCGATTCCGTTAATAAAAGCACTTCCTAACAGGAGATCGACTTTTGTTGTGGCCGTAACAGCGCAAGCTATGATTGGAGATAAAGAAAAATGCCTTGACGCAGGAGCAGATGATTATATCTCAAAACCTGTTGATGTAGATAAATTACTGCTTGTATTAAGCAAAATTTAAATGAAGTATGATTGAGGATATCGAATTAGAAACACTCATAAATGATGTTTATGAATATTACGGTTTTGACTTTAGCTGCTATTCCAGAGCTTCATTAAAAAGGCGTGTAAACAGATTATTTCATTTAGATGGATTTACACATTTTCATGAATTTCTGTCCAAAGTCAGATATGATCCGGAATATTATAAAAGAATGGTCGACGAAATCACGGTAAATGTTACCGAGATGTTTCGCGATCCCGCATTTTATTCTGTAGTCAGGAACGAAATTTTACCATTATTAGGAACAAAACCCTTTATAAGATTGTGGCACGCAGGCTGTTCAACAGGCGAAGAAGTCTATTCAATGGTGATAATGCTAAAAGAAGCAGGATTGCTGCACAAATCCCTAATTTACGCCACAGATATAAATGCCACAGTTCTGGAAACAGCCAAAAAAGGAATTTTCCCTTTGCGAATGATGAAAGAATACTCAGAAAACTATCGGGATGCCGGCGGTCAGCAAGATTTTTCCAGTTATTATATTGCCAATTATGGCATTGCGAAATTCAATGAAGAACTTGCCGAAAAAATGGTATTCTCACAACATAATTTAGTTTCAGATACATCATTCAATGAATTTGATTTAATATTATGTCGTAATGTTTTAATTTATTTTGATAATGACCTTCAAAAACGAGTCATTAATTTATTTGATGAAAGTTTAGCCGTTTTAGGTTTCTTAGCTTTAGGAACCAAAGAAACCATCAAATATTCTATTCCTATGAATAAATACAAACAGTTAGAAAAGGAAAAAATATGGAGGAAGGTAAAATAATATCAGGCTGTAAAGTAGTCATTATAGGAGGATCTGCCGGAAGCTTAAATGCCTTAATGCAAATCCTGCCTGAGTTGCCGGACTTAAATGGTTTTGCAATAGTAATCGTTGTACATCGCAAAAGTACAGACGATCAGACTTTAGAAGATCTTATCACGTTAAAGTCAAGCATTCCGTTTAAAATGACAGAAGACAAGGTGCCGCTTTTGCCTGGATTTGTATATGTTGCGCCATCAAATTATCACTTGCTTTTTGAAAAAAACGAAACCCTTTCATTAGATATCTCAGAAAAAATTAATTATAGCCGTCCAAGTATTGATGTTTCCTTTGAATCAGCAGCAGAAATTTACGGCAAATCATTAGTCGGAATATTATTGTCAGGCTCAAATTCTGACGGAACTCAGGGTTTAAAAATGATCAAGGAGGCAGGAGGAACAATTGCAGTTCAAAATCCGCTTTCGGCAGATATGCCTTTTATGCCCAATAACGCGATTTTATATAACGATCCGGAATACATTTTAAACATCAACGAAATCCTTCGATTTATTATTTCGATAAACAGTTAAAAATTAATTGCTCTTTTTCGGTTCTTCATCTTCCGGAAGGATAATTTTATTTAATTCTTTTTCTTTTTCAGCCCTTTTTTGAGCCGCTTTTCCTTTCCCAATAGGGATTCCCGCCGTTAGATATAAAGATCTGTTATACACATTTGGTCCGTCACCTTTCATCACAGGAACTAATCCGTAATAATATTGAAGCGTAATATTTAAGCCATTTCCAACATTCATATGATATCCCGCGCCAAGAGCAACTCCGGCATCAATAACCCGAATTTGATCGCGGATATTCTTCTTATAAACCACATTATCTTTGTCGACTTCCTTAATAAACTCATCAAAAGCTTTTGCTAATAATCCAAATTGCGGACCGGTTTTAAGATAAATATTATTTTTAAACTGATATTTAATCAAAATAGGAACATTAAAATACCTGATTTCGCGATTCACGCTTCCGCCCGCAAAAGTATTGTCCAGATTTTCATCGTTCAAAGAATAAACCGGAATCCCGTGTGCACCCATAGGCGACTTTACAATAACGCCAGTATTAATCATCCATGCCGGATTTTTTTTAGATCGAATGTCAAAATAAAAACCAAGATTAAAGCCCAAATTAGTTCCTGAACTATCGAGATTAGAAAATAGTAGATAAATTTATCCCGCCATCCAAACCAAATTCCAGAAAAGGCGAATTTAATTTATCTCCAAAAAGTAAGGAAATTAAAACTTGAGAACGTGCCGGAGCCATACAAAACAATGCGATAAGTAATAATAAACCTTTTTTCATATAATTGGGTTTAAAGTCCAAAACGATATTGAAGACCTGCTAAAAATTGCGTACGGGTTCCTAAAAATCCGGCTTCGACCCTAAACATATAATGTTTACTGTATTGAAACTGAGATCCCACAATAAAATTCCACATATCCTTAGGCGCTTTTTGCAATGAATATTGCACCGTTGATGATCCTGCTGTGCTCAAAGCACCGTCCAGCGTCGCTAAAAAATTACCTGCTGATGTTAATGCTCTGTTTGCAGTATTGTGTTTCGCAACATTTGCCGGATTATTTTGCTGTACAGGCGTTAATCCGTCCCACCAGGTATCAACTTTTGTTTGGTTTTCGGCCACTTTATTCAAGCCGGTATCAACCTTTTCCTGAGCATTATCTAAATTAAATATATCAGCTAAAGGTATATTTCCTTGCGTATTTCCTTCAATATGAACCCTAAAGCCACCCACCCAAACTGCAATATTTCTGTCAGCTTTAGGAAGATTGAAAGTTTTACCCAGTCTTGGACCAAAAATATAGGAAAAAGCAGGTTTATCCAGAGCATCAACATCACTCCATGTCATATTCATATCAAGTGCCAGCCATCCGCCGCCAATACCAATTGTTGGCGTTAATCCTAATCCAAAAGTAGTGGCATCAAAATTAGCTTTAGTATTAAAACTCGCAATTTGTGACCAGTTATTATCACCGTCAGGAATCCAGATTCCCGCGTTTATCTTAGTTATAGGCTTTGATTTTCCAAAGACTCCGTAGACATTCAAAAAAGGAAGGAGCCAAATATCAGGACGTATAGTAATTGCGCCAACTTCTACAGATGATTTATCAAAACGAACAATTTCATCCAGATCATATAAAGGACCATTATTAAAGCCAACTTGTAAATTTGTAATGTCAATTTCAGAATCCTGCCAGAAATAATTTACCGAAAGTCCTGCGGAATACGGCAATTTATACCCTTTTTGAGCTACTTTTTCTCCCCAAATTGGTAAAGCATAGGGATAGGGTTCGACTTTAAGACTGTCTTTTAACTCCTGATTTTTTGCCCCTACAATTTTTTCGGTGTAAACCTGACCAAAAATCTGTATGCTAAAAAATAATAAAGAGGCGGATATTAGTGTATTACATTTCATTGATTTTCGTGTTTATAATTGTTAAAAAATAGAACTGCGTAAAATAAATATGTACTAATGTTTTTAAAGGAATGTCTGCGTATCTTTTTGTATTGTAGTGTAGTAGGGATTTTGGCTTAAAAAGGCACGAAAGTTTTTATGTGTTAATTATTGTTAAAGTTAAATAAATTTTCTTACCAGTTGTAATATTTTTTAAGAAATTGATATTTTGAATAAAAAATGTTTTCGTGGGATTTTTAATATAGAATCTAATTTTTTTTGTAAGCTTCGGAGAAGTACATTATTTATAGCTCAATTGTTTTATTTCTGAATTAAAGCTCCAGCGGAGCGATATATCATTGGTTATGGCAATTAATATTGCATACCGCGCAAAATCGCAAAGGTTTGTCATCTCGACTTTAGCAGAAATCACACAAGAAACGCGACAAAGATTAGCGAATTTTAGATACCGAATTACGAATGTGATTTCTCCCTTCGGTCAGAAATGACAATATTGTGTTTAAACTTTGTGTTTAGCGCCTTTGTGATATTACATCATTTTCAATTATTTAAATTTTATAAAAGAAATATATATTACTTTTGCAAGGTGAAATGGATTACAATTATATTATCAATTTATTTAATGGCGCTTTCCAATATGCCTTGTGCAGATATGGAGATAAATAGTTCTGTTCATAAAACAGCCCAATTTTCATCAGAAGCAAATCATTCACATGATAAAGACAACGATTTATGTTCACCGTTTTGTGCGTGTAATTGTTGTGGAGCACAGGTTTTAAGCTATCAAAATTCTTTAAGTTTTGATTTTCCTGTAGCATATTCCCTTATTTCAGTACCATTACCCAATTATAATTCTGTTTTTGCTTCCAATTTCTTGGGAAGTATCTGGCAGCCACCGCAAATAGTATAATAATTGCCTGATTAAGTTCAGGTTAGAGAATTGTGGATTTTCCACAGCATTTAACAGACAAAACTTTTGTTCTGATTTCTCACATCATTATACCATCAAAATGTTAGATAAAATCATACAGTTTAGTATAAAGAATAAGTTCGTTATACTACTATTTACCCTTATATTAATAGCTTGGGGAAGTTATTCACTCAAACAATTGCCGCTTGATGCTTTGCCGGATATCACCAATAATCAGGTTCAAATTATCACATCAGCGCCTACATTGGCAAGTCAGGAAGTCGAGCAATTAATTACTTATCCGCTTGAACAAGCCGTAAAAACAGTTCCTGATATTATAGAACTTCGCAGTATTTCCCGTTTCGGATTATCCGTTGTTACCGTAGTTTTTGAGGACGATGTTGATATTTATTGGGCAAGAGAACAAATATTTCAACGCTTAAAAAAAGCCGAAGAAAATATTCCTGCTTATGCCGGTTCGCCCGAATTAGCGCCAATTACTACAGGTTTAGGAGAAATTTACCAGTATGATGTTTATGCCAAAAAAGGTTATGAAAACAAATACGATGCGGTAAAATTAAGAACCATTCAGGATTGGATTATTATCCCGCAATTGCAAGGCGTTAAAGGCGTTGCCGATGTAAGTACGTGGGGCGGAAAACTGAAACAATACGAAATTGCCGTAAACCCGAATACATTAAATAGTCTGGGCGTTACGATTACAGAAATTTTTGAAGCCTTAGAAAAAAACAACCAGAATACGGGCGGAGCTTATATTAAAAAAGATCAGTTAGCCTATTTTATTCGTGGCGTTGGAATGGCAAAAGACACCAAGGATTTAGGAAATGTCGTAGTCAAAAACCGAAACGGATCACCAGTTTTAGTCCGTGATGTTGCCGAAGTCAGAGAAGGGGTTGCCTTGCGTTACGGAGCTTCAACCAAAGACGGAAAAGGAGAAATTGTTTCCGGAATGGTATTAATGTTAAAAGGCGAAAACTCAAGCGCAGTCGTTCATAGCGTTAAAGAAAGAATGATTCAGATCAATAAAAGTTTACCCGAAGGCGTTGTTGCAGAAGCTTTTATCGACAGAGGAAAACTAGTCGATAACGCGATTGGAACCGTTACAAAAAACTTACTCGAAGGCGCTTTAATCGTGATTTTTGTTCTGATTTTGTTCCTCGGAAATCTCCGTGCAGGTTTAATCGTTGCATCTGTGATTCCGTTAGCAATGCTTTTTGCCATTATATTGATGAATGCCTTTGGCGTAAGCGGAAATTTAATGAGTTTAGGCGCAATTGACTTTGGAATTATTGTCGACGGAGCCGTAATTATTGTCGAAGCCACGATGCATCATTTGCAAAAACTCAAACGCAATAAAGAATTAACGCAAAGCGAAATGGACGCTGAAGTCTATAATTCGGCTTCAAAAATCAGGAATAGTGCCGCGTTTGGCGAAATCATCATTTTGATTGTCTATTTACCAATTCTTGCTTTGGTAGGAACCGAAGGAAAAATGTTCAAACCTATGGCAATGACCGTTGGTTTTGCCGTTGCCGGAGCATTTATCCTTTCGCTGACTTATGTACCCATGATGAGCGCTTTGTTCCTATCTAAAAATACCAAACACAAAGAAAATTTCAGCGACAGAATGATGGCCTGGTTAGAAGCTGTTTATACGCCGTTTTTAGAAAAAGCACTGCAATTTAAAAAGATCGTACTGGGAATATCATTGGCTTTATTCGCACTCGGAATAATAGTTTTTAATAATATGGGAGGAGAATTTATCCCAACAATCGAAGAAGGCGATTTGTCTATAAATGCTACAATCATGACCGGAAGTTCGCTTACGCAGATGGTTGAAACGACCACAAAATACGAACAGATTTTAAAAGCCAAATTCCCTGAAATCAAAACCATCGTAACCAAAATAGGAAGCGGGGAAATCCCGACAGATCCAATGCCAATTGAAAGCGGCGATTTGATTATTGTTTTAAAAGACAAAAAAGAATGGGGGCGAAAATACCATAACTGGGAAGAATTGGCAAACGCCATGAAAGAAGAAATGGAAGTAATTCCGGGCGCTAATATTGAAATTTCGCAACCAATTCAAATGCGTTTTAACGAATTAATGACCGGAAGCCGAAGCGATATTGCCATTAAAATTTTTGGTGATGATTTAGAAGTTCTCGATGCAAAAGCCACAGAATTAATTTCGAAGATAAAAAGCATCGAAGGAATTGGCGATTTAAAAGCTGATAAAGTGACAGGATTGCCTCAAATTACGATCAAATATGATTATAATAAAATCGCTTTATACGGATTGAATATTTCAGATATCAATCAAATAATAAGATCGTCGTTTGCCGGAGAAAGTGCCGGAAAAATCTACGACGAAAGCAAAAGATTTGATGTTGTTGTGAGAATGAATCAGGACAATCGCGGAGATATTACGGATGTAAGTAATTTGTTTATTCCGTTACCAAACGGACAACAAGTGCCGCTTTCGCAAGTGGCAACAGTTGATTATGAGCAAGGTCCGGTTCAAGTTACACGTGAAGATGGAAAACGCAGAATCACGATTGGCTTAAATGTTCGTGGACGCGATATTAAAAGCGTTGTAGAGGAAATTCAGCAAAAATTAGATAAAAACTTAAAACTTCCCGCAGGATATTATGTGACTTATGGCGGACAGTTTGAGAATTTAATCGAAGCCACAAAACGACTTTCAATAGCATTGCCGGTCGCTTTAGGATTAATATTAGTCTTGCTTTATTTTACTTTTAAAAGTTTCAAACAGGCAGCTTTGATTTTTACGGCGATTCCACTTTCAGCAATTGGAGGCGTTTTTGCGCTCTGGTTACGCGGAATGCCATTTAGTATTTCGGCAGGAATTGGATTTATTGCCTTATTCGGAATCGCGGTTTTAAACGGAATCGTATTGATTTCGTATTTCAATCAGCTAAAAACCGAAGGAATATTAGATCCGTTACAAAGAGTTTTAATTGGAACAAAAACAAGATTACGTCCCGTTTTAATGACCGCAGCGGTAGCATCTTTAGGATTTTTGCCAATGGCATTATCAACCAGCGGAGGAGCAGAGGTTCAAAAACCTTTAGCAACCGTAGTAATTGGAGGTTTATTTTCAGCCACATTATTAACGTTAATCGTTTTACCAATCTTGTATTTGTTGCTAGAGAAGAAGTTTAAGAATAAAGAGACAGAATCATAATTTTTTTTCGCCACAGATTAATAGGATTTTGTTTAACGCAGATTTTAAAAGATTTAAGCAGATAAGCGCAGATTTTTAATCATATGAACTTTATAAAATTAAATCTGCTAAAATCTGCAGAATCTGCGTGAAAAAAAATTAAGGCAAAGAAAATTAAAACATAGAAAAAAATGAATTCAATATATAAAATCAACGTACCAGCCTTTGTGAACTTTGAGAATCTTCCTTTGCGAACATTGCGGTTAATAGCGTTCCTATTAGTAACCACATTAACATCGGCACAAGAAAGAATTAGTTTAGAAAAAGCAATAGAACTTGCCAAATCAAACAACATTGATTTAAAAATCGCCGATAAAGAAATAGAAAAACAAACCGTTCTAAAAAAGACAGCATTTCAGCCGGAACCGCTTCAGGTTCAATATCAGGGCGGACAATTTAATAGTGCCGATTTTGATCATAATGTTTCGGTTCAGCAATTTTTCCCAATAGGAAACATCACAAAAGCGAACCGACAATTACAGGAAGAACTGGTAAAACTTGCCGAGAAACGAAAAGCTTTATCATCATATGAAATAGAAAAAGCCGTAACACTGGCATATTATCAATATTTGTATGGTGTTTCGATTCAGAAATTGAATTTGGAATTAAATGATATTTATACCAAATTTTTAAAGAATGCCGAATTGCGTTTTAAAACCGGAGAAAGCGGAAACATTGAAGTTATTAGCGCTAAAGCGAAAGTAAAAGAGATTGAAACACAAAAAGGACAATTAGAATATGATTTGGCGATTTATCAAAAGCAATTGCAATTTTTTATTCAGACCGATGAAAATATTGTTCCTGATGAAAACACATTGTTACAATATTCGATTTTAAAAGAAGAAGAAAATTCAAAAGCAGAAGGTTTATTAACCGATTATTATCAACAGCAAATTTCGGTTTATCAAAAAGAAGCAAATACCTATAAAGCCATGCGAACGCCAAAATTAGGATTGGGTTATTTTGCGCAAACCATCAATACTGAATCTTTGTTTCAGGGTTTTACCGCAGGATTACAGATTCCGTTGTTTGGAGGCGTAAATACTGCAAAAGCTCAGGCTTCGGCAATTAGTATTTCGCAATCGCAATTGGCTTTGGATAAAAATAAACTAACGCTGAATCTGCAAAAACAGGAATTGCAAAATAACTTTCAAAAGCAACAAAAAGCACTGGATTATTATCAGAAGGAAGGATTGCAATACGCGGATCAGATTATTAATACAGCACAAAAAAGCTATGCAAATGGCGATATGAGTTATTGGTCGTACATCAGTTTTTTAAATCAGGCAATTGATATTAAAAAACAATATGCTGAGGCAACGCATAACTTTAATCAAAGTGCCATTGAACTTCAATTTCCAAATCTCAAAAACAATTAAAATGAAAAATATAAATAGTTTAACCGCAAAAAAATTAACCGCAGAGTTCGCAAAAAGAGAAAAACACAAAGTTCACAAAGAATTTAAACTTAGTGAACTTTACGATAAAATCTTTGTGCACTCTGTGGTGAAAAATTTGCATTTTCTTGCGTTTGTACTCTTTATGGCTATTTCTCTTGTTTCTTGTACGAAGAAAAAAACAGAAGAAAAACCTGAAGAAGAAAAATCAGAAACTGAAGTTGCATTAAACGAATCTCAATATAAAACTGTAGGAATCGAAACGGGATTAGTTGAAAACAGAAATCTCAATAAAGTCATAAAAGCAAACGGATATACAACAGTTCCGCCACAAAATTCCGCCGAAGTTTCGACTTTAATAGGAGGAACGGTAAAGGATATTTTTGTTTTGGAAGGAACATTTGTAAACAAAGGAAAAGTCCTGGCAACGATTCAGAATCTGGAAGTAATTGAAATGCAGGAAGATTACCATTCGGCTACAGCCAATATTGAATATTTGCAATTAGAATACAATCGCCAGAAAACTTTAAGCGATGAAAATGTAAATCCGAGGAAAGTTTTTCAGGAAGTAAAAGCAAAATTAGCAGCAGAAAGAGCGAGAGCTCAGGCAGCAAAAAACAAATTAGAAGCTTTGCATGTAAGTACAAAAGGAAGCACATCATTAGTGCCAATTGTCTCGCCAATTAGCGGTTATGTTGGAAAAATAAGCATTGCAAAAGGCGCTTATGCACAAACCGGAGTTTCACTGTTTGAGGTTGTAGACAATAGCCAGCTGCATTTAGATTTGAATGTTTATGAGAAAGATTTGGGTTCAATTTCAGTTGGACAAGTGATTGATTTTGTCTTAACAAATCAGTCGAATAAATCGATTAAAGGAAAGATTTTCGGAATCAATAAATCATTTTCGAATGAAAGTAAAACCGTTGCCGTTCACGCAAAAATCGAATCGGCTGATGCAAAAGGACTAATTCCCGGAATGTACGTTTCGGCGAATATCAACATTACAAATGCCACAGTTCCCGCTTTGCCAAAAGATGCAGTTGTTCGGAATGCCGATAAATACTTTGTTTTTATTGAAGAAGAAAAGCATGAGGAACATCAGGAAAAGAAAACAGAAGGTGCAGTAACTCACGAAAAAGAAATTCATTTTAAAGCAATTGAAGTCATTCCCGGAACCACAGATTTAGGTTTTACCGAAGTGAAGTTTATAAATGAAATTCCAGCCGATGCAAAAATAGTTACAAAAGGTGCTTTTTATTTGCTTTCGGCATTGAAGGGCGGGGGAGAACATGGACATTAAAAAATTTTGTTTCAGGTTTTGTTTGTTTCAAGTTTGACGTTCTCTCAGAATGAAAAAAATTTAATCTCGCAAAGTTTTTCCGTAGAGATGCACAGCAGTGCATCTAACACAATCTAAATGTATAAACTTGTGATAAAATGGCTTTAGCCAAATTCATATTTCGGCTAAAGCCATCGAAAATTGATTTTTATAATCTTCAGCTAAAGCTGGAGGCAATTCAAAAATAACGCGAAGCTAAAAAGCATTATGAAAGAAAACTTTGCGACTTCGCGACTTTGCGTGATTAAAATAACTTTGGATGGAAACTATTAAGACAAAATCCGTAAATTTAGAAAGTATTAAATAATAATAATAATCCCCAACAGCTTGTCTTTCCGGCGAAGGAGGAATCTCCGCAACGTGAGTAACCAACGAAGATTTCTCCTTCGTCGAAATGACAATACTTTGAGATGAATCTTTAAATGAGAAAATGGAACATATACATAAAGAACAAAAAATAACAAAAAAGAAAATCAACCAATCCGGATGTTGTTCTACGCATGAAGAAAACGCACATTCAGATGATGACGGACACGACCACGATCACAGCCATAATGCCGAAGGCGGTATTTTTCAAATGTTTCTGCCGGCAATAATATCCTTTATTTTATTGCTTATTGGTGTTGGCTTCGATCATTATTATCCGCAAAACTGGTTTGCGGGTTATGTTAGAATTGCCTGGTATATTGTCGCTTATCTGCCGGTTGGACTTCCCGTTTTGAAAGAAGCTTATGAAAGCATTATGAAAGGCGATGTTTTTTCAGAATTTTTCCTCATGTGTATTGCCACAATTGGTGCTTTTGCAATAGGAGAATATCCGGAAGGAGTTGCCGTAATGTTGTTTTATACGATTGGTGAAAATTTTCAGGGATTAGCGGTAAGTCGGGCAAAATCGAATATAAAAAGTTTATTGGACCAGCGTCCTGATGAAGTTAATGTTTTAGAAAATAATGTTGCCACAAAAGTCAAAGCGGCTGATGTAACTATTGGATCGATTATTCAGCTTAAAGCGGGAGAAAAATTAGGATTAGACGGTGAATTATTATCAGATACTGCTTCGTTTAATACCGCAGCGTTAACTGGTGAAAGTAAACCTGATACGAAGGTAAAAGGAGAATCTGTTCTTGCCGGAATGATTAATAGCAACACAATTGCATTAGTAAAAGTAACCAAAGCTTATAACGACAGCAAATTATCTAAAATTCTGGAAATGGTACAAAACGCCACGACCAAAAAAGCTCCAGCAGAATTATTTATTAGAAAATTTGCTAAAATTTATACGCCAATTGTCGTGTATCTGGCAATTGCAATTTGTTTGCTGCCAATGCTTTTTGTTGACAATTATGTTTTTAATCAATGGTTGTACAGAGCTTTGGTTTTCTTGGTAATTTCATGTCCGTGTGCTTTGGTAATTAGTATTCCGTTAGGTTATTTTGGCGGAATTGGCGCTGCAAGTAAAAACGGAATCCTGTTTAAAGGAAGTAATTTTCTTGATAGTATTTCAACGATTCAGAATGTGGTGATGGATAAAACCGGAACCATGACCGAGGGCGTTTTTAAAGTTCAGGAAGTTATTATTTCCGATGATTTTAATAAGGAAGAAATCCTGAAATTCGTTAATGTTCTGGAAAGTCAGAGTACACATCCTGTGGCGACGGCAATTCATAATCACGTGGGAGAAATCGATGCTTCAATTGAATTGAAAAACGTTGAAGAAATTTCGGGACATGGTTTAAAAGCAGAGATTAACGGAAAAGAATTGCATGTTGGGAATTTCAAATTGATGGATAAATTCAATATTAATTATGACATAGATCCAAATGAGGTTGTTTACACGACAATTGCAATTGCGTATGATAAAAAGTTTGCAGGATATTTAACGATTGCCGATGAAATTAAAGCTGACGCACAAGAATCTGTAAACAAACTAAAAGCATTAGGCGTTAAAGTAACCATGTTAAGCGGGGATAAAAGCAATGTTGTACAATTTGTTGCCAATAAACTTGGAATCACAAATGCTTTCGGGGATTTATTACCGGAAGATAAAGTCAATAAACTAAACGAAATAAAAGCCAAAAACGAAACCGTAGCTTTTGTTGGCGATGGTGTAAATGATGCTCCGGTTATCGCTTTAAGTACAGTTGGGATTGCGATGGGAGGATTGGGAAGTGACGCCACAATTGAAACGGCAGATATCGTAATTCAGGACGACAAACCCAGCAAAATTGCAATGGCAATAAACATTGGAAAACAAACCAAAAAAATTGTCTGGCAAAATATTACTTTGGCTTTTGTAGTCAAAGCTTTTGTACTAATTCTTGGCGCAGGCGGATTAGCCACAATGTGGGAAGCCGTTTTTGCCGATGTTGGCGTAGCATTGTTAGCCATATTAAATGCCGTAAGGATTCAGAAAATGAAGTTTTAATTATAAAATAATATAAAAAATGTAGCCGTTTCATATGACAATTTGAAACGGCTTTTTTATGCTTTTTATAAATATTTTGATTGTTTTATTTACGCTTATTCTGAATAACTACAGTTATAAAGAACATATATCATTCTTAGACTGATAAAATATTTAATGTATTCGGATAAAGTCAATCACTTAAACTACTTTTTTAAATGTTTAGGTTCCTGAATTTCTCCGTTTCCAAAAGACCAATTCTCTAAACCATTATTTTCCAGTAAAATAATAATCACATTATTGATCAGGATTTCTGTAGAAGTTGAAATTCTCGTAGCAATTTGATGGTATAAGTTTTTCTTTTGTTCTAAAGTTCGTCCTTGTCCGGCGGTTATCTGAACATAGATTATATCTTGAGAATGAGAAATACCAAGATAATTTTCAGGGTATTTTATTTGATGAGGTTCTAATTCTTCAATAACATGAAAATAATCAGCTGCAGGAATATGAAATTCGGCTATTAATGAATCGTGAATTGATACTGAAATATTGTTTTTACTTTCCTGCGAAAGCTTTTTTGGAAGACTGATTCGGACAAATGGCATTTTGTTGTGTTTTATAATGGTGATGTAAAGCAAGATAAAGGTTCAACTAAAAGAAGTTAAATTTAAACAATTATGACAAAAGTGTAAATGTAAAAAAATTAAAAAGATTTTCTTTTTTTTGTTTGAGAATCCTTACAGATAGCGGACTTTCTGAGTTTTTATCTAACGCAACTTAGTTGCGAATACTGGAATTAGTAAATTATTAGCGTATTGATCGATATTAAAATGTGTTAAAAAATAGGCTTTATTTAATTTCTAGAAGTTGCTATATAATAGCTGCAGCGTATGAAAATCAGAAGATCCGTCGAAATATTTATCTAAGACATCATTAAATAAGGGTTCGCTATTTTGAATGCTGGCAAACAACGTCATGCAGGATTGCAATTTTTCATTATCAGGATTTCCAAAGATATCTTCGGCCGTTTTTTCATCTGTTTTGATTAGTTCGGCAGTGATTTCTATGAGATGTTTACCAAGAATTGGATGTTCGAGAAAGGCAATTGCTTCATCGACATTTTTGATTTCGTAAAATTTTGATGTATCACAAGAGGCAAGTCCTTTTATCTGCGGAAAAATAAACCACATCCAGGGTGATTCTTTTTTGCCTTTCTTAATTTCTGAAAGTGCAGATAAATATAATTTGTTTTGCGCATCTAAAAAGCGAATCAATTCTTTGTTATTGTAAGCCATTATTTACTGATTTTATTTGAGCAATCAGGTCGTAAATCTACTGAAAATATATGTAGTTGTACATTTTGAAAGCTTTTTTTACGTCTATTTTTTGTGATTTTCTTAAGAAAAAATTCACTGTAGTATTTATCGGATTTTTTTATTTGGTTTTTTAAGGGTTTGAAAATTTAATCTCGCAAAGACGCGAAGGGCAATGTCATTAAGTTAAGGGGAAATCTATAAAATTACTTAATAGTTTAATCAAGAAAGTAATTAGAAAAATCCGTTTTATCAGCGTTTTCGCTTTAGCGAATCAGTGGAATCAGTATCTAATTTTGGACGCGGTTAAAACAGATTTACTTCGTAAAAATGCGGATAAAAACGGATTTGATTTGCAATAATTTTATTTTTTAAAGTTTAACTTAATGACATTGCGTGAAGGCGCAAAGTTTCTTATAAGTTTTTCGGCATTAAACCCGACACATTTTTAAAACCTGTCAGGTTTACTTGTGACGATTACGTAAATAAAAAAAAAGTATTTGATATATCAATTATTTATTTATATTTGATATATCAAATACTTTTGAAAATATGAAACAGAAAACGCCCACAGGAACCGTACTTTATTCTATCGAACAGGCAATAAAGGAATACCGGAAAGTTTGCCAGAAAAATATCCAGAAGATTGTCAATGATATTACAGTTGACCAATGTTTGGTATTAATTATCCTAAACGATAATGAAAAGATTTCTCAAATAGAAATTGCAAAATTAATCTTCAAGGACAATGCTTCGATTACAAGAATCATTGAATTGATGGTTAAAAAGGATTATTTGACAAGGCAAGTTGATGAATTTGATAAAAGAAAAACTAAGCTTATAATAACCGAAAAGGGCAAAAAAACGGTTGTTTTGCTCACGCCTGTTTTTAAGCTTAACAGAGAAACTGCTCTTAACGGTGTTTCAGGTGAAGAAATCGAATTACTGGACAAAATTCTAAATAAAATAATTTCAAATTGTAAAACTTCATAAAAATGAAATACCTTTTAATTTTACTATTATCAATCTCGATTGGTTCCTATTCTCAACAAAATAAAACTGCAAATGAAGATTTTTATCTTACTGAAATACATCAAAAACAAATTATCGATTCATTATCAAAGGAACTGGAAGAGTTTTATATCCGACCTAAAGCGATTGATGCTATAACTAAAAAACTGAACGAGAATTATAAGAAGGGAAGTTATAAAAGCCTCTCAAAGCCTAATGAATTTGCTTCAAAACTGAGCGCAGATCTTATCGATGTCAGTAAAGATTTGCATTTTAGTGTGATGTATGATCCTGAATGGACGGCCAGTAAAAAAAACAATAGTATAGAATCGCAGAAAAAGCTTAAAGCAGAAGAATTAGCGGCGGCTAAAAAAAGGAATTTTGGTTTTCAGCAAGCACGAATTCTGGAAGGGAATGTTGGTTATTTAGAATTTAATTATTTTGAAGATCCTGCAATCGCAAGCGAAAAGGCTGCAAGTGTAATGCAATTTTTAAATAATGCGGATGCTCTGATTATTGATTTGCGTAAAAATAACGGCGGAGCTATGGAAATGGGACAATTTTTAAGCAGTTATTTTTATTCGAATAAGGAATTACCTCTTTATAAATATTATTACTACGAGAAGAACAGAAAAAAAGTGGACAGGGAAATGTGGTTATTGCCATCTGTTCCGGGGAAACGCATGGAGGATATTGATATTTATATTCTAACGAGTGAAATTACTTTTTCGGCTGCTGAATGGATGAGTTATTCGCTTCAAGACTTAAAACGCGTTACGATTGTGGGCGAAAAAACGGCTGGAGGTGCACACCCAATTGATCGGAAAGTATTACCAAATGGTTTTTCTGTAAATATACCTTTTGGAGAAGTAAAAGATCCAGTTACAAATACCGATTTTGAAGGAAAAGGGGTTATGCCTGATGTTTTATGCAAAAGCGAAGAAGCTGTAAATAAATCGCATCTTTTAGCGTTACAAAAGCTTTCTTTAAAAAATAAGGATTCATTGAGCAACAATCTTAATTGGTTTATTCCCATAATTAAAAACAGACAAAAAGCGGCACACATTGAACCTTTAATTTTAAAATCTTACGAAGGTAAATTCGGAAAATCTGAACTGAAATACGAGAATGATAATTTGTATTATAATTGGAATAATATTGCGACTTTTTTGCTTATTCCGCTGGATCAGGATTTGTTTCTGTTGAACGGAATTGATGATTTTCGTATAAAAGTTATTTCGGATAAAAACGGAGTGACAGAAATTAAGAGAATATATCAGAATGGACAGGAGAAGATTTATAAGAAAGGGTAGAGATTGAAGAGGAAAGAGTATAGAGGAAAGATTGGAGAGGAAAGAGTAAAGAGGAAAGAGTATAGATTGAAGTGGAAAGATTGAAGTGGAGAATAGAGATTGAAGAAGAAAGAGTGATGTAATGAAAGTTATAAAAAAATCCCAAATCTAATATTAGATTTGGGATTTGCATTTATTACAATTTGTTTTTAAAACTGTTGGGTGCAATTTATTTCTATGTTTTGAAATATTTTACAATCAACGTGATTTTACTGTTTACTTATAGAAATCGCTTTGCCAGTTCCTTTTACTTTAATAAAATAAATTCCTGATGGATGTTCTGAAATGCTGATTAAGTTTCCTTTTCCTTGTTTTACCTGAGTCCCTAAAGGTGAATAAACAGTCCATTCCAACTCTTTTGATAAATGGAATATTCCGGTTGAAGGATTAGGAAATACGGTGATTTTATTTGATTCTTCGTTCGGGTTTTCAATACCAAGATTGCAATTATGAACCATAAAAGGTGAATTGTTCTTTATGTTATTTCCTATGGTATTGCTCACGGTTAACGAAACGGTTTTTGTTCCTTCGGTACCATAAATTACGGTGTGAGGACCAGCTCCTGTTGCGGTTGCAGGTTGTGCGCCTTCGCCAAAACTCCAAACATAATTATCAACGGTTCCTATAGAAACAGAGGTAAATGTCACGGGAGTATTCAAACATCCCATTGAAGTATTTACTTCATAATCAGCAATTGGTGCAGCGGTACTTCCTGTTAATACAAATTCCATTTTATTGATGTTGATATCAGCTTCTTCAAAATACAAAGTGATTACGTGAGCGCCCTGAGTTAAAGGAATATTTTGAATTGCGGTCGTTTGCCACGTCTGAAAACCTCCTGTATTAGGTATATTAATTGTTCCGGTTACATTTACGCCATCTACTTCAAGGCGTAATTTTCGGTTAGCATAAGGAGATGAAGTTCTGAAATTAATCGTATAATTTCCGGCTGTATTTACTTTTGCTGTGTATTTAAGCCATTCATCTTTAGAAACGTAGGAAAGATTAAATCCACCTTCGTTACAAACTTCGGTTCCTACGCGATCTCCGGCTCTGTATGGTACATCGCCTCCGCCATTGGTATCAAAATAAGCGGTTGGTCCTACATCATAATTTTCGGCTTCAATAATGCCGGGAATTTGTGCTACAACTCCTAAATATGGAGCATTACCAAGTGTCGTTGCAGTATAAACGGCAGTATAAGTGATTGTTCCGGATGCAGGAGCTTTGAAGTTTTGGTTTGCCGCTCCGCCGTGAGCCCAATGATCAAAATCATATCTGATATTGCCAACATATTGCGGTGTTGGTGCATTCAATGTTTGTACAGTCGCGTTAGCCACAACTTGTTTTGTAGATGGTGCCGTTACGGGTTTCTGATTGAATTCTAAAGCCAATAAAGCGGGAGTACTTGTTACGGTTACATCGACTAAATTAGGTTTAATGTCAACAAAAGCAGTTCCTGTTAAGCCATTACTGTCCGTTACTTTTACAGTAAATCTATACCAGACGTTTGGTGTTTTTTCACCTTGATTCGATGTTGTAAAGTCTCCTGATTTTACACCTTGCGGACTTCCGCCCGGATGTGAATGTCCTGCTCCGGGAATGTCTTCATGAAAAAGATCGATATTCCATGAATACGCACTTGCGGGTAATATTCCGTCTTCAACATCTGTTGCAGTTGCTTCAAAATGAACTACATCATCAGCATTCCATTTTAAAGATGTCAATGGCGAAACTATAGTAACTACAGGCGTATTGTTAAATGGTGTTACTGTTAAAGTTGCAGGATTACTGGTTGCATTTCCGGCCGTATTGGTTACAATAACTCTGTAAGCGCCTGCATTTGCTGTAGTAACGGTTGGAATTGTGTAATTGACCGCTGTTGCTCCGGGAATATTTACATTATTAAATTGCCATTGATAGGTAAGTCCCACGCCACTTGCCGAAACTGTAAAAGTTACGGGCGTAGTTTGCATTATGGTTTGAGAAACAGGATGATTTACTATAGTTGGCGCAGCGGTTGCGATATAATCAAGTTTGATTAAAGATCCGGTATTTCCGTATGCACAATAATAGATATAACCATCATTGCCTAACATCATTCCTAGTGCTTGCTGTTGTGGCGCCGTATAAAATTCGGTTGATTCCGGATCAGCAATATTGGGGTCGAAAGAACGAATTGCATTTCGGACAAAATCCTTAATAATAAATTTTCCCTGTAAATCAGGATAACGGGATGTTACAGGATTGTAGAGTAAACCATTTGTTAAAGCGTTTCCGATACTTCCGGTTGCATATGTAAAAATTGGGTTGGTAAAAATATCAGTTTCGGTTTGTTTTCCGTCTCCACCTTGCGGATGTCCCCATGCATAATTGCGAATTGTCGGGTTACTGATTTCATTGATTTCTTCCCACGAAGTTCCAACATCTAAAACAAATAATTTATTGGCTACGGGATTGGCAACAAGTCTCCACGGATTTCTGAAACCATAAACCCAGATACTTTGTTTTTGTACAGAACCGGTTCCGTAAAATGGATTTCCGGGTGCGGGCAGACCATCTTCGGTAATTCTTAGGATTTTTCCTTTATAAGTATCAAGATCCTGAGCATTTGTGTTTTGCTGACTGTCTCCAACGGTTACATAAAGATATCCGTTAAAGAATTTTAAATCGCCACCATTATGAAAACCTTGTCCAATAGGCTCTAACAGTAAAATTTCCTGTCTGCTCACAACCTGATTGGCATTGTCTATTTTTATTCTTTCAATTCGGTGACGTATTACACCATCGTTAATAGAATAAAACACATAAATATAACCGTTTGTGGCAAAATCCGGATGCAAAGTAAGTCCAAGTAAACCTTGTTCATTATCTGTTACGGTTGCTACTGTAAAAACGGTCGAAACGGTATTGTTTTGAAATACTTTTACAATTCCGCCTCTTTCTGCAATAAATATTCGCCCGTCAGCTGATTGTTCTAACGCAAGTCCTTCCTTAATTACTGCTGTAGGAGCAAGGTTTTGTGTAATATACTGGCAATTTGCCTGTGAGGAAAGCAATAGAAAAAAGACATACAAAATAGGCCTGAAATGCTGCTTTTGGAAAAAGGTAAGTAGATTTTTTTTCATAATTATTCAGATTGAATTTATATTCGGGTAACCAAATTTAAACTTTTTCTGCCTAATTATTTAATTTCCAATGATTTCTTTGCGATGTAAAGTTCCCCAGTCTTTTAATGCCATAATAACATTATTTAAAGATTTACTGTGTTCTGTAGAGGCGTATTCAACTGTTGGCGGAAAAGTATCATACACAGTACGGGTTACAAGCTTGTTTATTTCCAGATCTTTAAGTTCTTTCGACAGCATTTTATCGGTTATGCCGTTGATGTCTTTCGAAATTTGTTTGAATCGTTTCGGTCGGTTCGATAAAGCGATTAATATTGGTATTTTCCATCTTCCGCTTAAAACTTCTAATGCATCTCTCACGGGTCTTAATGAAGCTAGGCATTCTTCTGGTTCACAGACTAATTCTTTTAAATTATCGATTTTTGTTTCCATATAAATGATGTTACTATCCTCAAGGAAAGCGCTATCCTCCAGGATAGTACTATAAAAGAGATAGCAAATGTAGATAAGTTTGTATCATAAACAAAATAATAATAAATATGAGCAAAAAGATTCTGAATATAGTAACAAGCATTAAAGGTGATGCTTCTTTTAGTAATAAATTATCGAATGCAATTCTGGAAAAACTGAAAATCGAATATAACGAAACCGAGGTTAAAACGCTTGATCTTTCTAAAACGCCTCTGCCTTACTTGAGTGAATTGGATATTAGTGCTTTTTATACTCCGGAAGAAAATCGTACAGAAGCCCACAAAGAAACTTTAAGACAATCTGATCTTGCAACAACTGAACTTTTAGAAGCTGATATCGTTGTTATTGGCGTTCCGCTTTATAATTTTGGAATTCCGGCAGTATTAAAAGGCTGGATCGATCAGGTTGCGCGTGCAGGTAAAACTTTTAGTTATGATGAAAATGGACCAAAAGGATTATTGACGGATAAAAAAGTGTTTTTATCGATTGCTTCAGGTGCAATATTTTCTGATGGACCTTATAAAAGTTATGACTTTTCAGAGCCTTATTTACGTACGGTATTAGGATTTTTAGGTATTACCGATATTACGACTTTTCGTGTAGAAGGAACTGCAATTCCTGACTTTGCTGAGAATGCTTTACCAAAAGCTTTGACTGCAGTTGAAGAATTTGCTTTCTAAAAATTGAAGATAAAATTACGATTGTTGGACATTTTCGTAGTTGTATTAACCCCGACAGTCCCGAAGCCTCGGGATAAACCTGTCGGGTTTGTCGTATAGTATTAATATTAAAGCTCGAGACGCATTTTATAAATGCTCCATAGGAGCAATATATTTATAGCATATTGACAACGAGAATGAAATAAAGCTCCAGCGGAGCGATATATCTATTTCGTAAAATTAAATATGCCATCCCGATGGGGTTCTGTTGTATAAATTTCTAATTTTCTATAGATATATTGTCCCGCTGGGACTGAAGATAATTTATGTCAAACTTAGTAACCCCGGCAATTTTAAAAACCTGTCGGATTTGTCGTATAGAATAAATATTAAAACTAGACATGTATTAAAATGCTCCATAGGAGCAATATATTTATAGCATAATGACAACGAGAATGAAATAAAGCTCCAGCGGAGCGATATATGCGTTTTTTGTAAATTAATATATCACCCCGATGGGGTTCTATTTGCGTAAAATTCTGATTTCTATAAATATGTCGTCCCGCTGGGACTGAAAATAATTTATGTCAAACTTAGTAAACGCGACAGTCCCGAAGCCTCGGGATAAACCTGTCGCGTTTGTCGTATTTTATTAATATTAAAGTTAGAGACGCATTTATAAATGCTCCATAGGAGCAATATATTTATAGCATATTGACAACGAGAATGAAATAAGCTCCAGCGGAGCGATATATCTATTTCGTAAAATTAAATATGCCACCCGGATGGGGTTCTGTTCTATAAATTTCTAATTTTCTATAAATATATTGTCCCGCTGGGACTGAAGATAATTTATGTCAAACTTAGTAAACGCGACAGGTTTTAAAATCTGTCGGGTTTGTCTTTATGAAAACTACTGTCACCCTGAGCGGAGTCGAAGGCTTTATTGTAAGAAAGGGCTTCGACTCCGCTCAGCCTGACAATAATGACCTTCGTTTTTTATATTAAGTCATTAATTACTTCTCGATAATCATGGTAACGCCTTGACCACCGGCGGCACAAATGGATATAAAACCTCTTCCGGAACCTTTTTCGTTTAATAATTTTGCCATAACGCCAATGATTCTTCCTCCGGTTGCGGCAAAGGGATGCGCGGCTGCAAGAGAACTTCCTTTTACATTCAGTTTATTTCTGTCAATTGCGCCAAGTGTTTTCTTTAAACCTAATTGTGCGCTGAGTTCAGGACTTTCCCAAATTTTTAAAGTGGCCAAAACTTGTGCGGCAAAAGCTTCATGAATTTCATAATAATCAAAATCCTGTAAAGTCAATCCGGCTTTATCGAGCATTCTGCTGGCAGCGAATAAAGGCGCTAATAAAAGATTCTGCTGATTTTTGACATATTCAATTGCGGCAATTTCTGCAAAAGTAATATAAGCGAGAATAGGAAGATTATTTTCTTTTGCCCATTCTTCACTGGCCAAAAGTATGCAAGAAGCGCCATCTGTTAATGGAGTTGAATTTCCTGCGGTAAGCGTTCCGTTTATTTTATCGAAAGCGGGATTTAATTTTGCCAGTTTTTCAAGAGTACTGTCCTTTCTCAGGTTATTGTCTTTGTCTAATCCGTTAAACGGAGTAATCATATCATCAAAAAAACCTTCGTCATACGCTTTCGCCATATTTAGATGGCTTTTTAGCGCTAAATTGTCCTGATCTTCACGGGATATTTGGTAATGTTTTGCGGTAATCTCGGTATGACCGCCCATTGAAAGTCCGGTTTGTGATTCTTCATTTTTTGGAACCAAAGGCGATAAATCCTTTGGGCGAAGGCTTAAAAATAGTATTATTTTTTCGCCTAATGATTTTGCTTTTCGCGCATTCAGTAAAATTTTGCGTAGTTTTTCACTAACCGCAATGGGCATATCGCTTATAGAATCAACTCCTCCGGCAATTCCGGATTCTATTTGTCCAAGAGCAATTTTGTTGGCAATATAAATGGCACTTTCAATTCCGGTATCGCAAGCTTGTTGTAAATCACAGGCGGGAGTTGCGGGATCAAGAGCGGTTTTCATTACACATTCTCTAATCAAATTATTATCATAAGTATGTTTGATTACGGCACCTCCGGCAACTTCGCCAAGTAATTTTCCCTGCAGATTGTATTTTTCAATAAGTCCGTTAAGTGCGGCGGTCATCATTTGCTGATTTCCAACTTCGGCGTAGGCCGTATTAGCCCTTGCAAATGGAATCCGGTTATAACCAACAATTGCAACTTTTCTAACTGTAGAGGTGGTATTCATATATCTATAAGATTAGTTTTTTTCGAAAGATTAAAGGTAGGTAGAAATTTTTTGCCACAGATTTGAAAGATTAAAAAGATTTATTCATTGCAATGCAGATTAATTTTTAACACATAGAGACATAGATTTTATACTCTAAAAAAAAGGCGTTTCACTTATCTAAAATGCACAAAGATTTCTGAAACAAGTTTTTTAATGCTTTGAATCATTTAATCTGTGGCGATATAAAAGAAATTTTTTGCCACAGATTTGAAAGATTAAAAAGATTTATTCATTGCAATGCAGATTAATTTCTAACACATAGAGACATAGATTTTATACTCCAAAAAAAAGGCGTTTCACTTATCTAAAATACACAAAGATTTCTTAAAACAAGTTTTAATCCTTTGATCCTTTTAATCTGTGGAAAAAAATCACACTTCATAATTTATTTTTATTTAGAATGATTAAAAATAATTTGGAAAACAGATTTTTAGCTATTACTTTTGCCACCGCAATCAAAACCAATTAAAATGAATAACATGACAATAAAAAAAGTTTTATTATTTCTTGTGTTTCTAAGCTCATTACCCATGATGAGTCAGGAACTGGGAAAAGTAACAGGAAAAATTTCGCTAAGCGGAAACGCACCCGCAGAGAATGTTTCTGTAGTTCTTAGAGGAACAAAATATACTGCTGTTACAAATGAAAAAGGACAGTATGAAATTAAAAATGTAAAACCTGCAAGCTATACAATTAGTATTCATGCTGTTGGAATTCACCCAATCGAAGATCAAATTATTGTGAATGCAAAACAAACTACAATTAAAAACTTCATGCTTTCTGAAAGTCAGGAAGATCTTGACGAAGTAGTGATTACAAAAAATAAGTACAAGCAAGATAAACCTTCTTTGTCATTGCGTCTTCAGACTCCGGTGCTTGAAATTCCTCAAAACATTCAAATTATTAGTGGTCAGACTTTAAAAGATCAACAAATTACGAGTATGAGTGATGGAGTTATCAGAAACGTGAGTGGTGCTGTCCGTATAGAACACTGGGGTGATATGTATACTAATATTACCATGCGTGGCTCTCAAATCCAGGCTTTTCGTAATGGTTTTAATGTGGTTTCTTCTTTTTGGGGACCGCTAACAGAGGATATGAGCTTTGTAGATCATATCGAATTTGTAAAAGGACCGGCAGGATTTATGCTTTCAAGCGGTGATCCAAGCGGACTTTACAACGTGGTTACTAAAAAACCAACTGGAATTACTAAAGGCGAAGCTACTGTAATGGCGGGAAGTTATGATTTTTACAGAGCAAGTATTGATCTTGACGGAAAACTGGATAAAAAAGGAAAATTGTTATATCGTTTTAATGCAGCGGCACAAAACAAAGGTTCTCACAGAGCATTTGAACACAATGACCGTTATGTAATTGCTCCGGTAATTTCGTATCAGGTTGATGATAAAACAAAAATTACAGCCGAATATAATTTTCAGTATGCAAACATGACTGAGGTTGGTTCTTATTATGTATTTGGTCCTAAATCTGAAGGATATGCAACTTTGCCAGTTGGATTTACAATGACACAACCAGGATTGCCGGACACTAATATTCAGGATCATAGCGGATATCTTATGTTTGAACATAAATTTGATGATAACTGGAAATTGACGGCACAAACTTCTTATTTTAAATATCTTCAACAAGGATATAGTTCCTGGCCAAGTGCTGTTGGTTCAGATGATGATACTCTTGGAAAAGGTAATATTATCAGAAATGTTGGTATTTGGGATGCGGAAAGTAATATGTATTTAGGTCAAATATTCGTAAACGGAAAATTTAATACGGGAGCAGTCAGCCACAAAGTATTAGGTGGAGTAGATTTAGGAAGCAAAGATTATATGGCAGATTGGGGACAATCTCATGATCTTGATACTGCCGAAAATCCATTTAATGTTTACAATCCTAATTATGGCACACCATCTAACGGTTTTCCGGCATTTGATCATGAAACCCCTCTTAGCACTAGAGCAGGCGGACTTATGAATTCTGAATATGCTGCTGCTTATATTCAGGATGAACTTGGTTTTTTTGAAAATAAATTAAGATTAACTCTTGCAGCAAGATATACCTGGATTAGTCAGTCAAGTTTTGGTGAAACACAGGAAGACAGTCACATTACACCTCGTGTAGGATTAAGTTATTCTGTAAATGAAAGTACTGCGATTTACGGATTGTATGATCAGGCTTTTACACCACAATCAGGTATTGTTTTAGATGGCGAAGTAAAACCTCTTACTGGAAATAATATTGAATTAGGTATCAAAAAAGACTGGTTTGATGGTTCTTGGAGTACAAGTTTATCTGCCTATAATATCTTAAAGAAAAATGAACTTACTTCTGACCCAATGAATACTCCAGGTCAACAATATAGTGTTGTTCTTGGAGAAAAAAGAGCGCAGGGTGTTGAATTTGATTTAAGAGGAAAAATCTTTGATGGTCTTAATTTAATTGCTAATTACGCCTTTACAGAATCTATTGTACTTGAGTCTAATGTTTCAACTATTAAGGAAGGTTCTATTGTTCCCGGATATGCAAAACATACCGCTAATGCCTGGTTAAATTATACGATTCAAGGCGGGAAATTAAAAGGATTAGGTGCATCAATTGGAGGAACTTTCCTTGACGGACGCCAAACTGATACATGGAGCGTAGGACTTGAAAAATTACCAAGTTATTTCAAATTGGATGGAGGTTTATCATATGATGCTAAAAAGTTCAAAATCACAGCGAACGTATTTAATATTTTAAATAAATATCTTTACAGTGGTTCTTACTACTCCTATCTTAATGCGTATTACTGGCAAACAGAACAGCCAATTAACTTTAGAGTTGGTGTAACATATAAATTTTAAGAATATTTCTTAATGAATTTTGCATAAAAAAAGCATCCGTCGATATGGCGGATGCTTTTTTGTTTAATTATAAATTATAAATTGTGAATTTGTTAGCACTGATTAATAATTTATAATTAACAATTCATAATTAAAAAAACTATCCTTTATGAATCAACGGAATAACTTTAGAACCAATAAGTTCAATGGCATTCATTAATTGAGTGTGCGTTAAACCTGCATTATCCATTTGGAAAGTAAACCTTGAAATTCCACCAAGAGATTCGCTGTGGCGTAAAATTTTCTCAGCAATACGTTCAGGATCGCCAACAACTAAAACGCCTTCATCATCAATAAGCATGTCAAATTTTTCTTTAGTTACAGGCGGCCATCCGCGTTCTTTTCCTAATTTAGTCCAAAGTTCTGCATAACCCGGATAATATTCTGATATGGCTTTTTCGGTAGTACTTCCCACAAAACCAGGTGAATGCAAACCTACTTTTAGTTCTTCGGGTTTATAACCTGTGGCTTTTCCGGCTTCACGATACAAATCAACCAAAGGTTTAAAACGATGTGTTTGTCCGCCAATAACTGCGACCATTAAAGGCAATCCCATTGATCCGGCTCTCACAAAAGATTCCGGAGTTCCGCCAACGCCCAGCCAAATAGGCATTTTTTCCTGTATTGCTCTGGGATAAACAGGAAGATTATTCAAAGCAGGACGAAATTTCCCCGACCACGTTACAAATTCATTATCCCTGATTTGAAGTAATAATTCTAATTTCTCTTTAAAAAGGGCATCATAATCATTTAGATTATATCCGAAAAGTGGATATGCTTCAATTGCAGATCCGCGTCCGGCGACGATTTCGGCTCTTCCTTTCGAAATTAAATCAAGCGTTGCAAAACTTTGATACAATCTTACAGGATCAACGGCACTTAAAACCGAAACCGCACTTGCTAACCTGATACGTTTTGTACGGGCAGCGGCAGCGCTTAATATTACGGCTGTAGCCGAATCTAAAAACTCTTTTTTATGATGTTCTCCAATTCCAAAAACGTCAAGACCAGCCTGATCCGCCAGTTCAATTCTTTGCAGTAATTGTTCCATCGCATCAACACTACTCAAAGTATTATTGTCCCCGTACATTGCCGAAGCAAAACTATCAATTCCTATTTCCATTTTTTTATACTTTTTTAGCTTTAGGCGATAAGCTTTAAGCTTTTTCGCGTTTAGCAATTGTTGTTATTTAGCTTTAGAGGTTTTTATGCGCAAGCTTGAAAGCCTAGTGCCCAAAGCTTATAGCTTAAAGCATCTTTCAATGTGAGAATCCAAGGGAAACACTGATCAGAATAATGATAATAACGATCAATGTAATTACTACGTACAAATAATCTTTCTCTAATAAAAAAGAAAATAACGATAGTAAAACACGTAATACCGGCGTTAGAAATAATAAAATAATTCCAACAAATATCAAAGATTCCCCATTTCCCTGGATCGCGCCATTATAAATTGCGGCAATAACCTCAAATATATTGCGGTCATTTTCATGAAATACTGAGTAGTTTTCAATATCTGTGCTATGTGCCATTAAATAGACAATTCCGCCAATAAAAGCCACTGACAATGAAATCCAGACACCGTAGCGCAATAAATTTCCTATGATGGTTTGAAAATCTTTTTCTCCAAATTTTTCTTTTTGCATAACCTTAGATTTTTCCATTAAGTCCGTTGTATATCATGTTTACTGCAAGCACAAAAATCAGGCACGCAAAAAAGATTCTTAGTTTTTTAGGATTTGTTTTTACCAGCACTTTTGCTCCCGCCATTGCGCCAAATAAAACACCAATTACAACCGGCATACAAATTCCGGGCTCAATATATCCTTTTTGAATATAAATCACAGAACTTGCCATTGCTGTAACGCCCATCATAAAATTACTTGTTGTGGTAGAAACCTTAAACGGAATTCTCATAATATTATCCATTGCAATAACTTTAAAAGCACCGGAACCAATCCCTAACAAACCGGACATCATTCCTGCGATTCCCATCATTCCGAAACCGCCAACCACATTTTTAGTTCCGTAGCTGATAACTTCGCCATCATGCGTAGGATAAGTTCCTTCAAGGCGCAGTTTTTTAGCTAAAGGACTAGATTCTAAAACAATATGTTCTTCTTTTTTACGAAGTGAATTGATAGCCGAGAAAATTAAAGTAAGTCCGAACAAGACGGCAATAAATGAAGTAGGAGCGATAGTAGAAAGTAAAGCGCCACAAACAGCTCCAATTGTCGTTGCAATTTCGAGAAAAATTCCCAATCGCATATTTGTAATTCCTTCCCTGACATAAGCCGCGGCTGAACCTGAAGAAGTTGCAATTACAGAAACCAATGCCGCGCCAATTGCATAATGAATATCAACGCCAAGAATGACTGTTAAAAGGGGAATTATGATAATTCCGCCACCCAAACCTGATAATGAACCAATAAAACCTGCTAAAAAAGCACCAAGAATCATAATCAGGGTAAATGTAAGTACTGTCATTCGGATAAATTTTGTTGATGCTAATTTACGAATACATATTTATTCTTAGAGGATTTACGAGCTTAAATAAACCTTAAAAATGTAAAGCGTATAATTCTGTTTTTAATAAGGTTTTAAAACCAAACAGATAGAATGTTTTCTGTTTTATAAATGGAACTTTTTAAATAGAAATTACCTTAAGTTAATTTTGCAACTATTATTTAGGATCACATTTGCACTATAAAATTTAAACATATTAAAAATGATAAATGAATTAAAAGTTGGAGATAAAGTACCTTATTTTACTCTACAGGATCAAAACGGAAATAATTTTAACAGCGCAACTGATACGCTTGGAATCACAACGGTAATTTATTTTTATCCAAAAGATGAAAGTGGCGTTTGTACTAAAGAAGCTTGTGCTTTTCGTGACAGTTATCACGATTTTACAGATGCCGGCATTCAGGTTTTGGGAATTAATGGCGCGGGTATAGAAAGCCATAAAACTTTTGCCGACAAAAACCGATTGCCATTTAAATTATTAAGTGATCCGGGAAACAAGGTAATTAAGCAATTTGGAGTTAAAAAAGCCTTGTTTTTAACCGGTAGAGAAACTTTCGTTTTAAACGATAAAGGAATCGTAATCTATAAATTTCGAGATTTCTTTAAAGGTGCCGCTCATGCTAAAGAAGTATTGGAGTTTTTAAAAACAAAGTAATATATTATTTCATATTTTTAAGCCCGGTTCATTAGAGCTGGGCTTAGATGTATTATATGAATGATAAAAAGGAATTATTTGATTTTTTAAACCATTTTTCGAATCTTTCAGAAGTAGATTTTGACAAAGGAAATCAATATTGGTATACAAGAACGATTAAAAAAGGAGAATTTTTTAATATGCAGAATTTTGTGTGTTCTGATCTTGGTTTTATCCGAAAAGGGATTTTCAGAATCTATTATTATGATGAAAAAGCAATGGAAGACAGAAATATGTTTTTCTTTTCTGAAGGGAAATTTATCGTGTCCTTTGCCAGTTTTGTTTACCAATATCCTTGCGCTTATTATGTTGAAGCTATGGAAGATGCAGAATTATACGCTATCAAATACAAAGATCTTCAGAATTTGTATAGCGTCAATAACGGATGGGCAAATACCGGAAGGCTTTTAGCCGAATTGTTTTTTATCTACGCCCAATCCAGAATGGAAGAACTACTTTTTAATAATGTTGAACAGCGTTATACAAAATTACAAAAAGAACAACCCGAAATTCTTAACCGAATTGCCTTATTTCATATTGCGTCTTACCTAGGTATTACAAGTCAATCGTTAAGCAGAATTAGGAAGAGGTTAGGGTAAGTTTGGTAATTAGAACTATTTTAAAATGATAGCTCAAAATCTTTCAATATTTTATTGACTTCTTCTATTTTATTTGAAACAAAATTTACGTTTTTGATTTTGTCTAATTTTTTATCTATTAAAATAGTAGATTTTATCTTTGGAGTATCTTTATGTATCGATATTTTTTTATCTGGATTTTTCATGATTATTTTCTTTTAATTAAAAAACCGACAAAATTTGTACTGCTTTTAAAAGGTATATTGTAATATTTTGCTGTATCTGGATTTTGTATTATACCAAAGATAATAAAAGTTTCAGCTAATTCTTTATAATTATTTGTAATAGCCATTCTGTAAAGTCTGGTTCTAATATTGCAACTTCCTGAAAAGAACACAAATTTGTCAGGATTTAGTTTTGTAAAAGTGTAAGTTGCATTTGCAACAGTTGCCAGAATTATATTTCTATCCCCATTGTCAGTAATATTTATATCATCAATATCAAATGTGCCATCAATAGTACTAATATTTATTTTATCCCCAAAACCTAAATTCACAAGATCAGGATTATTAGTCACGGTATATTTTATTACTTTAGAAATATCTCCTTGTAAACCGGAACTAATAAATTCAAAAATAGTAAAATCAGAATTAGCTTTTAAATCATATTTTGGATAATTCATTAATTTAAAATTAGCCGTAATAGGATTTTATATTATTAAATAAATATATTTGTAAGATTATATATAATAAAAAAAAACTCTTCTAATAATTAATTATTTCAAATTTACATCTTTACCAATTTTATACTTTACAAGATTTCTGATTGTTATTTATAAATACTCATTATTAATATCTTAAAATGATTCGCAGTCGTTTGGAAAATAGAATTTCTTATAAAAATTAAAGACCTAGCCATGATAGCGGTATCCTTTTTTTGGCTTTTTAGCAACGAAAAGATACAAGCGTCCCGCTTCGGGAGCAGGAATAGCTACAAATCATTAAAATTGAAAACTATTTATTGTCAAGTGCAAATGAAGTTTTGCCAATGGCAGAAAGTAATAAAGCGGCTGCGGCACTTGTTAAAACCGAATAATCAAATGGTGCTTTTATTGAAGCCGAAATCGCCATACTAATTGCAAAAAGTAACATTAATGCTGAGGTTCCTAAAGCGGCATATCTGGTTTTGAAGCCCAGAATTAGTGAAAAACCAAATAAAATCTCGAAAAATGTTGCTAATGCACCTAATATTCCGGCTACAGATTTACTGGCAAATGAGTTTAAGGTTTGAGTATAGGCGATGAAGTTTTCCCAATTTCCCCACGCAACTCCCGGAGCACCAGGCGCGCCCCAAAACCCGAAGCGATCCGCAACGGCGGATAACATTGTGATTCCAAATACAACTCTTAAAATTAAACCTGCATGTGGTATTGATATGTTTTTCATCTTTATAATTTTTACGTAAATATATAGAGATGTTTGACAACTTGGTATACCAATTTTTATAAATCCAACAGCCCAGATTTTGGTTTATGAATTTCTTTTACGAAGCATTAAAACCATCTTCTTTATCTTTAAAAGCCCATAATGCCATTGCTTCAATAACGGGCATTAAACCATTTCCGGCATTACTAAGTCTGTAAGTTACAAAGGGCGGAACAACTGGTTTTGCTTCTCTGATAACAAGATTATCTGCTTCAAGCTGCTTTAAATGCTGAATCAGCATTTTTTCGGTTACTGCCGGAATCGCTCTTTTTAATTCGCTGTAGCGTTTACTTCCGCCGGAAAGATGGTAGATAATAATGGGTTTCCAATATCCGCCAATTTTTTCCATTACATAAGTTACAGGACATTTTTCTAAGGCATATTGCTTATTTTCCTGAATTGTCGATGATTCTTTAATTGCTGTCATGGTGCATACTTTAGGGTAAGTACTTGTTTAAAAGTAAGTACAAATATACCTTTGTTTGAGATAATAAAAAAATAATTTAGATATGAAAATTACAATTTCAGGTTCATTAGGAAACATTGGAAAACCTTTAACTACAAAACTTATTGCTTCAGGACATGATGTAACGGTGATTACAAGTAATAATGACAGAGTAGAAGCTATTGAAGCTTTGGGCGCAAAAGCAGCCGTAGGTTTAGTTGGTGATGCTGCTTTTTTGAAAAATGCATTTACAAATGCTGATGCCGTTTTTGCAATGACGCCACCAAATATTGGCGGATCAAATGTTATTGCCAATACTATAAATGCCGGAAAAGCATTTGCAGCTGCAATTAATGCAGCAGGAGTAAAGCGCGTTGTAATGCTAAGCAGTATTGGAGCGGATTTATCCGGAGGAAATGGTCCAATTGCGGGACTTTACAACATCGAAAAAATATATGAGAGTTTAGAAAACGTTTCATTAACTTTTTTACGTGCGGGATTTTTCTTTACTAATTTATATAATGATGTGCCAATGATAAAAGGCGCAGGAATCATTGGATCTAATTATTCTGCTGCAACGACAATTCCGTTTGTACATCCTGTAGATATTGCAGATGCTGTGGCTGAGGAATTGCAAAAAAAGCCTTCAGAAAAAGACATTCGTTATATTATAAGCGATGTTCGTACATCAGGTGAGGTTGCAAAGGTTTTAGGTCTGGCGATTGATAAACCAGAATTACCGTGGATCGAATTTACTGATGAACAAGCTCTTGGCGGAATGAAAGAAGCTGGTTTGCCACTTGAAATTGCCCAATTATATGCCGAAATGGGTTCAGGTTTAAGAAGTGGAAAAATTCAGGAACATTTTCTAAGAAGTAAAACTACTGTTGACGGAAAAATCAAATTAGAAGATTTTGCTAAAGAATTCGCTGCGAAGTTTTAAGTAAATTATTTATTATAAAAAACCGATTGTATACTATATATAATCGGCTTTTTTTTGGTTTCAATTTTATGAAAAAAGAAAATCAAATTGATAAATTTATACAGATATACAATCAAGTTATACCATTTCTAAAATTGAATCTGAGATTATCTTTGTGATAGAATTACAACTTAAAAATAATGAATATGAAAGCTATAGGATTTAAAACATCATTGCCAATAACTGAAAAAGAGAGTTTTATATCATTTGAAACTCCAAAACCAGTTGCCGGTTCGCGTGATTTGCTTGTAAAAATAAGTGCCGTTTCGGTTAATCCGGTTGATTATAAAATACGTCAGAATAGTGCAAAAGATACAGTTTTAGAAACGCCAAAAATTATTGGTTGGGACGCTGTTGGAATTGTAGAAGCTGTAGGATCTGATGTGAGTTTGTTTGAGGTGGGCGATGCCGTTTATTATGCCGGAGATATTATCAAACAAGGAAGCAACGCCGAATATCAAATTATCGACGAGCGAATTGTGGGCAGAAAACCAATATCAATTAGTGATGAAGAAGCCGCAGCAATACCTTTGACGGGTTTAACGGCTTGGGAAATATTATTTGACCGTATCAGAATCAATCCTGAAAAAGACAAGGGCAAATCGATTTTAATCATTGGCGGTGCTGGCGGAGTTGGTTCAATCGCGATTCAGCTTGCTAAAAAAATTGCAGGTTTAACCGTTATTGCAACAGCATCGCGTCATGAAACGATTGATTGGTGTAAACAACAAGGTGCTGATTTTGTTGTAGATCACAAGGATTTAATCACTTCTGTTCATGAAGCGGGATTTAAAAATGTGGATTTTATTGTGGACTTTGTTGATACAAATTTATATTGGGATACAATGGTGGAACTAATTAAACCACAAGGACATATTGCTTCAATTACGGGAAGTAGTGATCCTGTTGCATTAAACAAATTGAAGAATAAAAGCGTATCATTTTCATGGGAATTAATGTACACGCGTTCAATGTTTGAAACTGATGATATGCAGGAACAACATAATATCCTGAATAAAATTGCTGATTTATTAGATGAAGGGATATTAAAAACAACGTTGAATGAAACGCTTATTGGTTTAAACGTAGAAAATTTCAGAAAGGCGCATGAATTACTGGAATCAGGTAAAACTATTGGAAAAATTGCTATTAAATTTTAAAATATAGAATAGTAATGAAATAAAATAGGCTGTCATAAAATGACAGCCTATTTGCAATAAAGTTAGATTATGGTTATTTTCTTAAGATTTTGATGTTTAAATTATCTAATAGTTAATGTCATATTAGGAACAATAATATCTGCGGTTCCTCCAGTGTAACGTTGCGCATACACTTCGACAATGTCACCATTTACTAATTCAGTCGAGGCATTTAACGGAAGAACAATAATATCACCATTTACCTGACCTCTACCATAAATTTTGTATTGGGATATAACAGCTGTGTTTTTAGCGACATAAATAATATACGTTCCTGCAGCCGGCACCTGAAAAGAAATAGAGCCGACTATTTGAAAAATTCTTTTCTTTTTACCTAAATACTTTAGTCTGTTACTGATTCCTCCATCAGTTGAAAATCTAAATAAATTTGCCGATGTTGAAGTTCCAAGTACTTTTACAGTATTACTAGGATTAGTGGTGGTGAATGAAGTAGCAGCTCCAGAACCAACTGGATAATCTATAGCAAAATCACCCACTGCATTTGCATCTCCTTCAGTAGGTATTCCGGCAGCTCTTACGGTCCAGCTATTAGTAAAATTGTAACCTGTAAATGTTCCTGTACCAGTGTATGGTTTTACATATCCTGCAGTAGTAGCTCCTGTAAATACTACTGATTCTAATACAGCATCACCATTTATCGTTGGGTTTGCAGACACATCAAAACCTACGGCAGTCCCTTCAACCTGGCTAAAACCACCTTGTTTTTCCACAAGAGTAAAAGTTCCTGTCAGTTTTTCATAAACTCCTTGATTATTACCAAACCACGCCGTATTACTAAGCAATAATTGTGTAATATTATTGTATGTTACCCCATTTGCATTTCCTGAATAGTTAACGATACTTAAAAATACCAATCCAAAACCTGAAATTGTACCTACAGTATTAGACCCGGCAACAATACTGTCCCTGAAAATTAAATTTTGGGTTGCTGCTCCGGTAAGGTTAAATACAAGTCCGTTTGGGACTACTAGAGTTACACCTCTGATGCTTCCTCCATTTGCACCTTCAAAAAGATTACCGTTAGCTTTTGAGATAACATCTTCATTTGCGTCTAATCCTTGTACGTAAGCATTATTTAAATCAATAGGTAAATTAAATACTACCGAACCATTGATTTCATATAATGTATTAGCCGTTAGTAAATATTTTGTTCCTCCGCCATTCGCAAGTTCAGTGGCCAATACAGTCGCTAGATTATCTGTAGATTTTATACGTTTAAAATTGATTCTTCCGGGTACTCCGCTAATTATTGGAACCCATGCCGACGTTCCGGTTGAGTAATAATAAAATACTTTTAAATCAGTATCATATACCGTTAAACCATCTGCGGGAGTTGCTATTGCGTTTCGCTGAACGGTTGTCATTCTTGGCGTAAGCATTCCTTTTGTGGTAGAAGTAATGTCTAAAATTGAAGTTGCATTGGGTGTTGTTGTTCCAATACCTATTTGTGCGTTTCCTGCTAAAGTCAAAAGAAAGAAAAACAACAACAAGAATGTCTTATGATTTTGTAGAGTAGGTTTGTTGATCATAATTTTAATATTAAATGATTATTTTTTTATATGTGTTTTTTATTTACCTGCATTTGAAATGACAATTTTTTCAGTGAATCTTTCATTATCAATTGTTAAAAACTCTGTAATGTAAATTCCGTTGCTTAATCCGCTGGTTGAGAAGGTATAATTTTCATCTGTTCCCAAATCTTTTTTAGATAATACCGTTTTGCCTAAAACATCATATAACTTAAATGATTTTAGTGATAAGTTATTCGGGTTTGAAGCGATTAATTTACTATTAGTATTATCCTGCGTGATAAAGAATTTTTTAAACGTTTCACTTCCCGTACCAAGTGAAGTTTCACTTTTAAACGTAATTTTAAATCGGTCATTATATATTCCCGGTGCTACATCAACCTGATAAGTACCATTTTTAATGTCATGATAAGAGTTATCAAGAGCGTCGTACAAGTAAATATTTTGCGAGTTGTCAAAGTTTATTACTTCTGGAATATAAAATTTAAAAGTTGTAGCGGTCGTCACTTTTGCGTTAAGTGCAATTTTCTTGGTTTCATCAAAATTGATTCCCTGAATTACATAACTCGCATCTTGTAACCAGAAAGTCACATCATTTGGCAATGCATCATCCATATTTAATGCATCAATACCTACATCAATTCCATCCGTTGCCTGAGGAACAAATGCTAATGCTATTTGTCTTGTAAATTCATTGTTGATGATCGTATTTAATTTAAAATGCGAAACTTCCTCAATGACTTCCCCGGTTACTTCGTCTTTTTTAGCAGTTTTTTCGGTAGAAACATGTTTTTCAAATTGCGAGGCACTAGTTCCTTCTTTCACAAATACCCTGTGGCTATTTTTGAATGTGGCAGTTCCGTTAGCATTTGCATTAATTACAAAGCCTTGACCAATAGGAGAATATCTCCTGTCGATTGCAAGACCCGAAGAAGGTCCTGTTGAGTTTAATGAACCATCTGCTTTATAAGAATTAAAAGTTGCAGGTATATATACACCGGAAGAAACTAAATCTACAGGAGCATATGATCCATAACCTCCTTTGTAAGCAATAAGTGTGTGAGAATTTACCGTTTTGTCCTGTTCCCAAAAGTACGCGATACCATTTGTTGCTAAATTAGAACCATCTAATAAAAAAGCATTTAAATGTAAAGCAGATGGATATGGATTTCCCGTTAAAGTCGCATTGTTTGCGCCCAGAGTAATAGTGATATTGCCATCATTTGGTTTTCCTATAAAATCATATCGCTGAGCACCTCCGGGATTATTTGTAACACCCGTTCCTTCAGGATCTGTAGCGTCCGTACCGCTTGTGCCTTTCATAGAAAAACCTTCGCCGGCTGCTAATGCTGAAGTTCCGCCAACAAATACCCATTGCGAATAATTATTAGCATTTGTTAATTTGTAAATCCATTTTGCAGCTATAGCCAATGGATTAGAAGTTCCGTTAGAATTAGTGGCGGGCAAAATTGTTGCCGCTGTTGAAGCAGTTGAAGTTGTAGGTTTGCCTAACATTGTAATTCCAAAATTCTCGTTTCCAATAGTCGCAGACGCATTCCCAACAGGAGAACACCAGTAATTATAATCAAAATTGTCTGACGTACCTTCTTGATAAACAGATATTACGCCAGCTCCGGTATTTGTAGAAGTTGATGTTGTACCTTGAAGTAATTGCGCATTATTTCTTAAATATAAATTTGATGTAGCCGCTAAATTTATGTCTTGTGTTACAAATAATACTTCATTTTTGACATACATATTTGCTGTGGCTCCAAAATAAATTTGCGAGATACATTTTGTGGTAGCAAATATTAAAATAAGTAATGTAATTTTTTTCATAACTTATATTTTTTTAGAGTTTAATAGCTTGATATGTTTGCTATTGATTGATTTTTGTTCCGGTAAAGTATAGATTGCAGCTTTTGGACTTGTTTTCTTTGTAAGAAAAAAACCACCCAGCAAGATTCCACTTAACATTAAGATCCAAATTTCGCTGTCTATGGGAGCCGGATCACCTACCGGAGGAGGAATTGCTTCTGGCTGCGGAAGCGGAGGTGCAGGAGCGCCATAACTTTTATAAGCTAAGCAAACAAATAAGGCTAATAATAACTTTAACTTTCTGATCTTCATAGGATAATTTTAGATTTGGGTAAATAAAATTCATGAAATAAATTATTTAACATTTATACGAAAAACAATCGGTAAGAATAATTTTATAAAAAATAAAAACATTTAAACTGAAATCGTTTTTTGTGCAAAATGAAAATAATATGTAATTTTTTGGCTACGAAAAAATAATAAGACAATGTGTTAAATCATAAAATATTCTCATAAAAAACATCTTTCAAATACTGTTAAAATTAAATAATTCTCATTTTTTTAACAATTAATCTTTGTAGTACAAGTAGGATATTTATACTAAGATAATGAAAAAAATGATATATTTTTTAATTTTAAAAAGAATATTTTAGGTTATTTCCTATGTTGGCATAGTGAATTTTGAAAACATGCTTATTGTTGAAAAGAGAGTAAATAAGAGTTTTTTGAAGATAATAACCAGTAAAAACAAAAAAAAGAGCTAATTTTAAAATCAGCTCTTTTTTATAATATATAAGATTGTATTATTTCAATGTAGTTTTCGGGCAACTACAATATTTTAATATAAGGTTTGTATTAATTAACGATTCAAAACCACAAACCCCAGCTTTTTATAATTGGATTCAAAAAATTTATGATTATTATATTATTACCCAATAAAAGAAAGAATACTGGTAGGAATTTTATCAAAATCCTCAATAGAATATGGTTTTATAAGATACGCTTTCACGCCAAGTACATCGCATTTTGCTTTATAGGCCGGATTTATACTGGTAGAATAAACAAAACAAGGAATATTTTTTAATTGATTATTATTTAAAATTTCCTGTAAAGCTTCAATACCATCGATTATTGGCATATTTATATCCGTTAAAATAACGTCAGGAACTTCGTTTGTACTGTCTTTTAAAAAGTTTAAAAGTTCCTCGCCATTTGCAACAAGACTTACTTTTGCAAAATCAGGATTTTTAGTAAACGATTGAGAAATAATGTCTGCATCATCAGAATCATCTTCGGCAATAATTATATGTAAGTTATTTAATTTTGACATTTTATAGAATTGGGAAATATAAATTAAAGGTAGTTCCTTCGTTCAGATTACTTTCTACGGTAATATTTCCCGAATGGTTTTCCATGATTTTTTTGCAAATAGCGAGACCAATTCCGTTTCCGGAGTACTCATTCTTAGCATGTAAACGCTGAAAGATAGTAAAAATTTTAAGGAGATGTGTTTTTTCCATTCCAATTCCATTATCTTTTATCTGAATTTTGATAAACTGATTATCCTGATTTTGGGTTTCAGATTCAAAATTATCGATCTGTGCAATTTCAATTACTGGCGGATGATCTGTTTTACAATATTTTATAGCATTAGTTATAAGATTAGCAAAAAGTTGTCGCATTTGTACTTTTGAAGCTCGCAATACTGGTAAATTTCCAATTTTAATCTGAGCTTTTTTATCGTTAATTAAAATTTCCAAGTCATCAGTTACTTCAGAAATTACTTCAGATAAATTAAGTTCCGTACGTTCTTCCTGCGCTGTATGCGATGAATAACTCACTAAATCATCCACAAGAGAATTCAATCGCAACGCCGATACTTTCATGACATTCATCGATTTAGTATCAGCTTCAGTAAGATAACTGGCATCGATTCTGCCATTATACATTACAATTTTTCTAAGAGGTTCTTTTAAATCATGTGATATTACATGAATAAATTCCTCCAGATTAGCATTTGTTTTATTTAACTCGTTGATTTTTTCTTCAAGTTCTTTTTGATTGTTTAACAGCACGTTTTCGTGTTTTTTCTTCTCTGTTAAATCTGTAATAATGACTCCAATTCCCTGAACAGCAGGTTCAAGATCTGTCAAAGATATATTGGCGGGAAAAGTTTTTTTGTCATTTATTGTTTTAAATATAATTTCATGCGTGGTAACACCATATTTTAAAGCTTCTATAATAGAAGCAAAATTGTCCTGATTATCAAAGTACTCATATATATAGTTGCCAATTAATTTTTCGCATGGCAAACCTATAAGCTTTGAAAAATAATCATTGCAATATAATATGAGCCCGTTTCTTGAAATACTCAAAGCGCCTTGTCCAAATTTCTCGATTAGCAATCTAAACGTATAATCCGCGGTTTCAAGTGAATAAAGCTGAGGAGTTCCGTTTGTGTTTACTACTAATGCATCAACATCTCCGTCCTTTATAGCATCTACAATACTATTTGATTCATAAAGTTTTTCCTTTAATGCTTCTATTTCGGCTAATAAGGATTCGATATTTGTTTTATTTTCCTGCAAATTATTCTCTTATATTTAGTATTCTTAATACCTTTTCTTTGTCAGACAAATCACCTAAAATGATTCTCCTTGGCGCAGGATGCATTTTTATCAATGTAGGAATTGCTACAATTTGATGAATTACGGCCTGTTCGCTGTCCCGACTGATATCAATAATTTCTAGTTCATAATTATTTTCAAGATATTTATCGCATATCCTGCGTAGATTTTCGATTGCATGTCCTGATTTTACAGACATACCTGAAACGAAAAGCATAAACTTGTGTTTGGTTGTACTTGCTTCATCAGATAAAATATCCATTTTTTTAAGAGTTTAAGGGTTTAATATTAAGCCCAACAAGTACTCTTTCTTCGTTTGAAAGATCGCCAATAATTTTACGAATAGGCTCAGGAAATTTCCTTACCAATGTCGGTACAGCAAAAATCTGATCGCCTTCTGCCAATTGTGGATTTTTAAGTAAATCAACAATTTCAATGCTGTATTTACCTTTTAAATATTCCTCGGCATATTTCTTTATATTTTCAAGCGCAGTAATAGATTTAGGGGTTTGACCCGCTATATAAAGTCTTAATTGCCACTCTGCTACAACTTCCTTTTTCATTTTATTTCTTTTTTTTAGAAGCAAGTTTTTCCTGTAATTCTTCTGTTGCTTTCAGGATGCTTAATTCTTCTTCAGCCGATTCAAATTCATTTTTAAGCGCTTCAATATTAGCTTCAAGAACCCGGCGTTTACGCTCAATTTCCCTGTCTTTTCTATTGATCTCGTTCTGAAGTTTAATATCAGATATTGTTTTCGTGAATTGATGCGTTTGTCTGGCAGCGCCCGTAAGAATTCCTTGCGGTCCTAATTCTACATCAAGTAATTTGATTCCTTCGTTTGTAATAACAAATTCCCTAACCTGGTTAGAATGTCCCATTCCTCTTGATTTCACAATAAAAATTCCGCGGTTTCTTTCGCCAATTCCTTCCATATCACGAACCGTAACCCACGTATCAACTAATGATGATACAGATTCTTCTGCAAGATCAGGCCTGAAATTATCCGTTTGTTTGTTTAACGAAGTAAAAAGTGCCGTAATATTATTCGCTTTCAGCATATCAATAAGCCTTACAAGCATTGAACGTACTTCATGTTCGCTTCCTACCGTAATTAAATTACTAATAGGATCTATTATAATAGTGGTAGGTTTAAATTCCCTGATAAATTTTCTAAGCGTAAGCAAATGCAGTTCAAGACCATTTAAAGACGGTCGGGACGAATGAATTTGCAAATTACCACTGTCAATATGTTTTTGAAGATCAACACCTATTGATTTCATGTTCCGAACCAATTGTTGCGGCGATTCCTCAAAAGCAAAATAAATTGTTTTTTCGTTGTTCTCGCATTGTTGATTCGCAAAGTAACAAGCCAAAGTTGTTTTTGCAGTTCCGGCAGTTCCCGAAACCAATATATTGCTTCCGCGATAAAATCCACCGCCCTCAAACATTTCATTTAATCCTGATAATCCCGTAGGAACAATATCAGATGAAACCTCATTATTTAGTTTTAATGAAGTAATAGGCAGAACCGAAATTCCGTCTTCATCAATAAGAAACGGATATTCGTTTGTACCATGCGTTGAACCTCTGTATTTTACAATTCGAAGTCTTCTTGTAGAAACCTGTTCGATCACACGATGATCCAGCACAATCACACAATCAGAAACATATTCTTCTAATCCCTGACGCGTTAAAGTTGCTTCACCGCGTTCTCCGGTAATAATTGCCGTTACGCCTTTGGCTTTAAGCCAATGAAATAATCTTCGCAATTCGGCTCTCAAAATCGCCTGGTTATCTAAACCTGCAAATAAAGATTCAATTGTATCCAGTACAACACGTTTTGCTTTTATTGAATCAATGGCATAGCCTAACCTGATAAATAAGCCATCAAGGTCGTATTCGCCGGCTTCTTCAATTTCAGATCTTTCAACACGCACGTGATCTACGACGAGTTTTTTATCAGCTTTAAGCTTTTCAAGGTCGAAACCAAGGGACTTTACATTTAAAGTAAGATCATCCGAAGGTTCTTCAAAAGACATGAAAACTCCGGGTTCGTTATATTCTGTAATACCTTTAATAAGGAATTGCATCGATAACAATGTTTTTCCGCAGCCGGCACCACCGCAGATTAAAGTTGGTCGTCCTTTAGGGAATCCTCCATCAGTAATCTCATCAAGGCCGTCAACTCCTGTAGGAGTTTTGGGAAATATAAAACTATGTGATTTTGTTTGTTCTTGCACGATATTTAATATTCTATTTAACTCAAATATACGGTTTCCTAGAATATTAACAATTATAATTTATTAAAGATTTAACAGCTGTTTAGCAATAATCAAACCTTATCAAAAATGCTTTGACGCTAAAGATGGGAATAATGTAAAATAATGACATAATCATGAAAGTTTGTTTCCTTTTTCAATTTCCGATATATTAAGTAGTTTTATGTTTTTACTGATAATATTTTTATCAGAAATTGTTTTGGCTAAGCCAAATGCAGTCTCAAAGTATTGTAAGGCCTTTTTGTCATCAAAACCAGCATATAAATTGCCAAGTAAAGAATAGTAGAAATGATTGTCAGTCAAATTTAATTTTTCAGCTTCAACAATTGCTACTTGTTTGCCTTTTACTTTTGATAAAGCATAAGTTCTGTTCAAAGCAACGATTGGCGAATATTCTAAAATGATCAGATTGTTATATAATTCGAGAATATTCTGCCATTTTTGATCCGAATCTTTTTTTTGAGTATGCCAATAAGCGATTCCGGCTTCAAGATGGTATTTTGAAAGCGTGTTTCCGCTCGAAGACTGACTTAAAAAATAAGTGCCTTTATCAATTAATTCCTGATTCCAAAGAGATTCATCCTGATTTTCATATAAAATAATTTCACCATTTTCGGCAGTTCTGGCTTCAAATCTCGAAGAATGAAAACACATTAACGCCATTAATGCATTTGTTGCCGGTAAATTTGTGGATTGATTCTGAATTAACAGAAAAGTTAAACGCATCGCTTCGGCACAAAGATCTTTTCGTAAAGTAGAATTTTGCGAAGTAGAGTAGTAGCCTTCGGAAAATAAAAGGTAAATAGTTTTAAGAACCGTATCAATCCTATCGTTTATTTCAACCGAATTTGGATTCTGAATCTTAATATTCTCTTCCTTGAGTTTGTCTTTTGCGCGATTGATCCTTTTATAAATCACTTCCTTATTAGATAAAAAAGCATCGGCAATTTCGTTGATCCCAAATCCGCATAATAAATTTAAAGCCAATGCAATCTGGGCTTCATCAGGATTACAGGGATTACAAACCGTAAAAATCATCGCCAATTGGCTATCAGCAATATTCTGATCAGATAAATCAATTTCGATTTCAGGATTATTAATAGCAGAATTGTATTTGATTTCTGTTACAATTTTCTTTTCAAAAATATCAATTCGCTTAAAGTAATTCTTGGTTTTATTTTTGGCAACGGTGTACAACCAAGCCGTTGGATTTTCAGGAATTCCGTTTATCGCCCAGGTTTCTGAAGCCGCCAAAAAAGTATCACTCACAATATCCTCCGCAATTTCGATATGATGAATACCAAATAAATTACATAACACCGAAACGATTTTCTGATATTCCGTCCGAAATAAGTTGGGGATAAGTTCCTGATTCATAAAAGTAAAGGTTAAAATTCCAATATTAAAATTCTAAATTCTAATAAATTGCCCACGGATTTTAACGGGTTTAGCTGGTTTACGCGGGTTTTATTTTTTGTTCAATCTTGTCATCCCTCGTGCCTCGAGATGACAAAAATACGCAGACAAACTTTGACAATGATCAAAGAAAAATAAAAAACCAGCGTCAACCCGTTCAACCCGTAAAAACCCGTGGGCATTATTCTCAATACAAATCAACAATCAACCATTAACAATCATCTACATCGCCTGACGGATCTCTACATTTCCGCCTAAATTTAAAACCGGACAACCTTGCGCGATTTCGGCGGCTTCGTCATAATCTTTGGCCTTAATGATTATTAATCCGCCAATAGATTCTTTGATTTCTACAAAAGGTCCGTTTGTGATGCCTTTTGCTTTGCTTACAATTTTTCCTTCGCCATCCCAGCGTTGCAAAGGTCTTGCGAGCTTATCCCGCGCGGCTAAACCTCCAAACCAGTTTTGCCATTGCGCTAAATGTTGTTGTAATTCTTCTGGTGAAGGCTGATTTTCTTTGGTCAAAAAATCTCTTCTGAATATTAATATGAATTCGTTCATTGTTTTATTTTTTATAGGTTTGATTTCAAATATTTTTCACGCAGATTTTAAAAAGATCTAAGCAGATTCATAAAAGATTATCCAAATTAAATCTGCTCAATCTGCCAAATCTGCGTGAAATAAAAACTTTTATTTTCAACACATACAACATAGTTTAATTCTACGTCTTCAGATTTTTTTCACGCAGATTTTAAAAAGATTTAAGCAAATTTAAAAAATGATTGTCCGAATTAAATCTGCTCAAATCTGCGTGAAATAAAAAAAACTTTTATTTTCAATACATAGCAACATAGTTTATATTCTACGTCTTCAGATTTTTTTCACGCAGATTTTAAAAGTTTTAAGCAAATTCAAAAAAGATTATCCAAATTAAATCTGCTCAATCTGCCAAATCTGCGTGAAATATTTTTTTTAACATATAGAAATATAATTTATATCCTATATGTTCAAATATTTTCAAAAAGATCCAAGCAAATTTAAAAAATGATTATCCAAATTAAATCTGCTCAAATCTGTCAAATCTGCGTGAAATAAAAAAAAAGTTTTATTTTCAATACATAGCAACATAGTTTATATTCTACGTCTTCAAATACTTTCACGCAGATTTTAAAAGATTTAAGCAAATTCAAGAAAGATTATCCGAATTAAATCTGCTCAATCTGCCAAATCTGCGTGAAATAAAATTTTTTTAAACCTTTAATCTGTGTCTATGTCTAATAATTTATAAGAAGCTGTTTTTTATCTGAGATATAAATTTAGTGTTTTACATCAGATAAAAAACGGTCTGATTTATTTATCCAAATTGTCCCACTCTGTAAGTTCCGGGCGTGTTAGGAAAAGCAAGATTAAAACGATTCCAAGTGTTTATTGTGGTAATAACAAGCGTAAGATCGATTAATTCCTCATCAGAAAATTCGGTTTTTGCAATGGCATAAACTTCATCATGAACTTCACAAGCCGTTACAGCTTCGGCCCAGGCAAGTGCTGCTCTTTCTCTGGATGTGTAATAAGGAGTTTCTCTCCAGGCGTTTAAACCAAACAATCGTTGCGGAGTTTCGCCAGTTGCCAAAGCTTCTTTTGAGTGCATGTCTAAACAATACGCACAACTATTAATTTGTGATACTCTAAAATCGACTAAATCAACTAATGATTTTTCAAGTCCTGATTTTTTGATATAACCTGTAATTGCAAATAATGTGCTTAACGCTTTTTGACCTTTTTCGAATGCATTAATTCTAGTTTCCATAATGTATAATTTTAAATGTTATACCCTAATGACAACTGAACTTTTGATATTGGACAAATTTTTGAAAAAAAATATAAAAAGTCATGAAATAAATTAAAAACCCTTGATTTTAAAGGGATTATTAATTTATAATTAAATCTATATTTTTTGAATATTGAGATAATGATGGTTTACCATTAAAACTATTCGTCATTGTCCAAGGAATAAGGTTTCCGTTTTTGAGGATTTCTTTTTTAGAATAAACAAGGCTGAAATACATTTCTAAATCAGCTGGGTTTTCTGGCAAACCTTTGTTTTTTGATTCTGTGGGAATGTCTTCGTAATAATATCTGGATTGTTTTAAAACCGGATATTTATTTAGTAAATAATCATTTAAAATGAATGGTTCTCCATCGCCTTTGTATAAATCTGAAGATAAAATGGGCGTGATAGTCAGACTTTTTATATTCTGTTTTAAGTTTTGATATTGATCTGAAGTCATAGAAAAATCAGATTCCTTCAAATTATCTTTTTGTGACAATTGCCTGATCACCGAAAGTCGGACATAATCGCCGTCAATTTCGATTACTTTAAATATAAAATAATATTTCTGGTAACTCTGACTTCCGTTAATACCGGTTTCTTTACTAAAAATAAAACTTCCTACTTTAAGTTGGTGTTCTTCACTATTAATGGCTTTTTTCCACATATAAGGATTGTAAACCTTTTGTTTAAGGAAATATAAAATAGCTAAAACGATAACAGCAATTAGGATTATTTTTTTCATTTGTTTTGAAAATAGGAGAGAAGTGGTTGCTGCAAATATCTGTAAATTTTGATTAGGATTGAAGAAAATTAAACACATAGATTCTGTATTGATTGTCAAGTTAAATCTATGATAAATATTTTTTCACGCAGATTTTGCAGATTGAGCAGATTTTATTTTTAAACTATGGACTTGATTTAAACAATAGAGATAGCAATCGCGAACTACTTGAGAAAAGAATAGCCACAGATTAAAAAGTTTTTTAATATCTGCTCAATCTGCCAAATCTGCGAGAAAAAAATAAACACATAGAGACATAGCTTTTAAGATCGCTTAAAAGACGTTTCACTTGCAAATATTACCGCATAGTGCAATCGTTAAAGAATGCGAGAAAAAATAAACATTCGATTGATAGTTTTAAATATATTCCACCACCCTTGGACTTAGCATTTTGTAGAAGCTTTTAGAAAATAAAATAATCTCGCAAAGGCGCTAAGACGCAAAGTTTAAACACAATATTGTCATTTCGACGCAGGAGAAATCACAATAGAAATTCTACAATCAAAATCGCCAATCTTTGTCGAATCCCGCGTGTGATTTCTCCTTCGTCGAAATGACAAATCTTCGATTTTCGAGAGACTTTGCATAATATTATTGATTTTTACTTAACTTAATGACATTGTCCTCTGGGACTTTTTATCATTAATTAAAAAAGAAAAAGAAAGCTCCGGAGGAGCGTTATATTTATAGTAAATATTTTCGGGATCTCATTCAAAGCTCCAGCGGAGCGATATATAAAAAGAAAACGTTTCTAAAAAAACAAAAGGCTATGAGTTTTATTACAAATGAAATGACTTTTTCAGCTGTAAAATCTATGTATCTATGTGTTTAAAAAAAACTAAGCACAAACTGTTTTAAGAATCCAACCAATTCTTAAAATTATTAATTTCCTTTTTACTTAAAATAATAGGTTCAGAATCCGGAATTGCAACATTCAATAAAATCTCTATTTTTTGACTGGAATGTTTGACAATTTCCTGAATATGATGAC
>NZ_JAYSPC010000062.1:0-64024 GCF_043722275.1 Flavobacterium sp. | reverse complement strand
GGGTGAATACGTCCGTCAGTTACTAATTTGTGCAATGACAAACGAGCAATTTCTCTACGTACAGGATCAAAACAAGAAAGGATAATAGCTTCCGGTGTATCATCAACAATGATTTCAACTCCTGTTGCAGCTTCAAGCGCTCTAATATTACGACCTTCACGACCAATAATTCTACCTTTTACATCATCAGATTCAATGTTGAAAACCGAAACGCAATTTTCAACTGCTTCTTCAGTTCCAACTCTCTGGATTGTATTGATAATGATTTTCTTAGCTTCTTGCTGAGCGGTAAGTTTTGCCTCTTCAATAGTATCCTGAATATGAGACATTGCTTTACTTTTAGCTTCGGCTTTTAAACCTTCAACTAATTGTTCTTTTGCTTCTTCGGCAGAAAGTCCTGAAATTACTTCAAGTTGTTGTAGTTGACTTTTGTGTAACTTGTCAACTTCAGCTTGTTTTTTATCTAAAACTTCAATTTTGTTGTTGTATTCTAAAGTTTTAGCTTCAAAATCGTCGTTTACTTTTTTAGCTTTCGAAAGCTCATTTGAAATTTGAGATTCTTTGTCGCGTACTCTTTTTTCTACTTCTGCTACTTTTTTATCTCTTGATAAGATAACTTGTTCGTGTTCAGATTTTAATTCGATGAATTTTTCTTTTGCCTGAAGGATTTTATCTTTTTTAATATTTTCAGCTTCTAAATTCGCGTCTTTTAATATGGAAGAGGCTTCTTTTTTTGCGTTTTTGATTAAGTTAGAAATATTGCTTTTTTCGATGATTTTAGCGATTGCAAAACCTGCTGCAATCCCCACAATCCCTGAAATAATGATCGTTAGTATGTCCATGTTTGTTAAAATTTATATATAAAAAAGCCTACATTAATTGCTTGAATAAACTCGTAAAGACAAGTTTTGAGCTAACTCACTGTTCAAGTTTCCGTGCAAAAGCATGGCATACTATAGTAGCGAAGATTCACTCACTTTAATTTGTTAGTGTTGAGTTTACCAATTGTGAACTAATGTAGGCAGTATCTTAGTTTCTGTAAAGAACGTTTAATTTTCGAGATATTGATCTAATAGCGAATTTAATCTTTTAATTCTTTCAATGGTGTCATCGCCATCGATTGCGTTATCAATTTGTTTTTGTTCTACTTGTGATGCAAATTGCAAGGCACACATAGCCAGAACATCTTGTTTATCACGAACCGCGTAACTTTCTTCGAATTGCTTGATCATAGCATCAATTTTTTTAGAAGCACTTCTAAGTCCTTCTTCCTGAACAGGTTCAACCGTTAACGGGTAAACTCTGTCTGCAATTGATATTTTAATTCTAAGCTTTCCGTCCATGTTTTTCTAATCTGATAGTTGCGCTATACAGTAATCGATTTCGCGAATTAATGAATTTATTTTAAGCTTTGTCTCTCTTTTGTTATTGTCGCTGCCAAGCAACGAATTGGCTATCTTAAGTGTATCATATTGCTTTTTCAAAGCCTCCATTTCTTCAGATTGTTTCTGGATAATTTGCGCAGCTTTGGCTAGTTCTAATCGTAAAACCTGATTGTTCTTCTCCAAACCTTTTGATTTCTCAAAAAGCTTTTCGACTTTATATTCAAGAGTATCAATTATTTCTGCAATTACACTCATTGTAAATCCTATTCATTACTTAATCATACAAAGTTAGTATTCCTTTTTATTAATGCAATTTTTTATCGATTTTTTTACATTAAAAATAACCAATTAAATGAAATTCAATCAATTGTATTTTTGTAGCTTTATACTCGGTTTTCGCCTCATATTTTTTTATCTTAGCAAAAATGTTGCTTATGAAACTGACTTTACTTTCCGTGTTTTTTTGTTCCTTTATATTTGCTCAAACCCAATATCCAAAGGGTGATTTTAGTCCGCCTCTTGATATTCCTATGCAATTATCGGGGAATTTTGGGGAGTTAAGACCCAATCATTTTCATGCAGGTTTCGATTTAAAAACTAATCAAAGAGAAGGATTAAATGTTTACGCAATTGGCGATGGATACGTTTCAAGAATCAAAATTTCAACCTTTGGAAACGGTAAATGTATTTATATTACGCATCCAAACGGATACACTTCCGTTTACGGACATTTGCAAACTCCACTTGGAGAAATTCAGAATTATGTTACAAAAACGCATTACAAAGAACAGGCTTATGAAATCGAAATATTCCTTAAACCGAACGAATTACCCATTACAAAAGGACAATTAATTGCACTTTCCGGAAACACAGGTTCATCAGAAGGACCACATTTGCATTTTGAAATTCGTGATTCTAAAACAGAATTTGTTATTAATCCGATATTTTTCGGATTTGATAAAGATATAAAAGATACTAAAAAGCCAACAATTTCAAGCGTTTATGTTTATCCGTTAGATAATTCGACAGTTAATCAATCAAAACAGCCTTTGTTGTTAAATCTTGCGCTTCAAAAAGACGGAACTTATTTAGCAAGCAAAGTAAAAGCAAACGGAAAAATTGGTTTCGGAATTTCTGCCGTAGACTTCGATGACGTTTCGTTTAATAAAAATGGAGTTTTTAATGTTTCAACTTTTTTTAACGGAAATCAAAATTACAATTATCAGTTCAACACCTATTCATTTGATGAAATGCGCTATATAAATGCATTTATCGATTATCCAAAATATAAAAAATCAGGTCAGCGTGTTCAAAAACTCTTCATGAAAACGCCTTTTGCCCTAAGTATTATTAAAACTGATTCGCTTCGTGGAATTATTTCGGTCGAGCCGAATTTAGCTTCTACGTACAGAATTGAAGTTTCGGATTATTTCGGAAATTTAAATTCAGTTACAATTCCTATCGAATATGATTCGGCAACACCAATTGTTTCAGCCGAACCTGTAACGTCAAAATATTTTATAAAAGCTAATAAAGATGCGATTTTCGAGAAAGAGAATATGTCAGTATTTTTTCCTGCAGGAACTTTTTACGATGATTTCAATTTAAATTTCGACGTAAAAAATAATCGCATTTACATTCATGACGATACAGTTCCTGTTAATTCAAACTTTACTATTACAATAAAAGACAGTTTGTATCCGGAATCGTTGAGAGATAAACTTTTTATAGGAAGATTTAACGGAAACAGCGCCAGTCATAATGGAACATTAAGAAAAGGCGACGTTTTTACAGCCAAAGCAAAAATTTTAGGACAATATGGATTAGTTTTAGATACAATTGCACCCAAAATTACTATCGCAAAACCTATTGAAGGCAAATGGATTAGTGATGTCAAAAAAATACAGTTTACAATTAGCGACAGTTCGTCAGGAATTAAATCATACAACGGATATTTAAACGGAAAATGGATTTTGTTTGAATATGATAATAAAACCAAAAAAATCACTCACACTTTTGATGATACAATTGTTGCCGAAGGTGCAAACGATTTAAAGATAGAAGTGATTGATAATGTGGGTAATTCTGCTATCTTTGAAACTCATTTTTTTAGAAGCCAACAAAAATAAAACCAAAACCTTTGAACCCAAATAAGCAACTATTCGTATTTCTTTTTTTCTGCATTACAAGTATTTCATTTGCTCAAAATGCTCATGTTAAAGGTATTATTTTAGACAATCAAAATCGTCCGGTTCCTGATGTTAATATTACTTCTTTGGGAAGTACTAAACAATCAGACGCAAATGGTTTTTTTGAAATTGATGTTCCTTCAAATAAAAAAACATCCTTGATTTTTACTCACATTTCCTTAAAAATGATGAGTCTTACGGTGAGTTTAAAGCCGAATGAAGTTTTTATTTTTAATCCGGTAATGAATAATTCCGAGGAGCAAATGGGAGAAGTTTTTGTTTCTTCTAAAAATAAAAAACGAGTTCAGGGGATTACAACTGTTGATGCAGCTACCATTAAAAAAATCCCAGGCGCAAATGCCGGAATCGAAAATATTCTAAAAACGTTACCGGGCGTAAATTCAAACAATGAATTGAGTACACAATATGCAGTTCGTGGCGGAAATTATGATGAAAATTTAGTTTACGTAAATGAAGTTGAAGTTTACCGACCATTTTTAATTCGTTCAGGGCAACAAGAAGGATTAAGTTTTACAAATACAGATTTAGTTCAGAATGTTGACTTTTCGGCGGGGGGATTTCAGGCTAAATTTGGTGATAAATTATCATCCGTTTTAGATATTACGTATAGAAAACCAACTCAGTTTGGTGCTTCTTTAGAGGCAAGTTTATTAGGCGGAAGTATTTCTGTTGATGCCGTTTCTAAAAACAAAAAATGGTCAGCCGTAACAGGTGTTCGTTATCGTAATAATAGTTTATTAGTTAATAGTCAGGACACACAAACTAATTATACGCCCACTTTTGCAGATATTCAGACGAATGTTAACTATGATATTTCGGATAAATGGCAAATTAGTTTTTTAGGAAATATTTCTCAAAATAAGTATTTATATCAGCCCTTAACACGCGAAACAAAATTTGGAACCATCGATCAGCCAATGTCACTTGCAGTATATTATGAAGGTAAAGAACGCGATCAATATGATACTTATTTTGGTGCTTTTAAAACCACTTATAAAGTTTCGCCAAGTTTAACGTTGAAATTTATAGGTTCATTATTTCATACAATAGAGGAGGAGCATTTTGACATTTTAGCACAATATCGTTTAGGAAATGTGGGCGAAGACGGATCTACCGATGTTGATTTTACCCGCGGAATTGGTTCGCAACTTAATCACGCGCGAAATGATTTAGATGCTTTGATTGCAAATGCAGAAATTAAAGGTTTTAAGGAATGGAAAAATGACAGCCAGTTAGAATTTGGTTTAAAATATACCAGAGAATCTATTCGTGACAGGATTATTGAGTGGGAAATGATTGATTCGGCGGGATTTTCTATAAATCCGCCAATTATTGTTTTGCCAAAAAACAATCAGCCTTATGAACCTTATACCGGACCACTTTTGCCGTATCAGGATGTTCGCGCTACAAACTTTAACAACATTAATAGATTTTCCGGTTATGCGCAATACAATAAAAAAGCAGAATTAGGATCGAATCAGATTTGGTATAATATAGGCGCCCGTTTCCAGAGTTGGAATGTTTCCGGAGCAGCTGTTGAAGGAAAAAATCAAATTGTTTTTAGTCCGCGTGCTCAATTTGCTATAAAACCGGATTGGGATATGGATATGGTTTTCAGGCTTTCCGGAGGATTATATTATCAGCCGCCTTTTTACAGGGAACTTCGTGATCTGGATGGAGTTGTGAATCCCAATGTAAAAGCGCAGGAATCTGTACATATTGTTTTGAGTAACGATTATAATTTTAAAATGTGGGATCGTCCTTTCAAATGGGTTACGGAATTGTATTATAAATCACTTTCAGATGTGAATGTGTATTCGATAGATAATGTCAGAATTCGTTATATCGCCGACAATAATGCAAAAGCTTATGCGCAAGGTCTTGATTTTAGACTAAATGGAGAATTTGTTCCGGGAACTGAATCCTGGATTAGTTTTGGTTATTTAAAAACCGAAGAAAATTATGCCGATAAAGGATATATTGCCAGACCAACAGATCAGCGTTTGAAATTTGCGATGTTGTTTCAGGATTATATGCCAACTATTCCAAGTGTGAAATTATATCTTAATTTAGTTTATAATACTGGTTTGCCTGGTGGATCTCCTGCATATTCAGATCCTTATTTGTATCAAAGCCGTTTAAATGATTATCGAAGAGCAGATGTTGGTTTTGCTAAAGTTTTTGTAGATAATAGTACCAAAGTTGCAAAGGCAAAATGGTTGAAAAACTTCAAAGAATTATCTGTAGGATTAGAGATTTTTAATCTTTTCAACAATCAAAATGCAATAACCAATACTTGGGTTCGCGATGTGTATTCTAAAAATCAATACGCAATCCCTAATTATATGACTTCGAGAGTTTTTAATGTGAAGCTGAATGCGAGGTTATGATAAACAAACGTGAAAAAAGAAAGAAGATTTTTTACGTTCCGGGAATAATATCTTTGATTTTTATTCGGTTGTTGTGTTTATATTATTTTTATAAAGTTGATGCTTTTAAGGTTTATAGTTCTCTTGAGTTTTTTCTTCCAAATAAAGACGAACTTGAAAAATATAAAGTTGAAGATTTAAGAAAATATAAAATTTTTAAGTTTGAAGACAATAAATTAAAAGAGGAACAGGAGTTAAAAGAATTGAGATTTTTTGTTCACGACTTAGTTAAAAAATATGATACTATAAATGGGGCTAAAATTCATTTTGGATCAAAAACAGATTATGATACTTTTGTTAGTGTGATTAGTATTATGTCTGATGAGAATGTGCCAACCTGGGCTTTATTTAAGGATAATATGTATGTATTGGCAAATGCTAAACCAAGGCCGAAAAAGGATCGTGGCTTTGTTTGTGGTAACGGAAAGTATTCAGAAATAAATACACTTAGAATGCAGGAAGAAAACCGAAAAAAAGAACTTCATATTTTTCAGATTTCTTTTCTAAAACAGCAATGGATTATATTTCTTGGTTATCTGGGAATTGTAGTGCTCAACATCTTTGCCTCAGTAAAATTCAATAAAACTAGATAATACAATCAAAAATACTATATTTGATATCCTAATATAATTAGCATACATGAAAAATTCCTTAAAATATATAGCCTTAGCAATCATCGGAACATTAGTGAGTTGTAAAGATGACGCTCAGAAACCAAAAGTAATTTATGATGCTGCAAGCAAAACAAATGTTGTTTCAAAAACCGATTCAACACAAATTGAAGTTGCTGATTTGCCTATTCAGATGCAAGGAACGGATTATTTAATTCACCCGGTTGGAGATTTGCGCGTTTTTGAAAGAGGGACAAAATCCCGTTACGGATCATCAAGCGTAAATGATGTGAGTTTTACAATTTCGAATTTAGGAGAATATGAAATTACAGGATATTTACAAAATCTGAAATTTCAAAAAGTTGATTCAGATTCTATCCGACCTTTAACGGATAAACCTGCTTTGATATTAACGGCTACTTATTTAAAAGCTATTGCTGATAAAACTAAAAGTCAAATCATGGTCTATACTTTGGCAGATTCTGACACCAATAAAGACGGCAAAATTGACTCAGGTGATATTAAAACATTATATCTAAGCGATATTAGCGGAGAAAATTTCACTAAAATCTCAGAAGATTTTCAGGAATTGATAGACTGGAGTTTAGTAGAATCTAAAAGTCGCCTATATTTCAGAACAATCGAAGACACAAACCAAAACGGACAATTCGATAAAAACGATGTTTTACATTATAACTACGTTGATTTAACTGCTAAAAAGTGGGAAGTTAAAAGTTATAAACCTATTTAAAGTTTCTAAGCTACTAAGTTTCTGAGTTGCTAAGATCTTAGAATTAAAGAAAAAGCCCTTTAAAAATTAAATCAATTAATAATTTTTAAAGGGCTTTTTTAAATTTCATCAAGATCAACGGATTAAAATCCGTTGCTACAATATAAATCATTCCTACGGAATTTTTCCAGAATTAAAAAGAGCCTTCATGCTCGATAAATTTTATAGAGCTGGACTTTAGTCCAGTTCAGATAGAATCATTTTAATTTGTATAATCTGTGGCAAAAAAAACTCAGAAGCTTAGTGCCTTAGAGTCTTATTCACTTAAAAAAAAATCTAAATCAAAATATCACTTTCCAGATCTGATTTTTCGATATCAAATCCAAATCCTAAACGATCAACCAATTCAATAACCAGTTTTTTATACCAGTTTTCTGATTTTGGATGAATGTAAATCTTCTCGATTAATTGTTTGAGATCTACATTGATTTTTAAACCATCATTCAGTTTCGAAATGCTTTTTGAAGTATCAGTAATAATACGGACTTCACGCTCGTACTGAAAACTTTTTCGTTTAAACAAAAAGGGAAAGAACAAATCATCAAACGGAATATATTCTTTTTTGTAATCGATATAATTGACTTCACCAATGTATTGATCAAAGTTATTCTCCGGCTTCAATGCTTTTTGCAATCTGCCAATAGTCGACTGAATCGCTAATCCTTCACTGTTTTGGGTGAAAATCTGCCACATCGCAAACGATTCATATTCGTTAATATGCCAACTGCTTACGGCAACTTGCTCCCGATGTGTTTTGTAGTAATTTAAAAAGTCAGGATTGTCGGTGGCTAATTTTTTAATCTCTTCAAAAGTGGGCTCGCTAAAAGTGCCTTCGTACTGATCTTCAAATTTATCAGAACGTGACATAAAAAGTTTCTTAGAAAGTAATAAATCCAGAAACTTAGACAGATCTAAATATTTCCAAACAACTGTATCTGGATCCTCAGGAAGTTTTATAGTCGGATTATTACGATACATTTTTTTTATTGATTTAGGGTTTATGCTAAAAAAAAAGCCACAGATTATACACATAAAAGTAAGATTTTAATTCCTTATTAGAAAAGAAAATCTGTGTTAATCTGTGTAATCTGTGGCTTAAGCTATTATAGCCTTTGTTTTATGATTCGAAAGATTGCATTGTAACCAGTTTGTTGTAGGTTCCGTTATGAGCAATTAATTCATCGTGAGTTCCTTGTTCAACTATTTTTCCTTTTTGCATGACAACGATTAAATCTGCTTTCTGAATTGTTGAAAGACGGTGCGCAATTACAATCGAAGTTCTGTTTTGCATCATATTCTCTAATGCAACCTGAACAAATTTTTCGCTTTCAGTATCCAATGCAGATGTAGCTTCATCCAAAATCATAATTGGAGGATTTTTCAAAACTGCACGGGCAATTGATAAACGTTGTTTTTGACCACCGGAAAGCTTGTTTCCGCTGTCACCAATGTTCGTGTAAATTCCTAAAGGCAATTCGTTTACAAACTCAAAAGCATTGGCAATTTTTAGTGCTTCGATAATTTCATCATCGGTAGCATCTAATTTTCCTAACGAAATATTCGCTTTTATAGTATCATTGAATAAAATACTGTCCTGAGTTACTAATCCCATCAAACTACGAAGCGATTGTAAATTCATGTCTTTAATATTAATACCGTCAATCGAAATTGTTCCGTCATTTACATCATAAAAACGAGTCAATAAGTTGGCAATTGTACTTTTTCCACTTCCGGATTGTCCAACAAGTGCAATGGTTTGACCTTTTTTAATTTGAAGAGAAAAGTCTTTTAAAACTGTTTCATTTTCATATTTAAAGTTGATATTCTGAACGCTTATATTATCATCAAAAGTTGTTTTTTCGAGAGCTTTATCTTTAGATGTAATTGTATTTTCCTGTTCTAAAATTTCAAGAACACGTTCTGCTGCGGCGTTTCCTCTTTTTACTCCGTAAGAAGCTTTAGATATTGCTTTTGCCGGTGTCAGGATATTATATGCTAATCCCATATAAGCAATAAATGAAGGTCCGCTTAAAGTTTTGTCAATCAAAACCATTTGACCTCCGTACCATAATAGAATGGCAATAACTGTAATTCCCATAAACTCACTTGCAGGCGAAGCTAAGTTCTGACGATTCCCAATACTATTTGATAAATTAAAAAACCGTTCAGTTGAATTTTGAAAAACAGTATTAAAATAGTTTTCAGCATTATATCCTTTTACCACTTTCAATCCACCAATAGTTTCTTCGATTGTCGATAAAAAAGTACCTTGTTCTTCTTGTGCTTTAGTCGATTGTTTTTTAAGTTGTTTTCCAATTAATGAAATAATGTAACCTGAAATCGGAATAAAAATAAAAACAAATAATGTTAGTTTAGTGCTGATAATTAGCATTGTTGTTATCGTAAAAATTATTGTTAAAGGTTCTTTTACAATAAGTTCCAATATGGCTAAAAATGAGTTTTGAACCTCATTTACATCGGCAGAAATTCTTGAAATCACATCTCCTTTTCTTTTCTCAGAATAAAATGCTAACGGAAGTTCTAATGTTTTTTTATACATAGCATTTCGCATATCTTTTAAAACACCATTTCGCAAAAAAGTGATGAAAAACATAGCTAAATAATCAGCTAAGTTTTTTAATAAAAATATCGAAATTATAATTGTTACCATTACAGCTAAAATATATCCAGGATCGTGATTGCCTTTTGATGTGGTGATGTAATAGCTCAAATAATCTTCTCCATATTGCTGAAGTTTTAAAATTCCCTGATATACCGGCTTTATTTTTCTAGCTTTTGTTTGGTCAAATAATACCTGAAGCATTGGTATTAAGGCAACAAACGAAAGTGTGCTAAAAAGTGCATATAAAACATTGAAAAAGATGTTTAAGAATGCGTATTTTTTATACGGATATATAAAAGGAACTATTTTTTTAAAATTACTCATTTATTTGTGGATGTTATTTTCTGCTATGGCAATGGCTCTTTCGAGTTTTTCCAGCAATAATTTTTTTTCTGGTAATTGGGTTAAATAAGCTGAAACTTTGATTTGTTCATCGTTATCAAGCATTAAATAATTGATTTGTTCAGGAGATTTTTCACTACACAAAATTAATCCAATTGGTTTGTTTTCACCTTCTTTTTGCTCATTTTTCTCTAACCAGCGCAGATATAGTTCCATTTGACCTTTATATCCGGCTTTAAATTTTCCGAGTTTTAAATCAATGGCAACCAATCGGCGTAAGCCACGATGATAGAAAAGTAAATCGATGTAAAAATCTTCATCGTCGATTGTTATTCGTTTTTGGCGTGCAAGAAAAGCAAATTCACTGCCCATTTCGGTAATGAAATTTTGTAATTGGGCTAAGATTGAACTTTCTAAATCTTTCTCAGAATAACTATCATGTAATCCTAAAAAATCTAAAAAGTAAGGATCTCTAAAAGTTAAATCAGGACTAATTTGTTTTTCGTTTTTTAATGACGCTAAATCATTAAGTATTGTTTGTTCAGGTTTTTTACTAATGGCGGTTCTTTCAAAAAGCATACTGTCAATACGTTCCTGTAAAGTTCTTACGCTCCATCTTTCATGAACGCTCATTTGAATGTAAAACTCTCTTTTTATATTGTTTTCAATATAAATTAGAATCCTGATATGAGACCATGTCAATTTTGCACACAGTGTGTGCAAAATTGTAAAGTCTTCAATTGCAGCGTTTAACTTGATAAAACTTTGTAGATTTCGTTTGTTAAAACCTATTCCGTATTTGTTTGTTAATGCAATGCTTAATGCAGGAATTATTTTTTTTCCGTAATCGGCTCTATCGTTTTTTAGAATCTCTTCATTTATGGTTTTTCCAATCTTCCAATATAATAAAGTCAATTCCTGATTAAACGTTTTGGCAACAAAATGACGAGTCTGATCTATTAACCCAATGATTGAATTTAATAGTTCGGGCTGATCATTTGTTTCCGGTTTGTCACTCATTATTTTATTTCAATTGCATTCCTGCAATGATATTTTGTATTTTTTCGTCTAAGAAACTTTCGGCAGCATCAAAATTAGTAACCGAATCTAATTCAGCATTAACACTAATGTAGAATTTAATTTTAGGTTCAGTTCCGCTTGGTCTTGCGCAAATTTTTGAACCATCTTCAGTATAATAAATCAATACGTTAGATTTTGGGATATCCATTGTCGATTCTTCACCAGTCAATAAATTCAATGCAATTGATGATTGATAATCTTCGACCATAATTACTCTTTGTCCGCTGATTTCTTTCAAGGGGTTTTCACGTAAATCAATCATCATTTGAGTGATTTCCTGTAAACCTTCGATTCCTTTTTTAGTTAACGAAACCAGGTATTCTTTATAAAAACCATTTTCAACATAAAGCTGTAAAAGTTCCTTGTAAACACTGCTTCCTGCTTCTTTTGCCTGAGCTGCAACTTCGCAGATTAATAAAGTAGCTGCAACAGCATCTTTATCTCTAACGGCGTCACCAACCATAAAACCAAAGCTTTCCTCGCCGCCACCAATGAATTCAAGTTCAGGGAAATCCTTAATCATTTTGGCAATCCATTTAAAACCTGTCAAACCAACTTTACATTCAACGCCATAGCTTGATGCTAATTCCATCATCATAGGAGTTGAAACAATTGTAGAACCCACAAATTGTTTTCCGTTAATTTTGTCCGCTTTTTTCCATTGTTTCAACAAGAAAGAAGTCATTAAAATCATGGTTTGATTTCCGTTAAGCAAAATCATTTTACCATCATTATTTCTCACGGCAACACCAAGACGATCACAATCAGGATCAGTTCCTACCACAATGTCAGAATCTGTTTTATCGGCAAGAGCCAAAGCCATAGTCAAAGCCTCAGGTTCTTCAGGATTTGGAGATTTCACTGTTGGAAAATTTCCATCAGGAATAGCTTGTTCCGGGACAATATGTACGTTTTTGTAACCTGCTTGTGATAAAGTATCAGGAATAGATTTTATCGAAGTTCCATGTAATGAAGTAAAAACAATCTGAAGATTATCTTTGGCTTCAGCCGGAGTATTAAAACTTGCGTTTTCTATAGATGATTTTATAAAAGCTTTATCAATTTCAGTATCAATATATTGAATCAGGCTTTCGTTAGCGTTGAATTTAATTTTATCGTAATCTAAATTTTCGATCACATTAATAATCGCTGCATCTTCAGGAGGAACAATTTGTCCGCCATCTTCCCAATATACTTTATATCCGTTATATTCCGGTGGATTATGCGATGCTGTAAGAACAATTCCGCATTGGCAGCCTAAGTATTTAAGCGCAAAAGACAATTCAGGAGTTGGTCGTAAATCAGAAAACAAATAAACCTGAATTCCATTAGCCGAGAAAACATCCGCAACAACCTTAGCAAGCGTATTACTGTTATGACGACAATCATAAGCAATAACCACTTTTAAAGGCTGATTTGGGAAAACCTGATGTAAATAATCAGATAATCCCTGAGTGTTTTTTCCAAGCGTATATTTGTTGATTTTATTGTTTCCAACGCCCATTACACCGCGCATTCCGCCAGTTCCAAATTCCAGATTTTTATAAAAACTTTCCTCAAGTTCCTTTGGCGACGTAGTCATTAATTCCTTAACCGCAGCTTGTGTTTCGTTGTCAAATGTAGGGGTCAGCCATTCGTTTACAGCATTCAAAATGTTAGGTGCTATATTCATCATTCGTATCTTTTTATATTTAATAATAATTTTCAGGAGCTATTTCCTGCTGTTATTCCAATCTTTTTTATTGTAGAAAAAACAATAAAAAAGGATTTTCCCTTCCATCAGGGCTAGGGATTTAGGTTAAAAATTAACTTCTCGGGCAACTTTATAACGCGCTTCATTACTTTTAGTTCTCAAAATAATTTCTCCAAGAAAACCTGCTAAGAATAATTGAGTTCCTATTATCATTGATGTAATCGATAAATAGAAATGTGGTCTTTCTGTAATTAGTCGGCTAGCTTTGTGAATAAATAATTTATCTATTCCTAAATATAAAGCTAGTAAAAATCCAATTAGAAACATAATAGAACCTAATAATCCAAAAAGATGCATTGGTCTTTTTCCAAATCTTGACAAAAACCAGATCGTAATTAAATCCAGAAAACCATTTATAAAACGATCCATTCCAAATTTTGTTTCACCATATTTACGAGCCTGGTGAATGACTACTTTTTCGCCAATTTTATTAAAACCGGCATTTTTTGCCAAAACCGGAATATATCGGTGCATTTCGCCCGAAACTTCTATGTTTTTTACAACCGTATTTTTATATGCTTTTAATCCGCAGTTAAAATCATTCAATTCAACACCGGAAGTTTTTCTTGCCGCCCAGTTGAACAATTTCGACGGAAGGTTTTTTGCTACAACAGAGTCATAACGTTTCTTTTTCCAACCGGAAACCAAATCAAATTTTTCAGCCGTAATCATTTCATATAATCCTGGAATTTCGTCCGGACTATCCTGTAAATCGGCATCCATTGTAATAATTACATCGCCTTTTGCTTTTGCAAAACCAGCATGCAAAGCCTGTGATTTTCCAAAGTTTTTCATGAAACGAATTCCTTTTACATTAGGATTTTCGTTAGAAAAACTTTCAATTATGTTCCAGGAATCATCCGTACTTCCATCATCTACAAAAATGATTTCATAAGAGTAATTATTAGACTGCATCACTTTAATGATCCACGAATAGAGTTCCTTTAGTGATTCCTCCTCATTAAGAAGCGGTATAAGTATTGATAAATTCATTTAAATTTTTATAAACTTTGAGTTTTGTTATTCTTTATAATTGCTCCTATAAGTGATGAGTATAATAATCCGAAGAAAGAGTACATCACAAGCGTTACAGGGAAAACAATTGCAGGATTCATGAATTTTTTAATCATAGAAACTCCCATTTCCATTTCCTTAGCCGTCATTTCAGGATTTTTAGCCAGCATTCCTTCTTTAGAGATATCAATCATTTCATTGATGAACTCAGGGAAAATCAAATTAAAAATAACACTGAAAGCAGCATAGATAAAAGCAGCAACAAAAGTGATTGAAATCCCCACTTTTAAGCATTCACTAAAAGAAATAAATCCATTATTAACATTTTTCTTATAATTAGTACAACCAATATATATAAACAAGATTGGTAATACAAGGTAGTTTCCTATGTTTATAATTGTACCAATACTGGAATTTACCAGCGATTTCATACCTATTATATACATAATAACAAATTCTAAAACCATAATAACACCAAACAAAACACCATATATTATTGATGATTGAGCAGGAGAAGTATTTTTTTCCATAAAACGATGATTTATTAATCCACAAATATAGCAATTCCCAATATAAACAGAGAGAAAAAAAGCTTTTTGAATTTAACTAAAAAAAAGTGAGCTAAACATTTGAATATTAAAAAAGAATTGTAAATTTGCAAACTCAAATAATTAAACGTTTTAAACAAAAAAAGAGTATCCTTTGTTTACACCTTTTTCTAACCACGAAAAAGCTTCAAAATAAAAATGCTCTAAACAATAAATAAAAGAAAAGATGAAAAAAGGAATTCACCCAGAAAATTACAGATTAGTTGCATTTAAAGACATGTCAAATGACGAAATTTTTATCACTAAATCTACTGCAGATACAAGAGAAACAATTGAAGTTGACGGAGTTGAGTATCCAGTTGTAAAAATGGAGATTTCTAGAACATCTCACCCTTTTTATACTGGTAAATCTAAACTTATCGATACTGCAGGACGTATTGATAAATTCAAAACTAAATACGCTAAACACGCTAAATAATAAAAGCTGTTTTTACTTATATAAAGCCTTCCAATCCGGAAGGCTTTTTTTATGGAATAAAAGTTGGTCATAGATTCGCCACGAATTCACGAATTCTTTATTTAGCAATATTCAAAAAATTCGTGAATTCGTGGCGAAAAAACTAGTAGATTCTATATTGAATAAAACCACACATTATTAAACAAATAAAATATTTGTAACTTTGAACCCGATAACCAAATCAAGTTTTTAACAAGTACCAAATTTAATATTTATGAATTACATTCTTTTTGACGGTCCCGTCCGGAATGCTTTACTCCCTTTTACTTTTACAAGACCTGTTGCTGATATATTAATCGGAATAATGACGATTCGCCAAAAATGGGAAGCGCGTTTAGGTTCGACAATAACTACTATTACCGAAGAATATCTGTCAGAGAAATTCCCAATGGTAGAATTAGAAGAAAATGTTATGATTAACGCGGCGTATTTACCAAATGATACGCTTGCAGAAATGGTTTCTGATTTAACAATCAATCAGGCAATTTTTAAAGGAGATGATGTAATTGCTTTTTTTACCACTGAAAATCAGGAAGAAGTAGACTTTGACACTTACGAAATTATTCAGTATAATGGTGAAGCCTTAACTGTAGAACACACATGGGATATTTTCTCTAAAAATGATGCTGCGATTCGTGAAGATTTTATTTATTTGACTGAAGACAGGAAATCACAGCCAATCCCCAAAAGCGTAAATGTTATTGCGCCCGAAAATATATTTATTGAAGAAGGAGCAAAATTAGAATTTGTAACCCTGAATGCTTCAAACGGTCCTATATATATAGGTAAGAATTCTGAAATTATGGAAGGAACCGTAATTCGTGGTCCTTTTGCTTTATGTGAAAATGCACAAGTAAAACTAAATGCAAAAGTTTACGGAGCCACAACAGTTGGACCGGGATCAAGAATAGGAGGAGAAGTTAAAAACTCCGTTCTTTTTGCAAATTCAAACAAAGGGCACGATGGATTTTTAGGAGATTCTGTTTTAGGAGAATGGTGTAATATTGGAGCAGATAGTAATAATTCAAATCTAAAAAACAACTACGAAGAAGTAAAATTATGGAGCTATGAAACAGAAGGTTTTGCTAAAACAGGACTTCAGTTTTGTGGTTTAATGATGGGAGATCATAGTAAATGCGGAATTAATACCATGTTTAATACCGGAACTGTAGTAGGAGTGAGCACTAATATTTTTGGAAGTGGTTTTCCCCGCAATTTTGTCCCGAGTTTTTCCTGGGGCGGAGCAGCAGGTTTTACAACTTATATTACTAAAAAAGCCTTCGAAACTGCAAGATTAGTAATGGGACGACGAAACATAGATTTCGATGCAACAGAAGCAGCAATCTTAGAACACATTTTTGAGGAAACTAAAAAATGGAGAAAGGATTAAATTAGATAATTAGTCAATTTGAAAATTAGATAATTTTAAAAACAACAAACCCGACAGTCCCGAAGCCTCGGGATAAACCTTGTCGGGTTTGTTGTTTTTTATTTAAATATTATTTATCGATTTTCGTAAAATCTCCTTTTAAGTTGAATTTTAATTCTAAACCATTCGTAAGTTTTGTTTCATAACCAGAAGTCCCTATTTCTATTTTGGTTATTTTTTCTTTACGAAAATTAGTTTTTACGTAGGAAGCAATTTTTTTCGGGATAATAGAGGAAGGAATTTTAGAATTTTCACCATCAACTTCTTTCCAGTTTCTTTTTTATCAAACTCGATTTCCAGTTTGTCCTCAAATTGAACTTTATATTCTGTAGAAAGGATTTCTTTATCTTCTAATATATAACTGGGTTTTTTAGATCCAAAATGAGTCTTTAGGAAAGCTTGAGCATTTGCCGGTAAAGCTTCTTTTTTAATTACTGTTTTTTGTGCATTTGCTGAAAGTCCAAATATTAATCCTGTAATCAGGCTGGCTATCACGTTCAATTTCGTTCTCATATTTTCAATTTTTTAAATTATTATACAAGATAATACTAAAAATTATAATATGTAGGAATATTGACGCAATATTAAAATGCTAAATTGTTTCTTGTCTTATTACAAAAAAGCAGGCTATTAATGAGTATTAGGTTTCGTAGTTTTATTGAAGATATTTTAAAAAAAAAGAAAGCCCCGAAATTAAATTCCGGAGCTTTTGAGTTTATGTAATTACGTCTTTATTGATCAATTCGAAGAAAATTTCCCTGAAGATCAAAAACTAATTCTAAATTATTAGAAAGTTCAATTTCAGTATAAGTTCGTTCGTTGTCAATTGATGTTACAAACTGATTTGGATAATTAGATGTAACATAAGTACGGATTTTTTCAGGAATCAAAGCAACAGGAATTGCCTGATTATTTCCATCAATATCAATCCAGTTTCCGTTAATATCAAAATCAATTTCAAAACCATTCGAAAGAGAAACGTCATAAATAGAACCATTGATGCTGGCATTATTTTGTTTTTCTGCTAATATCACTGTTACAGCGGGAAAATGTGTACTTAGAAATGTTTGTGCTGTCGCGGGTAATGTTGTTGGATTGACAACAACTTCGTTATGGTTATCTCCATCATGGTCAATTCGTACAAAATCTCCTTGTGGAGTAAAAACTAAATCCAGATTATTAGAAAGTTCTACATCATATTTTGTTTTTTCGTTTTCAATTTGAACAATAAATAAACCAGGATAATTTGCAGCAACATACGCGTTTATTTTTTCCGGAATTAAAGCGGTTGGAATGGCTTGATTTCCTCCGTCAATTTCTGTCCAGTTTCCGTTTGCATCAAAATCAATATCAAATCCGTTCGCTAGAGAAATATCATAAACAGATCCGTTTACAGTTGAGGATTTTAATTTTACTGCTGATTTATATACTGCATTAGGAAAATAAGTTTCTGTAAATGCTTTTGCAGTAGGCGGAAGATCAGCTGATTGTATCGTGGTCTTTTCATTGTCATTATTACTGTCACAAGATGTTGTTGAAATTAAAAGTGATAAAGCAATGAAACTTGTTAAAAATGTTTTTTTCATGATTGTTAAATTTAAAATTTAATATTTTCTTATTTATTATAGTGCAATATTAAATCTGAAAACTGGAAAAAATTAGGAATATTCTTATACTTGTAAATAAAATTGAAAATTATTTTTTGAGATAGCAACAAAAAAAACTCCGATATTTCTATCGGAGCCTTTGCGACATTATAATATTTTTTATTTATCAATTCGAAGAAAATTTCCCTGAAGATCGAAAACTAATTCTACTTTATTATTAAGTTCAATTTCAGTATAAGTTCGTTCGTTGTCAATTGATGTTATAAATTGATTTGGATAATTTGCGGTTACATACGTATTAATTTTTTCAGGAATCAAAGCAACAGGAATTACCTGATTATTTCCATCAATATCAATCCAGTTTCCATTGGCATCAAAATCAATTTCAAAACCATTTGTCAAATAAACATCATAAACAGATCCATCTGAATCTGGTTTGTCCTGTTTTTTTATTACCTGATAAGTAGCATTAGGGAAATATGTTGTAATAAATGTACTTGCCGTTTGCGGTAAATCTGCAGCCGTAATTACTGTTTCGCGATCGTCGTCATCGCTATCGCAAGATGTTGTAGTAACTAAAAGTGATAATGCGATAAAACCTGATAATAATATTTTTTTCATGATTGTGTTTTACTATGTAAATGTTTAATTGTCGATTCTTAAAAAGTTTCCTTTAGAGTTAAATTCCAGTTCTATACCGTTGTTTAAATCAACTTCATAACCCCAGTTTACCTTGTCAATTTTGGTTATTGCGGTATTTGCAAAATTGGTTTTTACGTGGTTTGCAATTGATTTAGGTATTATTGTGGCAGGAATTGCAGTATGATTTCCGTCAACTTCTTCCCAATTTCCTTTTCCATCAAATTCTACTTCAATATTGTTTGCAAATTGAACTTTATAGTCTTTAGAAAATGTTTCTTTGTCTTCAATAATATAAGTAGGTTCCTGTCCTGCAAAATGAGTTTTTAAAAAAGTCTGAGCATTTGCGGGTAAAGCAGATTTTGTAATTGTTGTTTTTTGAGCATTTGCTGAAAATCCAAATGCTACTCCTGCAATTAGGCATAAGGCTGTGTTTAATTTCGTTTTCATAATTGTATGTTTAAATTCTGATGCAAGATTAAGACCTGAATTTGGAAACAATTAGGAAAAAATAATAAAAAGACTACTTTTTTGGAAAAACAATTTTAAACTGATGGTTTTCGGTAAACAGATATTCTATACTAATTGAATAATTGTTTATAATAGATTTTACAATCGATAATCCTAAACCTGTGGATTCATTAGTTGTAGTATGACGGTAGAATCTATTGAAAATTACTTCGGAATTTAATGGAGAATGATTTCCGCTGTTCGAAATTATGATATCGTTTTTATTAATTATAAAATTGACAAAACCGTTAGGATGATTATGGATTATGGCATTTTTCAATAAATTACTAATTAATGCAATTGCCAATCCTTTGTTTATTATGAAATATAAAGAATCGTTTTCAGTTACAGTAATTTTTACTTTTTTATAATCGGCCAGATCAGCATAATCTTGTGTTAATACTAAAACAAGTTCATTAAAGTTGATGTTTTTCTCTTCAGAAAATTGCTGGTTCTCTATTTTTGATAACATTAATAAAGATTTGTTCAATTTTGTTAATCGATTTAATGTATCAGTTATTTTTCCTATTTCCATCATTTGCTCGTCCGGAAGTACATTGTTTTCGGCAAATAATTCGAGTTTGTTAATGCTTATCGCCAAGGGAGTTTGTAATTCATGTGAAGCATTTTCGATAAATTGCTTCTGGCTTGAATATATCATTTCATTTCGGGCCAACATTTTTTCGACCTCTTTTTCTAAAATAATAAATTCATCTATCGAAGAATTTATAGGTCTTAATTTACTGCCGGTTCCTAATTTAATTTCTTTTAGATTTTCTAAAATAACATGAAATGATTTCCATATTCTTTTTAAAAGTAAAAGGTTTACCAGTAATATACTAACAACAAGCATAACGTATAAGCCTATTAATGCCAAAAATAAATCCTCTAATAATTCATCTTCTTCAACGATCGAAGCTTTTACGATTAATTCGTAGGAGTTTCCTTTGTCATCATCAAAAACAGTTTTTAATGATCTGATGGGTTCGTTGTCATTATCATATTCCATGAATTCTTTTGAGGTTGAAAACTCTTCTTTATGCGAATATTGACCTTTAGGAAGCGGTTTTATTGTGAATTTATTGATTCCAAATTCTGGTGAATTCAATAATTCTTTGTTCGCAAAAGCATGGCGAACAATTATAATTTTTGAATTTTTTAAATCATCATCAATATTGTCATAGACTTCATCCAGAATTAGCACATAGAAAATTCCTGCCCAAATTGGGATTACAAGCAATAAAGTTATAGCGAGATAGCGAAGTGTATAATTTTGTAATTTCATTAATTCATTTTATATCCAATACCGTAAACCGCCTGAATATCAACTTCGGCATCAATTTCTTTTAATTTTTTTCGTAAATTTTTAATCTGCGAATAGACAAAATCTAAATTGTCAGCCTGATCCGTATGGTCGCCCCAAACATATTCGGCAATAGCAGTTTTATTAATTAATCGGTTTGGATTGATGATAAAATAATAAAGCAAATCAAATTCCTTTCGGTTTAAAATTAATTCTTTATTATCGATAGTAACCGTTCTTTGCTCCGGCGAAAGCGTCACATTTTTCCAAACAATCAAATTATCTCCATTGTGATTATTCCTGCGAATTGCCGATTTGATTCTCGCATGTAATTCAGATAAATGAAAGGGTTTGCTCAAATAATCGTCTGCGCCTAAATCCAGACCTTTAACTTTGTCATCAACGGCATCTTTTGCCGAAATTATAATAACAGCACTTTGTTTTTTTTGTCTTTTTAATTCCTGAAGTAAATCCAGACCATTTCCGTTTGGCAGCATAATATCGATTAAAATACAATCATAATCATATGCGCCTAATTTGTCTAATCCTGAAATGTAATCATGAGCAGTTTCTACTATATATTTCTCTTTTTCAAGCGATTGTTGTACCACTTCACGTAAACCAGCTTCATCTTCTATAATTAAAATTTTCATCTTTGCCTGTTTTATGTATTCAAATGTAAGAATACGAGTTCAAAATAAACCTCCATTTCTGGAAACATTTGGGAATTGCTTTTAATTTGGCAATTAGAAAATGGGATAATTAGATAATCTAGCAAATCCGACATGTTTTGAAAACATGTCGGGTTTATTATTTAGGATTTCAAATTATCTAATTATCTCATTGGCACATTATATAATTAAAATCTATCTTTGCACCACGAAAAAAACAGGTGGTCAACTAAACGATTAACCGATTAAACAAATTCACAGAAAGTAATGATTACAGTTAACGATATTTCGGTTCAGTTTGGTGGAACTACATTATTTAGCGATGTTTCTTTTGCTATAAATGAAAATGATAAAATTGCCCTTATGGGTAAAAATGGTGCGGGAAAATCGACACTTTTAAAAATAATTGCAGGTCAAAGCAAACCTTCAACCGGAAGTATTTCTGCTCCTAAAGATGCTATTGTAGCTTATTTGCCTCAGCATTTATTGACGCAGGACGGCGCAACTGTAATGGAAGAAGCGTCAAAAGCTTTTGGTGAAATTTTTAAAATGAAAGCCGAAATTGATGAAATCAACGAGCAATTAACCGTTCGTACAGATTATGAAAGTGATGCTTACATGAAATTAATCGAAAGAGTTTCTGACTTAAGCGAGAAATTTTATGCAATCGAAGAAGTAAATTACGAAGCTGAAGTTGAGAAAATTTTAGTGGGTTTAGGCTTTGAACGCGAGGATTTTACACGCCAGACTTCTGAATTTTCAGGAGGATGGAGAATGCGAATTGAACTGGCGAAAATTTTACTTCAAAAACCCGATTTAATTTTACTGGATGAGCCAACCAACCACATGGATATTGAAAGTATTCAATGGTTAGAGGATTTTTTATTGACTCAGGCAAAAGCAGTTGTAGTAATCTCGCACGATAGAGCATTTGTAGATAATATCACAAATCGTACTATTGAGGTTACAATGGGAAGAATTTACGATTATAAAGCAAAATATTCTCATTATTTAGAGTTAAGAAAAGACCGTCGTATTCATCAGCAAAAAGCATACGATGAGCAACAAAGAATGATTGCTGATAACAGAACTTTTATTGATCGTTTTAAAGGAACATTTTCTAAAACAGATGCAGTTCAGTCTCGTGTTAAAATGCTTGAAAAACTTGTTATTGTACAAGTTGATGAAGTAGATAACTCTGCATTGAAATTGAAATTCCCGCCGGCCGCACGTTCAGGACAATATCCGGTTGTGGTAAAAGAACTTTCAAAATCATATGGAGATCATGTAGTTTTTAAAGATGCTAATATTGTTATCGAAAGAGGTGAAAAAGTAGCTTTTGTAGGTAAAAATGGTGAAGGAAAATCGACAATGATCAAAGCGATCATGAAAGAAATAGGTATCGATGAAGGAAGTGTAGAAATTGGTCATAATTCTCAAATTGGGTATTTTGCCCAAAATCAAGCTTCGTTATTAGATGAAAATGCTACAATTTTCGAAACTATCGATGCAATTGCAGTTGGAGATGTTCGTACACAAATAAAAAATATTCTTGGAGCTTTTATGTTTCAGGGCGATGATATTACTAAAAAAGTAAAAGTACTTTCGGGAGGAGAAAAAACGCGCTTGGCAATGATTAAATTATTGCTTGAACCAGTAAATTTATTAATTCTGGATGAACCTTCAAATCACTTGGATATGAAAACCAAAGACATTATAAAAGACGCATTGCGTGATTTTGACGGAACTTTAATTCTGGTTTCCCACGATCGTGATTTCCTTGACGGATTAGCAACTAAAGTTTTTGAATTTGGAAACAAACGTGTGAAAGAACATTTTGAAGATGTTGCCGGTTTCTTAGCGCATAAAAAAATGGATTCTATGAAAGAGATCGAAAAATAAAAGTTAAATACAATTCTATATAAAAGCACAAGTTGATTCTTGTGCTTTTTTTTTAAAATTAAATTCTGATTCCCGGTGGAAGTAATTCTTTGTATACAGGATTTTTTTTAATGAATAATACGATTCTGGGATGAATAGGCATTAATTTGAATTTCTTTTCAATGATAATGTCCATTATATTTTTAAGCAATTGATCAATTATAGCTTGATTTTCATATCCTTCAGGTTTGTTTATTTTAGTCAGGAAAATTTTCTTTTCCTGAAATGAATATTCAATAGAAAGTAATCCTTCAGGGACTATGGTTTCAAATTGTCTTGCAAAAGTATTGTCTTTGATTTCCATAGTTTCAATAGGTTCCATATTAGTCATGTTTTGGGGATTGAATTAAAAAATAATAGAAAAAGAACGTTCATAAATATTATATAACAGACCTTTTGAAAATTTGTTAAATAATGGTTATTATGACTACAAAGGTAATCATTTGATTTTCAATATAAAATTATTTTTGAAGAGGTAATACATGTTTAACATTTAGAGTTTTTGTAATTTTATTTTATTTAAAAAATATAATGGTGCAAGATTTGCATGCATATTGTTAAAAAAAAGTAATTTTAGCTTGAAAATATAAGCTGTAATCCTAATCCATTTTCTATCAAATGAGTAAAATTCCTGTATACTTTATGCCCGGTTTGGCTGCTAGTCCGGCTATTTTTGAAAGAATCATATTAGATGAGTCTGTTTTTGAAGTATGTATGTTAGAATGGGAAATTCCAAAACCAAAAGAATCTTTGACTGATTATGCACTCCGAATCAGTAAAAATATCAAACATGAAAATCCGGTTTTAATTGGAGTTTCCTTTGGTGGAATTCTGGTTCAGGAAATGGCAAAACATATCGAGGCAAGAAAAGTGATTATTATTTCAAGCGTGAGAAGTAATACAGAATTCCCAAGACGAATGAAAATTGGAAAAACGACAAAAGCTTACAAGTTGATTCCGATGAAGTTAATTTTGAATATTGAGAATCTTGCGAAATATTCTTTTGGCGAAAAAATCAATAAACGAATTAAATTATATGAGAAGTTTTTAGCTGTTCGGGATCTTAAATATTTACAATGGGCAGTTGAATCTGTTATTTTGTGGAATCGAAATGAAATCGACCCTAAAGTTGTTCATATTCATGGCGATCAGGATGATGTTTTTCCTATAAAGTATATCAATAATTGTATCGTTGTAAAAGGCGGAACGCATATTATGATTCTGAATAAATACAAATGGCTGAATGAGAATTTGCCTTCGATTATATTGGAAAATTAAATTTCAAATTTAAAAGTTCCAAATTCCAAATGTTTAATGGTTAGAAACCTTTACACGCATAGTAAACCCGACAGGTTTTTAAAACCTGTCGGGTTTCGTTGTGTAATCTTTGTCGATTTACTTGTGTGATTTCTCATTCTTCGAAATGACAAGATTGGGTTTAGCTTCGACTTCGCACAGAGTGACAATCAAATTTTTAAAATCTAAATCTAAAATAAAAAATCCCAAATTCACGATTGGAATTTGGGATTTTAAAATATTTTGGAATTTAAAGAAGTCTAGATTTTCTTCATTTGATCTTTCATCATTGTGATCTGCTCTTTCAGCATTCCTTGTTTGTCTAATTTCTTAGCTTCGTTAAGTAAATTAGTTGCTTCAAGTTTTCTGCGGCGTGACATTGCAACTCCGGCAAGGTTTAATTTTGCTACGGCTAAATCCATATCCATAGATAATCCAAGTTCGATAGCTTTTTTGAAATGTTTCTCGGCTTGGTTGATATTGGTTTGGGATAACATGATTCCGTGAAGGTAATTAAAATATCCTTGTTGTTTTCTTACTAATGCAGCTTCGGGATTTTTGATGTATGCCAGCCATTTTTTAGCGCCTTCAAAATCTTGTTTTCTTAATTTAAGGAAAGCTAAAAGGATAAATTCGTTTTTAAAGTAAAGAAATATTGGAATTGCCGTCAATAATATAAGGAAGATTCCGTTCCCGATATTACTCTCTGTAAATTGATAAATGCCAGCAACTACAAGAAGTCCGGCTAAAATAAGTTTAATATTTTTGTGAAACATAATAGATGTATATTTGTGATTGCAAATATAGTAAAATGAATTAAAAATATTTTTATTAAAGTGCTTGCGAGAAAAAAAAGTCTTTGTATATTTGCACTCGGTTTTAGAATAACAATATTCGAAGAACAAAAAGAGATATTACATACTATTTAAAGATACAAAGCAATGAGCAAAAGAACATTTCAACCATCGAAAAGAAAAAGAAGAAATAAGCACGGATTTATGGACAGAATGGCTTCTGCGAATGGAAGAAAAGTTCTAGCGCGCAGAAGAGCAAAAGGAAGACATAAATTGACTGTTTCTAGCGAACCTAGACACAAAAAATAATGTTTGTATAAACATAAATAAGGCGTTACTTTTTTTAGTATCGCCTTTTTTTATACCTTGTCGGTAAAAAAACCTGTAACATTCTAGTTTATAATACTCTATGAATGTTTTTTGAAGTACTTTTATATAACTACACAATACAAATAAAATGCCTAAAGACACATCAATAAAATCCGTTTTAATAATAGGTTCAGGACCTATTGTTATTGGTCAAGCTTGCGAATTTGATTATGCAGGTTCTCAATCTGCACGTTCTATTCGTGAAGAAGGAATTGAAGTTATCTTGATAAACTCAAATCCAGCAACTATTATGACCGACCCAACAATGGCCGATCACGTATATTTGAAACCATTAACTACAAAATCGATTATTGAAATTTTAAAAGCACATCCACAAATTGACGCTGTTTTGCCTACAATGGGCGGACAAACGGCTTTAAATTTATGTTTGGAAGCTGATGAAAAAGGAATCTGGCAGGATTTCGGAGTAAAATTAATAGGTGTTGATGTGAACGCTATTAATATTACCGAAGACAGAGAACAGTTTAAACAGCTTTTAGAAAAAATTAATGTACCAACTGCACCTGCAAAAACAGCTACTTCTTACCTTGAAGGTAAAGAAATTGCTCAGGAATTTGGTTTTCCGCTTGTAATTCGTCCTTCGTTTACACTTGGAGGAACAGGAGCTGCAATTGTTTATAAAAAAGAAGATTTTGATGAGCTTTTAACTCGTGGTTTAGAAGCTTCGCCAATACACGAAGTTTTGATTGACAAAGCTTTGATGGGTTGGAAAGAATATGAGTTAGAACTTTTAAGAGATAAAAACGATAATGTTGTAATCATTTGTTCGATCGAAAATATGGATCCAATGGGAATTCATACCGGAGATTCGATTACGGTTGCACCAGCAATGACTTTATCTGATAAAACATTCCAGAAATTACGTGATTATGCGATCTTAATGATGCGTAGTATCGGGAATTTTGCGGGAGGTTGTAACGTACAATTTGCAGTTTCACCAGATGAAAAAGAAGATATCGTAGCTATCGAGATTAATCCTCGTGTATCTCGTTCATCTGCCTTGGCATCAAAAGCAACCGGATATCCAATTGCTAAAATTGCTTCTAAACTGGCTTTAGGATACAATCTTGATGAATTGCAAAACCAGATTACAAAATCTACTTCGGCTCTTTTTGAACCAACTCTTGATTATGTAATTGTAAAAATACCTCGTTGGAACTTTGATAAATTTGAAGGTGCTGACAGAACTTTAGGACTTCAGATGAAATCTGTTGGTGAAGTAATGGGAATTGGACGTTCGTTCCAGGAAGCATTACACAAAGCAACTCAATCTTTAGAGATTAAAAGAAATGGTTTAGGTGCTGACGGAAAAGGATATAAAAACTACGAACAAATTATCGAGAAACTAACTTTTGCAAGTTGGGATCGTGTTTTTGTAATTTATGATGCAATCGCAATGGGGATTCCGTTGAGCCGTATTCATGAAATCACAAAAATCGATATGTGGTTTTTAAAACAATACGAAGAGCTTTATACTTTAGAGAAAGAAATTTCGAACTATAAAGTAACTACTCTCCCAAAAGAACTTTTGCTTGAAGCGAAACAAAAAGGTTTTGCCGACAGACAAATTGCTCACATGGTAAATTGCTTAGAAAGCGAAGTACATACTTTGCGTATGGAGAAAAATATTAACCGTGTATTTAAACTGGTTGATACTTGTGCGGCTGAGTTTAAGGCAAAAACACCTTATTATTACTCGACTTTTGAAGCTGAAATCGAAAAAGCAAACGGTGAGCGTTATGTAGATAACGAAAGTATTGTTACAGATAAAAAGAAAATTATAGTTCTGGGTTCAGGACCAAACAGAATTGGACAAGGAATTGAATTCGATTATTCTTGTGTTCACGGAGTTTTAGCGGCAAAAGAATGTGGTTACGAAACGATTATGATCAACTGTAATCCTGAAACGGTTTCGACTGATTTTGATACAGCCGATAAATTATATTTCGAACCTGTTTTCTGGGAACATATATATGATATCATTCAGCATGAAAAACCGGAAGGTGTAATTGTTCAATTAGGTGGACAAACGGCTTTAAAATTAGCTGAAAAATTATCTAAATACGGAGTAAAAATCATCGGAACTAGTTTTGATGCACTTGATTTAGCTGAAGACAGAGGAAGATTTTCTGAGTTATTAACGGAATTAAACATTCCTTTCCCACAATTCGGAATTGCTGAAACAGCTGACGAAGCTTCTGCCTTAGCAGATACTTTAGACTTTCCGTTATTGATTCGTCCTTCTTATGTATTAGGAGGTCAGGGAATGAAAATTGTAATTAATAAAAAAGAACTGGAAGAACATGTTGTCAACTTATTGAAAACGATTCCAGGAAACAAATTGCTTTTAGATCATTATTTAGCCGGAGCAATTGAAGCTGAAGCCGATGCCATTTGTGATGCTGATGGAAATGTTTATATTATAGGAATTATGGAGCATATCGAACCTTGTGGAGTTCACTCCGGAGATAGTAATGCTACTTTGCCTCCTTTTAACTTAGGAGAATTCGTAATGCAGCAAATTAAAGATCATACTATAAAAATTGCCAGAGCACTTAAAACTGTTGGTTTAATCAATATTCAGTTTGCAATAAAAGATGATACGGTTTATATTATCGAAGCAAATCCAAGAGCTTCAAGAACGGTACCATTTATTGCAAAAGCTTACGGGGAACCTTATGTAAACTATGCCACAAAAGTAATGTTAGGTCATAATAAAGTAACTGATTTTAAATTTAATCCGCAATTAAAAGGATATGCAATCAAACAACCGGTTTTCTCTTTCAGTAAGTTTCATAATGTAAATAAAGCATTAGGACCAGAAATGAAATCAACTGGAGAAAGTATCTTGTTTATTGATGACTTAAAAGATGATCAGTTCTATGAATTGTATTCAAGAAGAAAAATGTATTTGAGTAAATAATCTCAAATCCTGATATAAAAAAAGCTCCATTTTCATGGAGCTTTTTTTGTGGTTTAACTTTTGGAAGTTGGTTTAATTAATATGTTTTAAATATTATTCATTAGATAATGACATATTATCTCTTGTGTTTTTTTGTACAGAAATAGCTCCAAACAATGCTAATAAAAAAGCAAAAGCATAAAAACCTTTTTCGCTTGGTAAAATTGTAGCGTTCCATAATCCTACTACCAATAATACAATTGATAAAAGAGTTCCAAACCAGCAAATTCCATAGTAAATATCTGTTACAGGAAGTTTTTCCAGTCTGTCTCTAACGCTTTTTTGCAATGAAACTACCGCAAAAAGACCAAACATTAAAACAGTAAAATAATAACCTTTTTCGTTTAGTAACATTTCGGCTCTTGCAAGTCCAACTATAAATCCTACTGTTCCTGCTCCAAGAGCTACCCAAGATGCCGCTATAAAGGCATTCGATGTTTTTTGTACCATAATCTATAATTTAATAATCTTGTTTTGGTGAGGTAACAAATATAATTAAATAAGGTTCAGATCAAAGTAAAACACAGTAATATTATTCAGGCTAATCTTCCAAAATTGTTACATAAAAAAAGCCCCATAATTGGAGCTTTTTTCGTTTTAAAGTAAGGTAGAAATATTATTTTTTTATAAGTTCCTGCAAAGGTTTCAATTGTTCCATGTTGATCTTTGATTCTTTCAAAACGGACATTAAGGTCATGATATTGTTTGGATTCATATTTTTTCCTAAAACACGAACAACTGCAAAACCATTTTCTTTTCTGTTAGCAAAAACAACAAATTCTTCTATATTATCGTCAGCACCAACATAGCTTATGGATGCGCCATCTTTACCTGAACCAAACTTCATTAATTCCTGGTATTTCGGATCTTTTAAAATCGCTTTAACTTTTGCTCTTTCTGTTTCAAATTGAGCTTGGTTTGTTGCATTTGCTTTAAAAGCTAAAATGTTCATTTTATCAAATGATTTCAAAGCTTCATTTTGTTCGGCAGATAATTTTGTTTTTTCTAAGTTTAAAATATCAGGCGAAACATCAAGCGCGATAAAATCTTTGTTATCTGTATTTTCTACAAAATAGCGCTGTAATGAAGGATTAGAATTACAACTTACTAAAGTTAATAATACTAAAAGGGCTGAGGTAAAAATGCTGATTTTCATATTATTTTTTACCTTTAGAGGCTTTTTTTAAGTCAGCACCACCAGGAAGTTGCATCTTATCTGTAAGGACTGAAATTTCGTTGATATCAAAATTACCTGTTAGTGATAATAAAACAGTTTCTTCGTTTTTAGCACCATCAACATACATTAATAGTTCTCTAACCTGAGAATCTGTTGCTCCTGATTTTACAGATATTTTTACGTTTCTGCCACCGTCATTAATTCTCATTAATTCTTCTAAACCGGCAGTTTTTACATATTTTTCAGCAGATGCTTTCATGTCAGCTTCAACTTTAGGATTTTTAGTGGTAAAGACTTTTAAGTAATCTAATTTTTTAATCAGCTTAATATATTGTTGTGTTTCTTTATCAGAAGCGTCAACTTTAACTTTACTCATTAAGTCAAACATTTTTTTGTTTACAATTACAGATGTTACATCGTCCTGACCATCAAATTTATCAAATGCTCCTTGTGCATAAAATGCGTGGCTAACGAATGCGAAAACTAGTGTTATGATGAAATTTTTCATTTTTTTGATTGATTTTAATTATTGTTTAAAAATTTTGTTTTTTGATTGTTCATATTCTTTAATGTATTGTACACTTCCTATACCTACATTAACATTGTTTGATACTAAGGCTAAAGCTTTTTGCGTTGCAGCAAGGGCTTCTTCCGGATTATCATAGGTTCCTAATTCTGATTGCGCTACAACCTGAGTTGTATTTTTTTCGCTCACATAAAAATAAGTTCCTATTCCTAGTAAAACAACAGCCGAAGCCGCAATTGATAACCACGCCACATTTCGTTTCTTAGTTTTGAGTGGTATTTCCTGCGTCGATTTCTGTTCCTTTACCTGAGAGAAATAACCAAACATAGGTTTGTATTGTTCTAAATGCTGCGCAACATTTGATGAAGAAAAATATTCCTTTAATTCATTTTCTTCGGCAATACTGGTTTCTCCCTGAAAGTATTTTTCTAATATATCTTCTATTTTATTTAATTCCATAACGGTGTGTATTAAGCATTGTTTCTCTAATTTTTTTTCTCGCTCTTGAAAGTGCTACCCGAATAGCCGTTTCATTCATGTTTACAATTTTCGCAATCTCATCAAACTCATATTGTTCGACATCACGTAACTGAATTAGTATTTGTAGTTGTTCAGGCAACTGGCTTATTATTTTTTCTACCCATTCTAAACTATTCGAATCCTCCAGTTTTTTATCTAATTGAGGTTCCCGATCTGTATAATTATTATGAACGATTTGAAGATTTCCTGCTCTTTTCGATTTCAATTGATCCAAACAATAATTCTTTGTCATTGTCATTGCTAATGCTTCGACGCTGCCATAAGAATCTAAATTCTCTTTTTTGTTCCATAATTTTACCATTACTTCCTGGGTTGCGTCTTCGGCTTCCTCGGTGCTGGTTAATAATCTTTTTGCCAGACGAAAAACTTTGTCTTTAAAAGGATTTATTAATTCTATAAAAACACTTTGATTCATCTCTGGTTTATTTTTGGTTTTTTGGTTGGTTGTTCTAAGCTTCTTTAATCGCCTTGACGATAAATTTATGATCATTTTAATTTTATAAATAAACCATTATAAGGAAGCTTATATAGTCAAGACGAGGTACTATTATTTTTGTTACAACAGATATGAAAATTTTATAATAAAAAAACACTTTAAAATTATCAATGTTAAAACTAAAGATACTATTTTTACGTTAGTACTACATAGATACATACTATATGAAAACAATTTTAAAGAGCGTACTGCTATTGTTTATACTTGCTTTTTCTTTGCAATCTTGTGAAGATCAGGATGATGTTGCTGTTTCGGGTGATTTGCAGGTGAATAATTTTATTTGGGAAGGATTAAATGATTATTATTTATGGCAAGCCGATGTTCCTAATTTAGCTGACGATCGTGAAGAAGGGCTCAATTCATTTTTAAAAGGATATTCTAAACCAGAAGATTTATTTCAGGACTTATTGAATAAACCTATTAGTAAATTCCCTAAAGGTCAGGCAATTGATCGTTTTAGCTGGATCGTTGATGATTATACCGTTTTAGAGCAGGAACTTCAGGGAACTTCAAAAAATGACGGTGTAGATTTTAGACTAAGTTATAAACCTAACAGCAATACTGATTTAGTGGGTTACGTTCGTTATATTATTCCAAACTCTGATGCATCAAAAAAAGACATTAAGCGTGGTGATCTTTTTACAGCAGTAAACGGAACGCAACTTACGGTTTCAAATTATCAATCACTTTTAGCGGCTGATAGTTATACATTGAATATGGTTACTTATAACGGATCTGCTTTTGAATCTAACGGAAAAACGGTTGCATTAGTGAAAACAACTTTAGACGAAAATCCTGTTTTTATCAATAAAGTAATTACTTCAGGAAGTCATAAAATAGGTTATTTAATGTATAACGGATTTTATGCTTATTATGATGCGCAGCTTAATGCGGCTTTCGCCGAATTAAAAGCACAAGGAATTACAGATCTGGTTCTTGATTTAAGATATAACGGAGGAGGTTCTATCCAGACAGCAACACGTTTGGCAAGTATGATTACCGGTCAGTTTACGGATAAGATTTTTGCTAAGCAGAAATGGAATGCAAAAGTTAATGCCTATTTCGCAGATAAGGATGCCGAGTCACTTAACAATAGATTTGTAAATAATATGGATGGTGTAGCAATTAATAGCCTTAATTTAAATAAAATTTATATTTTAACAACAAGCGGAACAGCATCTGCAAGTGAATTAGTAATAAACGGTTTAGTGCCTTATATTTCAGTAATTCAAATAGGGGAAACTACTGTTGGTAAAAATGTGGGCTCAATTACTATATATGATTCTCCTACTTTAGGAAAAGCAAACGTAAATCCAAATCATAAATATGCGATGCAGCCATTGGTATTAAAAATAGTAAACGCAGCTGATTTTGGCGAATATACAGATGGTTTAAAACCAACGTATGAGCAATTAGAGCGTGTTAGTAATCTGGGTGTTTTAGGCGATACATCTGAGCCATTATTGAATGTTGCAATTTCTCAAATTACAGGAGTAACCACTAAAAAATCACAAACTGATAAAGGTGTAGTTTTAAAAACCTTTACAGATGTTAAAGCAATGAACGGTTTCAGAAATCAAATGTATATTGATAAAGCTCCGGAAGGACTTTTACGATCATTATAATAAAAATATAAACCCAATAAAAAAGGCTTTCTAGTAATAGAAAGCCTTTTTTAGTATTGCATTGTTCCAAAAACACAATTTATTCTAAACTAGAAATTAGTCATTAAAGTAGAAACCGTTTGGTGCAATACCTACAGCTAAATCTTTTATAAAAGTTCCGTTTAAATCATAGATATAAGCTTTACTGCTTGATTTGAAATCACCACCATCACCAACATAAAATTTATCATTTTTTACTGTGAATCCATATATATAACCATCAGTAGAAAGACTTGCAGTAAATAAAGGTGTAGTTGACGGAGTTGTTGCTGATGTATTCATAGCATAAACAGACTTATTTACAGTGTAATAAATTTTATCGCCATAAATATCTAAATTTCCAGATCCGTCTAATGATTCCGGGAAAGCGATTTTAGAAATAGTTTTATCAGACAATTTTATTTTTACAAGTTCACCTCTATTTTGGTATGGGCTTTTTAAAACATATAAAATCCCATCTTTTACTTCCATGCTGTTTCCATCATACCCAATAGTAATTGGAGTTTCTAATGCTTTCGTTGCTGGATTTACTACTAATACTTTATCACTTGACGAATCAGTGATGTATAATTTATTGTTTTCTAAAATAATTCTGTTTGCAGTTGCATTCAGGTCAATTTTAGATTCAACTTTATTAGTAGCTAAATCAATAACTGCAATAAAATCATCAGTATCTCCCGTTGCTGGATTGATGTACGAATAAGTATTTGCATTTGTAACATATGCTTTTCCGTCTTTTACTACACCATATCTTGGAGTAATAAGACCTGTTTCAATTTTTGAAACTAATTTAAAAGTATATCTGTTTACTACATTAATTACATCAGATCCACCTGCAATTATGTACGCGTTGTCTCCGTTAAAAAAGATATTTTGAAGATAAACTCCCGCAAAATCTGCACCATTTGCAGTTTCATAAACATTAGGAACAACGGTAGAAAAATCATTACTTGAAAAAGAAACGGAACCACCTTTACTAGTTCCTTCATTTAAGATGAAAAAACCATTATCATAAACTCCTTTTGGATCATCATTAGAGTCATCGTTAGAACAAGAAACAAAAAGCGATACGCTTAATGCTATTAATAAAAATCGAGTTAGCTTCATTATATTAAAATTTAAGGTTAATGTATATATTAAAATTTCTTCCTGGCAATGGTCTGTTTTCGAGACTTTCATAATTCTCATTAAAGAGGTTCAAAACCTGAAAACCTAATTTAAAAGAGTCTAAAAATTTAAAATCATAATCAATTCCAAGGTTTGAAACTGTGTAATCTTTTACGATTTGTTTAGGGTCATTATCAGATTGTGTGTAAACAAAACCATTATATAAAAATTGGTAATATGCTGAAATTTTGTTTCCTGAATAAGATACTGCTCCATTTACTTTATGAAACGGAACGAAAAATAACTGTTTTCCAGTTGCTTCATCTTCAGAAATAGTGTAAGCGTATGAAGCATTCGCACCAAAATAATTTTTACCAAAATGCTTTTTCCAGCTTAATAAAGTCTCGGCTCCATAACAATTTACTTTGTCAGTATTTTGCGGAGACCAAATACCATTTTTTCCGGGAACCCATTGCAGTAAATCTTTAATTTTCATGTAATAAAAAGTCTGCGTAAGCGAAATGTCTTGAAAGGTAAAAACATTTCCAATTTCTGCCTGATAAGAATTTTCGGGTTTTAGATTGGGATTTCCGCCTTCTTCCCAATACAAATCATTAAAGGTTGGAATCCTAAAATTTCGGGATAAATTCAATTTTAAATTGTACAACTTATTAAACTGATAAGATGATCCTAATGAAAATAAAACCGGTGATTTATAATTGTCAGTAAACTCCTTTCTGATTCCGAATTCATTTTTCCAGTTGGCTGAAAAATCTTGTTTGATTAATAAAGTTGCGGAACTAATTTCTCTGGTATGATTACCAAAACCACTTCCGTAACCTTTTGTTCTGTTGTAATCTATAATACCATTAATTTGAGTTGCCTTAAAAAGGGTGTAGCCTAAATCAGCTTTCGTAATTAAACTTTCAGTTTTTCCGTAAGTATATTGGTTTTTTGAATTGTCAGCATAATATTGGAAATTTTCGAATATATAAGCCGCCTTAAAATTGGTTGTGAATTTTCCGAAATCACCATCATATTCTAATAAATTTCTGTTGAAACCATTTATGTACTTGCTCTTTCTTTCTGTTTCTGTGATTAATGAAGTATTTCGATCTGTATTTGATGTTTGAGTATATAACTTCAAAGTGTTTTTTGAGTCAAATTTGTATCCTACATTGGCATTCATTGTAATAATATCATATTGACCATTTTGGTTCCAGCGTTGTTCGCCTTTCCAGGTATATAGATTTAAATATTTATAATCGTTTGTAGAACTGTTTTTAGAAAAGCCAATTTGTGTACTCCATTTTTCATTAGAAATATTCGTTTTAAAGTTGATTCCAATAGTATTAAAACTTCCGTAGTCTAACTTTAAATTGTTTTCGAATCGCTTATAAAATCCCAAATCATTATTTAAGTGAACAGTTCCTCCAACGGCTCCGCTACCATAAATAACACTTCCGCCACCAGCTTTTACACTTATCGAATTATAATCAGAAGATGAAATGGTATTAAAATCAGTACTTCCGTTCATTTGAGAGTTGATGTTAATTCCGTTCCAGATTACAGCCGTTTGCGATGCAGTCGTTCCTCTAAAAGAAACTGTTGAAAGCATTCCGCGTCCATATTCCTTAAAATAAATGGTAGAATTGAAATTTAGTAAATCAGTAAGTAAAGCTTCATTTTTAGTAATCACAGAATCATTTAATACCTGAACCGATTGCGAACTAGAATATTTCTTAAGATTAGCATCAGAAACTACAACCTCTTTCAGGTTATTAATAGAATCGCTTTGCGCGCAAATAATTTGGCACATCAATAATAAGCAAAAAGCAAAAAGTTTTTTTAAAGTCATAATTTCTACACTCTTTTTCCCGAGAGTTCGATATTTGTTTATAAAGGCAGGTCTCCTGGCTTGCGTTTTGTTGTTTACCTTCCCATTCGCGGGGCGAGCAGTGGTTTTGTAGTTAACAACAAACATTCTTTTCAGAACTAAGCTTACAGTTGCGGGAACAGCTCAAGATTAAAACTTGATTCCCTTTTAATGTGTTTTTGAAATGAACACAACCTTAATTTCGTGCAAAGATAAAGTTAAAATTATCGAATTTTCAAATTTGTTTGACTTTTTAAGCCAAATTCTAAACAAAAAGGTATTTATAGGGCTATTTTTATTACGTCTCCAAAATCAACTTTATTGTTAAAAGCGTCTTTTAATGCTAAAAAAGTGTGATGACATAAAATGCTTCTAATAATTCCGGCATGTGTTACAATAATAATTGGCGTATCTATTTCTTTTGGAATTTCAGATAAAAAACTGCCAACTCTTTCATGTAATTCAACAAATGATTCACCGTTTGAAGCAGCAATATTCACAAAATCTTCCATCCACGGATTGAGTTGTTCCGGCGAGATATCATTCCAGTTTTTCATTTCCCAATTACCAAAATTCATTTCCATTAAACGATCCTCTTTTTTAAACGAAATAGTCTTAATATTATTCTGAATGTATTCGGCTAAAATTACACAACGTTTTAAAGGACTTGAAAAAATAATGGCTTCCTGAGGTAATTGCGAAAGGATATTTTTGAAAATAACTTCAAAAGGTTCGGCTAAACCAATATCTGATTGTCCGTAGCAAACTCCTTTTTCGCAAATTGTTTCGGTATGTCGAACTAGATAAATTTCCATATAAAAAGAATGCTTAAATAATAAACTACTTCACAAACCTGTTGCGTTGCTCCAAGACAATCTCCCGTATAACCATCGATCCATTTTTGAAAATAACGCGCTAAAAAATAACGCATAATAAAAACAGGAACTAAAGCAAAAAGAAATTTATATTGGAAATACGAGAAAATCACTAACGGAATTAACCCGAAGAAAAACGAACCTGAAATTTCTTTCCAGGTATGATTTTTGGCAATAGGTTTACTTTTGCTTGAAGCATCATCACGAGAATATTCATGCGTAAAAATAATTGAAATCGCAGCAAGCCGACTCAAAGCATGCGCAGATATAAACAATAGATAAATTTGAAAAAATGCTACAAAATTGTCTCCCTTAAAAAGCAAAACAGATTCAGAAAGTAATTTGAATTTCAGTAAAAAAAGTAAAACCAAACCAATCGCTCCATAAGCACCAATAGCGCTGTCTTTCATGATTATCAGGATCTTTTCTTTAGTCCATCCTCCGCCAAAACCATCACAAACATCAGCAAAGCCATCTTCGTGAAAAGCTCCGGTTGTAAGTACAGAAACAATAAGCGCAACAATCACCGCAGTTTCTGTTGATAGAAAAAGAGAAGAAAGATAAAACGCTAAAAAAGAAATACTGCCCACAATCCAGCCAATCAAAGGAAAATAACGAGTTGCTTTGTTTAAATAATCAGGATGATGATCTATGTTTTTCGGGCATGGAATTCTGGTATAGAACATTAAAGAGGTGAAGAAAATATGTAGTTCTTTTTTCATTGATATTTATATAATTTATTTGGCTAAAGCCGTTGGAACGCTCAATTCTGTAACCTCCAGATAAATCTGGAGGCAATTCAATTTTAGTTTGTGTGCAAATTCAATTTTATATTTTAGTTTTTTTTGAATAGTTTCCAGATTTATCTGGGGTTATAAAAATTCGCAATCAAAAGGGCTTTAGCCAAACTTTTTTAATGATTATTGAATTATTTTTTCATTGATGTTATATAATTTATTTGGCTAAAGCCGTTGGAACGCTCAATTCTGTAACCTCCAGATAAATCTGGAGGCAATTCAATTTTAGTTTGTATGCAAATTCAACTTTATATTTTAGTTTTTTTTTGAATAGCCCTCAGATTTATCTGGGGGTAAAATTCATAATTAGAATGGCTTTAGCCAAATTTTGTTTAAAGAATATTGAATTGTTTTTTCATTATGCAATTTGATTTATTTGGCTAAAGCCTTTTAGCGCTCATCCTTTGTAACCTCCAGATAAATCTGGAGGCAATTCAATTATGAATCTCTATAAAATTGAAATTAGTATTAATTGAAAAAGATTTTTTTTGAATAGCCCCCAGATTTATCTGGGGTTATAAAAATTCGAAATTAAAATGGCTTTAGCCAAACTATTTACCAAACCCAAATTTGTTAATAATTTCATCATATTCTTCCTGAAAAGTTTTTTTCTTATGATGGATTTCTTGATTTTTAATATAATCTCTAACCTTATCTATAATAGATTCTGATACTGAAACTGCAAAATATTCCTCTTGCCATTCAAATTTTTGTTTCGTTAATTTATTTTTATTGATCCAGAAAGAAGATTCTCCTTTAATCAGTTGCATTATTTTTTGAATATTTTGATCTACTCCCAAAGAAATAATACAATGACAATGATCTGAATAACCACTAATAAAATCAAGAAAGATTCCTTTTTCTTTAGCATTTTCACGAATATGATTCCAAACTTTTTCTCTTAATTCTAAAGAATCTAAAAATGGAAATCTGTTTTTTGTACTCCAAACAAAATGAATGTAAACTTTTATTAATGGCATATATAATAATTTTATCAACTGAATACTGAAACTGCTACTTCATTATTTCCTACTAACCCCGGCACTTTCAAAACTAGCCATTTCATTCAAAAAAACTTCTGCCGATTTTAAAATAGGTAATGCAATCGCACAACCCGTTCCTTCGCCTAAACGCAAATCCAGACTTAAAATAGGCTTTGCATTTAAATAATCAAGTAATTTTTGATGTGCTTTTTCGGCAGAACAATGACAGAAAACAGCATTTTTTATAATGTCGGGATTTATTTTTGAAGCAATCAAAAAAGCAACGCTGCAAATAAAACCATCGACTAAAATCAGCATTTTATTATCGAAAGCCGTTAACATGCCGCTGGTGATTTGCATAATTTCAAAACCTCCAAAATAGGCGAGTTGTTGTTTTAATTCGGCTGGACCGGAATAATTATTTATGGCTTTTTGAAGGATATTTTGTTTTTGTAATAGTTTTTCATTTTCAACGCCAGTTCCTTTTCCCACACAATCTTCGATAGAGAAACCAGTTAAAAGACTCATTAAAACCGAAGCTGTAGAAGTATTTCCAATTCCCATTTCGCCAAAACCAATACAATTACAACCCGTTTTAGCAATATCCTCAACAATTGATTTTCCTTTTTCAAAACACAATTGCAATTCGGTTTCACTCATTGCCGGAATATGTAAAAACGACTGAGTTCCTTTAGCGACTTTTGCATTTATCAAGTTTGCATTTGTGGGAAAATCGTAATTTACGCCTGCATCAACGATAGATAAATGAATATTGTTTTGATTACAGAAAACATTTATCGCTGCACCGCCTTCCAGAAAATTCGCTACCATTTGGCGCGTAACATCTTGCAGATAAGCACTAACACCATGATTGGCAATTCCGTGATCAGCTGCAAAAACAACGATATTAGGATTGATTATTTTCGGGTTCAGGGTTTCAAAAACCGTTGCCATTTGAAAAGCCAACGTTTCTAAAGTTCCCAAAGCTCCAATTGGTTTTGTCTTAGAATCTATTTTTTCTTGTAAAAGAGTACCGAAATCATTTTCAATTTCAACTTTAGTTAGAGATTTTAAAAGTAAATCTGAAACGGAACTTTTTACAATATTTTTAATTTCAGTACAAATTGGAACTTCTGATTTTTGTTTCCAATGCAATTGTTGCAACATCGGCTGATTGTCATAATTTGTTGCAGGTTTTCCAATACAAAAATATCCCAGCGGTTCAATATTCTCCGGTAAATCAAGAATTTTTTTAAACTCATAATAATTCAAAATCGAAACCCAACCCATTCCAAAGCCTTGTTCCGTAAGCGAAAGCCAAATATTTTGAGCCGCACAAACCGAACTAAATTTCACCGCTTCGTTACTTCCCACAGTCCCAATCGTAAACTGATTCAGCACAGATCGATCATATGCGATAATTAATCCAATTGGCGCTTCTTCAATTGCTTCCAGTTTCAGCGATTTGTAATGCTCTTTTTGTTCCGGATTATCCGTTAATTCCTCCGCTTTTTTATTATAATCTAAAAAAAGATTCTTTACAGCGTTTTTAACCTCAGTAGATTTAATGATATAATACCGAGTTGCATCCGTCAAACCAACAGATGGCGCCCAATGTCCGGCTTGTAAAGCTTTTTCGATCACTTCATCAGGAACTTCATCCGTAGTAAAATGTCGTGTATCGCGGCGTGATTTTAAGATATTATCTAAATAGCTCATTTTTAAATTCCAATTTTTCTAATTCCAAATTCTAATTCAATATCAATTTCAAAAATCAATTTCAATAGAGGTGGAGAATGAAATTTTAAAATATTAATATTTGAAGTAAAGTTAAGACAGCGTTTTCGAATTTGAGAATTCTTTTTTTATTATTATTAATCTTTGAAAAATTTGCAATTTTTAACCTTTGATTTTTACCGGAATTCCCGAAACCATTAAAACAACTTCATCAGCATTTGAAGCTAAAAACTGATTCATCCAGCCTTGTAATTCCGTAAATTTTCTGCCAATGTGAGTTTCGGCATGAACGCCCATTCCAATTTCGTTTGTTACAATAATTAGTGTTGCATTTTGTTGGTTGGCGATTGAAAGAAATTCCTTTTTAGCTTCTTCTAAACTTAAATTCACATCATATTTATGATCCGTAAAAAAGTTCGTTAACCAAAGAGTCACACAATCAATCAAAGCTACTTTTCCTGTAAAATCAATTTCGCTCAAATATTTTTCATTCTCAATATTCGTCCAGCGTTCATCACGTTCCTGCTGATGGCGGTCGATTCTGGTCTGGAAATCAGCATCCCATTTTCTCGCCGTCGCCACATATATTGGTGCATTTGAAAGTTCTAAAGCTAACTTTTGAGCATAACTGCTTTTTCCTGATCGTTCGCCTCCGGTTATTAGGTAAGTCATTTTTTTTTTAATTATGAATTTTGAGTTGTAAGTTATGAATTATGACGTTCCCTTCGGTCGGGCTATCCGCTTTATCTTTTATTTTCTAAAGAAAAAAATAAAAGGATATCACTTCTATCCCAATGTCATTAAGTTAAGGGGAAATCTATAAAATTACTTAACAGTTTAATTAAGAAAGTAATTAGAAAAATCCGTTTTTATCAGCGTTTTCGCTTTAGCGAATCAGTAAAATCAGCGTCTAATTTTGACGCGGATAAAACAGATTACTTCGTAAAAACGCGGATAAAAACGGATTTGATTTGCAGTAATTTATTTTTTAAAAGCTTAACTTAATGACATTGCCCGCAGGGACTACACCATATTGATAAAAACAATTCGTGAAAATTCGTATAATTCGTGGCAAAAAAATAATTTATACCAAAATACCTAAATCAAAATCTTCTTCAAAGACTCTGCGATGCTTCGCCATAAAAAGTTGTAGAATGATTTCTCCTGAATTCTTTCTAATTCAACATCTGCGTTTTTTGCTTTGTCTTTAGAGTCGTTTTTGACGAGTAAGTTAACAATCGCCGATTTAAGTTTAGCTTCTTTTTCAGGATGTTTCTTTTTATATAATTTTACTTTTAAATCGTCATAATCTAACGAAGCATTTCCTTTTGAAATATTATCATTTCCATAAAAATTAAAATGATATTTATTAAATTTTCCGGTAAACGTTGTGTTTATATAAGGTTTTGTAAATCTTTCCATTGCTGAAACATTAAAATTCAAAATTGTTCCCTGAATATGAAAACTGTCTTTTAAATCCAGAACATTAAAACTCCAATCAACATTTAAGGGAGAAGTTTTCATGAAAAGGCAATTGACTTTTATCTTGACATCAGCCATTTTTTTTAAGCTAAAACCACTTTTTATATTCGTAACATACATATTAAAACGGTCAAAATTTAAAATGCCCGGACCTTTTGAGAAATTAATTTCTTCCTCATAAACCAATTTTGATTTTAGAATTTGAATGGTATCAATCTGAAGCGGAAATTTAATTTTTCGTAATAAGTGGTTATACAAATATTTTTTGCTCAAATCATCTTTTGGAATTTTATTGCGATAAATATTAGCATCAGCATGATTAACGATTAGCGAATTTGCTTTAAAAAAAAACTTTTCATTTTTAAAACCCCAATCCATTTTTTCAATGTGAGCCGAATCGAATTTTATGGTATAAATATCTTTTTCCTTTTCCAGTTTTTTTACAAATTCTTTTCGTCCAAACTCTGGCAAATACGAGAATTTCTTAACTTTCAGGAAGTTATTTTCGGTACTTATCTGACCAATGTTCATATGATAAAATGCGCTGGGTTTGTAATATAAACTATCACACACCAAAACATATTTTTCGAAATGCATCGGAATTTTTTCTTTCAAAGTAGCATCCGTAAGCAAAATCCCTTCCAATTTCAGAATAACTTTTTTAATGCTTAAAATGGGTTTGTTATTATCTAACGAAACCACATCGACAGTTCCTTCATTTAGATAAATATTGGAGACAGCAACAATTTTTCGAAATGGTTCGATAATTTCATTTTTTATGCTTTTGCTGTTATTCAAAAGTTTTTCTCCTTTTTTATATAAAATCACACGAGGTTTGTTGATAATAATACTTTCTGCCTCAATAATGTCGTGAAAAGCCAAATCCCAAATGTTAAAATGTTTAATTGTGATGGATTCAATTTTAGCAAAAAGCCCATTTTTACTGTCTTTTGGTTCGTTTTTTGGGCTTACTAATAATGTGGTAGCATTAATATTTCGGGAGAGAAGCGAAACCTCAATTTTCTCGTAATGAATATTATATGCCGTTTTATTTTTCTCGTTTATAATTATGGGTAATTGTTTTTTTATCCAATAATTGAGACCAATATTGACTAAAATCACAAAAAGAAAGACTGAAATTACACCGATCGCTATTTTTTTATAGATTGACATTTATCGTATTGGTTTTAAATACATAAATTTAGACTTTTAAAAGTAATGTTGTTTATAAGATTAGATCATTAAGTTACATCATTACCGAACCATTTATTATTATACTTTTTTGAATATGAGAAAAATTAAAAAAATTCTGCTGGTTTTATTTGTCCTGATTGTGATTCTTGGAATTGGATTATGTGCTTATATTTTTCATTTGAAACCTAAATATGAGGGTCAGATTGAATTGAAAAATCTTGAGAAAGAAACCACCGTTTATTTTGATGATTTTGGAGTTCCTCATATTTATGCCAATTCAGAAAAAGATGCGATGACAGCTTTAGGATATGTTCACGCGCAGGAAAGATTGTGGCAAATGGAATTGCTTCGCAGAATTGCTCCGGGAAGATTGTCGGAAATCTTTGGATCTGTGGCGCTTAAAAATGACAAGTTTTTCTCCGGAATAGGTATCGAAGAAGCTTCGGCGAAAGCCATTGCAAAACTGGATAAAAATAGCCAGAGTTATAAAATGACATTGGCGTATTTAGATGGAATTAATCAATATTTAGACGAAGGAACTACGCCAATTGAATTTACTTTGGTGGGAGTTAAAAAAGAAAAATTCACGATAAAAGACGTTTATAATATTTTTGGATATATGTCTTTTAGTTTTGCGATGGCTCAAAAAACAGATCCACTACTAACAGATATTCGCAATAAATACGGTGCTGAATATTTGAAAGATTTAGGCATTGAAGGTGAATTTAATACAACGCAAATCAAAAGCTCAAAAGAAAATATTGAAGAATATACTACGATTGCAAAATCTGTAGCGGCATTATTAGATAATTCACCAATTCCGCCTTTTGTGGGAAGCAATAGTTGGATTGCAGGACCTAATAAAACCAAAAGCGGAAAAGTGATTTTTGCCAATGATCCGCATATAGGATTTTCGCAACCAGGAACTTGGTACGAAGCGCATTTAATTGCGCCTGATTTTGAATTATATGGTTGTTATCTTGCAGGAACTCCTTACCCTTTATTGGCGCACAATCGTGATTATGCTTATGGATTAACGATGTTCGAAAATGATGATATCGACTTTTATCAGGAAAAAAATAAAGCCGGAGATTCAAACCAATATCAAACGCCAACGGGTTTTGCAAAGTATGAAACCAGAAAAAAAACAATCAAAGTAAAAGATACTTCGGATGTGGTTTTGACGCTTAAATCCAGCCGACACGGACCAATCATGAATGATTTATTAGAACGTTTGGATCGAAAAAATCCTATTGCAATGTCGTGGATTTATACGCAACAGCCTATTCAAATTTTAGATGCTGTTTACGGACTTTCTCATGCTAAAAGCAAAGACGATTTCAGGAAAGCAGTTCAATTAGTTGCTGCGCCGGGATTGAATGTTATGTATGGCGATGCCAAAGGAAATGTTGCTTGGTGGGCAACGGGAATACTTTATAAGCATAATAAAGGAGTGAATTCTTTTTTAATTCTGGATGGTTCAAGCGGTAAAGATGATATTGCAGAATATTTAGATTTTTCTAAAAATCCATCTGCCGAAAATCCGAAATGGGGTTATGTATATTCAGCAAATAATCAGCCGGAAGCGATTGATGGTTATTTGTATCCTGGATATTATTTGCCGGAAGATCGTGCTAAAAGAATTTCTGGTTTAATGGATGCAAAATCTGATTGGAACAAAGAATCGATCAGTAAAATGATTTTTGATAATACATCGCCAGTTTCTCCGTGCGTGGTTCAAAGTTTAATTTCGAATGTAAATATTACGTCACTTTCAGCAAAAGAAAAAGAAGCAATTACAGTTTTGAAATCTTGGAAAGGAACGAATAATCTTGAAGATGTTGCGCCAACGATTTATAATAAATGGGTTTATTTATACTTGAAAAATACTTTTGAAGATGAAATGGGCGACGATAATTTCAATTTATTTCTTGGATTATCTTTAGGAAAACAAGTTATTTCGAGGCAAATTGAGAATGAAAATTCGGTTTGGTGGGATAATATCAAGACTAAAAATGTAAAAGAAACCAGAAGCGAAATCGTTTCAAAATCATTTCATGAATCAGTATTAGCGCTCCAAAAACAACTAGGAAATGAAATTGCCGATTGGAAATGGGGGAAAGTACATACTGTAGAACATGAACATCCGTTAGGGAAAATTGCAGCTTTACGAAAACTTTTTGATGTGGGACCTTTTGCAGCTCCGGGATCAAACGAAGTTATAAACAATCAATTCTTCGGACTTACAAATGAAGGGAAATATTATGTGAAAGGCGGACCTTCAACCAGAAGAATTGTCGATTTCTCGGATATTGAAAACAGTTGGAGCATTTTACCAACCGGACAATCCGGAAACCCTTTTAGTAAACATTACAGCGATCAGGCAGAAATGTACAACGCCGGAAAATTCAGAAAAATGAAATTGAATAAAGAAGAGATTATAAGAACATCAACTAAATTGATTTTGAAACCGAAGGAGGAATAGTTTTTTTAGTTTCAGGTTTTTGGCTTGTTTGGTTTTACCGCAAAGAGCACAAAGTTTTTTCGCAAAGATTCGCAAAGTTTTTTTATGCTTATGTTTTAGCTAAAAGAACACAAAGCTTTATGCGAAAATTCAATGTTTGTATGATCTTTGCCAAAGTTGGTCTGTTCATTTTTTGTGATCCCGATTTCTATGATAAAAACAAATTTTTTTATAAGGATTTGTTTTTATTTCTCGCAGATTTTGCAGATTGAGCAGATTTTTATTTGACAATAATGGGTGGTTTTGTAAAGCATTAAAAAACCTGTGCAACTTTGAACCTTAAAAAAAAACCTTAGAACCTTAGCAACTCAGTACCTCAGAAACTTTATTTATACTTTCCACGAACAATATCATTTGCAAATATCTCTAAATTATATCCCAGAGCATCATTAGTAATCATGACGTTTGTGGTTTGATAAGCAGTATCTTGTTTGTATGTTTTTAGTAAATTTTCTAATTCTATTTCGTTGTAAAACGCAAATAAATTGTAAACGGCATCTCTAAAATTTTTATAATTAATGCTTTCAGTGATTTCGACAGTTTTCTGATCGTTCCATTTTTCTTTTTGTGCGGCTTCGTTTATAGTTTCTAAACAAAAATCAATAACGTAATTTTTGTAATGTGTTGCTTCGACAATTTTATCGATTATAATTTTGTTTTGCTGAGTTGGCATTGGAACCGCAACTGGAACGGGAGGAGAAGTAGTTTGAGAAATACAAAAACCTGGAATAAACAGGCATAGTAATAAAACTAAAAGAGATTGCTTCTTTAAATTTTTCATAAGTATTAGATATTATTTACAACTTTAACGATTGTAAATGAGTTGATTTGGGATTTATAATTGTTTTTTTTGGGCACCGCTAAAATAGTTTTTTTATACTAAATATAGAATGGGAAAAACATTTTTTAAGATAAAAAAACTCCGACAGTTTTGGTTGTAAACCAGAACTGTCGGAGTTGGTAAGATAAAGATTACTGCTGTTGAGCGTTTATTTTTTTGATTTGATGATTGAAACTTTAATAGTCGATGCGATTATGCCGTTGTCTTTTAGTTAGACGACTCACTTTTAATTATGTTTCAAGATCAGATAATTATTTTTATTTTTCACCTAAACAGTAAAAATTAGATACGGCCATATTACTTTTTAATAGGTCTGTGTTCGTAACTAACAATTCGTTTTAGTTTCCATTCATTGTTTTTTCGTTCCCAGATATGAATAAATTTTCCGGTTCCTTCAGGTTTTCCATTAATATAAAAAGTATGTTCGCCAATTTGTACAGCGCCAAAATCGCCTAATTTATCAATGGTGCAGGAATTTAATTTTCGGGTTAGTTTTTCTGGTCTGATACATTTTTCGTTTAATGATTTTATTTCATTTTCTTTCGAGATATTCAAACCAAAACGGTCATCGTAAAACTCAACATCATCGGCTATTATTTTTTTAAATTGGGCCGCATCACATTGATTAAAAGCAACATCAAAAAGCAAACTGTCCATTTGGATGATTTCAGTTTTTAATATATCCATTTTTAAAACTTCGCTATTGGTTTGTGCAACTGCTTGTTTACTTAAAAAAAGAATAAAAAGGACTATTATATTTACCATGGGAATCATAATTTCTTTCTTGTTATTTTCCATTTTTATTTTGTTTCTATTTCAACAATTTTTTTTCCGTTTTCTCCCAAATAATGATTCACTATTTTTTCGTAAATTTTATAACCATCGTCAACATTGGTAAAAATAATCAAGCCTTGTCTTGTTTTTGGCAGCAATAAAACAATGGTTTGAACGCCTTTGTCTGCTCCGCCGTGTGATAAAGCATAATTGTTGTTTCCTAAATCATAGATTTCGAAACCAAGTCCAAAATATTTATTTTTCTTGGTTTCAACCTGATGCGATGTCATGTCCTCAAATACCTTTTTGCTCAATCCGTCACTATTCATTACGCTGCATAAAAACGTGCCGTAATCTTCAATAGTAGTTAGTAAATCATCAGCGGCGTTTGCAGTTTTATTTTTAGTAGGTTCATATGCATTTCCTTTGTTATCGTAGCCAATTGCATATCTGGAAAGATCTAACTTGTCATTCCATATAAGTTGAGTATCAGTCATTTTAAGTGGTTGAAAGATCAATTCATTTGCCAGCTGATCTAATGTTTTATGGAATTTCTTTTCCAAAGCTTTTCGCAAATATTCAAATCCTTCACCGGAATATTGGTATTTTGTTCCGGGTTTAAATTTAAAGTCTAATTTGCCGGAATCATTCATAAATCTCCAGTTTGGGAAACCGGTTTGATGGCTTAAAATAATTCTTGTTGTTAATAGTTTCGTGTTAGAATCATTTGCAATATCAGGATCTGTCCAGTATTTATAAAGCGGTTCATCTAAATCCCATTTTCCGGAACTTACCAGTTTCAACGCTATCATTGCAGTTACTGGTTTTGTTAATGATGCTACATTCCAAATCGTGTTATACGGCGCGGAAATTCCTTTTTTAAGCTCGCCAAAAACTTTGATTTCTTGTAATTTTCCGTTGTTGATTACGCCAATTCCTAAAGTTGGAACATTATTTTGTTTTAGCCATTTTTCAATTTCCTGATCATTATCAAAAATACTTGATTTAGTCCCGGCTGTATTCGTATCTTGATGATCATAACTAAAAGATCTTCTCAGTTTCCAGACACCATTTTCTAATATCCAAACGTGAGTAAATCTTGCCGTACTTCCAAATTTATCTTTTCCTTCAGGAGTTGGCTCAAAAAATTGATGAATTCCAACTTGTAAAGCGCCATACAAAACACCTTTTTTAGATAATGGATAAATTTCTGTACTGCCTTCAACTAAATCTCTTCTGGCTTGATATGTTTTTGTAGCGCTGCACAAACCTTTTCTGATGTTTTTTAGGAATAAAGCTTTGTCCTGAATACTGTCTTTGTCGTGATAAAATTCAAAATTGTTACTTAGTAAATTTTCGAACTGTGATACATCGCAAGTATTAAAGCCTACATTAAAGAGAAGACTGTCTCTTGACATAATGGTTTTGTACAAAGCCGAGTTTTTTTCTTCTTGAGAAAAGCCAATATGGATTTGAAAGAGAAGAATTCCAATTAAAATTACTTTTAACCGGAAAAATGATTGATTGATTTTCATTTTTGATTGATTTGATTGATTGATGATTTTGCAAAACTAATGCAATCAAAATTTACAAAATTGTATAAATGCGAATATTATCTTTTTTTGGAAAGAAAATACAAACTTGAATTGAACATTTTTGGAGTTGTTTTCGTTACATCTTTAAACTTTTTTATAAAATGCGATTGATCAAAGTATTTGTTGTAAAGCGCAACATCTGTCAGTTTTAGTTTCTCTAAATCAGAATTTACCATTTGATCGACCGATTTTCTAAACTTCAGAATCTGAATATAATTTTTGATCGTAAGTCCGGTTGCGATTTTAAATTTAATTTGAAGTGATCTTTGTGAAGAATTTAAACTTTTTCCAATTTCCGAAACCGAAATTTCTTCATCATGAAGCTTGATGATTGCACAGATTTTTTCGATTGTATTTTTAGTTAGATTTGAAGTGTTTAATTCTTCAAAATAAGAATTGATTGTGTTTAATAATGCCGAAATATCGCTGTTTAAATCAGTCTCGATTTTAGTTTGAAAAGGCAACTCATTTGCGTCAATTTTAATAATAGCATCTGTAAATTGCTTAAATCATATTGCGGAAACATTGAAAGTGTCCAGGCATGAAGTTGAATAATAGTAACTTTGGTTTTTGGCTGAATATTAACCAAAACCTTATTGGTCATTTGTGAACAAAAGTAAAATCCTTCGTTCATTTCATATTTTTGTTTACTCGTATGAACTTGTATCGAATTTCCGCTCACAATCGCGAGATTAAAACAACCGTTAGGCAAAACAAGTTTGTTTTCGATCAGGCTTTCGCCGATGCTGTTATCGAGACACCAGATTTTATTGACAAACCGCTCGCATTTTTCACTTACATAATATTCTGAATATAGTTGCATTTTTGATTATTATGTTAAAGTGAATTTATGGTATTTTAGAATTCAAAATCGAAGCTAAAATACCACTTTTCCTTTGTAACTATTTAGATGAACTCAGAAAAACATTCTTTTTTAGTAGTTTCCCATTCCTCTAAAATAATACTATAATAAACATCATCCTTGCTTTTTCCTTCAGAATCAACATAGTTATTTCTAAATAATCCTTCTTTTACTGCGCCTAATTTTTCAATAGCCCGTTGCGATTTTTTGTTTTCAAGATCCGCGCTAAATTGTATTCTCTTGAATTGAATGTTTTCGAAACCAAAATTCAGTAATTCATATTTACAGGCTTTATTTAAACCCGTTCCCTGAAAATTTTTTCCGTACCAAGTCCAGCCAATTTCGCATTTTTGGCTTGCGTGATTTAAATATCCGTAGCGCGTACTTCCTGCAACTTTGTTTGTCGCTTTGTCAATTATTAAAAATGGATAACAAATTCCGTCTGCTTTTTGTTTTAAAGTATGTTTGATATAATTTTCAAAATCAATATCATTTTTCACATACATTCCCATGTATTTCCAGATTTCATCGTCGAAAATAATTTCTTTGAGTTCAATGTTTCTTTCATTTTCGAAAGGAATTAGTAAAACTCTTTCATTTTTCAGAATTATGTCTGATTGTAATAGTTTGCTTTTCATGGTTATTTTAGTGTAGGTAAATTAAGTTTTTGATGAAATTATTTGCTCTCGAAGTCGCTAAGGTGCAAAGTTTAAAGCAACTTTGTCATTTCGAGGAACGAGAAATCACACCCGTAATTCGACAAAGATTGGTGATTTTGCGGAGTTCTAGTGCGATTTCTCGTTCCTCAAAATGACAAAAAAACGCTGTAAATCTGTAAATCTGTGGACCAATTTATTTTTCTCGTCAAGCGAAAATAGACTTTTCTACATTTCTAATAAATCTATAAAAACGAAAATTTGTTATGAAAGCAACTTTTGCATGAGGGATAGAAACCAATGTCATTAAGTTAAGGGGAAATCTATAAAATTACTTAGCAGTTTAATCAAGAAAGTAATTATAAAAATCTGTTTTTATCAGCGTTTTCGCGTTAGCGAATCAGTAAAATCAGCGTCTAATTTTGACGCGCATAAAACAGATTTACTTCGTAAAAACGCGGATAAAAACGGATTTGATTTGTATGATTTATTTTTTAAAAGCTTAACTTAATGGTCATGTCCATATTATCATAAATATTTCCTTTATTTTTAAGCTCTTGTATAATTATTACTTATTTTTACGATCTTATATTTAGATTATTTCTTGATGCAAACTCCACTAAAAATTGCGATTGTAGGTTCTGGATTGGTAGGATCACTTTTAGCAATTTATCTCAAAAAAGAAGGTCACACCGTTCATGTTTATGATCGAAGCCCTGATATTCGTAAAGTTAATTTTTCTGGTCGTTCTATAAATCTGGCAATGTCCAACCGTGGCTGGAAAGCGCTTGATGGCGTTGGCGTTGGTGATTCGGTTCGTGAAATCGCGATTCCAATGGATAAACGAGCGATTCATCTGGTCGATAAACTGAATTTTCAAAATTACGGACAAGAAGGCGAATCGATTTATTCGATTTCAAGAGGAGCTTTAAACCGCAAAATGATTGATCTTGCAGAAGAAGCAGGAGCTGAATTTTTGTTTGAACAAAAAATCTGGGATGTCACGCTGAGCGATGCGACTTTGCATATTGGTGAAACTGAAAGAGGTGAGTGGGAAGAGATAAAATACGATATGGTTTTTGGTGCTGATGGTGCTTTTTCGAGAATCCGCCACAGAATGCAACGCCAAAGCATGTTTAATTATTCGCAGGAATTTTTGAATATGGGTTATAAGGAATTGAATATTCCGGCAAATGCCGATGCAACTCATAAACTGGACAAAAATTCATTTCATATTTGGCCACGCGGTGAATATATGTTGATCGCTTTACCCAATTTAGACGGAAGTTTTACCTGTACTTTATTCATGCCTTTTGAAGGTGAGAATTCGTTTGCGTCACTTACAGATCGTAAAATGGTCGAAGATTTCTTTGAGAAAAACTTTCCGGATTCGATTGAAGTGATTCCGAAACTGGCAGAGGATTTCTTTAAAAATCCAACGAGTACTTTAGTGACCATGAAATGTTTTCCGTGGACATACGAAGATAAAATTGCTTTGATTGGAGATGCCTGTCATGCTATTGTTCCGTTTTACGGACAAGGGATGAATGCTGGTTTTGAAGATATTACGGTTTTAAATGAAATGATCGAAAAATACGGAAACGATTGGAAGAAGATTTTTTCTGAATATGAAATTTCACGTAAACCAAATGCCGACGCTATTGCAGAACTTTCATACCGAAATTTCATGGAAATGAGTACGAAAACTGCCGATGAGAAATTTTTGTTACAAAAGAAAATAGAAAAAACATTCTCAGATAAACATCCTGATAAATGGATTCCGCTTTACAGTCGTGTGACTTTTAGCGATCGTCCGTATGCCGAAGCTTTGGCAATTGGCGATTTTCAAAACGGAATCATGGAAGAAATTTTAAAACTGGATAATATTGAAAATATCTGGAACTCTCCCGAAGTGGATAATAAAATTCTGGAGTTGTTGCAAAACGTATAACTTCAATGTCAATTACAATATCAAAAATCAATTTAAAATTTGACCTTGATATTGTAATTGATTTTTGATATTGTATTTACTTCTTGAATATTTTAGATAAAACGCCAAAAACTCCTCGGATAAAAGTAGCGCTTGTTACTACTTTTAAAACTGATTTTGTAACAACACTTGCTGTACTTGGTTCAGCTTTTGATGCTTTTGCTGGAGCTTGTTGTTCTATGCTGGCTTGCTCAGCGTCTGCTATTTTTTTAATTAGAATTTCATAAGCACTTTCGCGATCAATTTCTTCAATATATTTTTTTACCAGTTTTGATTTGCTGTTAATAGCTTCGATTTCATCAGTAGTCAAAACATCCATTCTGCTCATTGGTGCGCGCATCATTGTAGCGACAAGCGGAGTTGGAACTCCTTTTTCGTTCAATGCCGTAACAAGAGCTTCTCCAATTCCTAAACTGGTCAGTAATTCATCTGTTTTATAATAAGGAGAAGTAGGATAATTATCGGCTGTTTTTTTAATTGCCTGACGATCATTTGCTGTAAAAGCTCTTAAGGCATGCTGAATTTTTAATCCCAATTGTGCCAAAACACCACTTGGAACATCCATTGGATTTTGGGTTACAAAATAAATACCAACGCCTTTTGAACGAATCAGTTTTACAATCGTTTCTATTTGTTCCAGAAGTGCTTTACTGGCTTCGTTAAAAATCAAATGTGCTTCATCAATAAATATAACTAATTCAGGTTGTGCAACATCTCCTTTTTCTGGCATTTGCTGGTATATTTCGGCTAATAAACTCAACATAAAAGTGGAAAATAATTTAGGTTTGTCCTGAATATCCGTCAAGCGGATGATATTTACATAACCTTTTCCGTTTTCATCGATTTGCATTAAATCATCAATTTCAAAAGATAATTCACCAAAGAAAATATCTCCGCCTTGCTGTTCTAATTCTATTATTTTTCTAAGAATAGTTCCGGTTGTGGCAGTTGAAATTTTGCCATAATTAGCAGATATTTCTTCTTTGCCTTCTTCAGTAATATAATTGATAACTTTTTTAATATCTTTTAAATCCAGCAATGGCATTTTATTGTCATCGCAATATTTAAAAATCACAGCAACAACTCCCGACTGCGTGTCATTTAAGTCTAATATTCTGGAGAATAAAACAGGTCCAAATTCAGAAACTGTCGCTCTTAAACGAACACCATTTTGTTTAGAAAGTGACATTAATTCAACAGGAAATGAAGCAATATTATAAGGGATATTTATTTTAGCGTGGCGCTCTGTAATAAAGTCTTCTTCCTTGCCTTCCTTGGCAATTCCGCTAAAATCCCCTTTTATATCCATCATTAAAACAGGAATTCCGGCATTTGATAGCTGCTCAGAAAAAACCTGTATCGTTTTTGTTTTTCCTGTTCCGGTCGCTCCGGCTATAAGTCCGTGACGATTTAACGTTTTTAATGGGATTTTGACATGAGCTTCACCAAGTGGTTCTCCGTCAAGAATAGCGCTTCCCAGAATTATGCTATCTCCTTTAGACATATAACCATTGTTGATATCCTGAATGAAATTATCCTTTTTATTCATGTTTTATTTGTAATTTAGATGATTATAAGAGTATTGCTTGGTTTTTTAACACTTTAGCTACGTTTTTTTTAGTAGGAAAAAGCTATTTTTGATTGAAAACTATATTAAAAATAATTTCGCAACTTTTTAAGAAGATATCAAAGGAATGTTTGAATATTTACTAAAACGTTGTAATTTTCCCATTAATCGGCTCGTTTTTTGTCTTATCTAAAAAATGATGTGGGCAATTTAATGAGATATTTTTTAAATTGACGTTAAATTTCCTTCAATTAAATTAAAAAAAGTTTTTTTATTTAAACTAAACGTATAAATTTGCTCCTCTACAAGTTAAATATAACTAAAAAATAAAAATTATTTAAAACTATTAAAATTAAAAAAAATGGCAAACGTTAAAGTTAAAAAAGAAAGCACTTCAAATGGAGGAGGAATGATTACTGGAATCATTATTGTAGCGTGTATTTTAGTTGGGGTGTTTATTTGGAAAGTAATCATGGGGGATGCTTCTAACTTCGAGGGAGGTAATCCAGAAACAGGTCACCCAATCAATACTTTAGGACAAGTATATAAAGGAGGATTTATTGTACCAGTATTATTAGGTATGTTTTTAATGGTTGTTGTTTTTTCTATTGAAAGATTTATTGTTATTGGTAAAGCAGCTGGAAAAGCTAACTTAGATACATTTATGAAAAATGTACAAGGGAATATTAAAGAAGGAAACATCGAGGCTGCAATCGCTTCATGTGACAAACAACAAGGTTCAGTTGCAAATGCAATTAAATCTGCTTTAGTTAAATACCAAGACGTTAAAAAAGAAGGTTTCAACAGTGAAGAAGCTGCAGAAGTAATCCACAAAGAAATCGAAGAGGCAACTTCATTAGAAATGCCAATGTTAGAAAAAAACATGACTATTATCTCTACTTTAGTATCATTAGGAACTTTAGGAGGATTATTAGGAACTGTATCAGGGATGATTAAAGCGTTTGGTGCATTAGCTTCTGCTGGAACTCCAGATCAGGCTGCTCTTGCAACAGGTATTTCTGAAGCACTTATCAATACTGCAACAGGTATCTCTACTTCAATCTTAGCGATCGTTTCTTATAACTTCTTTACTGCTAAAATTGATGATTTAACTTACTCTATCGATGAGGCTGGTACTACAATTGTAAATACTTACAGAAGATTCAGAGGAAGTTTGAAACAATAATTAATTTTTGAATAATTACACAATTAATTATATCAAAATAAAAATAAAAGAGAATGGCTAAAATAAAAATGAAAAAAAAGTCAACATCGACAGATATGACTGCCATGTGTGATGTTGCGTTCCTTTTGCTTACGTTCTTTATTTTGACCGCTACTGCTAAGGTGCCAGAAGCACTTCCTGTAGATATGCCTTCATCTGTTGCTCAAACTAAATTGCCGGATGCGGATTTAGCAATTATTACAATAGGTAAAGGTGCAGATGGAAAAAGCAAAGTGTTTTTTGACATCAAAGGAAGAGAGATTCGTAAAAGAACTCTTGAAGGTATGGGTGCAAAATTAGGTGTGACTTTTTCAGAAGAAGATAAAACTAAATTTGCTTTAATGGATGACTTCGGTGTTCCTTTAGCAAATTTAAAACAGATCATCGACATGAAAGCCGCTGATAGAACTAAAGCGAATCAACCTGGAATTCCAATAGATTCTTTAGATAATCAATTAAAAGACTGGCTTTTGGTTTCAAGAAGAGCTGCGATTGATATTGATGATAAAGAATTGAAAATTGCAATAAAAGGTGATGCTAAAGAACAATATCCACAAATCAAAAAGATAATGGATATTTTACAAGATCAGAAAATCAATTCCTTTAACTTAGTTACGGGTACGAGAGGAAAAGACTTTTAATTAAAAAATATACACTAAGATGGCTGAATTAAATACCGGCGACGGTGGTGGCGGAAAAGGTGGTAAAGTAAGAAGTAAAAAGCAGAATTCTAAAGTCGATTTAACGGCAATGGTGGATTTAGCTTTCTTATTGATCACGTTCTTTATGTTAACCACATCGTTGTCAAAACCTCAAGCGATGGATTTGTCTCTTCCGGATAAAGATCCAGATCCTACTAAGAAAATTGAGGATACGAAAGTAGATGAAAATCGTACGATGACAGTTATGCTAGGAGCAGATAATAAAATGGTTTACTATATGGGATTGCTTGCAACTCCTAAAATTGGACCTAAAGATATCGCTTATGGTAAAGATGGAATTCGTAGAGAATTATTGACTCAGAAGAAAGCAGTTTTAGCTTATTCTACTGCTCTAGGGAAACCTAAAAATGGAATTATAGTTATTATCAAGCCAACTAAAAAATCAAATTACCGTAATTTGGTTGATATTTTGGATGAAATGGCTATTAGCGGAGTGGAAACATATGCTATTGTTCCTGAGTTTAGTCCAGAAGAAACGAAATTGATAGATAAACAACCTGAGTAATCTTGTTTTAATCCCTAATACTCAAGAAAAATGAAATTAGATATAATTAAAAATCAGTGGCTTGATATCGTATTCGAAGGACGTAATAAGATATATGGTGCATATGAGTTAAGAAAATCGAACGGCAAGACTACTGTAAAGGCTCTTGTCATAGGTTCGCTTATTTTTAGCATTGCTGTTGCAGCTCCTCTTATTGCAAGCTTGTTACCAGATTCTGATGAAGAAGTGGTAAACAACGATATTAAAATCGCGACAATAAAATTACCTCCGAAAAAAGAGGAAATTAAGCCAAATCAACCACCACCACCACCACCACCACCAAAAGTGGATCAGGTTAAGTTTGTGAAACCGGTAGTTGCTAAAGCGAATGAAATTACTGAAGATCCACCAAAAATTGTGGATCTTAAGGACAAAAAAGTTGGTAACGAAACTATCAAAGGAGATCCTGATGCAGTTTTAACTGTTGATGAACCAGTTGGTAAAGGACCAGTTACTGAGATCATTCAGGAAGATAACAATGTTTATAATACTGCTGGTATCGAAGTAAAACCAGATTTCCCTGGAGGTATTGAAAAATTCTACAAATTCGTAGGAAACAATTACAAGACTCCGGAAGAAGAAGGTTTAAAAGGTAAAGTTTATGTTACTTTTGTAGTTGAAAAAGACGGTTCATTAACCGACATTAAAGTTTTAAGGGATATCGGTTACGGTACAGGAGCAGAAGCAATTCGTGTTCTTAAAAAATGTCCAAAATGGACTCCCGGCGAGCAAAATGGTAAAAAAGTTAGGGTTCTTTACTCTCTGCCTATTACTATTCAATCTGCAGAATAATGTTAAAAGATAAGCTTAATAATATTCAGAAGAAATCGCTCAAAGAGCGATTTCTTCTTGTTTTAGGAATAATGTTTTTTTTAATATATCTTGTACTAGGTTTAATGATTATGTTTTGGAAAAAACTTCCATTAGATATGGAACCTAAATACAGATATGCTTTTGGCGGGTTATTGATAGTATATTCAGGAATTCGTTTTTTAAGATTAATTAATTCAAACGTAGAATAAATATGTTGAAATATAGTAAAATTGTAGGTTTAGTAGTTTTTGTTTTTTTGTTTGCCATGTGTAACCAAAAAAGCAAAAATGAATCTGATCAGGAAACAATTTTAAAAGGATCAATGGATATTACTGTAGATGAAACAATAAAACCTATTGTTGAAGATATGGTTGCTGTTTTTGAAGGCACCTATTATGATGCAAAGATTTCTATTAAACCAAAATCCGAAGCTGAACTCATAAACGATTTGCTAAATCAAAAAGCGAAAGTTGTCGTAATAACAAGAGATTTGACTCAGGGAGAAAAAGACAGATTCGCCAAGAGTAAGATTAATCCTAGAGTTACGCCTTTTGCTAAAGATGCGATAGCTTTTGTTACGAACAAAGGCAATAAAGACACATTAATTGCGTTGAAAACCGTGATTGATTTTCTACAAGGCAAATCAGATTCTGGAATAAAAGGTCTTGTATTTGATAATCCAAATTCAAGTACAGTACGATACATGAAAGAGCTGGCTAAGGTGAAAGATATTCCGTCAAATAATGTTTTTTCTTTTAAAACAAACGACGAAGTTATTAAATTCGTTTCAGAGAATGATGGCATGATTGGAGTAGTAGGAGTAAATTGGCTTTACCAACCATCTCCAAATATGCTGGATATTGTTAAAAAAATAAACGTTATGAGTGTTAAAGGTATCAATGGTGATAAATATTATGATCCTACTCAAAACGATCTTGGTGAAATGAAATATCCTTTGGCACGCGATTTGTTTATTGTAAATTGTCAGGGATATACCGGTTTAGGAATGGGGTTTGCTTCATTTATTTCAGGAGACATTGGACAACGTATAGTTTTGAAATCAGGATTATTGCCTATTAGAACGCCAGGACGAAACCTTAAAATAAGAAGTCAAATTATAAACGATAAAGAATAAATTAATTACAATTAAGATGAATAAATTTAAAATTTTTAGTCTTGCCTTAGTTGCTACAGCTTCTGTAGCAAAAGCGCAAGATATCAAAGAAGCAAAAAAAGCAATTGATGCTGAACAATTTCAAAAAGCAAAATCTTTGCTTAAATCAATCATCAAAGCAAAACCATCTGATGGAGAAGCTAATTTTGTTTTAGGAAATGTATATTTAAATCAAGCTATTGTTGACTCTGCTAAAATTTATTACGCAAATGGATTACAAGCATCAGACAAGAAGAACTTAAACTATATTGGATTAGGTCAATTAGATCTTGATGCTAAAAATGCAGCAGCGGCTCAGGCAAACTTTGGTTTAGCTACTAAAGACATGAAACGTAAAGATGTTGAAGAATTTATTTACATCGGTAAAGCTTACATCAATTCAACTAGCCCTGATTACACAAATGCAATTGCTACTTTAAAACGTGCTTTGCTAATTGAGCCTCAAAATGCAACAGCTCTTTTAACAATTGGAGATGCTTATTACGGAGCAAACAATCAAAATGATGCATACAAAGCTTACCGTGATGCATTTACAGCAGATCCTACACTCATTAGAGCAAAAATGCAATTAGGAGTTTTACTAAAAGGAGCTAAATCTTATGAAGAAGCTATTAAAGCATTCAATGAAGTTATCGCTATAAATCCTAATTACGGTCCGGTTTATAGAGAATTAGCTGAAACATATTACAAATGGGGAAGAAATAAAACATCTACTGCTAAAGTTAATATGCAAAATGCAATTACAAATTACGAAAAGTATTTAAGTCTGACTGATTATTCATTAGATTCTAAAATGCGTCATGCAGATTTCTTAATCTTGGTTAAAGATTATAAAACTCTTGAGACTGTTGCAAATAAAATGATTGCTGAAGATAAAGTTAATCCAAGAATCTACAGATATTTAGGTTATGCTGCTTATGAAAACGGAAATGTTGATGTAGCAATTAAATCTATTGAAGATTTTATTAAAGTACCATCAAACAAAGTAATTGGTAGAGATTATTTATATTTAGGTTTGTCAAAAATTAAAAAAGGAACTAATGCTGAAGGGATTGTAGATCAAACTGCTTTTGATGCAGGTGTTGCTGATATTAAAAAAGCAATTGAATTAGAGCCTTTAGTAGTTGAAGAACTTGCTGATTTAGGAAAAGCTTTGTTTGCTAAAAAACAATTTGCACAAGCGGCTACTGTTTTTGAACTTGCTTCAAATAATAAAGAATCTAAAAATTATTTAGATGATAACGTTTATTATGGTATCTCACTTTATTATGCTAATGCAAATAAAGCAAATGGTGCTGCAGATGCTGCTGCTTTAGGAAAAGCTGAGATTGCTTTTGATAGAGTTTTAGAAGCTTCTCCAACTTATGACGAAGCTTACTTATACAAAGGCAGAATCAATAACTTACTTGAAAAAGATGATTTGATTATCAAAAACTATCAAGAGTATGTAACTAGAACTACTGCAAAAGGTGCTGAAGAATTAGCAAAACCAGCTACAGTAAAAAAAGTAGTTGAAGCTTACAATAGCATTGGTGCTAGTTATGCTAATACTGACAAAGCAAAAGCAATTGAATATTTCAATAAATCTTTAGCTTTAGATCCTGCAAATACATATGCAGCTCAATCTGTTAAAGCTTTGAAATAATTTAAGATCTTAATATTAAAAAAAAAACCGATAGTTTAAAGGACTATCGGTTTTTTTTGTTCCGTATTTAATTGACTATCTTTGCACTTTAAAATAAAATAATGTTATCAAAAGAAATACAATTAGAAGTAAATAAAGGAGCAATGTTACCTTTGATGGAAGAATTTTATACCATTCAGGGAGAAGGTTTTCATACCGGAACAGCTGCTTACTTTATACGAATTGGTGGTTGTGATGTAGGTTGTCACTGGTGCGATGTGAAAGAAAGTTGGAATGCAGAATTGCATCCGCCAACAAGTGTTGATCTAATTGTCAATAATGCAGCAAGTTCTGCAGATACCGTTGTAATAACTGGAGGAGAACCATTAACCTGGGACATGACCTTGTTAACTCAGGAACTAAAAAATAAAAATTTAAAAGTTCATATTGAAACCTCCGGAGCATATCCATTAACAGGTACTTGGGATTGGATTTGCCTTTCGCCGAAAAAGAATAAATTACCAACACAAACTGTTTACGATAATGCGCATGAATTAAAAGTGATTATTTATAATAAACACGATTTTATTTTTGCAGAAGAGCAAGCAGAACTAGTAAATAACAATGCAATTCTATTTCTTCAGCCAGAATGGAGTAAAAAGGAGGAAATGACTCCTTTGATTGTAGATTATGTAATGAATAATCCAAAGTGGAGAGTTTCACTACAAACTCATAAATACTTGAATATCCCTTAAATGTTATAAAAAAATCTCTTCAATCGAAGAGATTTTTTGTTTATTAAATATACAATTGTGTAAAAAAGGAACGAATCTTATTTTTTCTAATTTATTTAAATTGAAAGTTTTGCTAAATAATCATAATGTTCACCTTCTAAAATAAGTTCGCATTTTAATCCGTTTGCAGCAGCAGCATTCTGAAGTGTGTTATAATCTAAATACAACCAATTAAAGGGTTCTTCTTTTTCTCCTTTATAAGTGATATTGAAAACTAGCTCACCATAATAATCATTATTTGACGGAATCCATTTGCCGCCATCTTCATCTTCGTCAAACATATATATAATATCAGAACTATCTAATAAGATTTGTCCATTTGGATTTAAGAGAGATTTTAGCTTAGATAAAAAGGTATTACAGTTCTCTAATTTTCCAAAAATACCAACGCCATTCATTAATAAAATAATCGTGTCGAATTTCTCGCCTTCAAAATCTAAAATATTTTGAACTTTTGCATTTTTTACACCACGGAGTTTACAAGTTTCAATCGCTTTTTCTGAAATATCAATTGAAGTAACCTCTAAATTACGGTCATTTTGTAATGATAAACTATGACTTCCGGCTCCGCAACCAACGTCCAGTGTTTTGCCCGTAGCTAATTGTAAGGCTTTTTGCTCAAGTAAAGGCATTTCATTATAAGAACGAAATAAATAATCAACACTCATTTCGTCTTCTTCAGAAATTGTTGTTTCTGTAATGATATCTTCTGGCGAATTATTGGTTTGAAAATCGAACATCGCTTTTCCAAATAGATCTTTCATCGTATTTTAGTTCAAAGTTTAAGGTTTCAAGTTTAAAGTTGTTTAATTTTGCAGATCAACTTTAAAAAGTAAACTTGAAACAAATTTTAAATAACTTAAATAAGTTAGCCAAAGATAAGCATATCGAAAACAAAAAGTATTTTGATAAGCTGAAAAAGAAACAGCCTAAGAATTTAGATTACGTTATGCAGGATTTGCATGATGCGGAATTTAAAAAAACAGATTGCTTAAAATGTGCCAATTGCTGTAAAACAACTGGACCATTATTTACTTTGGCAGATATCGAAAGGATTTCAAAATCTTTCAGACAAAAACCACAGCAATTCATTGAACAATATCTTCAAATTGATGAAGACAAAGACTATGTGCTAAAAAGTGTTCCTTGTACTTTTTTAGATAACGAGAATTATTGCATGATTTATGACGTTCGTCCAAAAGCCTGCAGAGAATTTCCGCATACAGATCGTAAAAAGTTCAACCAAATTACTGATCTTACCTTAAAAAATGTAGCTATTTGTCCTGCTGCATATAATATAGTCGAGGAAATGAAAAAGAAACTCCCGCTTTAAGAACTTAAAAATTATCCAATTGTTTTTAGAAGCAATTTGTTTTTATTTTTTTAAATGTATTTTTGATTTGAGTAATTTCCATTAGAATAATTAATAAAAGACAACTAAATTTGAATTTAGAATATTTCATAGCTAAAAGGCTTATAACTGCAAAAGATTATAAAAGCAGTATCTCGGCACCAATAATAAAAATTGCAATTTCGGCTATTGCAATTGGAATTATAATGATGATAGTTTCCGTTGCCACCGGAATTGGATTGCAGCAAAAAATCCGCGATAAGGTTTCGGCTTTCAATGGTCAGATCATTATATCCAATTACGATAATAATAATTCTGAAGTAACTTTGATACCAATTTCAAAGAAGCAGGATTTTTATCCCAATTTTAAATCAGTTCCGGAGGTAAGGCATATTCAGGCAGTCGCAAGTAAAGCCGGAATTATTAGAACCGAAAATGCTTTTGAAGGAATTGTTTTCAAAGGAGTAGGAGCAGATTATGACTGGAATAATATAAAGGAATATATTGTTGAAGGTAAAGTGCCTGATTTTTCTAAAACATTAAACGAAGAAGTTTTAATTTCAAGACTTCTCGCTGATCGTCTAAATTTAAAAGTAGGTGATAATTTCAATACCTTTTTTATTAAGGAAGAACAAGGTAAAATGCCAAACAGCCGCCGATTCAAAATTGCCGGTATTTTTAATTCCGGTTTTCAAGAATTCGATGCCACCTATATAATAGGAGATATTCGTCATATTCAGCGAATCAACAAATGGAGCCAGGATCAGGTTGGTGCTTTTGAAGTTTTTGTAAAAGACTTCGATAATATCAAAACCACAGGAAGTCAGATCTACGATCAAACATCATCAAGTTTAGATACCAAGACAATTGTCGAAAAATACAGTTATATTTTTGATTGGCTACAATTATTTGATTTTAACATCGTAGTGATTCTTGCGGTCATGATTTTAGTTGCTACAATAAATATGGTCGTTGCATTATTAGTCCTTATATTAGAACGTACGCAAATGATAGGAATTCTAAAAGCATTGGGAGCAAATAACTGGGCAGTTCGCAAAATATTTTTATACAACGCATTCTACCTTATCATACGAGGATTGTTTTGGGGTAATTTAATTGGTATTGCAATATTGTTAATTCAGCAGCAATTTGGAGTCGTTCATTTAAATCCTGAAAATTACTATGTCAATCAGGCGCCGGTTTATTTAAATTGGGGTTACATCGCCTTGCTAAATTTACTTACGGTTACAGTGTGTTTTATTGTCCTGCTAATTCCTTCCTATATAATAACGAAGATCTCACCGGTTAAGGCCATTCGTTTCGAATAGTTTTCTAATGATATAATTGACCCGAGACGTTTTCAGACTTGTCGGGTTTATTTTTACTACACATATATAAAAGCAGCTTTTGTCCGGGTGAGTAAGGTCAAAGCTTTTAGACTCTAAAATTTGAGATTAGTAATTTGATTAAAGGAGCTCTTTCCCGCTATGCACTCCAATCTTTTGCTTTTTAAAGAAAAAAGCAAAAGGATTTTCTCCCGAAGCTTAGGGACTATCGTGGCCAGGTAGTAATTTTCATAAGAAAGACCTATATAGAAGGATTCAATGAAACTTAGCGACTTTGCGTCTTTGCGCGAATAAAATCAAAATCAAGATAAATCAGCGTAGAAC
>NZ_JAYSPC010000061.1:0-1789 GCF_043722275.1 Flavobacterium sp. | reverse complement strand
TTAGATAATATTAATCGAACTCAGGTTCTAAGATAAACTTGCCTGCCACGAAGCGGAAAATCTTGAATCAATTTACTCTCCATAAAACCTTTTGACTCGTATTCTGACGAATCATGGCCATTAGGAAGCTCATTTTTTTCTTTAAATTCTATGATGTAATATTCCTTCTTTGTTTCTGTGTTATACCGTTACTTGTTATAAATTCGTCCAATAATGTTAGTAACTATTTTTTTATAATTATTGGACTAAAATATAATAGGATATATTTGTAATAAAAAAGACATGTCGGCACCCAAAACCTTTAAAATAAAGCAGAGCGAAAGCGAACTTAAAAAAATAATGAAAAATAGTCCTCTAATGATAGCTAAGCGCATTCATGCATTGCTAGTTTTTAAAAAGAATGAAGCCAATGGAATATCCAAACGTTTAGTTGCAGAAGAAATAGGGGTTAACCACAATAGCGTTCAAACATGGCGAAAACTATACATTGCCGGAGGGATAAAATTACTAATGTCGCATTCAAATATTGGTTACAAACCAAGCAAAATAACGCATGAGCAAGAACTAGCATTGAAAGAGCAATTAAACAATCCGCAAAATGGAATGGCGGGTTTTATTGAGTTGTTGGACTGGTTTAATAAGAATTTTAAAACAGATTTAAACTATAAAACCTTTCATGGATTTGTGGTAAGAAAGTATAAGGCTAAAATAAAAGTAGCAAGGAAAAGCCACATAAAAAAGGATGTTCAAGCGGTAGAAACTTTTAAAAAAACTTCCAGCAGCTCTGCCAAAATATTGTCCTTGAAAAAGCCCAAGGCTACAAAAAAATAGATTTCTATTGTCAGGATGAAAGTCGATTTGGTTTGTTTACAAGAAACGGCAAGGGTTTGACGGCAAAAGGTGTTAAACCTGTTTGCTTATTTCAGCAGGTATTCAAATCCCTATACTTGTTTGGAGCATTCTCTCCTATTACTGGAAATCATTTTGAATTAGAAATGCCTCATTGCAATACAGATACTTTTCAGGTATATTTAAATGAGTTCTCTAAACAATCTATTGATGAATTTAAAATTATAATGCTTGATAACGGTGCTTTTCATAAAGGGCAAAATTTAATTATTCCTGAAAACATTGCTTTGCTTTTTATTCCTCCGTATTCCCCAGAATTAAATCCTGCTGAAAAAATATGGCAAAAAATGAAAAGAGCCTTTTCTGGTAAGCTGCATCAAACACTTGATAATGTGAGTGAGTTTATTACAAACCAAGTTACCATACTTACAAATCAACAAGTTAAAAACATATGCAGATATGACTATATTTTTTTAGCTCCATATTGGACTAATACTTATTAAGTATTGGTATAACTGTTATAGTGCAATCCCGCACATGCGGGAGGACTGTTACAGATACCGATTCGGTATTATTTGAATAAAAAAGCCCTGCAGTTATAATACTTCAGGGCTTTTTATTTAAAAATGTTTTTTTATTCCGTCAGATCAAAATCTTCCAAAAATTTTGTGGTATAATTTCCCTTGATAAAATTTTCGTCTTTCATTAATTTCAGGTGAAAAGGAATAGTCGTTTTAACACCTTCAATTACATACTCACTCAAAGCACGGTGCATTTTAGCAATTGCTTCTTCACGTGTTTGTGCAACAGTAATTAATTTCGCCACCATACTATCATAGTTTGGAGGAATGGTGTAACCTGCGTAAATATGAGAATCTACACGAATACCGTGTCCACCTGGTGTATGTAATACCGTAATTTTCCCCGGTGAAGGGCGGAA
>NZ_JAYSPC010000060.1:0-14160 GCF_043722275.1 Flavobacterium sp. | reverse complement strand
AACTGTATCAATTTCTGAATGTTGAGTTGCTGCAACTGTTGATGCATCAGCATTATAAATACTTGGTCCGCAACCAATAGTTACTTTTGTAAGCAAATCCATATTTGGAGTTACTCCGCATTTTTCTTTTAAATCTCCAGCATACTTTTTAATTAATTCTTCTCTAGCGCTCATAATAAATTTTTAAATTAGACTACATTTTGAATAGTCAAATTTAAAGATATATCTTACATAAAATATTATTTTGTGTTAATTTATTTACAAAATTAAATTAGTTGTTTAAAGTAGTTTTTCAAAACCACATCATTCTCAAATGTTGGTGTAAAAACTTCTAATATCGCCGCAGCATTATCATCATTATAAAGTGACTTAATGTTTTTCTCTAACGATTCTACATCTTTTGCCGTGTAATAATTCATTTTATACATTTTGGCTAAATGCTCTGCCGTTAATTGGTGCGAAGTTTCAAAATAGGTATTAAACACAGGTTTTTCCTCGTGTCCGGGTAAAATTCTGAAGATTCCTCCTCCTCCATTATTAATTAAAATAATCTTAAAGTTTTTTGGAATATAAGAGTTCCATAATGCGTTACTGTCGTATAAAAAACCAATATCACCTGTAATAAAAACAGTTTTTTTTCCGCTTCCTACCGCAGCTCCAATCGCGGTTGATGTACTTCCGTCGATTCCGCTTGTTCCGCGATTACAAAATACTTCAATCGAAGGATCAAGATCAATTAATTGTGCGTATCGTATCGCAGAACTATTGCTTATTTGCAGTTGACTATCAATTGGCAAAGTTTCAATTACTTTTTCGAATACCTTAAAGTCCGAAAACGAGATTTTATCTAAATATTCCTGTCTTCTTATTTTCCTTAAATCGTAAATCGTATCGATTTTAGAAAAATAATCACTTTCTACATTTACTGATTGAGGCAATAATGCTTTGAAAAAATCATTTGGCGTCATCACAAAATGCTGAGTTAAAGCTCCAAATGTATCATAAGCGCGTAATGTATCAATATGCCAATGGTTTTTTGGTTTGTATTTTCGTAAAAAAGCCTTGATTCGTTTAGAAACAATCATTCCTCCAAAAGTGATCAGAATTTCTGGCTGAAAAGCGTTAAAATCTGTATCGTCAAAAGGCGTTATTAGCGTGTCAATACTATTAATAAAGCTTGGATGATGCAAATTTGAAGTTGTTTCTGTTAATACTACAATTGACGCATCATTAGCAAAATTATCTACGATTTCCTGATCGATTGAATTGGATTCGTTTACTCCAACAAGGATTAATTTACTTTTAGCCGAATTCCATATGGAAAGAACATCTTCTAAATTTTCAATAATTTTTGTTCCGATTATTTCTTCCGAATGTGTGATTTTTGATTGTACCGAAAGCGTATCAACTGTTTCATACAATGGTTCTTCGAATGGGGCGTTGATATGAACCGGTCCTTTTTGAATAATCGCAGTTTCAATAGCTTTATTAATTTTTAAATCATTTTCTACAGAAGCATCTTCGTTTAAATTGGCATTAAAAACGGAATGATTTTGAAAAACATTTTCCTGACGAATGGTTTGTCCGTCGCCAATATCAATTTTACTTTGCGGACGATCTGCTGAAATCACAATCAACGGAATCTGACTGTAAAATGCTTCGGCAACAGCTGGATAATAGTTTAATAATGCTGATCCTGAGGTACAAACAATCGCAGTTGGTGATTTGGTTTGTTGTGCAATTCCTAATGCAAAAAAGGCAGCACAGCGTTCATCTGCGATGCTGTAACATTTAAAATTAGGATTTTGTGCAAACCCAATTGTCAAAGGTGCGTTTCTTGATCCGGGAGAAATTATAATATTGGTGATTCCTTTTGCTAAACAAATTTCGATAATGCTTTGTGCAAGCGCTATTTTGGGGTAAATCATTATGATGGCGTATTACTTTTTTAAAGAAAATCTAAAAAGTACAAGATTTCTTTTTTTGATATCACAAAGTTACAAACTTCGCACTGGATTTAACTTATAAATAGGAAGATATTAAGGGTTGAATTTAGAAAAAGGGGATATATTTGTAAAACAGATTTTTTAATAAAATAAACTCTCCATGCGTTTCTTTACTATATTTTTCCTTTTCGTTTCATTCCAAATCTTACATTCTCAAAATCAGTTTGTTCCGGATGATGTTCCGTATAAAACGGGTTTAGAAAATGCAAAAACACAAGGGAAACCACTTTTTGTAATGCTTTACGCCGATTGGTGTCCGCATTGCAATCAAATGAAAAAGGAAGTTTTTAGTGATCCCGCAGTAATGGAATTTTTGAATAAAAACTATGTTTGCATCTGGAAAAATATCGAAAAAGAAGAAGGAATTGCAATTAAGAATAAATACAATACAAAATCACTGCCTGCTTTTTTATTTTTAGACCCAAATACGGAAACGCTTTTGTATGCTTTAAAAGGAGAATCAAAAAAAGCCGATTTTTTAAATGAAGCAAATTATGCGCTGAATCCGAAATTGCAATTGCCTTATTTAGAAAAGGAATTTCTGGCAGATCCCAGCAATTCAAATAAGTTTTTTAATTATTTGAATACTTTAAAAAAAGGAAAAGACAGAACCGATTTATCGATTCCAACACATATTTATCTTAATACACAATCTGATTCGCAATTAGTTAGCGAAACAAATTGGCGCATTATTGCAAATGGCGTAACCGATATTAAGTCAAGAGAATTTCAATATGTTTTAAATCATCAGAAAGATTTTGCGGCTGTGGCTTCTCAAAATCGGGTTGATCGAAAAGTTGAAAGTATTGTGACGGAATTACTCCGACCCGATGTCGATAATTTAGATACGATTAATTATTATAAACATAGGGAAATTGCGAAATCTATTAAATTGCAGAAAACAGATTCTCTTGTTTTTAAATTTGATTTAACTTTGGCAGAAAGAACTGAAAAATGGCAATATTATAAAAAAGTTACCCTTGAGGATACTCAGAAATTAGTTTGGAACGATGCCAGTTTTCTAAAAGATATCGGACAGACATATTTGAAACATATTACTGACGAAGAAAGCCTGAAAAAATCGATTTCATGGATAAAACATTCGCTGGAATTAAATGATTCTTATGATGGAAATCTTCTCTTGGCACGACTTTACAATAAAATAAAGGATAAAAAATCAGCCATAAAATATGCCAAAGATGCTAAGGTTATTTGTACCGAAATGACCTGGAGCACAAAAGATGTTGACGCCTTATTAGCCGAATTAGGCACTAAATATTAAATTCCAAAATTAAATTCCAAATTCCAATTATAACTATTATGAACCCAATACTTAGACCAGCTACAATAAACGATTTAGATAAAATTCTAGAAATTGTAAATCATTCTATTATACATACAACTGCTAATTATAATTATGACGTTCAGACTATTGAAGTGCAAACAAAATGGTTTGAAGATAAGCAAGCTAAAAATCTTCCTATTATTGTTGCTGAGTTGGATAATGAAGTTGTTGGTTTTGGGAGTTATGGACAATTCCGTGAGAAAATTGGTTATCAATATACGGTAGAACATTCGGTTTATGTAGTTGATAATGTGATAGGAAAAGGCATTGGTTCTAAACTATTGCTTGAACTTATTCGGTTAGCAAAAGGACAAGGTTTACATGTAATGATTGGCGCAATTGACGCTGATAATGCAGGAAGTATTGCATTTCACGAAAAATTTGGATTTGTTGCAACGGGAACAATTCGTGAAGTGGGTTACAAATTTGATCATTGGCTTGATTTGGTTTTCATGCAATTGATATTGAAATAATTAACTGAGCTAATTTACCGCAAAGTTCACGAAGGTTTACGCAAAGATCGCTACAAAAGGATTTTTTGAGATCATAAAGGTTTAGTTTTTATGTTATTTCACCCTTCGGTCGAAATAACATCCTAAATATTCGACAAAGATTCACAACTTTAGCAATCGAGTTCTAGTGTGATTTCTCCCTTCGGTCGAAATGACAAATATTGGGATTACTTTATGTTTTACAGGATTAAATCCGTTGAAACATGATAAATCATTTTTCGGAATTTCTTAAAAAGTTTCAGAGAAACGAAACATATTGTATAGATGGATTTTAATCCATCATACATAATCAAAATCGGCAAAGATTGACAACTTGTAACGGGTTTTTTGTGTGATTTCTCCATTCGGTCGAAATGATAAGATTATGGAATGGATAATTTGATTCCGTAAAATTATTATGAAACCTAAAGTCATAGCCCTGATGGAAGCTATATCCTTTTATTTTTTTCTTTAAAAAATAAAAGATAAAGCGGACAGCAGGAAATAGCTTCAAAAAAAATCCCCAAACTTGATATTCAAATTTGGGGATTTTTATTTTTTGAAAGTTTTTATTAACTTTTTATCCAGTTAACAACTTCAGGTTCTGTTACCAATGTTCTTGGTTTGATTACTTTTACTAATTCGCCTTTTTCGTCGATTAGGTATTTTTGAAAGTTCCATTCTACTTCAGAATCTTGTAAACCGTTTTTAGATTTTTGAGTCAGAAATTTGTACACATCGCACATATCATCCCCTTTTACAGAAACTTTGTCCATCATTGGGAAAGTTACACCGTAATTTAGTTGGCAAAACGTTTCGATTTCCTTGTTTGTTCCCGGTTCCTGAGATGCAAAATTATTCGCTGGGAAGCCTACAATTACAAAACCTTTGTCTTTATACTCTTTGTAAGTTGCTTCAAGATCTTTGTATTGAGGTGTTAGTCCGCATTTTGAAGCGGTGTTTACAATCATTACTTTTTTACCTTTTAAAGTGGCGAAGTCAAATGTATTTCCTGATAAATCCTGTACTTTAAATTGGTAAATGTTTTCTTTTGCCATGACTTTATCTGTTTTAGATAATTTATTTTTACTTGTTTGAGCCTCAGCTTGTGAACTTAATAATAAGACTACGCTGCAAGCTAAAAATACTATTTTTTTCATTGTTTAATTTTTTATAAAATTAGTTAAAATCTGTTTTCGTTAATTACTTTGTCTGCTTTATTTTTATTAAACATAAGTTAAATAAAAAAATGAAGCCTAACGTTAATCAGACGTTAGGCTTCCCCCCATACAAACAAATCAAACCATGAATTAATTGTTTCGTTTACTTTTTTATATTTTTTTAAATTATAGTTGATGCTCCGGTTATAGTGAAAATTATACTTTGAATTATAATACCTTTAATTTTATATATTGTTTACTGGCGTTTATAGTATAAAAATTTACTAATTCTTTATGTTTGAGATCAATCTGGTATTTTAAATCTTATTTAATTTTCGGTTGGAAGTCCGAAGACATCAACTAGTCAATAAATTTGAATCGAATTTTTGTGTTTTTAAATTTTATTTCAAAATGATAATGAACAGAATTACAAAAATTAATAAAACAAATATTCTCAGCTTCTTCATATTATATTCTCGTTTTTTCAATACTACTTTGTGACACTACATTATAACTGAATTACAATTTTGCAAAATGTGTTTGCGAAAATCACTTTCGGTAAAATTCACTAATGCCAAAATTGCGGTTAAGCCTATAATTAGTATTTTGAAATTATATACGTTATGCATGATGTTTTGGTTTTATTTATTGAGATTTACTTTACAGTATATTTTTATATAAATGTTAAAGTATCTTATTGTTCAATTTTTGTTGCTTAACTAAAATATCAGAATTTTCAATCGTTTCTAATTGTCCTGCTATTTTTCGGCATTATCGTTTGATGTTATAATAGCATTTACGTAATTGGATTGCTTTTGGTTTTAAAAAAACGAAAAAAAAGCAATATTTTTTCTTAATGCTTGATTTTACTAAGTTTTAGCCTGTTAAAAAATTTACGCTTTTCACAAAAAAATAAATTATCTTTATCTCTAAGTATAAAAAAGTATACTAAATTTTTGTTTAAGCTTAAAATCCAAATCTATGAGTCAAGATGAATTGTTAGTTTTAATTTACAAGAAAGACGAAAGAGCTTTTACCCATTTATATGATATGTACTCGAAAAGTTTATTTTCGGTTATCAACGTTCTTATAAAAAATCGCGAAGAAGCGGAAGATGTTTTGCAGGAAGTTTTTGTCAAAATCTGGAAAAATATCGATTCTTATAACGAAGGTAAAGGCAGATTTTATACGTGGATCCTTAATATTGCTAGGAACACGTCAATTGATAAGTTAAGATCTAAAAATTTTAATAACAGTCAAAAAAACCTTTCTTCAGATAATTTCGTAAATCTGTTAGACGACAGTAATAAACTCGTTAATAGAATTGATACTATTGGTATTCAGGAATTCGTCAAAAAACTGAAACCAAAATGTATTGAGATTATAGATTTATTATTTTTTAAAGGATATACCCAACAAGAAGCTTCAGAGGAATTGGCAATACCATTGGGAACTATCAAAACGCAAAACAGAAACTGTATTAACGATTTACGAAATTATCTAAAAGTATAATGGAAGCACAAGAATATATTGAATCAGGAATTCTGGAATTATACGTTTATGGTTTATTAACCGAAACTGAAAATCTGGAAATAGCCGAAATGGCGAAGAAGAATCCCGAAATGGATGAAGAAATTATTTCGATTGAAAGAGCTATTGTGGCTTTGTCATCCAGTTTTTCTCCTTTTCATTCGGTAGCCAATTTCGAGAAGATAAAAGCTCGTTTAGAACTTAAACACGGTAAAGTAGTCGAATTGAAACCAGCGTCAACCTGGTCTCAATATGTGGGCTGGGCCGCGGCGGTGTTATTGTTATTAGGTTTGGGTTATCAAACTTTAGAACTTACTAAAACAAAGGATGCGATTGCAACTGTTGGAACTGAAAAAAATAAAATTCAGAGAGACTTTGCTTATTTAGATTTGCAAAATAAACAGACTGAGAAAAACTTAACAATAGTCAGGGATATAAAAAATACTGGCGTAACGCTTGGCGGTCAGGCTGTTTCTCCTACTTCATTTGCAAAAGTGTATTGGAACAAGGAAACAAAAACAACTTATATTGATGCCGCCGGTTTACCAAAACCGCCTAAAGGAATGGTGTATCAGGTTTGGGCATTGAAATTAAGTCCGGTTCTTACACCAACCAGTATTGGTTTATTGAGCGATTTTGAAGGAAATAATCAAAAGATATTCGCCGTTAGTCAAACAGATTCAGCTGAAGCTTTTGGAATTACTTTAGAACCTGCCGGAGGAAGTTTAACGCCTACAATGGAACAATTATATACTTTAGGAAAAGTTTAAAAACAAAACTTAAGATAAAACTTAAAACGCATATTAATTTATTTTAATATGCGTTTTTTTATTATTTTTAATTCTGATAACTATCAAAACCAAAACCAATTTAAACCATGAACGGAACTTTACTTTTAAGACTTGCTGTTGCTTTTATTCTCCTCACTCATTCTGTTTTTGGAATGTTTGATAACGGGGTTAACGATTTTGGGAATTTATATTTGAATCAGATTGGTTTTGCTCCTTTTGGTGTTTTTATTGCGTGGTCAATTAAATTATCTCATGTTGTTGCTGCCGTACTTTTAATTTTAAATAAATATATTAAACTGGCAGGATTCGTAACCATTTTTGTATTGATTATGGGGATTATATTAGTTCATTTTCAGGAAGGCTGGTTTGTTGTTGGCGGTGGCAGAAACGGTATGGAATATAATTTTTTACTCATCATAGTGTTGTTGGCCGTTATGTACCCTGATGGATTTAAAAAAGAATAATTAACAAACCCGTTGGGTGTAATTAAAAAAACATATATTTCGACGCGGATTTGACGGATTCGTTATCACGAAGACACGGATTTACACGGATCTTTTTTTAAATTCTATATAAAAATCTGCGGAAATCTGCGTTTTTGCAAAGCAAATCTGTTTTATCCGCGTTCTAATTTATACAGTTTGTATTTTTAACATAATTGTACCCAACGGGTTAATTAACAATTGAATAAACACCACAAATGGAAATAACGTGTAAAAATTGTCATCAAATTTACAAAGGGCATTATTGTAATAATTGTGGTCAGCCTGCGGAAACACATAAAATAAATGGGCATTTTTTGTGGCACGATATCCAACACGGATTATTTCATTTTGATCAGGGCGTTTTGTATTCCTTTAAACAATTATTTACAAGACCGGGACATTCTGTTAGGGAATTTATTGAAGGAAAACGTGTAAAACATTTTAAGCCACTTTCCTTAGTTGTACTTCTGGCAACTTTGTATGGTGTTTTGTACCATTATTTTAATATTGATTTGTTTCCGGAAAATGTTAGTTCAGATATGGATTATCATAAATTCAATGAATGGATCGCAACTCATTTTTCATGGATTACTATTGCGACGATTCCTATATATACTGTTGGAACTTTTATTTGTTTTAGAAAACAAGGCTATAACTTTGTTGAATTTTTTGTTCTGAATACTTTTAAGGCTTCACAGAGACTTTTTGCGCATCTATTGACCTTTCCGCTAATGATTTACTTTAACGGAACACCTCAAATAAGGACATTTATGAACGTGCTTTATATGCTGGATATTATTTTAATTTATTGGACAAATCTTCAGTTCTTTAATAAGCTTTCTAAAACAAAAACTTTCTTTTTGTCTATCCTAAGCCACATTATATTTTTGATCTTTTTAATGACTTTACTGTTTATTATATATATGTTGAAGGAAAAATTTTAATCTTATAATTTTATTACGAAAACCTAAAAAAAGAAAATATTGAGTTGTTTTCTTTTTTTATAAATAATTATATCGTAATATTGCAATATAAAAATATAACGATGGGCGCTACAAAATCAGATCACTTTACTGACAAACAAAACGAGATGGCAATTTTGACCAAAGCTTTAGGTCATCCGGCACGAATTGCAATTATTGAATACTTAATTAAAGTAAATACTTGTATTTGTGGCGATATAGTCAATGAATTGCCACTTTCGCAACCAACGGTTTCTCAACACTTAAAAGAACTTAAAAATGCTGGCTTGATAAAAGGAAACATTGAAGGAAATGCAATTTGCTATTGTATAAACGAAACCGGTTTTGAAAAAATAAAAGTTTTTTTCAACGGAATTGACCTTCATTTAGAAAAAAGAAAAAACGAATGTTGTTAATTATTAAATCAAATTATTATGAAACTATCAGAAATTAAAAAAATACTTGCTACTGTTGAATCAGTAAATTTTCAACTACCGGATGGAAAATTTGTTCCGGAATATTTTCATGTTACCGAAGTTGGTTTGATTACTAAAAACTTTATAGACTGTGGCGGAGTTGTTCGAAAAGAAACTGTTGTGAATTTTCAGCTTTGGGATGCAAACGATTATGAACATCGATTAAAACCTCAAAAACTGGTTAATATAATTGAACTTTCAGAAAAAGTTTTGGGAATAGAAGATTTAGAAATCGAAGTTGAATATCAAAATACTACAATTGGTAAATATGATTTAGATTTTAACGGTAAAGATTTTCTATTATTAAATAAAACTACTGCTTGTCTGGCGATGGATCAATGCGGAATTCCGTCTGAAAAAACAAAGCTTAAATTGACGCAACTGAATGTGAATGAAGCAAATTCTTGCACTCCAGGCGGAAGTTGCTGTTAAACTTTAAAACTTATAATATGCTGAATCAAAATGTTTTATTGCCAAAAATTCAATCTTTAGTCCAGTCTTTTGATTTTACAGGGATTTCTAAAGAACGTAAAAATACACTACAGTCTCTTATTGATTTTATTCAGTTAAAATTTGATAATCAGAAAGAGATCAGATTGAACTTAATTTGCACACATAATTCCAGAAGAAGCCATTTCTCACAAGTTTGGGCGCAAACTGCGGCACACTATTACGGAATAAAAAATGTGTTTTGTTATTCCGGAGGAACAGAAGCTACAGCATTATTTTTTAAAGTTATTGAAACATTAGAAAAATCCGGATTCAAAATAAAGAAATTATCAGAAGGAAATAATCCTGTTTACACGATAAAATTTTCTAAAAATAAAGCTCCTGTAATTGGTTTTTCTAAAACTTATGATGATGATTTTAATCCGGTAAATGGTTTCGCAGCAATTATGACGTGTTCTCAAGCTGATGGCGATTGTCCTTTTATTGCCGGAGCTGAAAAACGTATTCCTGTAAACTTTGATGATCCAAAAATTTTTGATAATACTCCACTACAAACTGAAAAATATCAGGAACGAAATCTTCAAATTGCAATTGAAATGTTTTACGTATTCTCACAAATAAAAAAATAATATGGTTTTAAATCATTGTCATCCTGCTGCAGGAAGAAAAAAATTAGGCTTTCTGGATCGTTTTCTAACGCTCTGGATTTTTATAGCGATGATTATTGGCGTCTCTTTAGGATATTTTTTACCGTCAAGCGGAAATTTTATCAATTCATTTTCAAACGGAACAACAAATATTCCGTTGGCTATTGGCTTAATTTTAATGATGTATCCTCCGCTCGCGAAAGTGAATTATGAAAAAATGGGCGAAGTTTTTAAAAATACGAAAGTATTAGGTGCCTCATTATTTTTAAACTGGATTGTTGGACCTTTTTTGATGTTTGCTTTGGCACTATTATTCCTAAAAGATTATCCTGAATATATGATTGGATTAATCTTAATTGGATTAGCGCGTTGCATTGCTATGGTTGTTGTCTGGAATGATTTAGCAGATGGAAATCGTGAATATGCCGCCGGATTAATTGCCTTAAACAGCATTTTTCAGGTGTTACTTTATAGTGTTTACGCTTATATTTTCATAACTGTTTTACCTCCTTATTTTGGATATAAAGGTTTTAATGTCAATATCAGCATAATTCAGATTGCAAAAAGTGTTGGTATTTATTTGGGAATTCCGTTTGCACTTGGAATCATAAGTAGGTATGGGTTAATAAAACTCAAAGGAAAAGAATGGTTTCAAACTAAATATATTCCATTTATATCACCTGTTACTTTAATTGCTTTACTTTTTACTATTGTCATCATGTTTAGTTTAAAAGGTAAATTGATTGTTCAAATTCCTTTGGACGTTATTAGAATTGCTATTCCTTTAGTGCTCTATTTTACGGCTATGTTTATTATTAGTTTTTTTACAGGAAAGTATTTTGGTGCAGATTATTCTAAAAGTACTGCCATTGCTTTTACAGCGACGGGAAATAATTTTGAATTGGCAATTGCTGTTGCAATCGGTGTTTTTGGAATCAATAGTGGTCAGGCTTTTACTGGAGTAATTGGTCCATTGGTCGAAGTTCCGGCTTTGATTGCTTTAGTTAATGTTGCTTTTTGGTTTAGAAAGAAGTTTTTTTAATTGAGTTGCTAAGTTTCTAAGTAACTAAGATTCTAAGTTTTTTCATAATTATTGTTTTTTGTTTTTCTTTAAAAATAAAATCTCTTCTGAAAACGAATTTCATAGCCCTGATAGCCCCGAAGTTTCTGGAGAAAATCCTTTTGCTTTTTTCTTTAAAAAGCAAAAGATTGAAACGTCCCGAGACTTCGGGAGCAGGAAATAGCTCCCTCCGACTCTTCGACTTCGGTCTAAGTGACAATAATTCGCATTTTATGTCATTTCGACGAAGGAAAAATTACACGCGTAACACGACAAAGATTGACGAAATTCTGTACGGAATTTCTAGTGTGATTTCTCCTTCGTCGAAATGACAAAACAGTACAAAAAAGGTCCAACCGTAAAGTTGAACCTTTTTTTATGAATTAATAAAAACTATTTGTCGTATTATTTTTTCTTGCTTTTGTAATGTTTACGGTATTTAGGATATGTTATGGCTCCAATTAGTGAAATTGTTCCTAATGAATACCAGATCCAGCTTAATGAATGTGCCTCACCGCTTGCGTATGAATGCAGACCAACTAAGTGGAAGTTTACTCCGTAATAGGTGAATAAAATAGATACAAAGGCGTACATACTCATTAAATTAAAGAACCATTTTCCCCTTAATGATGGTACAAAACGTGCGTGAATTACAAATGCATAAACCATAATAGAGATTAAAGCCCAGGTTTCTTTTGGATCCCATCCCCAGTAACGTCCCCAGCTTTCGTTTGCCCATTGTCCGCCTAAAAAGTTACCTATTGTTAACATAATCAAACCAATAGTCAATGACATTTCGTTGATATACGTGATTTCTTTTATGTTTAAATCCATTTTGGCTTTGTTCTTTTCGTTGGTGAAAAAGATCAATATCAACGCTACAAAACCTAAGATCATTCCCAATGCAAATGGTCCGTAACTTGCTACAATTACTGCCACGTGAATCATTAACCAATATGAGTTAAGAACCGGCTGTAAGTTTGCAATTTCTGGATCAATCCAGTTGGCGTTTGCTGCCATGAAAATCATTGCCGTTACAAATGCTGCTGATGCTACAGTAAGTTTTGATTTGCGATCAAATGCCAATCCAAAGAACATTGTTGCCCATGCCACATATACAATCGCTTCATAAGCGTTACTCCAAGGTGCGTGACCTGAAATGTACCAACGTGCAATTAAAGCTACAGTATGAAATGCAAATATGGTTCCTATTAGAATATGAAAACCATTTACTGTGATTCGCAACCATTTTTTATCAAAAAAGATACTAAAAAGTGTAAAAATCAGCATGAAGATTCCGGCAAGCGAATACCAATAGAACATTTTAGGTAAAATATTGTATGTATTATACGCTATTTCAAGATCGATTTTTTTGTCGCTTGGACGAACTGCACTTCCAAATTTCTTTTGAAAACCATTGATGCTTTCTACCAAATGATCTGCGTTTGTAAAATCTTTTGAAATTGCTCCGTTGTTTAAAGCACTAAAATACATTGGTAGAATTTGCTTTACATACGTAGAATCCATTCCTTTTAATCCTGCGTTTTGAATTTCTAAATAAGAAATCCACTTGTTATTGGGATCGTTTGGAATAGGAAAAATTTTCAGGATACTTCCGCTTAAAGCAGATTCCATTAAGTTTACTTTTTTATCTGTTTCGATGAAACCTTTCTCAAAATTATTTGGATTTGCTGCTTTATATGCTGCATCTAAATAAGGAGAAAGTTTATAGTTTCCGTTTTCATCAAAGAATTTTACAAAAGGAGCATATTTAGCTTCTTTTTCAATTCCGATAATTCTACGAATACTATCGTTTTCCGGTTTGATATAGATAAGCGGAATCTGGATCCAAACCTGAGCATATTGTGTCATTGACAAAAATACCTGATCAGAATTCATTCCGTTATACGTATCATCGTGGCTTACTTTTCGCAATAATTCAGAAGAGAAAGTATTAATTGGTTTCATTCTACCGCCGGCATCCTGAATAATCAAACGTCCGAATTTTGCTGCGTGCGCTTCCGGTGCTTTATAGATCGTCAATAAGGAATCTAATTGCTTTTGGCTTGGCGGAGCTGTTACGTGATTTGCATGATCATTAGGATCTGTTGTATGATTGTGCTCTTGTCCTGGTGTGTGAACATGCGGCGCTTGTGCAAAACCACTTAAACTGATCATTAATACCAAAATGGTAATTAATTTTTCTTTCTTCTTTTTCACGTCTTCTAATTTGCGTTTTAAATCTGCAAAACGAGAATGTTTTGTAAACATGATCGCCATTAAACCAAAAAACAACATAAAATATCCTAAATAAGTTATTGATGTTCCCCAGAAATCGTGGTTTACAGACAATACTGTACCTTTTTCGTCCGGATCAAATGATGATTGAAAAAATCTGTACCCTTTATAATCTAATACATTATTCATAAAAATTCTTGCATCAAAAGTTTCGGATGAATCCTGAACGGTTACTTTACTTTCAAAAGCCGAATAACTTTTCTCAGTTCCAGGATATTTTGTAGCAATAAAGTCGTTTAGTCTAATTTTAAAAGGCAAGATATACGCTTTACTTCCGTAGAATAAACTGTATTCGACTTTACCAATTTTTACGGTTTGAGGTTCTCCTACACTTCCTTTAGAACCTAAAAGTCGTACTTCTTTTTCCTGACCATCAGCTTTAATTTTTACAATCAAAGCGTCGCTATGAGATTTAGCTTTAAAATCCTTATTTGATTCATAATCAACAATTCCTTTTAC
>NZ_JAYSPC010000059.1:0-35762 GCF_043722275.1 Flavobacterium sp. | reverse complement strand
TCAACAATTCCTTTTACGGCTGGATCAGGAAATACAATTCTGATATCGCCAATACTATATAAGGAACGCATCATTAAAGGCTGAACATTATCTTTAGTTACAGTTCCTTTTAATTTATCTGCCATTCGCATAAATTCCCCTTCAAAAGGAGTTTGAATCGTATATTTTTCACCTTTTGTATTGATGTTGATTGCGCCGTCGGTTTGTTTATTCAGGGCAAACAATACATTATGAATGTTTTGAACTTCACCTTCTTTCAGGAAATGTTCTTCACGTCCGCCTGCTCCAGCTTCAACCAGTTTAAGGTATAAAGTACCGTTTACAGTTGGTTTTATAGTTTCTTTAGCTCCCATAATATAATTGACGTAACTCACTTCAAAAGGAGTTTCGTCAAATTTACCTGAAAGTGTAAAATCGTTGTTGGTTACCGGAGAAAACAATAAAGCTTTATCAAAAACTCTGCGTTTCATTTCGCCTTTGTATTCTCCATCTGCAAAAACAGTTAGGAATGTTTTATCTGAAAAAATTTGGTTTTCGGCAGCGCCTTCACGAATTGGCATCATTCCTTCATAACTAATATAACGCGTTATAAATGCTCCCAACAGAATAAAAATAAAAGCAATGTGAAGTATTAAAGTTGCCCATTTTTCTTTTTTATGCAATTGATAACGTTTGATATTTCCGAAGAAATTGATCATAAAAAAGACCATTATCGCTTCAAACCACCAGGTATTATAAATTAAAATTCGGGCTGTGTCTGTATTGTATTTACTTTCGATAAAAGTACCAACACCCATTGCGATTGCAAATGTTAAAAAAAGAACAGACATTAATCGTGTAGAAAACAAAAAAGAGAATATTTTTTTATCCATTTTTGAGGAATTACATTGTATAAAAGTGGCACAAAAGTACTTAAAAATGTTGAGTTCCAATATTTGAACTTTGTTAATAAAAACTAAAAAAAGGATATAAAATTAAATCGAATTCTTAAAAACAGGTGCTTAATTTTAGAAAGTTACAATCACTGATATGCAGATATATTTGATATTTGTCACTAATTTAGGTGATTATAGATTTTATAATGCTTTCATATAATTTGAAACCAAAGTCGGATCAATATTTAGCTTAAAATAGCGTTTGAATATCATTAACAAAATAATATTTTATTGAAAATCAGTTTGATCAGTTTAATCTGTGGTCAAACTTTATTTTCATAATTCTCTTTAAAAAAATTAATGCTAATTTTGCGCTATGATTCGAATAACGTTATTAGGTTCCGGAAATGTTGCACAACATTTGATAAAAGCTTTCGCTAAAAGCGAAGCTGTTGAAATTGTACAGGTATATTCGAGAAAAAAGGAAAATCTGGCTTCTTTAATCGATTTTGATAAAATTACAGATAATTTTGAAGACTTAAAAGAAGCTGATTTGTACATCATCGCAGTTTCTGACAAGGCTATTTCTGAGGTTTCCAAGCAATTACCTTTTCAAAACCGAATCGTAGTTCATACTTCGGGTGCGGCCTCTCTTGATGTTTTGGATATAAAAAATCGAAAAGGCGTTTTTTATCCGCTTCAGACATTTTCTAAAAGCAAAGAAATTGATTTTTCGACTGTTCCGATGTGCTTGGAAGCTGAAAATACTTTTGATTTTAAGGTTTTGGAAGCTTTGGCTAAAAGTGTTTCAAATGCCGTTTATGCCATTAATTCAGATCAAAGAAAGGCATTGCATGTTGCGGCGGTTTTTGTTAATAATTTCACCAATCACTTATATCAAATTGGACAGGAAATTTGCGCAGAACATCAGGTTCCTTTTGAAGTTTTAAGACCTTTGATACAGGAAACTGCCCAAAAAATAAATACGCTCGATCCTATTGATGCGCAAACTGGTCCTGCAAAACGAAATGATTTAACTACAATCGAGGCTCATTTAGATTATTTATTAAATGAAAATCAAAAGAATATCTATAAAATACTAACACAATCTATACAGAATAATGGCAAAAAGTTATAAAGAAATAATGAATGACATCACAACGTTTGTTTTTGATGTTGATGGCGTACTTACAGATAGTTCGGTTTTTGTAACCAATGAAGGAGAAATACTTCGCACAATGAATATTCGTGATGGTTATGCAATGAAAGCGGCGGTTGAAAGTGGCTATAATGTTTGTGTTATTTCTGGCGGAAGCAACGAAGGCGTTCGTATTCGTTTACGCAATCTTGGCGTTAAAGATATCCATTTAGGAACTCCGGACAAAGTAGCAACTTTCAAGGAATATACTGATACTTACAACATTAATCCCGAACAAGTATTGTATATGGGCGATGATATTCCTGATTATCATGTAATGAAATTAGTAGGATTACCAACTTGTCCGCAAGATGCAAGCCCGGAAATCAAAAATATCTGCCGTTATATTTCGCACGTAAAAGGCGGAAGAGGCGCTGCACGTGACGTCATCGAGCAAGTAATGAAAGTACAAGGAAAATGGATGGAACATTTTAGCGGGAAACTGGACTAGGTAATTGTTAATTATTAATTGTGAATTGTGAATTATTTTTGTAACAGTTTTCAGTTATTCACTTAACGCTATCTTTGTCAATGTTTTAAACTTTGACAAAGATTACGAAAGACAAAACCTTAGTGCCTCAGAACCTTTGTTCCTTTGAACCTTCAAAAAACTCAGAACCTTTGCTCCTTTTCCACTTTGAACCTATTTTAAAAAAAACCTCAGAACCTTAGTAACTTAGCCACTCAGTACCTCAAAAAAAATGAAATTCCTCAAACTCATTCGATATAAAAACCTTTTAATGCTTGCTTTTATGCAGGTATTATTTCGTTATGCATTTTTAAAACAGCAGAATATACCTTTGGCTTTAGCCGACTGGCAATACGCAATATTAGTTTTAAGTACCGTTTTATTGGCTGCTGCCGGTTATTTGATTAATAATATTTATGATGTTGCAACAGATTCTATCAATAAACCAAATGATGTTGTAGTGGGCAAAGGAATCTCAGAAACTGCCGCTTACAACATTTATATAGGTCTTAATATTTCGGGTGTTGCGCTTGGTTTTTTATTATCAAATATTATTATGAGACCAATGTTTGCTTCATTGTTTATTTTGATTGCATCATTACTTTATTTTTATGCTACGACCTTAAAGCAAATCATGATTTTAGGCAATTTTGTTGTTGCAGCATTACTTTCAGTAAGTGTTCTTATTATTGGGGTTTTTGATTTATTTCCTGCAACAAATTCAGAGAATCAGGCGCAAATGGCAAGTTTCTTTTCAATATTGACTGATTATGCTTTGTTTGCTTTTATGATTAATTTTATACGTGAAATAGTTAAAGATATAGAAGATGTAAATGGCGATTACAATCAAGGAATGAATACATTGCCAATTGCAATAGGAATTAGCCGCGCGGCAAAAATTGCTGTAGCTTTTGCTGTTGTGTCCTTTATAGTATGTTTACTTTATATCAATAAATACTTTTTTGACAACAATCTTTTTATCGCAACATTTTATGCATTTGCATTTGTTTTAGCTCCGCTTTTATACTTTATTGTAAAAATGGTTGGTGCAAAAGGCCAAAAAGATTATCATCATTTAAGTACCATTTTAAAGCTGATTTTGTTTTTCGGAATTTTATCAATTTTGGTTATAACCATAAATATTAAGTACAATGCTTAAAGAAAAATTAAAAAAATATACCTTAATATTAGCTTCGGGATCGCCTCGCAGACAACAATTTTTCAAGGATTTAGATCTTGATTTCGAAATTAGATTAAAAGACATTGAAGAAATTTATCCGCCAGAATTAAAAGCGGTTGAAATAACTGATTTTTTAGCTCAATTAAAAGCAAGCGCGTTTGATGGTGAACTAAAAGAAAATGAAATTCTGGTAACAAGCGACACAATTGTGTGGCACCAAAATAAGGCCTTAGGAAAACCAAAAAATGCCGACGAAGCTTTTGAAATGATCAAATCAATGTCAAATACTACACATGAAGTATTTACATCGGTTTGTTTTAAAACGAACTCCTCTTCTACCCTGATTAATGATGTGACAAAAGTTACCTTCAACGATTTATCTGATGAAGCGATTTTATATTACATCAAAAACTATAAACCTTATGATAAAGCCGGTGCATACGGAATTCAGGAATGGTTTGGTTTTATGGCAGTTGCAAAAGTTGACGGTTCTTATACTAATGTTATGGGCTTGCCAACAGCTAAAGTTTACGAATATTTGAGTACTTTAGTGTAAAAAAAAATATTTATGTTTTCTTTTAAAGAATATAGCCAGGAAATCTTTAGCACCATAATTATCATAGCGGTTTTAATAACGCTTAGGGTAATTATTGCAAAATTAATTCGCCGTTTTGCTCGTACAAGTCAATTACTGGAACACAGAACCAATCTGGTAATCAAGTATATTCATATTTTAATGAATATATTGGTAACGATTAGTTTAATTGTAATTTGGGGAGTTGATACAAAGGATATTTTTATAACAGTTTCTTCCATTACAACGGTTATTGGCGTGGCGATGTTTGCACAATGGTCTATTTTGAGCAATATTACTTCTGGAATGATTTTATTTTTTTCTTTTCCTTTTAGAATTGGAGATACCATTAAAATCCACGATAAAGATTTCCCTATCGAAGCTGAAATCGAAGACATTAGCGCTTTCCACGTTAATTTAAGAACGAAAGAAGGCGAAAGAATAATTTTTCCAAACAATCTTTTACTTCAAAAAGGAATCTCGATTATGCAGCCACATTATGAGGAAAAAGAGTTTTTTGATTAAAGTTATTCTAATCTTTGGCAAACTTTTTCTCTCAGATTTAGCAGATAAATCAGATTTTTCAAAAAAGAAAATTTGCGCTAATTTGTGTAATTTGGGTAAAAAGTTTCACGCAGATTTAGCAGATAAGGCAGATTTTTTAAAAGTCACTTTAATCATTCAATCTTTAGAAAAAGAAAATTTGCGCTAAATTTGTGTAATTTGTGGTAAAAAAGTTTCACGCAGATAAAGCTGATTCCTAAAATCTTTTTAATCATTTTAATCTGTGGCAAAAGAAAAATTTACGCTAATTTGTGTAATTTGTGGTGAAAAAAGTTTCTCGCAGATTTAGCAGATAAAGCAGATTTTTTAAAAGTCATTTTAATCATTCAATCTTTGGCAAAAGAAAATTTGCGCTAATTGTGTAATTTGTAGTGAAAAAAGTTTCACGCAGATTTAGCAGATAAAGCAGATTTTTCCAAAAATCATTTTAACCTGTGGCAAAAAATTCGAGCTAATTCGCGATATTCGTGTTGAAAAAAATTTCACACAGATTTAGTAGATAAAGCAAATTTCCTAAAATATTTTTAATCATTTTAATCTTTAGCAAAAGAAAATTTGCGCTAATTTGTGTAATTTGTGGTAAAAAAGTCTCATGCAGATAAAGCAGATTTTTCAAAAATCATTTTATCTTTTTAATCTGTGGCAAAAAATTCGAGCTAATTCGTGATATTCGTGGCAAAAAAAATCACATAGATAAAGCAGATTTCTAAAAACCTTATAATCATAATGGGAATTTTATAAACTATTAAGAGAAAGCTAAAACGTTATATTTTAATAAAAATATAATATTTGCTTTACCAATTTCTAGTTTTTACTAATTCACCCAAAACAATGATCCGCACCATAAAATTACCGTTTTATGCTAAACTTGCCTTTATATTAGTTAGCTTTATTTCTTTCGCTTTTATATTCTGTCTTGGAAAAGACATTATTACGCCGGTATTAATGGCGTTTTTATTTGCGGTATTATTAGTACCCATTTTCACCTTTTTAAATACCAGATTAAAATTTCCCCGACATCTTGCAGCAGCTTGCTGTATTTTAATTTTTGCAGCTTTTATTGTAGGGATTTTAGTCTTTATATCCTATCAGGTTAGTGATATTGCGAATGATTTTGACACAATAAAAAAGAATGCAAATACTTTTATAACTGATATTCATAAATTTGTAAAAGATAGCTTTCATGTAAGCATTGGCGAACAAAAAAAATATATTGATACCGTTGCTAAAGATTCTGTACAAAACGGAAAAGCAACCATAGGATCTGCAATATTATCCATAACAGATTTACTTGTAGATTGTACCATTATCCCAATTTATACTTTTTTATTCCTTTTATATAAAGATCACTTTATTCTGTTTTTGGCCAAATTGGTTGATAAGGAAGATCATGCTACATTAAAAGGAATCTTATCACAAATAAAAGTTTCTATTAATAATTACATTGTCAGCCTTATTCTTGAAATGATAGTCGTATCAGTTTTAACAAGTTTAGGACTTTGGATTATCGGAATCAAATATTTTATATTGTTAGGATTGATCACAGGAATTTTGAATTTAATTCCATACATCGGAATTTTAATTGCTGGTATAATAACCGTTATAGCGTCTTTGACAGGTTCTGCGGAAATGTCAGTTATTTTAGGAATTTTAATTGTAAATGTTATTGTTCAACTGATAGACAACAACTTACTTGTTCCTTTAATCATAAATTCTAAGGTCGAAATCAATGCCTTTGTTTCAATTATTGGAATCATTGTTGGCGGCGCTTCGGCAGGAATATCAGGTATGTTTTTAGCTATTCCTCTTTTGGCCATTTTAAAAATAATATTTGACCGAATCGAATCTTTAGAACCGTGGGGTTATTTAATGGGAAATCATATGCCGAGAAGATTTACCTGGAGAATTCGAAAACTTAAGGTCGAAAACTAAATAGAATTCTATTTTTTACAAAATAGTCCTGTTAATTTCATATATTCATATTATAAAATAACTTTAAGCCAGCTTCTTTAAATAATGTCTATAAACAAAAATATAATATTTTTCATTTTGTTGTGCTTTTGCTTACAAAGTACGTATGGTCAAAAAGATAAATCTAAAAAAGATGGTCACGAGAAAAAAGACAGTATAGAAGTTTATACGAGAATTAAGAATTATTCTAAAAAAAATAAGTTTACCCAAACTTTGCACAAACTATTATTTAGAGGAAGCAAACCTCAAAAAAAAGAAATTCTGGTACAAAATGATACTACAGATTTTAGCGGAAAAATTATTCGGAATATAAATATTGTTACGCTTGATCCTTTTGGATATTCTATTTCAGATTCTACCCAAACGCCAAAAAACTGGGGAGAAAGAACCGGAAACAGATTGCATTTGAAGACCAAAAAAATAGCAATTAAAAACTTATTACTATTCAAACGAAATTCAGTTTACGATACTTATAAAGTTCAGGAATCTGAGCGTTTAATTCGTTCTCAGAAATATGTGACATCCGTTAGAATCACAAACAAACTAGTTGGTGCAGCCTCAGATTCTATAGATGTTACCATTCGGGTTTTAGATTCATGGAGTACAATTCCTAAATTTTCCCTTTCAAGTAATCAGGTTTCTGTGGGATTAAAAGAGAAAGATTTCTTTGGTTCCGGGCAACAATTAGAATATCGATTTGCCAATAGATTTGATGACGGACGTAACTCTAATGAAGTCACTTACACTATTCCTAATATTACAAATACATATATAGGAACGACATTATATTATAAAATGGACCTTGATAATAATTATAGTAAAACTATAAATATTGAACGGCTCTTTTATTCTCCCTTAACTAAATGGGCCGGTGGTGTTTATGTAGGTCAAAATTTTAGAAGAGATACTTTACAGGCACCTGATTTGTCCTATGCTTATCAGCCCTTTAAAAATAATTTTCAGGATTTCTGGGCGGGTCATGCAAGTAAGGTATTTGAAGATCAAAACGGAATCACCAATTTAGTTGCAACCGCACGTTTTTTGAATGTAGATGTTACTGAATCACCTTCAGCACTTTATGATCCTACTAATTTTTATTCTGATGAAAAATTAATTCTTGCCGGAATTGGTTTGAACCGACGTAAATTTATTAAGGACAATTTTATTTTTAGGAACGGACAAACCGAAGATGTTCCCATTGGGCGTATTTACGGGATTACTTTAGGATATCAGTACAAAAATACCTTTTGGCGACCGTATGTTGGCGGTCAGTTTTCTTTTGGAAATTATTACCGATTAGGATTCTTAAGTATGAATTTTGAAGCCGGAACATTTATTCAGGATTCCAAGACTTATCAAACCGCATTTTCAATAGAAACGAATTATTTTACAAAGCTTTACAAAATAGGAAGATGGAAATTGAGACAATTTGTTAATCCGAAAGTAGTTATTGGTGTAAATCGAGAAAATATTATTGGAGATCAATTGAATATCAATGAACAAAATGGTTTAGCGGGATTCAATAGCGCAATATACGGAACAGATAAAATGATTTTATCACTTCAAACACAAACCTATTCGCCGTATGCGGTATGGGGATTTCGTATAAATCCATTTTTTAATTATACAATTGCTTCATTAGGAAATCCAAATGATGCGATAGCGCGAAATAAAACCTACTCAAAACTAACGATAGGTTTATTAATTAGTAATGACTATTTAGTATTCAGTTCATTTCAACTTTCGCTGTCATACTATCCCACAATTCCATATCAGGGAGATAATGTATTGAAAACGAATACTTTTGAAACTACTGATTATGATGGAATGCAGAATTTTGAGTTGGCTAAACCAAGAGCCGTAGATTACAAATAGAGAAAGGAAATAATTTTTTTTTAAATTTTTAATCAATTCAGAACTTTTTAAAAATCAAATATTTACAAAATAACCTGCTATAAACTACTCGTTAAAAAGTATTTTTTATCCGACGAAATGCATTATGTTTTTATTTTTGGCACAGTATATGAATATCCCTAAACAGGAATAACATTTAACATTAAAACTAAACAAAATGAAAACAATAAAAATAGCAATCGCAGGTTTATTTCTTTTGGTTGCAAGTGCCACACAAGCCCAGGTTTCAATTAACGTTAACATAGGATCGCCTCCGGCCTGGGGACCTTCAGGATATGCTGAAACAGAGTATTATTACTTGCCGGATATTGAATCCTATTATGATGTGAGAGCTTCTCAGTTTATTTATTTTGGAGGAGGAAGATGGGTTAGAACAACTTATTTACCAAGACAATATAGAAACTATGATTTGTATGGAGGTTATAAAGTAGTTTTAAATGATTACCACGGCAGAACTCCTTACACCTATTTTGACCGTCACAGAGTAACTTATTATAAAGGATATCACGGAGCGCCACAAAGACCTTACAGACCAAGAGCGGTTTACGGTTATAACGAGCCTCGTTACGATCATAAAGAATACAAACATTATGATAAACATCATGACAACCACGATAGAGGTGATAGACATGATAGAGATGACAGACACGATCATGATGATCATCATGGACACGGTGGAAGAAGATAATCTATCACCATATAAAGAGAGTATCAAAATTTTTTGATACTCTCTTTTTTTATTAAAATTTCTTAAAAAAGGAAATCAATAACCAAACATTAACATTTCATTTAAATACTCTTCAAATATATTATTAGTATTTTTGAGCCACTTTCAAACATTTAACTACGCTATGCGAAAAATTAAAATTCAAATTCTTCTTATTTTTTTAGCAGGAATTTCCATTTCATTTGCACAACAACCACAAAAACCAACATCTGTCGAAATTTACAATCAAATCAAAAAACTAAACTTTTTAGGTTCGGTTTTGTATTTGGCAGCACATCCTGATGACGAAAATACCCGTTTAATCTCTTACATGGCAAACGAAATGAATGCCAGAACCGGTTATTTATCACTAACCCGCGGTGATGGAGGCCAGAATTTAATAGGTCCGCAATTGCGTGAATTATTAGGCGTTATAAGAACTCAGGAATTAATTGAAGCCAGAAAAATTGATGGCGGTGAACAATTTTTTTCACGCGCAAATGATTTCGGTTATTCAAAAAATCCGGATGAAACATTAGAAATTTGGAATAAAGACAAAGTTCTTGCTGATGTAGTCTGGACAATTAGAAAATTTCAACCGGACGTAATCATCAATCGATTCGATCATCGTTCTCCGGGAACAACGCACGGACATCATACATCATCGGCAATGTTGAGCGTAGAAAGTTTTAAATTGACAAATGATCCAAAAATATATCCTGAACAATTAAAATATGTAAAACCGTGGCAGGTAAAACGTCTGTTTTTTAATCCATCATGGTGGTTTTACGGAAGTCAGGAAAAATTTGATGCCGCTAATAAATCAAAATTCACCAAGTTAGAAACAGGAGTTTATTACACGGGAATTGGAAAATCAAATCAGGAAATTGCAGCTCTAAGCAGAAGCCGTCATCAATCGCAAGGTTTTGGAAGTACTGGCGCGCGTGGTCAGGAAACAGAATATTTAGAACTTATAAATGGAGATAATCCTAAAGATCGCGATAATTTATTTGACGGAATTGACACTTCATGGAACCGCGTTAAAAACGGAAAACCTATTGGCGATTTAATCACTACTATTATTTCAAAATATGATTTTAGCAATCCTTCAGCAAGTATTCCTGATTTAGTAAAAGCCTATTCTATGATTGAAGCTTTAGAAGATGATCATTGGAAAACATTAAAATCAACCGCAATAAAAAACATAATTGCATCTTGCTCAGGTTTATATCTTGAAGCTGTTGCAAGCGAACAGGAAGCAACGCCGGGAAGTACAATAAAAATAATCCTTGAAGCCATAAACAGATGTTCTAATGAAATGCAGTTGACCAGCATTACATCATTACCGGATAATAAAAATACGGTTCAGAATATTGCATTGAAAAATAATAACGATCAAAAAATAAATTTCCAGATTCAATTGCCAAATACTCTTGAATATACGCAGCCATATTGGTTAAAAGAAAAAGCAAGCGTAGGAATGTATACGGTTACAAATCAGGAAAATATTGGTATTCCTGATATTATCAGACAACTAAAAGTGGTGTTTAATATCAAGATAAATGGAGTTGAAATTCCGTTTGAGCGAACCGTTGTTTACAAATACAATGATGGAGTAAAGGGCGAAATGTACAATTTTCTGGATATTGTTCCTGAAGTTACAACATCAATTTTAGAAAAAGTTCTAATTTTTGGAAGTACAAAAAGTAAAATGATTCCTGTAAAAGTACGTGCCGGAAAAGATGCCATAAAAGGAAACCTGCAATTAGATTTACCCAAAAGCTGGAATGTTTCTCCAAAAGAAATTACTTTTAGTTTAGAGAAAAAAGGAAACGAACAAATTTTTTATTTTGAAGTTACACCACCCGTAAATCCTGAAGAAGCTGTAGCCAAAAGTATTGCAAATGTTGACAATAAACGTTTTGATAAAGATCAGACGATTATTGATTACAGCCACATTACAAAACAAATGGTTTTAAAACCTGCCGAATCTAAATGTATTCGAATTGATTTAAAAACAAACGGAGACGCCATTGCTTATATTATGGGCGCTGGTGACGAAGTTCCGGAAAGTTTAGCTCAAATGGGATATAAAGTTACGATCATAAAACCTGAAGAAATCACACCCGAAAAGCTGGATTCTTTTAATGTTGTTATAACAGGAGTTCGTGCTTATAATACTGTAAATGCTTTGGCAAATAAGCAAAATATACTTTTTAATTTTGTGAAAAGCGGTAAAAACATGATTGTGCAATACAATACTTACGGCAAAACTGTAACAGATCAAATTGCGCCTTACCCATTAAAAATATCAAATGATCGTGTTACAGAAGAAAATGCAAAAGTTACTTTTCTGGCGCCAAATCATCCTATTTTAAATACACCAAATAAAATCACTACAAAAGATTTTGAAGGCTGGACACAAGAGCAAGGTTTATATTATCCTGATCAATACGACGCTGCCTTCACTCCTATTATATCATCACACGACAAAGGCGAATCTCCTAAAAATGGAGCATTATTAGTCGCACCTTACGGAAAAGGATATTATATTTACACAGGTTTGAGCTTTTTTAGAGAATTACCTGAAGGTGTTGCCGGAGCATATCGATTATTATCAAATATGATTTCGTTAAAACAGCCTGTAGAAGCTCCGAAACAAGAATTAAAGAAATAAAACATTCAAAATATGGAAGCTAAAAAAGAAAAAAAATGGAAAAAAAGCTACACTTATGTTTTGGTAGCGAATGCAATTTACATTTTGATTTTTTTCTTAATCATGCAATTATACTCATAACCTATGCAACTATTTGATTGGATCGTACTTATTGTTACACTTTTATTTATTGTTGGGTACGGATCCTGGAAAACCAAAGGAAGTAAAAACGTCGAGGATTTTATTCTTGGCAATAACGAAACACCGTGGTATACGGTAGGACTTTCGGTTATGGCGACACAAGCCAGCGCCATTACTTTTCTATCAACTCCGGGACAAGCGTATCATGACGGGATGGGTTTTGTGCAGTTCTATTTTGGATTGCCAATTGCCATGATTGTTATTTGTGTGACTTTTATCCCCTTATATCATAAAAATAAAGTCTTTACAGCTTATGAATTTTTAGAGAAACGATTCGATTTAAAAACACGTTCACTGGCTGCGATATTATTTCTGGTTCAAAGAGGTTTAGGAACCGGACTTACCATTTATGCTCCTGCAATTATCTTATCAGCACTTTTAGGCTGGAATTTAACCCTGATGAATATTATGATTGGGGTTTTGGTTATTATTTACACTTTTTCCGGAGGAACAAAAGCGGTAAACGTAACCCAAAAACAACAAATGTTTGTGATTATGTCAGGAATGATAATTACATTTTTCCTGATTTTGCATTATTTGCCAAACGATATGACATTTACAAGCGCCTTACATATTGCTGGTGCAAATGATAAAATGAATATTGTAGATTTCTCTTTTGATCCTGAAGAAAAATATACGTTCTGGAGCGGAATTACTGGTGGATTTTTTCTTGCCCTCGCCTATTTTGGAACAGATCAATCTCAGGTTGGACGCTATTTATCCGGAAAATCGATTCGTGAAAGCCAAATGGGTTTAATCATGAACGGACTTTTAAAAGTTCCAATGCAATTTTTTATACTATTAACCGGAGTTATGGTTTTTGTGTTTTTTCAGTTCAATCCTGTTCCTTTAAATTTTAATCCGAATAATAAAATTGTAATTGAAAAATCAGCTTATAAAGAAGAATATCATAGCTTAGAAAAAAAACTAATTACACTTTCAGAAGATAAAAAAGTAATCAATTTATTGTACATCGACCAGTTGAATCAGGATTTTGATAATCCAATTTTGCGAAAAGAATTAGTCACTTTATCAAACAAAGAAAAAGATTTGCGTGATCGCGCCAAAGAAATCATTCTAAGAGCCGATCCAAACAGCGAAACCAACGATAAAGATTATGTGTTTTTTCATTTTATCCTGAATTATTTACCCAAAGGACTAATTGGTTTATTATTAGCCGTAATTCTATCAGCAGCAATGTCGTCAACGGCTTCGGGATTAAATGCGTTGGCATCAACAACGGCAATTGATATTTACAAACGAAACCTGAAAACCGAAAAATCAGATACACATTATCTTAATGCAACCAAGTTTTTTACTTTATTCTGGGGAGTTGTAGCGATACTTTTTGCCTGCGTAGGAACTTTGTTTGAGAATTTGATTCAGCTGGTAAATATTATTGGTTCTATTTTTTACGGAACCGTTTTAGGAATCTTTTTAGTTGGATTTTATTTGCGTCGCGTAAAAGCAAAAGCAATGTTTATAAGCGCTATTATTAGTCAAACAACTATATTTTTCATTTATTATTTCATGATTTACCGTCAGGAAAAATTAGGCTATTTATGGCTGAATTTTATCGGAGCCATTTTAACAATTGTATTGTCGTTGCTTCTTCAGGTTATATTTTTTAGAGGAGAAAAAGATACAGAGGAATTGATTGTGGAGTAATTAGTTCTATTAAAGTATTACATATATTAACTTAAATAATGAAAATAAAATTTTACTATTCTGTAATTTTGTGTTGTCTTTTTTTTAATTCTTATTCTCAAAAACTGAATGTAAATAAACTCGATAGTTTATTTACAGCGTTAAACGAGAAAAATCTATTTATGGGAAGCATTGCAATTTCTCAAAATGGAAAACTAATCTATTCAAATTCTATTGGAAAAGCTTCTGTTGAAACTAATAAAAATGCCACTATAAATACAAAATACAGGATTGGTTCAACTACGAAAATTTTCACTTCGGCACTTGTATTAAAAGCAGTTGAAAATAAAAAAATCAGTTTAAATCAAACTATAAATTCGTTTTTTCCAAAAATTGAAAATTCTGAAAAAATAACAATCGGAAATTTATTGAATCATCACAGTGGGATTCATGAACTTTTAGATTCGCAAGAATTTGCAAATGGATATACCGGGAAAAAATCCGAAGAGGAAATGATCGCTATTATAAGCAAATTAAAAAGCGATTTTGTTCCCAACAGCAAATCAGATTACAGTAACTCTAATTATTATTTATTAACTGTAATTCTTGAAAAAATCTATTGTAAAACATATTCTCAATTACTGGAAGAGCAAATCATAAAACCTTTAAAATTAAAGAATACTTATTTTGGTGGAAAAATAAATCTCCAAGACAACGAATCGTATTCTTATTATTTTGCAGATAAATGGATAAAAGATACCGAAGGCGATATGTCGGTTCCATTAGGCGCCGGTGCGATTGTTTCTAATCCCGTTGACATGAATATATTCATTCAAAAATTATTTGAAGGAAAAATTATTTCGATAGAGAGTCTAAAAATAATGACTCAGATTCAGGATAAATACGGAATGGGAATTTTTGAACTTCCGTTTTACGACAAAAAAGGATTCGTTCATCGCGGGCAAGTAGATAGTTTTACTTCTCTCCTATCTTATTTTCCTAATGAAAAATTGGCAATGGCAATTACATCAAATGGTGCCGTATATGACAAGAAAAAAATAATGATAGCTGCATTAAGTGATTATTTTAATAAACCTTATGCAATCAAATTTGAAACTTACGAACCCGAACCAAATGATCTAAACAATTATTTAGGTGATTATAAAAGTTCAGCATATTCAAAAGTAATTACAATAACAAAAGTAAATAAAAGGCTTTTTGCTAATTTCTCGAATCAATCTCTTTTTTTAATTGAACCAATTGAAAAAGGTAAATTTGAGAATATTTGGGAAGGAAATAAAATAGAATTTATCCCAAACAATAAAGAACTGATTTTTGAAGAAAATGGGAAGAAATTTAGATTTTCTAAGAATTAGAAATTGAACTTAAATAATCATTTATCAAAAAATATTTTCCGTAAAATAATCACAATCATTGTCATTCCGAGGAACGAGTAATCTCCGTAAGAAACTAACGCAAGGTATATTTCCTGAATTATGGAGCTACTTGCGTAGATTCCTCGTTCCTCGGAATGACAAAAATTGCACATATTACTTTGAAAATATGCTTCTTACTAAAGTTTTTTCTATTGCTTTAAAATTTTGACAAAACTCCTAAAAACCAAATATTTTGATTCTACCTCAAAAACTATATCTTTGAGAATCTAACTATTTGCAAACCAACAAAAAACTTCACTATGAAAGATTTAAAAAAATACAGCAATAAAACAAAAGCTGCTTTTATTTTACTTATTGTGATGCTTATCATTTTGTTAGGAAATTTTAATACGCTTCAAAATTCAAAAAATGTAAATGAAAATATCAATGCGATCTACAAAGACCGACTGGTTGTTGCGCATTATATTTTTCAATATTCAAAAGAACTTCATTTCATAAAAGCGGAAGCCGAAAAACTGGATTTAAGCGATATTATTAAAAAAGATGAAATAATTCACACCTTAAATATTATTCACGACATTGATAATTTATACGCCAAGACAGTTTTAACCAATAAGGAAAAACAATATTTTGATGCTTTTTTAAATTCATGTAAAGAAATCAACAAACAGGTTTCAAACAAAAATTGGAATAAAATTACCGTTTCAAGCAATGAAGCAATTAAAACTCTGGAATTATTATCACAAATTCAGATTCAGGAAGGAAAAGCAAAATTAGCCAGCGCAAATAGTATGTATAGTAAAAATAATAGCCTCGGACAATTACAAATTGCATTGCTTATTATCTTAGGCGGAATCACTTTATACTTACTAATTGTAAAGAAAATAAAACGTAGTATTAAAATTCCTGAATCGCCAAGTTTAAATTAATTTATTTCAGTTTTCTGTCTTCCTCGTTTATGGCAAGATCGTTTATGCTGGCAAATCTTTTCTGCATTAATCCATTAGCGTCAAATTCCCAATTTTCGTTTCCGTACGCTCTGAACCAATTTCCGTTAAGATCCTGATATTCATACTCAAATCGAACTGCGATTCGGTTATCAGTATGCGCCCAATACTCTTTTTTTAGTTTGTAGTTACTTTCTTTTTCCCATTTTTTGGTCAAAAAACGAACAATTTCTTCCCTCCCATTTACAAACTGATCGCGGTTTCTCCATTCGCTGTCAATAGTATATGCTTTCGAAACTCGTTCCGGATCCTGGCTATTCCAGGCGTCTTCTGCTAATTGAATTTTTTCTAATGCCGTTTCATAGGTGAAAGGTGGCAATGGTAGTTTTTGTTCCATTTTTATGAAATTAAAGTTTGAATTATTTTTTTAGTCTGTTCAATAAGTTCGTTTGATTTGAATAACTGACTTTCTATAATGCAGCTTTCAAAAAGCAAATAAACATGATCTGCGATAACGTCATTTGATAAAATATTTTTGAAATAATTGCGTAAATCAGTTTTATGACTTTGAATTACGGCAAGTATTTTTACGTTATTCGAAGGAATTTCAGAGAGAATATTCAGAAAACTACAACCTCTGAAATTTTCGTTCTGATTCATAAAAATTAAAAAGTCAAAAGAAGCTAAAACTTTTGATTTCGGGTCTTTTGTCTTTGATGTAAACTTTTCTAATGCATTAAACCAAAAATCATGGCGTTCGTTTAAAAAAGCAACACATAAATCTTCCTTCGATTTAAAGTGCTGATAAAAACTTGCTTTTGCCACTTTTGCCTCTTCAATAATTTGGTTAATTCCAGTAGCATTATATCCTTGTTTGTGAAATAAGGTAAATGTTTTTTCTAAAATTCGCTCTTTTGGTAACATGCTGAAAAATGTTTAGAATACAAATGTAATAATTATTTTAAAACAAACAGATAAGTCTGTCTATTTATTATTTAAATGAAGTAATATTTGTCAATTTCGACGAAGGAGAATCACACTAGAAACTCCGTGAGAACGTCGTCAATCTTGTCAAAATGCTAGTGTGATTTCTCCCTTCGGTCGAAATGACAAAAAAAAAATCCAAATTCTAAATCATTAACGATTTGGAATTTGGATTTTTATCCCGAAACTTGGGGATTGGAATTTAATAATTCAAAGAATTATTATCTGCTCCATTCAGCAATACTATCTTTATTCAGTTTTACGTAATCCTGGTTATTAGCAGCTTCTGCGGCAGCAAGTGAAGCTTTTGCAGTTTCAACAGCTCCTTTTTTGTCTCCTTGTTTTGCCTGAATCTGTGATTTTAATCTTAAAATAAAATATGGTTTTTCAGCACTCATATCTAACGATTTATCTACATAAGTTCTTGCCGTTTCAATGTTTCCGTTTGATTGAAACAAATAAGTTGCAGCAGAATAGTAATCTGTAGCAGTTGGTCCGGCCAAAGTTTTTTCGATACTTGCAACTGCAACTTTAGCAGTTGGAACTTCGAATTTTAAAGCAACATGAGAGTTTTCCCAAGCCATTTCTAAATATCCAAAATTAGAATCTAAACCATTAATTCCAATCGTAAAAGTCTCAACCGGAGTTGGTAAAGCATCTTCTTTTACAGTAGTTCTTAAAGCAACGTAAGCATCATTCCATGTTTCAGGCAATCCCCAATTGTCTGTAGAAAGATAAAAAATAACTTCCCAGCTTTCGATTTTAGGAATTGTATAAATTGAGTATTTTCCTTTTTTCAATGTTTTACCATCGATTACTACATCATCACTAAAATTAATAATAGTGTTTTCGTTAGCTCCGGTTCTCCATAATTTACCAAACGGAACTAAATTTCCAAATACCGCTCTGCCTCTTGCTCCCGGTCTTGAATATGTAACTTCAACATCCGTTAGTCCTACTGTTTGTTTGATATATCCTTTAGGACTTGCCTGTGGTGTTTTTATTTGTGCTTCTGTAGCAAATGGAGCCAAAATAATGGCTAATGCAATAAGTATTTTTTTCATCTTTTGAGTTATTTTGTTTTGTTCAAATTTACAAATTCAATTACCGAACAAATGTTAAATTTTCTATAATTCAGCCCTTTAGGTTTGATATTTTTTGAGCATCCAACTCTTTAAACTCATTGATAATAATATCAGCTTCTGATAAATCCTGCGATTTTGAATGATGACTATTATATCCAACACAATAAATTCCTGCCGCTTTTGCTGCTCTTACACCATTTGTACTGTCTTCAATTATAATACAATTTTCTTTTGGCGCAATTGACAATGAAGCTGCATGCACAAAAATAGCAGGATTGGGTTTTGACTGCGGAAAATCTTCTCCACTAACTACATCCGTAAAATATTGATGCAAATTGAATCTTGTAAACACGCGTTCGATTGTAACTTTTGAAGCCGATGAAGCCAAAATTAATTGTATTCCGTTAGCATATAAATCTTTAATCAAATCCTCTACACCTTCTAATAAATACAAATCATCTTTGGTATCAAACGCATCATTAAAAATGCTTCTTTTTCTTTGAATCAAATCTTCTACTTCGTGCTCTATCGCTGGAAAAAATCCCTTCAAAGTCTGAAATGTATTTCGGGTCGAAAATCCGGTGAAAGAAGTGTACATTTCTTCGGTCACATCTATATTTAATTCTGTGAATTGTTTGTAATACGCATAACGGTGAACTGGTTCCGTGTCTACAATTACGCCATCCATGTCAAAAATTACTGTTTTAATCATTTTTTATAAGGTACTAAGGTTCTGAGTTGCTAAGTTTTTTTTTAAAGCTGCTGAGATTCTAAGCTTCTAAGTTTTCAGTTACACCTTAGTAACTTAGCAGCTTAGCAACTCTTTTTTACTCTTTTTTCAACAAATGTCTAATCACGGTTTCGGCTAAATATAAACCAAATAATCCTGGCATATAGCTATTTGTTCCGTAGAAAGATTTTTTGTAGTTTTTTCCGTCGGTTAATTTTAAGCTTTTTTCGTCTTGAATTTCAGAAGAGAAAACTACTTTTAATTTATTGATTTTTTCTACTTTTAAGCGTTTTCTGATAGCTTTAGAAAAGTAACAATTAGAGGTTTTAGAAATATCAGTTACTTTTACTTTTGATACTAACATTTTTCCGCCAGCACCCATACTGCTTATAATTTTTACTCTTTTACGTTTTGCTGCAATGATCAAATTTAGCTTTGGTGTAATACTGTCAATGCAATCTAAAACATAATCAAACTCTGGAGAAACAATCTCAAAAGCTCTTTCGGGAGATAAAAATTCCTCAACGCGGGTTAATTTTAATTCCGGATTAATATCCATCAAACGATCGCCTACAATTGTAATTTTTGGTTGTCCTACGGTAGAATGTAAAGCCGGTAATTGTCTGTTAATATTCGTTATATCAACAACATCACCGTCTACAATTGTCATACTTCCTACTCCGGCTCTTGCCAAAAATTCAGCTGCAAATGATCCAACTCCTCCTAAACCCACTACCAAAACATTAGAGTTTTGTAGGTTTTGCAATCCTTCTTTTGTAAATAAAAGCTCGGCTCTTTCTGTCCACTCTGCCATATCTCTATCTTTTGTTATTTTTGTTTGTTTTTTATTTGTTTCAGGTTTCAAGTTTGCTTTTGCGATTAGCTTTGTCAAAGTTTTTCTTAGACTTTTACTTTTCAAATACTACTTTAAAATTCGTTGAAATAATATCCTGTAATTCCTTATTATTTATTCCTTTATAATCTGATGCTAAATTGTAAACCTGTTCAATTTTTTCTTCGATTGTATCGGTTTCAAGAAAAAAACGATCGTTTGGAATATCCTGAAAAACGGTTTTTAAATCCGGATTCTTAAGTAAATATTTCCCGAACGAAAGGTAAAATCCTGCCGAAATAAGCTGATTTGCCAATTGACCGTTTTTTGAAAAACCATGAATAATCATTGGAACTGAAATTTTTAATTTTTTCTTGATTTCGGTTATTTCCTGAAAAGCTGCAACGCAATGTATGATCACCGGCTTTTTATATTTTTCGGCTAAAGCCAATTGCTTTTCAAAAACTATAATTTGCTGTTCTAACGGAATTTCGATTCGTTTGTCTAAACCGCATTCACCAATTGCCAGGCAATTTTTGGTTTGTAATTTTTCTTCTATAATTTTCAAAGCGTCATCAATTTGATCTTCCTTAATATACCACGGATGAATTCCGATGGAATAAAACGGAACCGATGCATCAAATTCCTGCGGATATTGATTCACCAATTCCAAAACATTGGATTGATTCTTAAATTGATGTGTATGACAATTAAAGAATTCCATTAATGAAATGTTTTAACTCCTGCATTAATTGCTACATTCAAATCATTTTCCAATGGAACAAGCGGACATGAATACTTATGATTATAAGCACAATACGGATTATAAGCTTGATTGAAATCTACTGCAATTGTATTGCCTTTTGGAATTTTTAAATCAATATATCTTCCGCCAATGTAACTTTCTTTGCCGGAAGTCAAATCAGAAAATGGTAAAAACAAATGATCTTTATATTCCTTCTTTTTAGAAAGTTCTATGTTTCTGTACACATTCAGTTTAAGCGCAACGCCATCAATAGTAAAATATAAAGTTCCGTATTTAATATATTGCGGAGTTCTTGTTCCTGTGGTTTTCATTTCGAAAACCTTCTCGTTTTCTGCCTTTTCAAATTTTGCGTTTACAAAATATTTACCATTTATGGGATAAAAATCTAAAGTTTTAAAAGTTTTTAAATCTTCATCCATTAACGGACTTGTCTTAGCGTCAGCATATTCGGAATTTATTTGCTTTTGAAATTTTTCAGCTTTCTTCTGATCAAATTTATTTTGTCCGAAACAGAAATTAGCAAGCAGTAATACTAAAAAAGGAATACTATTTTTCATCTTTTAAATTTTGAGCAAAAATAGTTTAAAAGTAACAAAGCAGCAACCGCTGATACGTACAAAGTTTCCTAACTTTGTGGCAAATAACTTTTTTATAATGCTCAAAACTGCTTTTAGTCACTACATCAATAATTTTAAAGGGTTTTCAAGAGAAATCTGGATACTTACAATTGTTACCTTTATCAATCGTGCCGGAACAATGGTGCTTCCTTTTTTATCAAAATATTTAAAAGAAGATCTCCATTTTACTTATAATCAGGTAGGTTGGATTATGGTTGCATTTGGTTTAGGCTCAATGTTGGGTTCCTGGCTGGGCGGAAAACTATCTGATAAAATTGGTTTTTATAAAATCATGATTTTTAGTTTATTCACAAGTGGAGTTTCACTTTTCTTTGTACAATATATTACTACTTTTTGGGCGCTTTGTGTTGCCATGTTTATTTTAATGACCATTGCTGATATGTTCAGGCCTGCAATGTTTGTTTCGCTTGGCGCATATGCTAAACCCGAAAACAGAACTCGTGCTTTAACTTTAGTGCGTTTAGCGGTAAATTTAGGTTTTGCTGCCGGACCTGCTTTAGGCGGTTTAATTATTATGGGAATTGGATATTCTGGTTTATTCTGGGTTGATGGAGCTTCATGTATTATATCGATTTCGATTTTCGCCTTATTGGTTAAGGAAAAGAAAAAGGCAGAACACGGTGATAAAATCGAAAGTGGCACAATTGTAAAATCGGTTTTTCATGATAAAATCTTTTGGGTTTTCTTATTTGTAAGTTTTGTAACGGCTATGATTTTCTTTCAGCTTTTTACAACTCTTCCTTTATATCATAGTGAAAAATTTGGTCTAAGTGAATTTCAAACTGGTTTATTAATGACTTTAAACGGACTTATGATTTTTGCTTTGGAAATGCCAACTGTTGGTTTTATGGAAAGAAAAGGCTTTCCTAAAATAAGAATCATTCTTCTTGGATCGTTTATAATGTCGCTAAGTTTCTTTTTATTACTGATTAATGTTTGGGCAGGAATATTAGTTATCGCAATGATTTGTATCTCGCTTGGAGAAATTCTGGCGTTTCCGTTTTCAAATGCTTTTGCATTAAGCCGTGCTCCACGTGGTCAGGAAGGTCAATATATGGCGCTTTATACTATGAGTTTTAGTCTGGCTCATATTATTAGTTCAAAAGTAGGATTTGAAATTATCTCTCGTTTGGGTTATCAGGTCAATTGGCTTTTTATGGCGTGTGTTGGAATTATTGCAACGCTTTGTTGCTTTTGGATTAGAAAAGCATTACTCGCGGAGCAAATTTCTTAAAATCTTACTGATTTAATGATAAGTTACTTCATTTCAAACACTTAAATAATTTACCGCAAAAGCGCGCAAAGTTTTTTTTAATGCGTGGGTTTATAAAATACAAATTCGTAAAGCTTTATGTTTGTTTACTGCAAGAAAAACAATCTGATTTTCAAATACTTAACTATTTTACCACAGAGCGCGCAAAGTTTTTTTTTAATGCGTGGTTTTATAAAAACGCAGAGTTCACAAAGCTTTATCAATACAAAGCTTTGTGAACTCTGCGTTTGTCAACACTATTACTTATAAAAAAACTTTGCGCGCTCTGTGGTAAAATTTCCCTATTATATTTCAATTTAAATTGTAATGTGAAAATTTCTTAAATTCCTCTTTATTTTAAATAAGTTATTGAACTGTCTAATTCACAAAGCTTTGCGAACTTTGTGTTTGTCAACATTATTACTTATAAAAAAACTTTGCGCGCTTTGCGATAAAATTTTTTCTCATCCCAACATTCTCCTAAAATGCCTATTTACCTACGCTAAAAAGCTATCAAACGTATTTTTTAGTTAAATAACTATATTTATAGTTGTATAACTGTAAAAATAGTTGTAGGTTTGAATTAAAATTAGAAAACATGCAAAAGCTAACGAACAAGGAAGAGGAAATTATGCACATTTTATGGAAGCTTAAAAAAGCATTCGTAAAAGAAGTTCAAGCGGAAATTACTGAAGATCAACCGCATTACAATACATTATCGACTATTGTGCGAAATCTTGAGGAGAAAGGTTTTGTAGGTCATAATGCTTTTGGAAACACGCATCAGTATTATCCAATTATTACTTTAGAAGCCTACAGTAAAAAATATATAAATACTGCGATTGACAACTATTTTAATAGTTCATATAAAAATATGGTTTCATTTTTTGCGAAAGAAGAAAAAATTTCAGCTGCAGAATTACGTGAAATTCTTGCGATGATTGAAACTCCGAAAGAAGAAAAATAATTGGTTATAGGAAGCACTTTTTACATTTATAATTAAATCAGGCGGTTTCAAAAGAACTTCAGGAGAAATAAAATCTGCTGATGAACAAGTAAACATTTGAAAATTACAACAGAAAAAACTAAACTACAAACCAATGATAACAATAATTCTACTATTAGTACAAAAACTGACAGTAATACTAGCGCAAATACTGAAATTACTATAATAACAGACACAGTTATCATAGTACAAAAATTATAACAAGTGACGGAAGTGCTCAAAATATTATTTCAAATTCCGGTAAAATGATTCTGGTGCAAAAAAACTTGTGATAAACTAACTAATATAAAAGAAGAATTCAGGCAATTGAATGAAGAGAAATACTGACTCTGATTGAAACTCAAAGGAAAAAAATAATTATTATGGAAGCACTTTTTATTTTTATAGCAAAATCAAGCGGATTGTTAGTATTGTTTTACTGCGCATACTATTTTTTGTTGCGCAAAGAAACTTTTTTCAATAGCAACAGATGGTTTTTGCTGGCTGGTTTAGTTACTTCAATAGTTTTGCCTTTTTTAGTATATACTCAAATTGTCTGGATCGATCCCGCTCCTATTCAGCCAGCGGTTACAAATACAATTTCGGCTTTAAATTATACTCAGGTTTCATCTCAAAACATTGAAAAAGAAACATTTGATATCAACTGGAATTACGTTGTATTAGCTATTTACGGCATTGGTTTTCTGGCTTTACTTATAAAATTTGCAATTGACTTTTATAGTTTAAGTTCGGTTTTAAAAGGTAAAGAAGTGAAACAACAAGCAGATTTCAAATTTGTGGATATTAACGAAAATATTACTCCATTTTCTTATTTTGATTATATCGTTTACAACTCATCAATGTTTACCACTTCAGAATTAGAGAATATTATTGAACATGAAAAAGTACACAGCGATCAAAATCATACTTTAGATGTATTGATTTCAAGGTTTTTTTGTGTCTTGTTTTGGTTCAATCCTGTTATTTGGCTGTACAAAAAAGCGATTCTTCAAAATCTTGAATTTATTGCTGATAACGAAGCTGCCAAAAAAATATCAGATAAAAAAGCGTATCAATACACGCTTTTAAAAATAACAACACATGAAAGTTGTGTTGCCATCACCAATCATTTTTATCAATCATTAATCAAAAAACGAATTGTCATGTTAAACAAAAATCAATCAAAAAAGCGAAATTATTTGAAGTATTATGCTATTATTCCGGCACTTGTAGCATTTGTGCTTTTATTTCAAATTAAAACAATCGCACAGGAAAAAGAACGAAAAGAACAAAATGATCTTAAGGAAGTTACTAAAAAAGAAGATCCAATCTATGTTTTCAAGATCAACAAAAACACAACTGATCAGGAATTAAAAGAAATGGCTGAAAAGCTTAAGAAAAACCATGATATTGATGTTATAATATCTGATGTAAAAAGAAACGCTAGAAAGGAATTAACCGCTATTAAGGTTGACATTCAAAAAGGAACAGGAGAAGCACAAACACTTCAAATTGAAGGCAATGAGGCTATTAAAAATTGTGGTATTGTAATTAATACTGAAAGCAATGGTTCTAAAAAAATTGGCATTCTTACAGATGGAGCAATTGATAAACCAATAGCTATTGGAAATCGTATTGTAGAAGTTCGCGAAACAAATGTTACAGATCTTAATACGGGAGATTTAACGCCTCCAACTCCACCAATTCCGCCGGTATTCCCTACTGGACCAATGCCTGAAGCGCCTCCTGTTGATGTATCTAAAATGCCAAAACCTCCAGTACCACCAACGGACCATAAAGATAAAGTTGCAATGGCGAAATTTGATAAGGAAATGGCAGAATTTGAAAAGAAAATGGACATATGGGAACCTGACATGTCGGCTTTTGAAAAACAAGTTGATGAAATCATGTCCCAAAGAGAAGCGGTATACGAAAAAGAAATGGCAAAATATGAGCTCGCTATGGATAAATTTAGTACAGATATGGACAAATTTACTCAAGCTGTAGAACAAAAATACGGCAAGGATTCTAAATTGTACGAAGTGAATATGAAGCAGTATGATAAGGATATGAGACAACATGAAATAGAAATGAAGCAACATGAAAAAGAGATGAAGCAACATGAAAAGGAATTAAAGAAAAGGGAAAAAGAAAGCAGAAAATCTTAATTAAGAGATTTAATTCTAAAAACTCATAAATGAAAAACCTATTTTTTATTTTACCCCTATTATTCCTTTTTAATTTTGGTTTCGCTCAAAAAGAAACAGAACAAAAAATCGATAATTACATAAAAGAAGTAATTCAAATTAACGAAATTCCAGGTGTAGCTTTGGCCGTTGTTAAAGATGGGAAAGTTATTTACCAGAAATATTTTGGAAAAGCTATTTTGGAAGAAAATAAAGCAGTGGATAAAAACACTGCTTTTAAACTTTTTTCTACAACAAAATTAATTACAAATGTTGGCGTATTTCAACTTATCGAAAAAGGAAAATTATCATTAGACGATCCTATTTCTCAATATCTGGATCATCTTCCTAAAGAATGGCAAGACATAAAGGTTCAGAATTTATTGTCTCACTCTTCTGGTTTGCCCAATATCGTTATGTTTGAAGATATCGCGAATACTTTACCTTTTGACAAAAAAATGGAGATATTATCGACAAAACCAATGGAATTTGTAACTGGAAATCAATACAGATACAATCAAACGAATTATTTATTTCTAACCAGGATTATAGAGAAAATTACGGGCTTGGGTTTTGCTGATTACATTTTACGAAATCAATTTCCATCAATACAATCAGGAGTTTATTTTTCATCAAATTTTGGAGAATCTATTCCTAATAGCGCCTTTAGATATAATTATAGTGCTGAAAATAAAACCTATACAAAAAGCACTTCTGATTTTGGTATTGATGCACATTCGGCAAATGGTTTAAACATTTCATTGGAAAACTTTATCAGCTGGAATCAAAATCTGGATAAAAATGTTTATCTCAAAAAAGAGACAAAATATTCAATGTGGAAACCGTTTCTGTTTGCTAACAATACAGATCGTTTTGCTTATGGCTGGGAAATTATTCCGGTAAATAAAATACTTTCATATGGCTTTACCGGAGGCAATGAAACGGCTTTTAGAAAATTTCCTAATAACGATTTAACGATTATCTTTTTATCTAATGGACATAAATATTCTGATTTATATGTTCAGAGTCAGGTTATAAATCATGTAGCAGCGATTGTAGATAAAACTTTAGTTGATGATTTTTTACTTGCGGGTGAAAAAATGAATCAGGATTTTTTGAAGTTAGACATTACAAAATCAGAGGAAAATTATTTAACGGTAAAAAAGAATCATCCGGATTGGGATTTTGAATACCGACTAAACATTATTGGTTATACTTTAATGAATTACAGCAGAATAAATGACGCTATTAAAGTTTTTGAATTGAATGCGAAAGAAAATCCAAAATCAGGAAATGCATTTAATAGTCTTGCAGAAAGTTATTTCAATAATAACCAATTCGAAAATTCAAAACTAAATTATAAAAAATCTCTAGAATTAGTTCCTGATAATGCAAATAGTAAAGAAATGCTGGAGAAGATAGAAAAAATCTTAAGTAAAAAATCCTAGATCAATCACTTTTAAAACATATTCAATAGAATATAATAACTTCATCTTATTACATTTATAAAAACCTAAAAAAGACTTTGCCTAACCGCAAAGTCTTTTTTTATATCTTTGAGAAAAATTAACCAACCATGTATAAAATCTTAGCCAAAATAAACAAATTCCTATTACCCAGTTTTACTAAACAAGGTCTGGACATTTCGAAAGCAAAAAAATGGCAAATGGCTATTATTGGTTTTCGCGCCTATGTTACAAAACGTGCTTTAGAGTAATTTAGGAAATATCTTCATGAAATAGTTGAATTTATTTCAATGCTACTTTCAAAAATTAGAAACGTATTTTCTAAATACATTTCTAATTTTTTCATTCTACAAATTTGTTATGAAAAATAAAGAATTCAATATCCCTCCTATTTACGCGGTCCTTTTAGCTATTATCAGTGTTCAATGTGGAGCCGCAATTGCTAAAAGTTTATTTCCTGCAATTGGAGCCGCTGGAACAGCATCGATTAGAATTGGTGTTTCGGCGATAATTTTACTTATAGCATACAGACCAAATTTAAAAGCGATTACTCGTGAACAATGGAAAATTGTAGTTCCTTATGGTTTGTCATTAGGCGCAATGAACTTGATTTTTTATTTAGCTATTGAAAGAATCCCAATTGGACTTGCGGTTACATTAGAATTTATAGGACCTTTATTAGTCGCTATTGTTGGTTCAAAACGATTAGTAGATTATTGCTGGGTTTTATTAGCTGCAATCGGGATTGCCTTAATCGCTCCATGGACAAACGCTCGCGTTAATATAACAGGAGTTGCATTTGCACTTCTTGCAGGTGCGCTTTGGGCGGCGTATATTGTTTTAGGCGGAAAAATTTCTAAAATTATGAACGGTGGTGAAGCTGTGTCAACCGGAATGTTGTTTGCAGCGCTTTTAATTCTGCCTTTCGGTTTTTATGAAAACGGATTAGCAAATCTAACTCCTAAACTTTTTGGCATGGGTATCGCATTGGCACTTTTATCCAGTGCAATTCCGTTTACTCTTGAAATGAAAGCTTTAGGACAACTTCCTCCAAGAACTTTTAGTATTTTAATGAGTTTAGAACCTGCCGCAGCTTCTATTTGCGCTTTTATATTTTTACAGGAACATTTGAGTTTTTATGAAATATTAGCGGTAGTTTGTGTTGTGATTGCTTCTGCCGGATCAACATTAACGGCTAAAAAATAGATACAATAAATTTAATCATAAAAAAAGTCCTGTATATACAGGACTTTTTTTTGATCTGGAATTATACTTTTATTATTTTTTTGGTAATAATACTGTATCAATTACATGAATTACACCGTTAGATTGATTCACATCTGCAATAGTAACTTTAGCTTTGCTTCCGCTTTCGTCACTGATATATAAATCTTTTCCTTCCATCCATGCAGTTAAAGTTCCACCGCTAACAGTTTTAAGAGTTGCTTTTCCTTTTCCTGCTTTAATTGCTTTAGCAATATCCGAAGCATTCATTTTTCCTGCAACAACATGATAAGTTAATATCGTTTGCAACATTTTTTTGTTTTCTGGTTTCAATAATGTTTCAACAGTTCCTGCTGGTAATTTGTCAAACGCAGCATTTGTTGGGGCAAAAACGGTGAATGGTCCTTTACTTTGTAATGTTTCTACTAATCCTGCAGCTTTTACAGCGGCTACTAATGTAGTGTGATCTTTTGAGTTTACAGCATTTTCAATAATATTTTTGTTTGGGTACATTGCAGCTCCGCCAACCATTACAGTTTTTTGTGCAAATGATGTAAATCCAAATCCTAATGCTAAGATTGCTGCGGCTAAAAATTTTCTAGTTTTCATAATTAATATTTTAAGTTATAAGCTCATTTACGCGGTAATAATCGTTTTGGTTTTATTAATAATTCAAAAAAGATCAAAACAAATTAAAAGATTCTTAAATAAGTCTGTAAAACAAGCGTTTAAACCACAAAATTATTTTCAATTATTTTTAAAATCAGATAGACTTTAGTCCTTTAATTATTAGTAAATTTAAGTATAAAATCAATTTTAATGGAAAATCAAACACAATCCGATCAGGGAACAAAACATATTATTCAAAGCTTATTAGTAAATGTTGCTATTGCAGTATCAAAAGGATTTGCTGCATTTATGACCGGATCCGGCGCAATGTTAGCCGAAACTATTCACTCAACCGCAGATTGTGCTAATCAGCTTTTACTTTTACTTGGAGTAAAACAATCAAAAAAAGATGCAGATGACGAACATCCATTCGGATATGGAAAATCAGTTTATTTCTGGTCATTTATGGTCGCAATGCTCTTATTTTCTATTGGTGGAATGTTTTCAATTTATGAAGGCGTTCACAAGTACAACAATCCGGAACCAGTTCACAATATTGGCTGGGCGATTGGAATCATTCTATTTTCAATTGCTTTAGAAGGTTATGCTATGATTTCGAATATTATAGAACTTAGAAAACGTAAAAAAACAATTTCTTTTTTTCGGTACTTACATGTTACAAAAGATAGTGATTTGATTATTATTTTTGGAGAAAATTCAGCTGCTGTTTTGGGACTTGTTCTAGCTTTAATTGCGCTTTTGGTTTCACATTATACTGGTGATAGCCGTTATGATGCAATAGGTTCTCTTTGTATTGGGATTGTATTGATTGCCGTTGCAATATTTCTCGCCATTGAAGTAAAATCTTTATTAATTGGTGAAAGTGCAGATCCTGAAATTTTAGAAACTATTCAGGAAATTGCCAAAGCAGACAGCAAAATTACCGAAGTCTTAAATTGCAGAACGGTTCAGCAAGGCCCGGGTGAAGTATTAGTTTGCATCAAAATAAAGATTGTTCCGGATCTCACGACTCAAAATATTAGTTTGTTGATTAATACTTTTGAAAATGAACTACGCACAAAACGTCCCGAAGTAAAATGGCTATATATTGAGCCTGATTTTCAAGAATGGAAAACAATTTAAAATAATTTCTACTTACTATCTTTTATTTATTATATTTATTTAACATTTTAACAATAAATAGTGCTGTTCTATTCTTAATTTATTTAAAACTTAATTATTATGATACCAAATAAAATTAGAAGTAAAAAACTAAGTACAAAAGTAGATTTGACCGCAATGGTAAGTGTTTCTTTTTTACTGATTATCTTTTTTATGGTAACAATTGAATTGTCGAAACCTAAAGCTGTTGATTTGAGTTTGCCTGATAATGATTATCATTGGACTGGTACTAATTGCTACAGAGAAAACCGTTCCATGACGATATTAATGGGAGAGAATAATAAATTAGTATCATATATGGGAATTTTAGAGGCTCCTATGGTTTCTCCCAGAGAAATGAATTATGGCAAAAGCGGAATCCGTCAGGAATTGCTAAAAAGAAACAAAAATATGCTTGAGTATTCAGCACAACTAGGAAAATATGGCAGAGGAATTACAGTAATTATAAAACCGAGTAAAAAATGTAATTATAAAAACTTGGTTGATATTCTTGATGAAATGGCAATTGCTAAAATTGATACTTATGCCATTGTGAATGAATTTAGTCCGGCAGAATCAAAATTATTGGCTTCGAAATAATTCACTTTTTTAATTTATAAAGTCTATGCAAAATCTACCTAAAAAAGTTAGAAGTAAAAATTATCTACAAGAGTAGATTTGACTGCAATGGTGAGTGTTTCATTTCTATTGATTATCTTTTTTATGGTCACAATTGAGTTGGCGAAACCTAAAATTTTAGAATATGGAATGTATTCGGATTGTGATGATTGCGGTGAGTATTTTGGTTGTAGCCATATAGATGAAAACCGAATATTAACCATACTACTAGATGATAATAATAAAATGATTTCCTATATGGGATTATTATATGCTCCTATCCAAAAACCAAAGGAAGTGTATTTTGGTAAAGAAGGAATTAGAAAGGAATTGTTATCGATTAATAAAAAAGTTCATGAATATTCTGCAAATCTAGGAAAACCAAAAAACGGTTTAATTGTTATTATCAAACCAAGCAAAAAATCTAATTATGGAAATCTAGTTAATATTTTAGATGAAATGAAAATAGTAAATATCGACTCATATTCTATCCTGGATGAATTCACTCCTGAAGAATCAAAATTATTGGCTTCGAAATAAATACAATTGCCAAGAGTGAGAAAATAAGTATAATGGATAATATGATATAAGTTTTTCATGAAGGTCTGCCCTAGCCCAGATAGAAGGGAAAATCCTTTTGTGACGCTTCTTTAGCGGAACAAAAGATTGGAATGATAGCTGGAAATAGCTCCTATTAAAAAGAATCTTCAATTTTTAAATTCCAAATTGCAATTGTTGTAAAATTAAAATAGAAACGCACTTCTCCCGAAGTCTCGGGACGCTCAGTGTGACAATCTGAAACTGGAAAAAAACCGAAACCTGAAACAAAAACGCATAAAAAAGTCCCACATTGCTGTGGGACTTTCAATTATAAGATGAACAAAGATTTATTTTTTGATAAACTTAATACTGGAACTTCCTTTATCTGATTTTACTTTTATAAAGTAATTACCGGTTCTAAGCTTTGAAACATCAATATTAGAAACCGATTTTGAATTAGGAACTGCAATAACCAATTGTCCTAATATATCATAAATCGCAACCGATTGTATTTGAATATCTTGTTTACTATTAAAATTTAAACTATCGCTCACAGGATTTGGATACAAAGTAAAATAATTAGAAAACTCAAAATCTGAAGTTCCTAAAGTGGTTTGAAATTTTGATGTGGCTTTATTGGTGAGTATTGGGAAATTATAATCAAAATAAATATTAGCTTCGTTAGTAAATGAATCTCCAACTTTTAAAGTTGGCTTTGTTTTGATTTTAAAAGCGACATAACCATCATTATTCGCATTATCAAAAGGAAGATTGATATTTTCGAAAATAAACTCTACTTTATTTTCTTCTGAAATTTTTGTTACAAAAGAGTGGCTTGAGCTTGTTGGAATTAAAGTTGAAATATCAAATTTATTTAAATCAATCATATCTTTTACCACAATATTTTGTGCCGGATAAGTTCCGGTATTTTCAAAGCGTATCATATAGTGTACATACTCACCTATTAAACCTGGTGTGATTACCTCGCCTTCTAAACATGTTTTATCATTTGGGTCATAAGAACCTACAACCGTTTGATTTAAAGCAAATATATTATCAATTGGAGTTTCGTCTGTTACAGCACCTTCTATTACTGTTTTAAATTTTAATATATCACCAATATTTAATGCTGGATGTTCTATTGGAGAATTTGCATTTACAGTAAATTTAATTTCGCGAGTTTCATATGGCAATAAATTAACAAAATTCCAAGATAAATTATTTAAGGAATGAGTTACCGGTATAGGTTTTGCAATAACGAAATCTAAAACAGCATCCTCAAAACTTAAATTTACTGAACCAGATTGCGTAGTATTTCCTTTATTTTTATAGACAATTTTATATACAGCATTAAAACCTGGTCTTGCTGGCTCTAATGGTAATAAAATAACTTCTAAATCTGGATGAACACCGTTTGCAGTAATACAAAAATCTTGAATAAATGGACTGGATTCTGTTGGAAAAGTAACTTTAGCAGTTGTTGGATAAATATTAAAATACGCTGGGTTTTCTAGTATTGGAGTAACATTATAAGACCCCGATTTAACATAATAATTGTAATCACCATTTTCATCAGATGCGGAACTGTTTGTTGTAGTTTGATTTGCAATATTAACTTTCATATTTTGAAATTTAATATCTCCATTGTCACATCCATTATTATTTAAATCTAATCTATTATTTCCTTTAATTGCATAAAACTTACCTCCTGGTTTAAATGTACAATACGAATTAACATTACAATCCTTAATATTTGCTGATAATAGTTGTGACTGTATAGCTGGAATTTGAGATTCGTCAGCACAAATGTATTTCAAATTGGGATTTGAAGTAATATAAAGCCGGCTTTCATCTATCCCATTTTTTATCATTAATGATGATAATTGGTTTGCTGAACAGTCAAGATTCGTTAATTCTGTTAAATTGCTAAGATCCAAAGATGTTAAACTATTTGAAGAACAAATAAGTTCTTGAATTTTTGTTAAGCCACTTATATTTAATGAAGTTAAGCCATTACCCTGACATTGAACATAAGCTAATTTTGATAAATTACTAACATTAAGCAATTTAATCTTATTAAAATAACAATCTAATACTCCCAGATTTACAAAATACTCAATTCCAAGTAAAGAAGAAATATTACTTTCATTCAAAGTCAAAGAATAAACATTAAATGCTTCGCTTAATTGTATTTCTTTATCATTGTTGGCATCAATTTTAAAATAAGAACCAGATAAATTTCTTGCAACATAATTTTGATTAGTTGCAGATAATAATTTTGCTTTAAAAATTGGATCTGGAATATTAATAATTCCATCACTACAGGCACCAACACAACTACAACTAGAATCTAATAAGACATTATTTAAACCACTTAAATCTATGCTTTTTTGAATAACATTAAAATCTATAATATCTGCACAAATATGCTTAAGATTTAAATTTCCCCTTATGTCTAATGCTGTCAAATCCTGATTTGGATTATTATTTTTAATAAAAATATCAGTTAAAATATTATTATATCCACAATTTAATTCTTTTAGATCAGGTAAATAGGAAACATCTATTTTTGAAAACTTTGCACTTTGACATTCAAGTTTTTGCAAATTATTTAACCCTGTTAAATCAAAAATTGATATTGGATTTGCAGAAAAATTAAGCGTTTGCAAATTTACAAATGGTAAAAAAACAAAAGAGGTAATTTTATTTCCGGAAAAATTTAAATCAATTAAATTTGTTGTAGAACCAGTGTTTAAATAAGTTATATTATTATTACTGCATTTAATGGATTTTATGTTTGTATCGTTTAATAAATCTAAAGATGTAATAGCATTGTTTGAGCAATCAATAGTTAATAAATTAGAGGCGTTTTTCATTTGAAAAACAGATAAGTATTGATTAGTATTACATCCAACATTGCTAAGATTTGTAAGTCCATTTGCATACAAACCGAACAAATTATGATTATTATTAATATTTAAAGTCTTTAAGTTAGCTAAATTATCAATTTTTAATGTTGTGAAAATACTGTTCCATTGTACAGTCAAATCTTCTAAATTAACCAAACTGGTTAAATCTATTGTTTCTCCAATTTGAGTGTTATCAATAGTTAAACTTTTTAAGTTGGTAAAATACTTAATTGTATTAATTGACTTAACATTTTGAGCTATACTCATTGTAGTTACTTGTAATGCTTCAGAAAATTGAATTTCACCATCAAAATTTAAATCAATAGTTGTATTATTTAAAATAGAATATTTAAAATATTCATCATCAAAACATATGGTTCCTGCCACACATTGAGGTAAAGCACTACAAGAATTTACTACTGTAACATTAGAAATTCCATATTCTGCCAATTTATTTTGAATTAATGAAATATCACTTTGATATGCACAAATAGAGTTTAAATTTAAATTATTATTAAACTCCAGAGAACTAAAAACGTTATATGGTCGATTTAAAAATAAACTTGAAATGTTATTATTTGAACAGTTTAAATTAGTTAATGCGTTTATATCTGAAAAATATAGTGTAGTCAAATTATTATAACTACAATTAACATTAACGATATTATTGGTGTAATCTCTTTTAATAAAATTCAATTGATTATTAGAACAATCAAGAGTTGATAAAGAAGTTAGATAACTTAAAAGTAAAGATTTTAATTGTGAATTATTATTTATTTTTAAAATCTTTAATGAACCAAAATAGGAAAGGCTAATTTTAGTTAAAGAAGTATTTTTAATACTCAAATTTTTCAATCCTGAAAAATTATTAGAATCAAAACCTTTTAAAGAGCTAATATTTCCATCCAAATATAGATTGTTAATTACACTAGCTTCATTATAATCAATCTCATTATTATTATTTGTATCAACATCACTATCGGCTATACCATCGTTATCATTGTCGACACAATTTGTAAAAATCAAAATATTTTTTAAAACTGCATCAGGAATATTCACAACCTGTGCACTTAAACCATTAAAAAAGCATAGAGCCAGAACTAAAAAGTAGAGTTTCTTCATATTTGGAAATTTTGAAACAAAAATAACTTTTTAAGACTATAACACAATTTTATTTGTTAAAATTTCTTAAATAAAAAATATAAAACAAAAAAAGTCCCACATTGCTGTGGGACTTTCTATTTAGAGGAAACTAAGAATTATTTTTTCTCAGTTTTTTCCATTTTAGCTTTCAATGCAGCTAATACATCATTGTTATCTCCTAAAGTTGCAGCTGGTGCGTTTGTAGATGAGTTAGATGAAGTATTTTCAGTTGCAGTTTTCACATTTTTCTCTTCTTCTTCACGGAAGATAGCAGTATGAGAAGCAACTACTCTTTTGAATTCTTTGTTAAATTCGATTACTTTGAAATCAGCAGT
>NZ_JAYSPC010000058.1:0-77442 GCF_043722275.1 Flavobacterium sp. | reverse complement strand
TTTTACTTCTATGCTGATTCTCTGACCGGATAAATCCAAAGAAGCCGGCATTACGCTTCTCAGTTCTTCTACCAATAAATCCTTTCGTACTTTTAAGCTGAAGGTATTGTGTTTATGAATTTTCTGGTCGATTATTAAATCGGTGAAACTGCCAATTATTTTGCCGCCTATTTTTACTGTTGTATTAATCTGTAATGCCATTTTTTGGTTGTTTTTTTAGTTTATTGAATTGCAGTTTTTTGTTTAAACATTTTTCCAGTTATTGTCAAATACAGTATTCCCTATTTTTATTTCTTTTGAAGTAATCAAAATTTCCGTAGTCATGGGAACAACACCTTGACTGGAAAAAGCTTTTTTGAGCGAAATACAATAGGCTTTTTTAAAAGTTACATTCTTCATGGTGCTCATGGCATCGCGGCGGTAAAAAATAATTTTTCCGTCCTTGGTACTGGTTTCTGAAACCATCCAGTCCGAAAATAAATCGGTTTGCGTGGTTTCAATCAGCAGTTTTATTTGTCTTGATTTGGGTTTGTTGGCAGGTTTGCCATTATTGTCAATTTCCTGGGTAAGATGCACGTCAAATTCCAAAACATTAAAAACAGCATTATCGATTTCTAATTTTGCTAAAAAACTCATAGGTATAATTTTAAAATTTTATTAATACCTTTTCAACAATTTAGAATTCCTGATTTCGTTTTTTGACAAATAAAATCATCAGGCATAATGTACAATTGCTGGTAAGGATCTAGTAAATTAAACCCTATGTTTATTATAAAGTGACTCCCAGAAGTTTTAAGAGTATCAGAATAAGACTTATTAAGCTCGTTTAAAAACACAAAAAAAGGCGTATGAAAATTTTCATACGCCTTTTTTGTATTTGAGGAAATTATTTAAAACGAGTAATTGAGCGCAAACCCAAAATCAGATTTTAAATTTTCATTTCTAAAGTTCATTGTTGGTTTAAAAGCCAAATTTTCGCTTACATTAAATTGAGACAAAGCTGCATCAATATTAGCATCTATAATATTTAAAACATAAAAACCGACGATAAACAATGCGGATAAATCTCTGTTTCGCTGAAATTGTTTTTGTGCCGAAACCAACTGACTTTCACTTAAGTTGGCTAAATATTCAGAATTACCGGTGTTTCCTGCAAGTCGGTTTTTGTATTCGTCTCTGTAAATGTTGTAGTTTTTCTGGCTGTCGATATAAAAATAGGCACTTGCGCCAATTGCGCCATAAACTAACGGAAGTTTCCAGTACTTTTTATTGTAGATCTGTCCCAATCCAGGAAAAATAGCGGAGTAAAAAGCTGCTTTGGCAGGACGTAAAGGATCAATTGTTTCAGATTTTAGCGCATCATTTAAAACGCTTTTTTTGTTTTGCTGAGCGAAAGTTGAGGTTAACCCGAAAAATAAAAACAGAAGAATAAATTGGTATTGCATAGAGATATTTTCTTTAAAATTTCTCTCAAAGAAAACTTTTTGGTCTTAAGGATTTTCTTAAGTAAAAGATAAATAAAGCTTAATGTTTTTGCCACGAATTAGCACGAATTAAAACATTAAACTTATGGGCGAATAAAATTCTAAATTTCTAATCTAGCCCCGATAGAACTGGAAATCCTTTTGTCCCGTTGTTCGGGACAAAAGATTGTAAGGGATAGCGGGACTAATGGTGTTTTAAAACGAAATTATTCTGCTTCTAAAAATTAAAATTATTCTCCTAATAATTCCATTAATTCTAAAGCTCGTTTGGTCGATTTTACATTTTCAAAAGTCAACAAAAGTCGTAAACCATTTGGAGTTTGTTTTTCTTTCATTTGGCAAAGATTAGTGTGTTTTTGGACGAATTCCAGGACTTTTTTAAACTTAGACGACTGATAATAATCAGATTGCTGATCCGATACAAAGTAACCAATCATTTTACCTTTTTTCATTACTAGTTTCTCAATGCCTATGTTTGTAGCAATCCATTTGATGCGAATACTATTCATCAAGGCATTGGCACGCGGAGGCATTGGTCCAAAACGGTCAATTAATTTGTTTTGAAAGATAACCAGTTCTTCTTCGTTTTTCACAGAACCCAATTCGTTATATAAACTCAAACGCTCTGTGACATTATTGATATATTCATCAGAAAACAACAACTCAAAATCGGTATCGATTTGTAAATCTTTTACGTATTCTTTTGTTTCAATATCATTTTGTTCCGGATATAAATCCTTGAATTCATTTTCTTTTAATTCTTCGATGGCTTCGTTCATGATTTTTTGGTATGTATCAAAACCAATTTCATTAATGAAACCACTTTGTTCGCCACCTAATAAATCTCCGGCGCCACGAATTTCAAGATCTTTCATCGCGATATTAAAGCCACTTCCAAGTTCGCTGAATTGTTCCAATGCCTGAATACGTTTTCTGGCATCTTCGGTCATGGATGAATATGGCGGACAAATAAAATAACAGAATGCTTTTTTATTGCTACGTCCTACACGACCACGCATTTGATGCAGATCTGATAATCCGAAATTGTTCGCGTTGTTGATAAAAATGGTGTTGGCATTTGGCACATCTAAACCACTTTCGATAATCGTTGTCGCTACAAGAACATCAAAATCTCCGTTCATGAAAGCTAACATTAATTCTTCAAGTTTTGCACCTTCCATTTGTCCGTGACCAATTCCGACTCTTGCATTTGGAACTAAACGCTGAATCATTCCTGCGACTTCTTTTATGTTTTCAATTCTATTATTGATGAAGAAAACTTGTCCGTTACGCTGAATTTCATACGAAATCGCATCACGAATTATTTCTTCATTAAACCCAACGACATTTGTTTCTATTGGATAACGATTTGGCGGAGGTGTTGTAATTACCGATAAATCTCGCGCCGCCATTAATGAGAATTGTAAAGTTCTCGGGATTGGCGTTGCCGTTAATGTCAGCGTATCAACATTTGCAGCAATTGTTTTGAGTTTATCTTTTACGTTTACGCCAAACTTTTGTTCCTCATCGACAATCAATAATCCTAAGTCTTTAAAAACTACATTTTTATTGACCAATTGATGTGTTCCAATTACAATATCCAGTTTTCCTTCGGCTAAATCTTTTAAGGTTTGCGCTTTTTGTTTTGCAGTTCTAAATCTATTCAAATAGCCAATTGAAACCGGCATATCTTTTAATCTTTCGGTAAAAGTTCTATAATGCTGGTACGCTAAAATCGTCGTCGGAACTAAAATTGCAACTTGTTTACTATTGTCTACAGCCTTAAAAGCGGCACGAATTGCAACTTCGGTTTTCCCGAAACCTACGTCTCCACAAACCAAACGATCCATTGGGCGATCGCTTTCCATATCGGCTTTTACTTCCTGCGTTGATTTGGTTTGATCCGGCGTATCTTCATAAATAAACGAACTTTCTAATTCGTTTTGCAAATAACTGTCCGGCGCAAATTGAAATCCTTTTTCCAATCGACGTTTTGCATACAACTGAATCAGGTTGAACGCAATATGTTTGACACGCGCTTTGGTTTTTTGTTTTAAAATTTTCCAGGCGTTCGATCCTAACTTATAAATTTTAGGCGGTGTTCCGTCTTTTCCGTTGTATTTCGAGATTTTATGCAGCGAGTGAATACTTACATATACAATATCATTATCAGCGTAAACCAGTTTTATGGCTTCCTGCGTTTTTCCTTCAACCTGAATTTTTTGTAATCCGCCAAACTTCCCAATTCCATGATCGATATGTGTAACATAATCGCCAACCGAAAGCGAGGTTAATTCCTTAAGCGTGATATTTTGCTTTTTAGAATAGCCGTTTTTGATGTTGAATTTATGATAACGTTCAAAAATCTGATGGTCTGTATACGCCGTAATTTGATTTTCTTCGTCAATAAAACCTTGGTACAATGGTAAAACTATCGTGTGATATTGCTTTCGGATATTCTCTGAATTGGCTTCATCTAAAGTTTCAAAAATATCGTGAAAACGTTTTGCCTGGGTTTCATTTGAACAGAATAAATAATTCTTGAATCCGTTAAAATGATTTTCGCTCAAATTATTCAATAACAAATCAAATTGTTTATTGAAAGATGGCTGTGGCTGAATATGAAAATCAAACTTTTTGGTGGTTTTGAAAATTGGTTTTGAAACCAATTCCACTACCGAAAAGTCTAATGCTCGTTTGATAAACGAAGCCTGATTTAAAAATAATTGCTCCGGCGTTGCGTGTTTTATTTCTCCCGAAAGTTTGTCAAAAGCTTCTTGCGCTCTTGCAAATTGTTTGTCTAACTGACTAAAAAGTCCGTCAGTATTTTGAATAAAAAGTACTGTTTTTTCGGAAATATAATCTAAAAAGCTTTCGCGGTTTTCCTGAAATATTTTGTTTTCAACATTCGGGATAATCGTGATTTTTTTATGTGTTTCTACCGATAGTTGAGTTTCAACATCAAAGCTACGAATACTATCAACTTCATTTCCAAAAAACTCAATTCTGTACGGATGATCGTTTGAGAATGAAAATACATCGACGATTCCTCCACGAATCGAAAATTCTCCGGGTTCTGTAATAAAATCGACTCTTTTGAATTCGTATTCGAACAAAACTTCGTTGATAAAATCAATTGAAATCTTATCGTTTAAAGCAACTTTTAATGTGTTTTTATCGAGTTGTTGACGCGTTACAACTTTCTCGAAAAGTGCTTCGGGATATGTAACAATTATTGCCGGTTTTTTTCGGGAATTAATTCGGTTTAAAACCTCAGCGCGAAGCAAAACATTGGCATTGTCTGTTTCATCAACCTGATAAGGACGGCGAAATGATGCCGGATAAAACAAAACATCTTGTTCACCAATCATTTGTTCGAGATCGTTCAGGTAATAAGCGGCTTCTTCCTTATTGTCTAAAATAAGTAGAAAAGGCAACTCGGTTTTTTTGAAAAGAGCGCGTATTACAAATGAAACTGCTGATCCTAACAATCCGTTAAGATGCATTTTTATCTGGTTCTGCTCCAGTAATTGTGTGGCAATCTGCTGATTTTTGGGCAGATTATCATACATTGTATATAAGGCGTTTTTACTCAAGTTGTGGCGAATTTGGATCTGTTCTTCTTCCCGGAATCGGATTTACTTTTGTGTTTGGAATTGCACGTGTTGTGTCTAACATTTTCAAGAAATCTTCTTCTCCCTGTTCTTTTGGAATTTTACTTTTAACAATAATATTGTCCATTTGTCTTTCTAAAGAAACTAATTCTTTGTTGATGTCTCCAACTAAGAAAGTCACTTTTTCAGCCGGAATTTGATTTAAATGAATAAATAAATCCATCATTTTTATTTTGGTAATCAAAACAGAAATTCGGCTTTTTATTTGAGGAACGTTAAACTCAGCAGGAATATTGTCGTTTAAGGCAATTGCTTTTTTTGAAATCGCTGTTGACTTTTTTTGAAAAGCTCCAATAGTTTTTCTTGGTTTATCGCCAATTTCCTTTAAAAAATCGCGCCATTCATTCCATGAATTTACTTTTTGTTCTGAAATTTCATTAATTGGTTCGTCAATAAACAACCAGCCTTTATTGATATTATCAAAAATAAGTTCCTTTTTTTTAGCTTCTCTTTTATTTTCAGCAAGACGTTTTTCATCTTCATTCTGACATGAATTCAAGACAAAGACAAAAAGCAGAAAAAGAGATATTTTATATTTCATTTGAAAAAACATTAAGCTACAAAGTTACAAAGTAAATTTACAATTACGAATGCTGTTTTTTGCTAAAGATTCTATAAATCGGTCGTATTTTTTTGCCCACCGATTTAACGGATTAAACAGATTAACACAGATTATTTCTAACTGGCTGGAATATGTGTCTGTAAATTTAACCGCAAAGGCCGCAAAGATTTTTTAATATGCTGGGTTTAGTAAAAACACAAAATTCGCAAAGCTTCATCAACACAAAGCTTTGCGAATTTTGTGTTTTATAAAACTGCTTAATTTTAAAATCTTTGCGGCCTTTGCGGTAAAAAATCTGTATGTGTGGCTAAACGCAAAAATAATTATACGCCTCAACGGAGAATAATCCAAAAAATAATCTTCATCGTTGTTAAATTTATAATTTGTTGTTCTGAAAAGTAAAAATAATTGCGAAAACGTTATATTTGCGTATCTAAAAACTACATAATGAATCCAAAAATATTGATCATTGGCGCTTGCGGTCAAATTGGGACAGAACTGACTCAAAAACTGCGAAAATTATACGGTACAGACAATGTAATTGCATCTGATATTCGAAAATTAAATATTGACGTTGTTAATTCAGGTCCGTTTGAAGTGGTCAATGCTTTAGATTTTAATCAGATTGAGCATCTTGTTGAAGTGCATCAAATTACTGATATCTATTTAATGGCGGCACTTTTATCGGCTACAGCCGAAAAAAATCCTGCTTTTGCATGGGATCTAAATATGAATTCATTGTTTCACGTTTTGAATTTGGCGAAAGCAAAAAAAATAAAAAAGATATTCTGGCCATCCAGTATTGCTGTTTTTGGACCTACAACTCCAAAAGAAAATACGCCTCAATATACAATTATGGAACCTTCAACGGTTTACGGAATTAGCAAACAAGCGGGTGAAAGATGGTGTGAATACTATCATAATATTTATGGTGTTGATGTTCGAAGCATCCGTTATCCTGGTTTAATTAGCTGGTCTACGCCTCCTGGTGGCGGAACTACGGATTATGCGGTTGATATTTTCTATAAAGCTATTGCAGATAAAAAATATGAGTGCTTTTTATCATCTGAAACTAAAATGCCCATGATGTATATGGATGATGCGATTAATGCAACCATTGCTATTATGCAGGCTCCTGCTGATAAAATCAAAATACACTCTTCATACAATTTAGCGGCAATGAGTTTTACGCCAACTGAAATTGCAAATGAAATTAAAAAACATATTCCTGAATTTACGATTACTTATGAGCCTGATTTCCGTCAGAAAATTGCGGATAGCTGGCCGGCAAGTATCGATGATTCTCAGGCAAGAGAAGATTGGGACTGGAAACATACTTTTGATCTTGAATCTATGACAAAAGATATGATAGAACATTTGAGATAGATCTAAATTCTCTCCATACTTTAAGGCGTGTTATTTTAAAAGAATTTCTTTTTAAAATAACACGCTTTTTTATGAAATATATTTTCAAATAAAAACAGATCATTTCAAAATTTTCTTACTTTTGACTGCATTAGAATACTTTCAAATTTATCACAAATCATCAATCAAATCACAACAAAAACGTTAATCAAATGACAAATTCTTATCATCCTGTCGAACAAAGCAAAAGAACTGCTATTGTTGACATTCTTCGCGGCTGGGCCATTTTAGGTGTAGCAATTGGTAATTTTTCTGATTTTTTATTTATCGGCGTACCTCAAAAAATCAACAATAGTATCTTATCTGAAATATTGAGCTATTTTAACCGTTATTTTTTTGCAGCAAAATCATGGACGTTATTAACACTCCTATTTGGATATGGTTTTGCTATTTTAATTAATAATATTGCTGCCAAAGGCAAAAATCCTGTAACTTTTTTTGCTTGGCGAATGATTTTACTCTTTATATTGGCATTTATTAATTCGTCGTTTTGGCTTGGCGACATTTTAAAAGACTACGCTTTTTTAGGACTTGTAATGTTACTTTTTTACAAATGTTCCGCAAAAACACTTGCAATTATAAGTGCGTCACTTATACTTATCACTCCTTTTATGATGGCTTATGTAAATAGCTTTACAGTTGAACATCCAGAAATTACAACAAATCCGGCATACTTAAAATTATTCTATTCAGGAAACTGGCTTGACTTTTTTAAGTTTAATTTATTGGCTTCATTTTACGAACAAATTATTATTCCCGGATACGCTATAACAGCACATATTGTTATGTTAGCCTGTATGCTTTTTGGTTTTTTACTTCAAAAATTAGATTTTTTTAATCATTTAACTGAGAACAGGAAATTATTATATCGCATACTTTGGATTAGTTTAATTGTAGCTGTTATTATTGGCGTTAGCTTTAATTTAATAATTTTTTATAAAGTTGCTCTTCTTAAAGTCTTTCACCCGCTTTACTGGTTGGTTTTGAGCACTATGATTTTTATTGCAACCGGAATTAGCTTATTGTACATTAATGGCAAACTAAAAACCATTTTTAGCTATTTTAGTGCTGGAGGTAAAATGACTTTGACAAATTATATCGCACAAAATATTCTGGCTGCTTTTATTTTCTCAGGAATTGGTTTAGGAATAGGAAATTCAATGCCATACTGGTTTTACTTTTCCTTAGCTGTTTTCATTTTCATTCTTCAACTCTTTATAAGCAAATGGTGGCTTTCAAAATATACTTATGGACCCGTAGAATGGTTGTGGAGATGTGCAAGTTACAGAGAATGGTTTCCGTTTAAAAAAGCGCAATCTAACAACATTACCGAAATAAAAATAGTGTAATTTGTTTTTAGATAAATTTGAAAAAAAGAAAAAGCCCTTAAAATATTTTTTAAGGGCTTTTTTTCTAAAATTCAAATTCTCCAATCAGGATTTTACTGTCGTTTTCGCGTTTATTTTCTTTCTGACTCTGAAAAACAGCGATTTTGCGTTCTTGTCTTCCATCAGAATAGTACAGATAAACTTCTGCCATCACCGTTGTTGGTCCGGAAAGTATGTTCTGTCTCTCTCCAAAAAAATTGGTTTTAATTTTATATTTACCTTTTATGGCTTTTTTTAGTAAAAACTGTTCTGGACCAAAACCCTGAGTGAAATCATTACTTAATCGCCCTCCAATTTCTGTAGATTTATGAGAATAGGAGCAATCTTCTCCTCTTGGATCTGTAACCCAAAGGTCTATATCTGTATTGTCTTTATTCCAGTTAATTACAACGCGAATGTCTATTGGTAGATTTGCTTTTAGACGATCATCTATTTTACTCGCGTCTACATTTTTGTTTTGGGTCAGAATATTATTAATTTCCATAATCAAAATCTCCTCTATACCGTTGTCTCTTACTGAAATTTCATCGGTATATTCCTGATAAAGCATAGATTTATAGACATTAAGAGCCTCCTGAGGTTTTTTATTATCAATCAGGGCTAATGCATAATCTCTGTGGCTTTGAGAATCAAAAGGTCTCCATTCCAGAATTTTCTGGGTGATCCATAATTCTTTTTCATAATTACCTCTTTGTTTTAGTAGATAATATATGGTCTTGTATAACTCTTCATTTTCAAGATCGAGCTCTGCTAATGTGCTTAAAACTTTTAAAGAAAGTGCTTTATCTCCTTTTTTGAATAGCAATTTAGAGACATCAAAATAATGCGTTACCTGCTTTTCATACTTAGCACGATTTTCAAGATACTTTTGGTAGATTAATTCAGAGGATTGTAGATTCTGAAAATCTTTCATATACTCTTCGTTACTTTCTACCTCTACCAAAGTTATTTTACCGTTGGATTTTGTTGATCTACCCATTCCTGTAGCATTATCAGCACTTGAATTACTGTAACCATCATTATCTCGTACTTGATCTTTATTTGCTGATTCTGCTAATGACTGATTAGAAATTTTAGGGTACTGCTTTTTTTCGGCAGGTTTAAACTCGGTATTCCACCAGGTTACCAGTTCGCGGGTTATATCAAAAGATTTAGACAGAAGGTTTTTTCTTTTTTCTAAAATTTCTTTTTTGTTTCCTGAAACGATTTTGTTGTATTCCGCTAATAATTCCTGAGGCGGTGTAATGCCGTAATGTACATAATCATTGACGTCATCCAATACAATAAGGCTTGTGTTTTTACTTACTACACCAAACTGTTCACTCAAATTTCTGATTTCATCACGGTTTTGAGTTGAATTGAGTTCAAGATCATTGATTTTTCTTTGTGCCCAAAATTGCGCAATTGGCCAGTTATCTACTTGCACAGCGGTATTGAAATCTACAGGCACTTCATATTTTTTATTCCCTACAGAAAAAAGAGCGGTTAGTTTTCCCAAATTTGGAGATGAAATTCCAAATATATTGACTGGTTCATTTACTGCAGTTCCAACATTAGGAAATAGTTCCTGAATAGCCGCATTTTCTTTAAAACCTAAAAATATAACGGGCTGTTTATTGTATGTTTTTAATGCAGATTGAGTGTCTAATTCATTCAGATTGATAAAATTCCCACCTGATTGTGATGCTAAAAGTTTAAGAAGATTAAAATCAGAAGTTGGCGTACTTACGATACTATTTACAGGTTTTTTGAATTTTAAAGTCAAATCACCAAAATTTGAAATCCCGTCAGAAAATAAAAGATATTCTTCTATTCCTGAAATCTCTTTTAATGCACCAAAGTCGGTTCCACCATCATATTTCAAGCCAACAATTCTATTTTTTAATGCGCTCCAGTTTCCACCCGAAACAGTAAATTCTTCTGTTTTCTCCAGAACATTATTTAAAAGGACAAAAGATACTGAGATATCTTTGTTGCTGGAAAAAAAGGCATTCAGAAAGTCAAGTTCTTTTTGATGGTTTCTCTTGGATCCGCTAAATGAATTATCCCAAATAATTGCAATCTTTTGAGATTTTGATTTTTCCTTCACAGGGAAATCCGTCGAAACACTCGCTGCAAAATAAAATTTATTCTCGGAAGTTTTCTGCAGTAAAATATTTGAAGACTGATTTACTTTTGGTATTGTTATTTTAAGATTTTCATTTGGCGTAAAATTTTCTTTGCTAATCTCGGCAATCCATTGATTTCCTTGTTTTTGAAAAGCAAAACTTCCATCTGGATTTTCAGTAATTTTAGGAACTACCAAACTTTCATTAATCAATACTTTCAGATTAAATTTTGGAATACTAACAGTTTCATTGGCAAAAGTTAAAAAATATTGATAATCAGAAGCAGAATTTTTTAATTCCTGATGATAAGTAATTTTAATGGTTCTGCTGCCTTTGGCCGGAATTGGATAAATTCTTGTTCGGAAATTATTTCCGTCTACTTTTTCAATAATCCCCGGATCTATATTTCTTTTTTCAAGACTTTCAAATACTTCCTTAGCTCGTTCTTTAGGAACAGGAACTGCATCTCTTAATTTTCCGTTGATATCTAAAGCATAACCACTTATGCTTACTCCTTCAGGTAACGGAATGGTAAGTTTTCCTTCTAAAATTCTGTTGCCCGGATTGTAAAATGTGTAAATGGCTGTTGTTGTGGCAAGGTTTCCTAAAATCTTGGTTTCAATTTTTGCTTCTTGCAGGATAACCGGATTTTTCTTTTGATTTTCTACGTCCAGAGTTGGAATTTGAGAAAAAACTGCACTAAATACAAATAATGCACATATGGTAAAAATTTTATTCATATAAAAAAGTGATTTTTTATTTACTTATAAAGAAGAAAAACTAATAAATTCTTGAAAGGTTTAATTAGAAAGTGCGAATATGCTTAGCGACAATTCCAAAATTAAAACCCTGTACTTCATCTACTCCGCTAAAATTGACTGCAATCAACTGACCACACTCATTAAATACCGGTGCGCCACTGGCACCATGCGTAGAAGTGATACTATATTGAATTTTGTTCCCGTCTGATTCTTTACTTATTTTACCATCATAAAGCTGTACTTTTATACCAGAATTTGTTTGTGCCAAATCCATTCCTAAAGGATAGCCAATCATTATTGCTTTTTGCCCTGGATTTAAAGAAGCATCATCCTCAACTGCATTGTCAAGATTGATGGTGTTGGCAACACTTTGCGGAGTTTTATGATCCGTTAGTCGTACAATGCCTAAATCAATATTGGTGTCTTCTGAAATTTTCTCGATCTCGCAACTAAGCCATTGATCATCAGAGTCATGAAGTGCAACCACAATATCTACAGTTTTGACATATACCTCAATATCTTCCATCGATACATATTCCTTAACCGGAATAGCCGCTGCAATATCTGTTGTTACTTTAGCTGTATCTACTACTTCTGTATCATTTGAACTCACAAATTCTTCACCCGCTGGCTCTTCAGTTGTTTCTTCACTTTCACCTTCAGAATCACTTTCACTTTCATCATAAGCAGATGCAATTTTCCAGTTTCTTTCAATAAAACTTTGATACTCCTCTTCTGAAATATCAGTAGTAAGAATTGAAGCAATTTTCAATCTTAGATTTCTTATAGCAGTATTTGTTTTTTCCTGCTCTTCATCTGATGCGTTCCATGGCTGTAAAACATGGCTGTTAGTCAATATTTTTCCGTCTCTGTCTACGAAAAAACCTGTTCCGAAAACTGTTTCTTCTTTTGCGTCTTCATTAGTAAGCTGAATTTCTTTTCCCTTGATTTTTGCAAAATAACCATAGCTGTGTTTTATCAGCACAACTGCGCCTTTGTATTCGTTATAGACTTTTGTATCTGAATCTAAACAAATAACAGCAGGCGGCTTTTTTAAATATTTAAAGCCAAAAAAAGTTGCGGTTGAAAGAATGATTACAGCAAAGAAAATAATTTTATAAGGTTTTCTTTTTTTAATATCATGCAACTCATTGTTGGTTCCGATTTTTCTAATTTTCATTTTTAAATTGGTAAGTTTTATTAGTTTGTTTTTAGATTGTCAATTCACAAAATTATTAACATTTGCTATTTTGACGGGTCGAAGGTAGTAATTTAATTATTAAATTTTAACAGTATAATACTATCGAATTTTGCATTGGTGATTAAAACAAAATACTATTTTAATCCTTTTTGAAAACAATAAAGCCAAAGCAAGATTTTATTCCGGCTTTGGCTTTATTAAAAATAATTTTAAATTTTTACTTTACTTCATAAACATTATTTGCAGCTTTTACATCTGCCATTAATCCGCTTGGGTCAATGGTGATTTTTTTGATGGCTGTTTTGTTTTTATCAATTGTAAAACTGTAGTTTGATTGCGCCCATGCCCAATCGTCTAAAACGGTTCTTTTTACGTTTGGGTTTGGATTTGGTTTAATGAAATTCATCATTCTTAACGGAATGTAGAAGCTTTCAGAAGTTCCGTCAGTATATTCAACCGTTAAGTCTATTGGCATTGGCATTCTGCCTATTCTCTCTAAACTTACTGTCGTTTTTCCTGCATTATCTGCTACATCTTTAATTCCGTAATCAATTGTATTTGTAGTTTCTGTCCAATCAATTAAATACCAGTCTAACTCAGCTCCGGAAACTCTTTCGGCTGATCTTTTGATATCATTTGGTGTTGGATGTTTGAATTTGAAATCATTGAAATATCTTTTTAAAGTTGCATCAACGTTTTCTTTCCCAATTACATATTCTAATTGTGACAAAAAGATGCTTCCTTTTACATAAGCCGAAATACTGTAAGGTCTATTTTCATCATAACGATCTCCATGAGTTCCTTGTGGCTGCTCTTTTCCTGATTGTACTAATTGGTAATAAGCGGCGTAATTTCCTTTAAACGGATTTACTTCTTTTTTAGCTGCGATTTCGTTCAAAGCGCTGTCTTCGATGTAGGTTGTAAAACCTTCATCCATCCAAGGATGTTTTGATTCGTTTGAAGCTAAAATATGCTGAAACCAGGAATGTCCTAATTCATGTGTTGCGGTTCCTAAAATTCCCTGAAGCGTTCCGTTTCCTAACATTAAAGTACACATTGCATACTCCATTCCACCATCTCCACCTTGAATAAATGAATATTGTTTGTACGGATATGCTCCAACTCTTTGGTTATAATAATCCATTACTTTTACCATTAAAGGTTCTAATTGTTTCCAATTTTCAGTAGTTTTTGGATTGTTTTTGTAAAAGAAATGCAAATCTACATTGTTTGGTCCTTTTACAATATCATGTGTATATTCCTTATCTGCTGCCCATGTAAAATCGTGAACATTTGGTGCGATAAAATGCCATGTTAATGTTTTTGCTTTCTTTGGATAATTAACTGTTACGCCGGCATCTTCATAACCGTGACCAATTTCGTTTTTGTCCTGCAAATATCCTGAACCTCCAAGAGTATAATCTTTATCGATTGTAATTTTTACATCAAAATTTCCCCAAACTCCGTGAAATTCTCTTGCGATATAAGGATCTGCGTGCCAGCCTTCAAAATCAAATTCGGCTAATTTTGGGTACCATTGTGACATTGACAATTCAACTCCTTCAGAATTATTACGCCCTGAACGACGAACTTGTACGGGAACTTGTCCGTCAAAATCCAATGTAAAAGTAGTTTTTGAATTTGGTAGAATTGGCTTAGCCAAAGTTACTTCTAAAATTGTTCCTGAAGTTCTGGTTTGAGCCGTTACACCATCTTGTTTTAAGTTGGTGATTTTTAGAAACCCAATTTCGTTTGGTTTTAAAGTTTCAATTCGGCTTTGTTTTGTTTCCTTTCCGTCGGCACCTTTTACTTTGGTCACCATTCTTCCGTCAGGATCTTTTATAAAATGCAAACGTGCATCCATTTCACTTCCCGGCTGAAAAGCATTTGGAAATAAATGATAAAATACCTTTTTTAAAGTATCCGAAGAATTATTGGTATAAACCAATTCCTGTTTTCCTTTGTATTGATAGTTTTTTACATCCATCGAAACCTCCATTTTGTAATCAACATGTTGTTGCCAATATGGGGCGCTTTGTGCAAATGCTGCGTTTAAACCGAAACTCAAAAATGAAAATAGTAGAATTTTATGCATCATATTTTTCAATAAAAATGGAAGAGTTTTCACTCTTCCATTAGGTTAATAATGTGTATTATTTTTATTTTTTAGACATTTTTTCTGCCATTAATAAAGCATTGTAAGCATTTACCATTTTACCAGTTCTTGATGAAACTGCAGAAGATACTGCTACAGGCTTTTCATTTGGATTTGGATTTTCACCTAAAACAATCATTGCCGGAAGCGCAACTCCTGAATCCATTAAAATTTGTTTTACCTGAACTGCTTTTAATTTTGGATAATAGGAACGAATTAATGCTGCAACTCCGGCTGCATTTGGAGACGCCATTGAAGTTCCTTGCAAATATTTGTATTTATTGTTGGGAACGGTTGCATAAATTTCTTCTCCGGGAGCAAAAACATCAACATTTATTTTTCCGAAATTTGAAAATCCTGCTACTACAGTTTCTCCATATTGTTTGTTGATTGCTCCAATTGTAAGTACGTTATTGGTAAATTCTTTGATGTTGTCTTCAGAATCATTTGGGTAATTAATGTTTTCTGTTTTATCGATGTCATATCCGTCATTTCCTGCGGCGTGTACAATTAAAACATCTTTTTTAGCGGCATATTTTATAGCATCATAAACCCATTGTTTGTGCGGAGAAAAGCTTTTTCCAAAACTTCCGTTAATTACTTTTGCTCCGTTATCAACAGCGTAACGAATTGCTAAAGCGATATCTTTGTCATATTCATCACCATCAGGAACGGCTCTAACTGTAAGGATTTCAACATTATTGGTAACTCCGTCTCCGCCTAAATTATTACCGCGAATTTGCGCAATAATTCCGGCAACGTGTGTTCCGTGAAGTGCTTTTTCTTTGTCAGGACCAAAAACTACATTGTTTCCGTAATGATTGTCTTTAATGTCCTCCGGATTATCACCTACAATTTTTCTTCCGTCATATTCTTTATTCAAATTGTAATTGAATTGATCGTAAACTGATTCTCTGTAATCTTCTAATTCTGCTTCAGGATCAAAAGTTGGTCCTGCATTGGTTAAGATTTGAGTCATCACCATTTTGCTTCTTCCTACTTTTGGATCTGTTGAAGAAATAGTACTTAAATCTTCTAATTTATAAGTAGTTTTATTTAGCGCTTTTTTTATAGTATTGTGAACATCAAGTAAAAAATCTACTTGTTGTTTGTCTTCAAGAACTTTTTTAGATTTTTCCTCGTATTGCGCTAAAGCACTTTTATATTCGGCAGAACCGTTATCTCCTTTTTTAATGACGCGTGTCAATTCAAGATTTTCATGAACGGCATCACCAAGGAAATTCCATCCGTGAACATCATCAATAAAACCGTTTTTATCATCGTCGATTCCGTTACCGGGAATTTCTTTAGGATTTGTCCAGATCATTCCCTGTAAATCCGGATGCTCGATATCAACACCAGAATCTACTATTCCTACGATTACTTTTACTCCTTTTTTTCCTTGCAATAATTCGGCGTAAGCCCTGTCAACACTCATTCCAGGAATAGAATCCTTGATTAAATCAAGATGACTCCATCTTTTTAATTGATTTTCGCTAAGTGGTGCTTTTTTTATAACGGCTAAAGGTGCAGTAATTATTTCTTTAGATGTTTGAGCTTGCAAAGTGGTGCTGCAGCCTGCAAATACAAGTAATGCAAAGGCAGATAAAGTATTTATTTTTATAGGACTCATGTATTTATTTTTTGATGAAAATTAAAATATGGCTCTAAATTATAATTTTTTGTTACATAAAACTAACGATTAACACTGTGTTATGATTTTTATGTTAACATTTAAGAAACGTCTGAACTTCATATTAAACAGGCATTTTTCTACCTGAATATATTATATGAAATAAAAAACTTTATGTTTGCGCGTAAAAAAAAGAAAAATTATTTATTTTAGTACGTCTTCCCGTAATAAAATGACAATTGTAAATTGTATACTTGTAGCTCCAATTCCTAAATTTAATTTATGCGAACAAAACTACTTTTGTTGCTGTTTCTGGCAAATTTTTCTATTTATGCACAATACACGGTTATACCAGACATTACCTTTGAAAACAAATTAATTGCACTGGGAATTGATTCCGGTATTGCTGACGGACGAATCCTGACAGCTAATACACTTGCAATAACTGATTTAGATGTAAGCAATTTGTCTATTTCCTCATTATCAGGTATTGAAATTTTTACTAATTTGAAAACCTTAAAATGTAGTAGTAACAATATTACCACTTTAAATATTTCAGGTTTGGTAAATTTAACATATCTGGATTGTAACCAGAACAAACTAACTTCGTTAAATACAAACAGTAATATTTTGTTAACTGATTTATATTGTGGAAATAATCTACTAACAAATTTATACCTTAATGAAAATATAGCACTTAAAACTCTTTATTGTTTAACTAATAAACTATCAGGTTTAAATGTTACCAGAAATACTGCTTTAGAAAGTATTGCTTTAGAACGAAATGAAATAACTGAAATCGATTTATCAAAGAATGTGTTGTTAAAAACATTTGATTGTAACGATAATCTTCTTACTGGTTTAGATGTTTCTAAAAACATATTGCTTTCTATTTTAACTGTTAAAAAAAATCAAATCCCAAAATTAGATGTTACGCTAAATACCTCTTTACAGTATTTAGACTGCAGTTCGAATAAACTTATATCTCTGAATTTAAAAAACGGTGCAAATACTATTCTCACTTTTGGCTTTGACGCAACTAATAATCCAGATTTAACCTGCATTCAAGTAGATGACGAATCATATTCAAACCAAAATTGGCCAAATAAAAAAGATGCAACTGCAGCTTACAGTTCTTTTTGCACATCTGTTTACACTTTAATTCCTGACGTAAATTTTGAAAAAAAATTAATTGCATTGGGAATTGATTCTGGAATTCCGGATGGTAAAGTAGCTACCGCTAATGTTAATTCATTAACAACTCTTAATGTTTCGTCAAGTAATATTGCTGACTTAACCGGAATACAGGATTTTACTTCATTAACTCAATTAGTTTGTTATTCTAATAAATTAACCAATCTAAATGTTACTCAGAATATAGCCTTACTTGAATTGTATTGTGACTCAAATCAAATAGCAAATATTGACGTTTCTAAGAATGTAAATTTGACTACTTTTTATGTTGGTTTAAATCCATTAACTAATTTGGATGTTACTAAAAATCTGAAGCTTGTTTATTTATCATGTGATTCCAGCATGTATAATACTTATCGATTAACAAGTCTGGATGTTTCAAATAATCTTGCTTTGACTTATTTAGATTGCAGATACAATCAAATAACAAATCTGGATGTTTCTAAAAATGTTGCTTTGACCCAGTTAGATTTTAGTGGCAATTTATTAACGAGTATTGATGTTTCTAAAAACACTAAATTGACAAATTTATGGTCTCAATCTAATCAGCTTTCAAGTCTTGATATCACTAAAAACTTAGATTTAATTTCTTTGCGCGTGAGTACGAATCCGTTAAAAACTATTGATGTTTCTAAGCAACTTAAATTAAAAGAATTATATGCTACTTCAAATCAATTTACAAACTTAGATGTTTCTAAAAATATTTTACTTACTGAATTATTCTGTGGGTCAAATGAGTTAACAACTTTGGATACTTCTAAAAATACAGTTTTGAAAGATTTACGTTGTGAATCAAATAAGCTTTCAGGTTTAGATGTTTCTAAGAATACTGCGCTTTATAATATAGATTGTGGCGCTAATAAAATAACAAGTCTTGATGTTTCTAAAAATACTTTACTTACTGCTTTATCCTGCAAATCGAATCAATTAGTAAATTTTAATTTAAAAAACGGAAAAAATACTTCATTGTCAAGTTATATCGACTTTACAAATAATCCTAATTTAAGTTGCGTCCAAGTTGATAATATAAGTTATTCTAATACTAATTGGGCAAGTAAAAAAGATGCTACTGCTAGTTATTCAGCTTATTGTTCAAATTTATACACGCTGATTCCTGATGTTAATTTTGAGAATAAATTAATCGCTTTAGGAATTGATTCCGGTTCTGTTGATGGAAAAGTTTTAAATTCGAACATTGATACAATAACTACCTTAAATGTTTCTTACAGTTCCATTACCGATTTAAAAGGAATTGAAGGCTTTAAAAGTCTAACAAATTTAAATTGCAGTGTCAATACTATTAGTGCAATAAATATTTCTAAAAATACTGCACTAACGTGGCTTCAGTGTGAGAATAATAAATTGACTTCTTTGGATATTTCTAAAAACATTTATCTTTCAACTTTTAGTTGCAGCCAAAACAATCTGACCACTTTAGATGTTTCTAAGAATCTGGAAATAACCTATTTATATTGCGCCAATAATCTTTTGACTTCATTGGATGTTACAAAAAACATCCTTTTAGATGATCTTTATTTTGGAGAAAATAAACTAACAACTATTGATGTATCACAGAATCCTTTACTACTCTCCCTTGCCTTTGAAAAAAACTTTATTACTACTTTAGATGTATCAAAAAACACTAAACTTATCGCATTAAATGCAGCCAATAATCAATTAAGTACTTTAGATATTTCAAAAAATAAAGTGTTAAAGGAGCTTAATTTAATGAGCAATAATTTAGTGGAGCTTAATTTAAAAAATGGAAATAATACCATTTTAATACCTCAATTTTTAAATTTTACAAAAAATCCTAATCTAAGTTGTATTCAGGTTGATGATGTTAATCTTTCAAATACAAAATGGAGCAATCTTAAAGATGCAACTGCAAATTATTCAGCTAATTGTTCCGTTTTTCACACTTTAATTCCAGATCTAAATTTTGAAAACAAATTGATATCATTAGGTATTGATTCTGGTGTTCCCGATGGTAAGGTTTTAACTTCGAATATCAATAAAGTAACTGCTTTAAATGTATCATCAAGTTCTATATCAAACTTAACAGGAATTCAAGGCTTTACTGCTTTGACAACTTTAGATTGTAGCCGAAATTTGATGACAACGTTAGATCTTTCTCAAAACACATTATTGAAAGATTTAAATTGCAGTTCACAAAATTTATTAAGCTTAGATGTTACAAAAAATACGCTATTAACGTCATTACGCTGCAACGGATTAAACGGAAGCTCATATGCCAGAGGCGATGGAAAACTAACTGCTTTAGATGTTTCGAAAAATACGTTATTGACTAATTTATATTGTAACAGTAATCAAATAACAAGTTTAGATGTTTCTAAAAACACGGCTTTAGTTGTTTTAATCTGTGATTTTAACAGGTTATCAGTACTAAATGTTACTAACAATACCGGACTAACCTCATTATTTTGTGGTGTAAATGACATTCCTGCTTTAGATGTTTCTAAAAACGTTTTATTAAAAAACTTTGATTCTGCTTCTAACAAACTAACAACTTTAGACGTTTCTAAAAACACAAGTTTAGCTCAATTTAATTTTGGCTCAAACCTTTTGACTACAATTGATGTATCAAAAAATCCGGCTTTGAACTATTTGTCTTGTAGCTCAAACCAATTGACAAGTTTAGATTTATCACAAAACCCGGCTTTGATTAATTTATTTTGTGACTGGAATAATCTGTCTAACTTAAATTTGAAAAACGGAAAAAATACTTTGCTGAACAGTTCGACATTAAATCTTACCAAAAATCCTAATCTTACTTGTATTCAGGTTGATGATGCAACGTATTCTAATACAAATTGGGCTAATGCCAAAGATGCAACCGCGAGTTATTCTGCAAATTGCACAAATTTATATACTTTAATTCCAGATGTAAATTTCGAAAATAAACTAATCGCATTAGGAATTGATTCCGGCGTTGTTGATGGTAAAGTTTTGACTTCGAATATTAATACCATAACTTCTTTAAACGTTTCTTATAGTTCTATTATTGACTTAACAGGAATTCAGGGTTTTACTGCTTTGACTAAATTAGAATGTAATGGTAATTATCAATTAAAAACATTAGATGTTTCTAAAAATACTGCGTTAACGTATTTAGACAGTAACAATAATTATGTTGTTGCAACATTAGATGTGTCAAAAAACACGGCTTTAACGTATTTAAATTGTTACGCTAACGGACTAAAAACGCTTGATGTTTCTCAAAACAAAGCATTAACGACTTTGCAATGTGCTTCAAACCAAATCACATATTTAGGCGTTACATTCAATACAGCATTAACTAAACTTGATTGCGGTTATAATAAAATAGGATATATCGATGTGTCTAAAAATACGGCTTTAAAATCGCTTACTTGTACTTCTAACCAAATCAATTATCTGGATATTATTAATAACGTAGCATTAACAGAATTATCGGCTGGAAATAATTTATTTACAACTTTAGATGTATCTAAAAATACTGCCTTAACTTCATTGATTTGTAACACAAATAAGTTAACGTATTTAGATGTTTCTCAAAATGTAGCTTTGACAAGACTTCTTGTTTATAGAAATCAATTGCCTAATATAAATGTTTCTTTAAATACTAATTTAGAGATATTTGACTGTACTTATAATGTAATAACGGCTTTAGATGTTTCGAAAAACCTGAAATTAGATTATTTATATTGCGATAATAATAAGCTGACAAATCTGGACGTATCTAAGAATACCAAATTATCTTTATTGGATTGCAGTAATAACCTCTTAACAACTTTAGATGTTTCGGTAAATACTAATTTACATTCATTTGAATGTGCTTCGAACAAATTAACAAGCTTAAATTTAAAGAACGGAAATAATACTCTTTTAGAACCATATAATCCTGATCCCAACTTTATCTTATATAATGTAGATTTTAGAAATAATCCTAATTTAACTTGTATTCAGGTTGATGATGCGGCGTATTCAAATTCGCATTGGTCAACTCAAAAAGATGCTGCTGCAGCTTTTAATACAAATTGTGGAGGAGATTTTGTTTTGATTGCCGATCACAATTTTGAACAGCGATTAATTGATTTAGGCATTGACACAGATGGTTTAAACGGGAAAATTACAGTTGCAGATATTACTTCTGTTACTTCTTTAGATCTTTCTAACAGTAACATTTCTAATTTATCCGGGATCGAAAATTTCAAATCCTTAGTGTATTTAGATTGTAGCTACAATCAATTGACAACTATTGATGTTAGTAAAAATCTGGCTTTGGAGACATTAGATATTTCTTCAAACCAGATTACGACGCTGGATCTTTCTAAAAACATTAATATTAAAGCAATCTATATTTCTAACAATCCTTTGGTATCAATAAACCTTAGAAATGGAAATAACAGAAATCTTGATATAGCATCTATCACGGATAAAAAAGCAGCAAATACTGGCGGCACATCTTTTCTTGGCCTTACTACTTTAAGCTGTATTAAGGTTGATGATCCTGCTTATTCTAATGCAAATTGGTCTAAAATTAAAGAGCCAACTACTATTTATTCTGCGACTTGTTCTACATTAGGAATCGAAAATTCTGTTTTTAATAAAGCTGTATTATACCCAAACCCGACTAAAGGAGAAGTAAACATTAGCAATATATCTTTAGAAAAAGCAACAGTTTACAATTCATTAGGACAATTGGTAAAATCCTTTACTTTTAGTTCAGGCAACACAAATAACACGATTAATTTATCTGATTTACCAAAAGGAGTTTATTATGTATACTTAATTAAACAGGACGCAGCTTCGGCTAAGAAAGTTATTATTGAATAATATAAAATTAATAAACTAAAAAATCCCATTTTCATTTTATTGAAAATGGGATTTTTTTATGATTTTCTCAGTCATAAAATTTAAATAAGCAATTACGTCTTACCGTAAAAAAAAGCCATCTACAAATTGTATACTTGCATTCACATAATGATAAAACTAATCTATGAAAACAAAACTACTCTTATTGCTTTTATTAGCAAATTTTTCTATTTATTCCCAAACCAATTTAGTCCCGAATGGAGATTTCGAAGACTGGTCTTCCTCTTCTCAACCAGATAACTGGTTTCGCTTTTTTAGTGGTTTTGTTTCTCAAAGTACAACAGCCCAAAATGGATCTTCAAGTACTAAGCTGAGAATTACCGGATCAACAAATTTCATAAATAGTAAGACTTTTGCTGTACAGGCAAACAAAACATATCGCGTTACAATGTATCACCGGGTTGCTTCAGGAACACTTTCTTCTGTTGAATTAAGTTTGTATCATCAACCAAATACTTTTAAAGAAAAATTTACTCAAATTAGTGATGCAACTTTTTCCAGCTCGCAATGGCGAAAATTAGAGTTGGTATATACATCAACAGTTGCTGAAAATATTGAGGTTGATATATGGGCAACAGGAGTTACAGGTTCTGAAATTTTACTTGATAATGTTTCTGTTGTTGATATCAATGAACCTGTTGCGCAATACACGTCTATTCCCGATATTAATTTCGAAAATAAACTGATTGCTTTAGGCATTGATTCAGGAATTGCTGACGGAAAAGTACTAACAGTAAATATTGCATCACAAACCAATTTAGATTTTTCTAGTAGTTTAATTACCAACTTAACAGGAATTGAAGCATTTAAAGAATTAGAAAATTTATATATAATTAAAAATCAAATAGCAACATTAGACCTTTCTCAAAATACAAAATTGCTTACACTAGACGTTAGTGAAAACCAATTAACAACATTAGACGTATCTCAAAATAAAGAATTATTGAGTTTGATCGCAAAGGAAAATAGCTTAACAAATTTAGATATTTCAAATAATATAAAATTAAACAATTTATTTGTAACAGGAAATCAGTTAACTTCTTTAAATACATCGCAGAATACCGCTCTATTAAACCTTATTTGTGATTCTAATAAATTAACAAATATAGATGTTCGAAATAACACTCTTTTAGTTGGTTTATATTGCCAAAACAACTTCCTAAATACTTTAGATGTATCAGTCAATACGGTTTTAACAGATCTTTTTTGCCTGAATAATTCTTTGAATAGCATTAATCTATCAAACGCAATTGCTCTTCAAAATATCCATTGTCAGAATAACAATTTAACAAGTTTAGATGTTACAAAAAACATAAAGTTGAATGGTTTATATTGTTATAATAATCAAATTACGAGTTTAGATGTTAAAAAAAATGTGAATTTGACTGGATTATATTGTCATGTGAATCAAATAACAAATCTGGATGTATCAAATAATTTATTACTAGCTGATTTTATGTGTAACGATAATAAACTAAAATCAATTAACGTATTAAATAATTCGCAATTAGAATTGTTTGATTGTGGGAACAATCAATTAACAAGTCTTGATATTTCTAACAATTCAAAACTGTATGAATTGACTTGTGATAACAACGAACTAACATATTTAAATTTAAAAAATGGAAATAATACTAATATCGATTTAAAATACACTAATTTCTCTAATAACCCTAACTTAACTTGTATTCTGGTTGACGATGTTGATTATTCAAATGCTACGTGGTCTGATAAAAAAGATGCCACAACTTCCTATTCTACAACCTGTACATTGGGCATCAACAGTTCTGTTTTTGACAAAGCCGTTTTATACCCAAATCCAACTAAAGGAGAAGTAAATATTAACAACATCACTTTAGAAAAAGCAACAGTTTACAATTCATTGGGACAATTGGTAAAAACATTTACTCTAAATTCTAGCAATACCAATAATACAATAAACTTATCCGGTTTACCAAAAGGAATTTATTATGTATACTTAATTAACCAAGACGCAGCTTCGGCTAAGAAAGTTATCATTGAATAATTATAAATTTAATAAACTAAAAAATCCCATTTTCAATAAAATGAAAATGGGATTTTTTATGGTTTAAGATATTGTCTAAAGAATATCTTCACAAGTAAAAACTTCTTTTAATCTTACTCCTTTTTCTGTATGTTCTACTGTTATAATTTGATTGTGTGCATCATGTTCTAAAAACAAATAGTGATTATTATCTGCGGCGGCGTTCAAAAATTTTGATTTTTCTGGCATCGTTAATAAAGGTCGCGTATCATAACCCATAACATAAGGCAACGGAATATGTCCTGCGGTGGCCAATAAATCAGCACAAAAAACTATGGTTTTATCCTGATATTGAATATGCGGAATCATCTGTTTCTCGGTATGACCATCAACATAATAAATTCCGAAATTCATTTCGTCAGAAAAGCCAAAATCAGTTTCCGGACGTTTTATAAAATTCAATTGTCCGCTCTCCTGCATTGGCAGAATATTTTCTGATAAAAAAGAGGCTTTTTCACGAGGATTTGGTTTTGTTGCCCATTCCCAATGGTTTTCATTTGTCCAGAATTTAGCATTTTTAAATGCCGGCTCATAAAAAGTTTGGTCAGAGTTCCATTGCACACTTCCTCCACAATGGTCAAAATGCAAATGCGTCATAAAAACATCAGTAATATCATCTCGGAGAAAACCATATTTTGCTAATGATTTATCTATCGAATGAGATCCCCAAAGCGAGTAATAACCAAAGAATTTCTCTGATTGCTTATTCCCCATTCCGGTATCTATCAAAATCAAACGATTTCCATCTTCAATAAGCAAACAACGAGCGGCAATATCAATCAAGTTATTGGCATCTGCAGGATTTGTTTTGTTCCAGATTGTTTTGGGCACAACGCCAAACATCGCACCGCCATCTAACTTAAAATTTCCGGATTCTATTGGGTATAATTTCATGAGAATAAATTTCTAATATGGAAACAAAGCTAGGAAATCCAATTTCCTTATGCTAAAAATTTCCTTTAAAAACTCTTTCTTAATATTAATAAATTCGTTTATTCTAATCGTTTCCAATCTCACTCCGAGCCTTAAAGTAAATAAACCTCATGATTTTATTATTATAACAAATATCTATTTTAACATTTGTTATAATAATGTGAAGCGTTATGGAAAAAGGTTTTTAAGTCGTATATTTGCAGATAATTTTATTTCAACATTGAAACACAGCGATTTAATTGTAATAATTGGATTACCATTTAAAAGCAAATTCAAATGAAAGAAAAAAACAAATACCATAAACAATGATAAAAGTTTCTGATACAGCCAAAAAGAAAATCATCGACTTGATGAAAGATGATGGTTTTGATGCCGCTATCGACTATGTAAGAGTAGGCGTTAAAAGTGGCGGATGCTCCGGTTTGTCATATGATTTAAAATTTGACAAAACTAAAGGCGACGACGATAAAATATTTGTAGACAACGACATAACAATTGCAGTTGAAAAAAAATCCTTTCTATATTTAGCCGGAACAATACTTGAATTCTCGGGCGGATTAAACGGAAAAGGTTTTGTGTTTAATAATCCAAATGCAAGCAGAACTTGTGGTTGCGGAGAATCATTTTCGCTATAAATAAAAGTCTAAAAGCAAAATTTAAACGCTTAAGAAACCTAATTTCTTAAGCGTTTTAAAAAACTAAAAAATGTCAAAATATACTGAAGACGATTTAAAAATCGAACTCGAAACTAAAGAATACGAATACGGATTTTATACTGATATCGAATCGGAAACGTTTCCTATTGGCTTAAACGAAGATATCGTAAGGGCTATTTCTCTTAAAAAAGAAGAGCCGCAATGGATGACTGACTGGCGTATTGAAGCTTTTCGTGCCTGGAAGGAAATGATCGAACCGGAATGGGCAAATGTTCATTATGTAAAACCGGATTTTCAGGCAATCTCTTATTATTCAGCTCCAAAACAAGTAGATCCAAGCAAAACTTTGGATGATGTAGATCCTGAACTTTTAGAAATGTACAAAAAGTTAGGTATTTCTGTCGATGAACAAAAAATGATGAACAATGTCGCTATGGATATTGTTGTCGATTCTGTTTCTGTGGCTACTACATTCAAAAAAACATTAGGAGAAAAAGGAATTATTTTTTGTCCAATTTCCGAAGCTATAAAAGAACATCCGGAATTAGTTCGTAAATATTTAGGAAGCGTTGTTCCTCAAAAAGATAACTTTTATGCAGCATTAAACTCAGCTGTTTTCTCTGACGGAAGTTTCTGTTATATTCCAAAAGGCGTTCGTTGCCCAATGGAACTTTCAACTTATTTCAGAATCAATCAGGCAGGAACCGGACAATTTGAAAGAACTCTTGTTATTGCTGATGCAGGAAGTTATGTTTCATACCTTGAAGGTTGTACGGCTCCAAGTCGTGACGAAAATCAATTGCACGCCGCTGTAGTTGAATTAATCGCTTTAGATGATGCCGAAATTAAATATTCAACCGTTCAAAACTGGTTCCCTGGAAACAAAGAAGGAAAAGGTGGAGTTTACAACTTCGTTACTAAAAGAGGTATATGCGAAACAAATGCTAAAATTTCATGGACACAAGTAGAAACTGGTTCTGCTGTAACATGGAAATATCCTTCATGTATCTTAAAAGGAGATAACTCGGTAGGAGAATTTTATTCAATCGCCGTTACAAATAATTACCAACAAGCAGATACGGGAACTAAAATGATCCATTTAGGAAAAAATACTAAATCGACTATTATTTCTAAAGGTATCTCGGCTGGTAAATCACAAAATAGTTACCGTGGATTAGTGCAAATTAGCCCAAGAGCTGATAATGCAAGAAACTTTTCGCAATGTGATTCTCTTTTAATGGGAAACAATTGCGGAGCGCATACTTTCCCTTATATCGAAAGTAAAAATCCATCGGCTAAAATAGAACACGAGGCAACTACAAGTAAAATTGGAGAAGATCAGGTTTTTTATTGCAACCAAAGAGGTATACCAACTGAAAAAGCGATTGCCTTAATTGTAAACGGTTTTAGTAAAGATGTATTGAACAAACTACCAATGGAATTTGCTGTTGAAGCTCAAAAATTATTAGAGATTTCTTTAGAAGGATCTGTAGGTTAAAATTTGTTTCAAGTTTAAAGTTTCAAGTTGCTGGTTTGAACAAAAAATAAAATATGGATTTAGTACTGAAAAATGTTAAGAAAAAAGATTTACCTCTTTTAAAAGCATTAGCAAAACGTCTTAATTGTGAAATTGAAGTTCAAGATAAGCCATACAATCCTGAGTTTGTAAAAGAAATTTTGGATGCTGAGCAAAGCATAAAAGATGGAAAAGGAATTAAAATGACTATTGAAGATATAGATAAATTATGGAAATAATTTATTTCCTTAAAAGGACATTACGAATAAGCATTAATGGAAAACAAAAAAGTAATCATTTTAGGTTCAGCCAGAAAAAACGGAAACACAACAAAAATTGTGGATGAAATTTCTAAAGAAACCGGAATAGAGATAATTAATTTAAGTGATTATAATATTTCTCATTATGATTACGAAAGCAAAAATACAGAAGACGATTTTTTGCCTTTGATAAAAGGAATACTCGAAAAGTACGATACTTTAATTTTTGCAACGCCAATATATTGGTATAATATGAGTGGAATTATGAAGGTTTTCTTTGATCGTTTTTCGGATTTAATCCGAATTGAAAAAGAAACCGGACGAAAACTTAGAGGAAAGAAAATTGGTGTGATATCAAATTCACACGATAATGAAATTGAAGATAGTTTTTACATTCCGTTCAAAAAAACAGCCGATTATTTAGGCATGGAATATTTAGGACACGCGCATTTTAATGCCAACATCCTAAACCAAACAACAAAAATAGAATTGACATTTATATAAAATAAAAAAAACAATGTTATCAATAAAAAACCTTCACGCCTCAATTGGTGATAAAGAAATCCTAAAAGGAATTAATATAGAAGTTAAAGCTGGCGAAGTACACGCTATCATGGGGCCAAACGGTTCTGGAAAAAGTACACTTTCGGCTGTTATTGCCGGAAACGAAAACTACGAAGTTACTGATGGAGCTGTTTTCCTTGACGGAGAAGATCTTGCTGATTTAGCTCCGGAAGAAAGAGCGCACAAAGGAGTTTTCCTTTCGTTTCAATATCCTGTAGAAATTCCCGGAGTAAGTGTTACGAACTTCATGAAAACTGCAATCAATGAAACTCGTAAAGCAAACGGTCAGTCCGAAATGCCTGCAAACGAAATGCTAAAAGTAATTCGTGAGAAATCCGAATTATTAGAAATTGATCGTAAATTTTTATCCCGTTCGTTAAACGAAGGTTTTTCTGGTGGTGAGAAAAAAAGAAACGAGATTTTTCAAATGGCAATGTTAGAACCTAAATTAGCAATCCTTGACGAAACCGATTCTGGTCTTGACATCGATGCTTTAAGAATTGTTGCTAATGGAGTTAACAAATTGAAAAGCGAGAAAAACGCGATTATCGTTATCACACACTACCAACGTTTGTTAGATTATATTGTTCCTGATTTCGTTCACGTTCTTTACAACGGAAGAATCGTAAAATCTGGCGGAAAAGAACTGGCTTACGAATTGGAAGAAAAAGGATACGACTGGATTAAAGCGGAGAATTAAAATAGTCTAAAGTCGCAAGTCTTAAAGTCAAAAGAAAATTATGAGTAAGTTTAATTCTTTCGAAGAAATTAATTCTTGGAAAAAATCGAGAATCTTCAACAAAAGAATATATCTAATTACTGAAAATCCTAATTTCAAAAAAGACTTTGATTTCGTTAGACAAATTAGACGAGCATCAATTTCTATATCATCAAATATAGCAGAAGGTTTTGAGAGAAATACAGACAAGGAGTTCATTTACTTTTTATATGTAGCAAAAGCATCAGCAGGAGAAGTTCGGTCTCAATTATATTTGGCATTTGATTTAGAATATATTATTAAAGAAGAATTTGAAATGCTTTTAGAATCGGTAACAGAAATATCGAAATTATTAAGTGGTTTCATTAAATACTTAAGTCAAAAGTCATAAAGTTAAAAGTCGCAAAGTTTTTACTTTAGACATACGTTTTGAAATTTGATAAAAATAGTCGGCAATCTTAAGTCTTTTGACTTTCGACTTTCGACTTTAAGACTAAACAAGAAAATGGATTTAAAAGAAAAATTAGTATCGTCTTTTATGGCTTTTGAAGAGCGTGTCGATGTACATTCAGATTTACATGATATTCGCACCAATGCCTTAAAAAACTTTGAAAATAAAGGTTTCCCAACCAAAAAAGAAGAAGCTTGGAAATATACATCGCTAAATGCCATCTTAAAAAATGACTTTACGGTTTTTCCAAAAGCAGAGAATGCAATCGAATTTAATCACGTAAAAAAATACTTTTTACACGAAATCGACACTTATAAATTAGTATTTATAGATGGTGTTTTTAGTTCGCATTTGTCTTCTACAACGCATGACGGAATCGACGTTTGTTTGATGTCATCGGCATTGACAAAACCAAAATATAAAATGGTTATTGATACCTACTTCAATCAAATTGCAAGCAAAGACGAAAGTTTGACTACGTTGAATACTGCATTTGCAAGTGAAGGCGCTTTTATCAATATTCCGAAGAAAAAAGTAGCAGATAAACCTATCGAAATCATGTATTTCTCAACAGGAAACGAAGCTGCATTAATGGTTCAGCCTAGAAATTTAGTTATTGTGGGAGAGAATTCACATGTGCAAATTATCGAGCGTCACCAGAGTTTGAACGAAAATCCGGTTTTAACCAATTCGGTTACAGAAATTTTTGCTCAAAAACGTGCCATTATTGATTATTACAAAATTCAAAATGACAATAGCGAAGCTAATTTAGTTGACAACACTTATGTTTCTCAACAACAAGAAAGTCACGCTTCTGTACATACATTCTCATTTGGAGGAAACCTGACGCGTAACAACTTAAACTTTTATCATTATGGTGAAAGATTAACAAGTACGCTTAACGGAATTACTATTCTAAGTGACAAACAACACGTTGACCATTATACTTTGGTAAAACATTCAACGCCAAACTGTGAAAGTTTCCAGGATTATAAAGGAATTTTCTCTGATCGCTCAACAGGAGTTTTCAACGGAAAAGTATTGGTTGAAAGAGAAGCTCAAAAAACAAATGCTTTCCAGAAAAGTAATAATATTTTATTGAGTGACAAAGCGACAATCAACGCAAAACCACAATTAGAAATTTTTGCTGACGATGTAAAATGTTCTCACGGTTGTACTATTGGGCAATTAGATGAAACTGCAATGTTCTACATGCAATCACGCGGAATCCCTAAAAAAGAAGCTAAAGCTTTATTGATGTACGCATTTTCAAATGCCGTTATCGAAAGCATCAAAATACCAGAATTAAAACAAAGAATCACTAAAATTATTGCCATGAAATTGGGCGTGAATTTAGGATTTGATTTGTAGAATTCTATTTAAACACATTCATTCAAACCCGACAGTTTTAAAAACTGTCGGGTTTTCTGTATCTATACTATTTTTTTACCGAAGAAATTATCCCCTTCAAAAACCCATTAAAATCAAAGCCCTGATCTTCTTCTTTCAATCCCATTCTAACAATCACAATATCTAACGACGGAATAATTGCTACCATTTGTCCTTGGTATCCACTGCAATAAAACATATCACGAGGGACATCCGGAAATTTCCCTCCGGCGTTTAACCAAAATTGCGCGCCATAAGCTCCTTTAGAAGTATTTGTAGGTGTAGCAGAATATTTTACCCAGCTTTCGTCCAGAATTTGTTCTCCGTTCCAGTTTCCTTTATGCAAGTATAATAATCCAAATTTTGACCAATCCCGAGCTGTTGCCCAAGCATAAGACGAACCTACAAAAGTTCCTGCCATATCTTGTTCGACAATCATTGAGTTCATTCCAATTTTATCGATCACAGCACTGTACCAAAAATCAAGATATTCTTGCTGGGTTTTAAACTGGCTTTTTAAAATCCCCGACAATAAATTTGATGTTCCGGAGGAATAATTCCAATGTGTATTTGGTTTGAATTCTGCCGGCTTTTCACGTTGTATTTTTGCCATATCTCCAGATTGAAAAAGCATTATTGTAGCATCACAAATTTTACTGTAATTCTCCTCCCATTCTAAACCGGAATTCATATGAAGTAAATCATTTATCGTGATAATTTTACGATCATCATTTTTCCATTCTGCGATTGGTGCAGGTTTATAAATATCAATTTTTCCTTGTTTTGATAAAACTCCAAAAGCAGAATTTGTGATACTTTTTGTCATCGACCAGCCTAATATTTTACTGTTTATATTAAAACCAGTATCATATTGTTCAGCAATTAATTTGTCTTTATATAAAACTACAACCGCGCGTGTACGTTTTGCTTTTCCTCCATTTTTATCGAATGAATCATCAACTGCTTTTTTTAATTTCGCATAATCAACATTGGGAAACAAGGTGTCTTTTGGTTCCTTATTGCCATAGGGAAAAGGTAAGTTATTCACCAATTTAGTTCGTTTTGGAAGCAAATATGATTTAGAAATATCGTAATCATCATCGATTAAAGTTGCGCCTAAACCTTCACGATAAATCGCTTTTCTTTCTTTTAAACCATAAACTGAAGACGTTGCAAATTTTCCGGCTTCATCAATTGTATTGGATGCTAAATCCATCAACTTAATATCATTATCTGTTTTTTCAATTAATTCTTTTGATCGATGATCTAAAAAATGTCCCGAAGCAATACTTTTGGCCGAAAAGCCGGAAATTAATTCAAGCTTTGGATAAGTAGTAAATCCGAAATAAAAAACTACAATTAGTACAACAAGCGAAAGTAATTTGATGATTTTTTTCATATTCTTTACAATATATTTTTACTGCAATATAAATAATTTATAATCAACATTTTAACATCTAATTCATATTTCGAATTCAACATAATTTAGAAAACACAATTAATTTTGCAGAATCAATATTTAAACCTTACAATGATAGCATCATAAAAGGAAATTATAGTTTTGATGGGTAAACCAATTTAGTTTTAGTACTTTTGTAAATAGAATTTTTCTAAATAAGACATGTTAGACATCCAAAAAATAAGAGCTGAATTTCCGATACTTTCGGAAAAAGTAAACGGAAAACCACTTGTATATTTCGATAACGGAGCAACCTCACAAAAACCACAAATTGTGATCGACGCTGAAGCGAAATATTATCAGGAAATAAATGCCAATATTCATCGTGGCGTTCATACTTTAAGTCAATTAGCAACTGATGCATACGAAATTTCAAGGGTCAAAATCCAACATCATATTAATGCTAAGTTTTCTCACGAAGTCCTTTTTACTTCGGGAACAACCCACGGAATCAATTTAGTAACTAACGGTTTTGCATCTATTTTAAAACCTGGTGACGAAATAATTGTTTCGGCTTTAGAGCATCATAGTAATATTGTGCCATGGCAAATGTTATGCGAAAAAACAGGCGCAATTTTAAGAGTTATTCCGATAAATGAAGATGGCGAATTGATTTTAGAATCTTTTGAAGCTTTACTTTCAGAAAAAACCAAAGTTGTAACCGTAAATCATATTTCGAACGCTTTAGGAATCATCAATCCTATTAAATATATCATTGAAAAAGCACACGCTGTTGGCGCTGCAGTTTTAATTGACGGTGCACAAGCTGTTCCGCATTTAAAACCGGATGTTCAGGATTTAGATTGTGATTTTTATGCTTTTTCAGGACACAAAATGTGTGGTCCAACCGGAACCGGAATTTTATACGGAAAAGAAGATTGGTTAAATAAACTTCCGCCTTATCAGGGTGGTGGAGAAATGATTAAGGAGGTTACTTTCGAGAAAACTACTTATGCTGATCTTCCTCATAAATTTGAAGCCGGAACTCCAAATATCGCAGGCGGAATTGTTTTAGGAACTGCTGTGGATTATTTAAACAATATTGGTTTTCACAACATCCAAAAGCAGGAAGAAAAACTATTAGAATACGCTACAAAACGTTTATTAGAAATTGAAGGATTGAAAATTTACGGAACCGGAAAAAATAAAGCTTCGGTAGTTTCGTTTAATATTGATGGAATTCATCCTTACGACATCGGTTCAATTATTGATAAATTAGGAATTGCAGTTAGAACGGGGCATCATTGTGCTCAGCCTATTATGACCTTTTTCTGTATTCCCGGAACTATTCGTGCTTCATTTTCTTTCTATAATACAATAGAGGAAATTGACGTAATGGTTGAAGCGGTTAAGAAGGCAAAAACTATGTTAAGCTAAAAAACAAATTATGAGAATATTATCTTTATTACTTCTGACAATTTTTATTGGAACGAGCTGTTCAAGCCAAAAAGCAAACGATATGACATCAACACAAATGGAATATTCTGCGGTTTCTCGTGGTTTTTACAAAAAGATAATTGTTGAAAATAAAACTGTTTCTGTTATTAATGGCAAAAATACTGAACCGGTTAAAACCAAAATAAGCGATGAAAAATGGAAACAGATTGAAGCTGAATTTGCGAAAATTAATATTGAGAAGATTCCAACTTTAAAAGGACCAACAGAAAAGCGTTTTTATGACGGTGCTGCAATTGGAAATTTAAAGGTAATTCAGAATCAGAAAACATATGAAACTCAAGGTTTCGACAATGGTTATCCTCCAAAGGAAATAGAAAAATTAGTAAATTTACTTGTTGGTTTTACGAAAGAATAATTATGACAATAAAAGAAATACAAAACGAAATAATAGACGAATTTTCGATGTTCGACGATTGGATGCAACGTTATGAATACATCATCGAATTGGGAAAAAGTCTTCCGTTAATCAAAGAAGAATACAAAACAGAAGAGAATTTAATCAAAGGCTGTCAATCTAAAGTTTGGTTACAAGGCGAACAAAATGACGATAAAATTGTATTTACTGCTGATAGTGATGCGATTTTAACTAAAGGAATTATTGCCATTTTAATCCGTGCTTTCTCTAATCAAAAAGCAGAAGATATTATAAATGCCGATACTCAATTTATTGACGACATTGGATTAAAAGAACATTTGTCTGCAACTCGTGCAAACGGATTAGTGTCGATGATTAAAAACATCAAAATGTACGCTTTGGCATTTGACGCAAAAAATAAGAATTAAATATATTAAACCATATAAGTTATATAAGAAAATATAAGCCTGTTGTAAAGTTGTCCGCAACATTTAAATGAACTTATATTACTGATGGTAAAAAAAAGACTTTACGTAAGTTTTGTCTTTCTTTTTTATTTGTATTATTGCTAAAAAAAGCATGATTACAAAAAAGTATTTGACGGATTTAATATATCATGTTAATGGAGCAGCAATTGAAGTTCATAAAAATATTGGAGTCGGGCTTTTAGAAACTATTTATCATCAATGTATGATCAGAGAGTTATCTTTAAGAGGGATTAATTTTAAATCTGAATTGGTAATTCCGGTTGAGTACAAAGGCTTGGAATTAGAATCTGATTTAAGATGCGATTTGTTTATAGAAAATTGCTTAGTACTGGAATTAAAAGCTGTGGATAAAATTGTACCAATTCATATTGCCAAGCTAATGTCTTATATGAAGCTTTTAAAATCACCAATAGGATTAATGATAAATTTCAACGTCACAAATATTTATCACGAAGGTCAAAAAACATATGTCAACGAATTATATCGATGGCTGAAAGATTAAAACTAAATAAAATTTAAATCATATTAGTAATTTAAGAAATTATAAGTCAAAATTTAAATGAATTAATTTGCCTGGTAAAGGGAATATAGGCAATCCATTAAATGAACTTATATAACTTATATGGTTAAAAACAAAAACACAAAAACACAAAATGGAACAAGAAATAGACACAAACGAATTAGGAGAATCAATTGTAAAAGTTTTAAAAAGCATTTATGATCCGGAGATTCCTGTAGATATTTACGAGTTAGGATTAATTTATGACGTAATGGTTAATACTGATTATGAAGTAAAAATCCTGATGACATTAACATCCCCAAACTGTCCGGTTGCGGAAAGTTTACCACGAGAAGTAGAAGAAAAAGTAAAAACAATCGAACACATAAAAGATGTTGATGTTGAGATTACTTTCGATCCGCCTTGGAGTAAAGATTTAATGAGCGAAGAAGCAAAATTAGAATTAGGAATGCTTTAAAAAAATTTGTTTCAAGTTTCAGGTTTCACGTTCCAATAATTTGAAACCTGAAACTTGAAACTAACTTTTCATATGGAAGAAATCATCAACAAAGTTGCCAACAGTGCCTTAGAAGTTTTTGATCTTGAGGATTATTATCCAAAGGGAGTGCGTGTGCAAATTGACATTTCGCAATGGCTTTTAGAAGGTTTTCTATTAAAAGAAAAAGATTTTAGAGAACATCTCAAAAACCACGATTGGTCGCAATATCAAGATCAATATGTGGCTGTTAATTGTAGTACAGATGCTATTGTTCCGGCTTGGTCTTCGATTTTAGTCGCAATTCAATTGGCGCCTTATGCAAAAAAGATAGTCAACGGAACTATCGAAGATTTAGATGCGTCATTATATGAAGAACTTTTAAGCAATCTTGACTATTCGGAATATAAGGGTAAACCTGTCATTATTAAAGGTTGCTCAAAAAAGCCAGTTCCTACGCGAGCCTATATTTTAGCCGCTACTTATTTGCAGCCTTTTGCAAGAAGTATTATGTACGGAGAAGCTTGTTCAGCAGTACCTTTATATAAAGAAGCTAAGAAATAACTTTCTTTTAGAGCCAATAAACCCTATCCTTATAACGGTTTTTAGTATATTTGTTATTACACATTTAAACTATATACGATGAGAAAGCTAACGTTATTACTTTTTATTTTAGCGAACTTAACTTTTGTTCAAGCCCAAAATTCAGAAAAGGAATTAATTCAGAATACTGAAAAAGCAGTAAAGAAAATAAACGATACTATTGAAGGTGAAGGCTGGAAAGCAAAAGGAACCGTTTCTCTTTTACTAAATCAATCGAGTTTCAACAATTGGATTGCCGGTGGTGAAGATAGTTTTTCAGGAACTTTAGGAATCAATTATGATTTCAACTATAAAAAAGACGATATTACCTGGGACAATAAAGTTTTAGCTTCTTACGGACTTTTACAAACTAAAAATGCTGACTACGAAAAAAAGACTGATGACCGTCTGGAATTCAATTCAATTGTAGGAAAAAAAGCTTTTGGTCAATGGTATTATTCTTATTTTCTGAATTTCAGAACTCAATTTTCAACAGGCTATTTGTATGGAAAAGATGCAAACGGCAAAGAAATCAGAACCGAAAATACACAATTTATGTCTCCGGGCTATCTTACTACTGGTCCCGGTATTTATTGGACTAAAGAAGATAATTTAAAAATAAATTTTGCTCCTTTAACTTCAAAGTTTACTTTTGTTGATGGTGCTTATACATCAGGAATCGATCAGGCGACCGGTTTACCATATGTTGATGGAGATTATTTTGGGGTAGATTCCAACAAAACGATGCGTTATGAATTAGGTTTCTATGCTTCTGTATACTACAAATTAGCTATTATGACCAACGTAACTGCCGAAAACACTTTGAATCTTTATTCTAATTATTTAGAAGATCCACAAAATGTAGATATCAATTACTCGCTGAATATTATCATGAAAGTAAATAAGTTTTTATCTGCTAATTTATCCTTTCAGGCGATTTATGATGACAATGCTTTTCAAGGTTTTCAAACCAGAGAAGTTTTTGGTTTAGGAGTTAATTTTGGATTTTAATCTAAAGCATCTTTAAAAAAATTACCGCAAAGAGCGCAAAGTTTTTTTTAAGTTGGTTTTATAAAAAAAGTTCGCAAAGCTTTGTATTGATTTAGCTTTGCGAACTTTGTGTTTTCTATGTATATGTCAGGTAAAAATCTTAGCGCTATTTGCGGTAAAAATTTTATTTATTCCTCATCTTGGTCGTCTTCGTCTTCTTTCTCGATTGCATCTTTATAATCCGGATACAAAAACTTATTGTAAGGAAATCTGGTGATATGAATCTGACGAACTGCTTCGTAAACTACTTCTCTAAATTCCTCAAAATTTTCTTTTTGTGTAGCCGAAATAAACAATGCTTTACTTTGTCCAACATTGCTCATCCAGGTTTGTTTCCATTCCTCAAGCGTGTAATGTTTTCTTGTTTTTTCGGTGATCAAATCATCTTCATCAATAGTCAAATGTTTGTAGGCATCAATTTTATTAAAAACCATAATAGTTGGTTTATCATTACTTTTGATTTCTAACAAGGTTTTATTTACGGACTCGATATGATCTTCAAATTCAGGATGTGAAATATCTACAACATGCAATAGCAAATCGGCCTCACGAACCTCATCAAGCGTACTTTTAAAAGAATCTACTAATTGTGTTGGCAATTTTCTAATAAAACCTACAGTATCTGAAAGTAAGAAAGGCAGGTTTTTAATCACCACTTTTCTAACTGTTGTATCAAGAGTTGCGAATAATTTATTTTCAACAAAAACATCACTTTTACCAACTGCATTCATCAATGTCGATTTCCCAACATTTGTATATCCTACAAGCGCCACACGAACCATTGCGCCACGATTACTGCGCTGCACGCCCATTTGTTTGTCGATAGTTTTTATCTTCTCTTTTAATAATGCAATTCGGTCACGAACAATACGTCTGTCTGTTTCAATTTCAGTTTCTCCGGGCCCACGCATTCCAATACCACCTTTTTGACGTTCAAGGTGAGTCCACATACCAGAAAGTCTAGGTAATAAATACTGACATTGTGCTAATTCTACCTGCGTTCTTGCATAAGATGTTTCGGCTCTTTGAGCAAAAATATCCAGAATAAGGTGCGTTCTGTCTAAGATTTTACAATCTATAATTTTAGATATATTTTTTTGCTGAGATGGTGATAATTCATCATCAAAAACTAAAGTCGATATGTCGTTTTCTTTTACAAAAAGATTGATTTCTTCAATTTTCCCTGTTCCAACAAAAGTCTTAGGATTTGGGCGTTCCATTTTTTGAGAAAAGCGTTTTATAACTTCACCTCCAGCGGTAAAAGTCAAAAACTCTAATTCATCAAGATATTCGTTAAGTTTTTCTTCACTTTGATTTTGAGTTACAATACCAACAATGGCTGTTCTCTCAAAATTTATAATTTCTTTTTCTATCATAGCTTTGAATAAGGTGCAAATTTAATGATTTGTAAGGTACTAACACTTATAGAATTTCTTTTTTAAGTTCTATTTAGAAAAATTAGTATTTGCGATAAAAAAATAAACCATTTAGAAATTATGAATTGTTAGTGTTTAATCTCGCAAAACTTAATTTTTAAATGGTTTCAAGTGCCTAAAAAGATGACTTTTATTCGTAAATAAAAGTCTTTTCTGTTTTTACAATTCCGTTTTCCTCGATTTGAGAACAAGAAATAGGATAGTTTAATTTGTTGTATTTGAATTTTCTGCTTACGCCAACTAAAACTGTAGATGATGGGCTGAAGTTCATTTCGTTATTATAAGAGATTGCTTCAAAACTAAACTCTTCTTCATGGTAAGAAATCATTGGTACAATTATCTTATAATTATCACCAAATAAGCTTTGAACAATTAGTTGATCTACAGATTTTTTATCATCAAAAGTATATGTTTTAGAAATTTTATCTCCAACAAGGCCTTTGTGTTTTATCACATTGTCATTAACGTAAACGTATTCGATTTTACCAATAATTGCTTTGTTTTTATCTCGCGAAGTACGTCTTACAATTGTACCATTTTCAACAATATATTCAATATCATCAACTAAATTCTGGTGATTTGTACTCTTTTTAGTAATTACTTTTACTCTTGCTCCTTCGTATCCAAAAGTTACTGTTTTAGTAATATAGTCATTACCTTCCTGATATTTTTTGACAAATTTTGTAATGTTATTATCCGCATCATAAGTATAGTTCACAACTTCTTTCCAGTCGCTGCCTATCTTATCTTTTACAGTCATGTCTAACAATCCTTTTGTATTGTAGAAAAAATGCTGCACAACATCCGATGTAGTAATAGTTTGTATTTTTCCGTCTTTAAAAACAACTGATTTATTTACAATTTCACCATCTTTTGAGTTCTGGTAATTTGTTTTTACAATGTTGATTTGTTTTAATCTAACAGGCGCATTTTGATCCTGACTGTGCAACAAGCATGGAAAAACCATCATCATGATGGCAATAAAGTAGGTTTTCATATTTTGTATCTATTTGGGGTGACCAAAATACAAAATTCAATTAAATTTTAACAGTTTAAATCTTAAAAACAATTCACTATTAAATTATCACCTAAAAATCAGCACTTTAATTTCATTTTTAAAAATTGAAACCATTACTTTTCGCCAAAAATTTTAACATCGTCCACCATAAAAGCGCCATTTAATGTTTTGTCTTTACCGGAACCAATATATTTAAATGCGATATGCACGTTTCCTGAATATGCCGATAAATCTATTCCGCCGGAGCTTATAAACTTTCTTGTGGGAGTTGAAAGTGAAGGTAAATTTGCTTGTAGTTTTGTCCATTTTGCTTTTGTAACACTTGAGCCGTCAAAATTACTGGAGATATAAACTTCTAAAGAGTTTAGCGGAGAATCAACTTTAAGATCATGTTGTGCACTTCTAAAAGAAAACACCGCATTTTTATACGTTGTTAAATTGATTTTTGGGGTAACAAGCCACGCTATATTTTCTGCAGCTGTTGTACTTGTTGTATTAAATTCAGCATATCCATTTCCGGCATATAACATACTTTTCCATAATTTTGAAGCTTTCTCTACAATATTACTCCAACCCGGAAGTGCAAAATTCACATTGTTTTTTACAGATTGAAAATCTTCTGCAAAAAACGGAACTGTTCTTTTTCCGGTCATTACCAGATCTTTTTCGGATCTGATCATCAATTGGTAATCAGTTCCAAATTTTGTTAAAACACCTCTGACTTTGCCACTTCCTTCTGGTATAAAGTTATCTGCAAAACTGGCGTAACTGCTTGTTCTGAAAATTATTTGGTTACCGGTTTTATCACGTAGATTCCAGTTTGTAGAGCCTCCAACATTGTTTGATTCTTCAAAATAATGACGTCCAATTGCTGCTTCGGTAAATTGCACATCGTTTAATTCTACCAAAGTATTAAGCCTTGCATCATTTAATGCTTCTTCTATAGAAATGGATTCAACCAATTCGTTTTCATCAATTACTGTACATGAGGCATTCAGAACATTTTTATAATCATTTTGAGAAACCCTTCCAATTGTTGGATCGCCGGCATTACTTACATACAAACTCCCAATTCGTATTCCTTCAAAATACAAATCTGTAAATTGATTTTTAAGTTTTATATACACTTTGTTACCCACACGAAAATCAATGTAAGTATTTGAAACATCAACCGGAATACTAAATCCTATTGCCGGTATTTTGTCCGTTGCAAGTGTTTGAAAAGAAATTGCCTTAAAAAAATTTCCTCCTTCATCGCTCGACACAACATAAGCCTCAATTATATCATCGTAACTATATAATTTGGGAACTGATCCTGAAAGATCTTTTACTTTTTGAACGGTCTGATTTATTTTTAAATCAGGTTGTGTACACACTAATTTCGGAATTTCAACTTCATTGTTACAACCACAAAAAATAAGGAATGACAATGCAAAAAAGGCAATTAAAAAATTATTTTTCATTTCAAATGTGTTTTAAAAATTATAAACTAATGGCAAGATTCACGAAATAAGTTCGTCCGTATCCGTAAAAATATTTAGGACCAAATGATGGTGTTCCACTTGAAACATCTTGATTAAGCGCTCTGAAATTGGCATTTCGTGCTTGTTCAAAACCTCCTGTTTTATAATTGAGATCAAAGACATTACTTACGCTGGCAAAAAGTCCCATATACTTTCCGGACAAACGCCAGGATTTGCCTCCGGTAATATTTAACAATGAAATGGGATCAAACTTTTCTTGTTTTAATAAAGCCGATGCGCGTTGCTCTGTTGCCTCAGGAAAAACCAAACCGCTTATTGGATTTTTATAAAACCTCGCCGTTCTGGCAATGGGCGAAACATCAATATAACTTTCTGTGAGATAATTTATATTTGCTCCTAACCACCAATATTTTGGATCTCTATATTCTAATCCTATTGAATATGCTTGTTGTGGCATACCGGATTGTTTATAGTTTTTGAGATAGGATTCTCCAAAATCAAATGTCGTTTGTGCATCTCCTTTTGCAGCATTGGCATCATTTGTTATCGAAACATTTGGATTACTATTAAAGGTATAATTGCCATAAGCAGCAGACAATGTACTTTTTAATGTGGATGAAATTTGGTATTCAAAACTTAGTTCTGCGCCAATATTCTTTTTGTCCAAATGCGTTAAAGTCTGACTTACAAAAGCATCTGTATTATTGTAGCTTGCGCCTCTGTCAAAAATTCCTTCGGCGTAGAAAAAGGAAGTTTTTGTAGTGTTTTTTATTAAAGTATAATAAACCGTTGTTCGAATTTTAAGCTTTGGTGAACGGAAAATATAATTCGCTTCGGCACTTGTGATATTTTCATTTTCAACACCGTCAACAACTGAATTATTCAAACGGGAATTTGAAAAGGTATTCCTGAGTGAAGGCGCTCTTGTAAGATGCATTCCGTTAAAAAATAGCAATTGTTTCCCCGAAATTTTATAAGTGAATCCACCTTTGAAACCAAAGTTTTCAAAATTTACTTTTTGGCTTTTACCAAGAGAAGATGTTGGATAAATTCCGTTTTGATATAATCCGTCCCTTTGATAATTGGAAACCGAATACGATTGCCCTAAATAAAAATCAATTTTGTTATAGTTGAATTTAAACTGTGTAAAAGCATCAATTGTAGTGGCTAAAAAATTATAATTATAGCCGTAAATATCTCCTTTTTTTACCTGACGATTTGGATTTTGCAAATCAGATTGCGCCTGATCTCCGCTATAAAAAGCATCGATATCTTCAAAATATTCTCCTCCAAGTAAATCCAAAAGAGATTGAAATTGATGTGATTTCAAATTCCGAAAGGTGATTCCGCCATCAAAAGTACTATTGTCTGTTATTTGAATATTCAGGTTTGAATTGGCCGCAAATGTTTTGTCATCTGTTCTGTCTTCATACAAAACATAATGACTTTTTGATGGTTTGTAACCTATAATGTTTCCTTCAGAATTTACTATTGCTTTCTGATTTGCCTGATACAATTCGTCCCAGTTGATTTGAGGATTTTCGAGAAATAGTGTTTTATTTTTGTCTGCACTTATATAATCCGGAGTAAAATCTCCCGAAAATTCTCCCTGATCTTTTCCATATAATGAAGTGTAATAACTTGGCAATTTTCGATAATAAGTGGGATCCGGACTATTTGCATTTTGATAATCGATCGTACTATTACCAACTTTCCCAAATTGATACATTACACTGGAATTTAAGTTTGTTTTTTCATTTATTTTAAAATAATGATTGAGCATTAATAACGGTTCTTCGACATTTTTTACCCGTGCATTTCGCTTTTCTCCATTCTGAAAACCCCAATACGAATTGTATTTTTCATTGGTTAATTGGATCACTTCATCCGTATTGGCTGAATTTTTTCCGCGGGAACTTGGCGTATAAAATCCTGTAAAATTTAGCGAATGTTTATTACTTAATTTTTTTTCGATACTTATAAAAAAAGATTCGGCATCAAAAGTGGTTCCTTCAAAATAACCTTCATTTGCAAGACGTTTTCCCGCCGAAATTGCATATGCCCATCCTGAAGAATTCATACCTGAAGCATAAGTGCCAATGGCGCGCCAATTATAAGTTGTATTACTTCCGGAAAATGAAAGTCTTGTTCCTTTTCTGTACGTTGAAGCTCTGGTCGAAATTTGCTGCGTTCCTAATATTCCTCCAAAAGAAAAATTTGAAGCCGCTGCTCCAACAGAAAATTCCTGGTTTCTGAGCACATCATTTAAACCTCCCCAATTACTCCATTGTGGTCTTCCGTCGTAAATTTTGTTCATGACCATGCCATTAAGCATCATGGTTCCGTTTTCGCTGTCTAACCCGCGAACTCTAAATCGCGCTTGTCCCCAATTGAAAGCTGAGGCTTGCATAAAAGCATCTTTTGAAGATTGTAAAAGTCCTGAAGTCATTTCAGATGAGCTATTATCATCGGATAAATCGCTGTCTAATAATGTGATTAAAGTTGCCGGAGCACTGTCTAAAAAATTATCTTCTAATTGTAATATTCCAAGATTGACGGTTTGTTCTGGATTTGAATTTATTTTTAGAAGCAAATCTTTATAACCCTGACTGTGGAGCAATAATAATTGTTCTCCTTTTATGGAAGAATGCAATTCAAATTTTCCTTGTGAAGTTGTGAGTTGTGTAACAGAAGAATTTTGAATACTTACTACAACATTTTCAATAGGACTTTGCGTTTTTGCGTCAATCACTATTCCTGAATAAATAGTTTCGTGTTGTGCAAAAGAAATCCCGAAAGACAATAAAATAAAAAACAGCATGTAATTTTTTCCCATGGAGAGCCCAATTTACTTTGATAATTAGTTTTCAGAAAGAATTGTTTTGTGTTTCAAAACAATTCGATTCTTACATCAAAAGATAAAATTGGTCTTTGGAAGACATTGGTAAATTTCAGAATCAAATAATTAAATGGATTCGAAAATCAAATATAGACAAAAAATATTAACAAAGTAAATTCTTGTTAATTTTAATATAATTAAAACTTATTGTTACACTAAATCAAAATATTAATCTGTGTTTATCTGGTTTCCGTTAAATCTTTGGGTAAATAATTTATGTTGTAGTTCTAATTTTAGAAACCATAAAGGCAATCAGAACACCAAAGATTCCGATAAAAGCAAAAGAAAACTGAAGTCCGAAATTCTCTGCAACATGACCAATTACGGGCGGCCCCATCAGGAAACCAAGGAAACTAACGCTGGAAACAATAGTTAAGGCTTCTCCTGGCGGAACGGTTGGATTTTTTCCTGCCATACTATAAACGGTAGGAACAATTGTTGCAACGCCTAAACCAACTGCCATAAAAGCAATTGTACACGGTATAATATAAGGAAGAAAAACTGCTGTAAAAAGTCCGGCAGAAATCATTACTCCGCTAATTTGCATGACGCGTTCACGACCAAATTTATTGATTAAACCATCACCCAAAAATCTTCCGCTTGCCATCATAATCATAAAGGATGTATATCCTAAAATTACTAAAGCTCCGGGCGCTTTTACAATATCTTTAAAGTAAACTCCGCTCCAGTCAAACATTACGCCTTCGCTCGCCATGCTGCAAAATCCTATGACTCCAAGCCAGATTAATGTACTGTCCGGTTTTGTAAATAACTTTTTCTTTTCGGCAGATATATGTTTTATTTTTTCTTTGGCTTTGACCAAAAATTTAAAATTAAAAGCTACCATTAACAACACAATTCCGCCAACAATTAAAAAGTGATGAAGTGGTGTCAGCTTTAAAGTCAGCATTCCTAAACCAACCAAGGCTCCGGTAAATCCCGCAAAACTCCACATGCCGTGAAAAGAGGACATAATTGTTTTTTTAAAAAGTACTTCGGTATAAACTCCTTGTGTATTTACGGCGATGTTGGCTAAATTTCCGAAAATACCAAATAGAAATAATCCCAGTGATAATTGCAATGCAGATGTCGCCAAACCTAAATTTGCCAGACATAAAACGTACATTATTAATGAAAAAACAAGGATTCTGTGACTGCCAAATTTAGTTACCATTTTTCCTGAAAAGGGCATAATGATTAATTGTCCCATTGGCAATGCAAAAAGTATGGAACCTAAATCTCCTTCGGTTAAATGCAAAGCGGTTTTAATGTCCGGAATTCTACTTGCCCAAGTTGCAAAACTTAATCCCATTCCAAAATAAAACATTCCTACAGCAATGCGAATCCGGTTTAAATAAGAAGCTTTTGCTTCTCTGTAAACTTTCTTGATTTTCCCTTTGGTTTGGAATAGCGATAATGGATTGAATTCTATCAAAATAAATGCATTTTAGGTTTGATACTATAAAAGTAATAAAAAGCAACTTTATAGACTATAAAACCCTACTGGTTCCTAAAATTATAACGTTATATGTTTATAAATTTTTTAAAAAGGGACAGAGGTTCTGAGGTGCAAAGGGACAAAGTTTTTTGTAGAGGCGCACAGCAGTGCGTCTCAGGTATTTATTAGATTGTTCTGTTTTTGCCACAGATTAAAGGATTAAAAATGATTAAAAAACTGTATTAATTCGTTTTATCTGCTAAATATATTGGCATTGGTACGCAAAAAAAGAGACGCACTGCTGTACGCCTCTACAATATATATCAGGATATTTATTTTTTTACTACAGATTTAGGATTTAAAAAGATCTGTGTAAATCCGTTTAATCCGTAAAATCCGTGGGCAAATAAATCTGGGCAAAATTTACTGTAAATTAATGACGGTTCTTTGGGCGTTGCTTGCAATTGCAGCTTCAATAATCTGCATTACTTTTACACCGTCTTGTGCTGTAACCGGTTCTAATTTATTATTGGCGATTGCTTCATAAACACCATCAAAAAAGGAGAAATAATTTCCCTGAAGCGTTGGAATTTTTTCTTTAATTTCTTTTCCGTCGATTTCTGTGTGTAAAAGTCCTTGCAGGGATTCTGATTCTGTTCCCCAGGAATCTAAGTTTGGTTTTTTGCCGAGTTTTAATTCATCTTCCTGAACATCTCCGCGAGGTTTTAAAAAAGATCCTTTTTTACCATGAATTGTATAGGCAGGATTTGCTTCTCTGACAAAAAAACTGGCTTTTAATCGTACTCTGAAGTCTTCATAAATCAATAATAAATCGATCCAATCATCGACTAAAGAATTTTCTCTGGTATAACGAATATCTGCAAAAACAGATTTTGGCGAACCAAACAAACAAACTGCCTGATCGATTAAATGCGGACCTAAATCTTTCAGGATTCCGGCTCCGTCATTAACGGTTTCTTTATGTGCTTTTGGACTTAATAACGGATTGTATCTGTCAAAATGAAATTCGGCTTCAACTAAATCTCCTAAAGTTCCTTCGGTAATTACTTTTTGAACGGTTTTAAAATCACTGTCCCATCTTCTGTTTTGGAAAACGGCTAATTTCAATCCTTTTTCTTTTGCAATTGCTGCTAATTCTTCGGCTTCAGCCACAGTTGTAGTAAATGCTTTTTCGACTACGGCGTGTTTTCCTGCAAGCAATACTTTTTTTGCATATTCATAATGTGTACCAACTGGGGTATTTACGATTACCAAATCAACATCGTCTGCTAATAAATCATCGATTGTTGGGTAACTTTTTACGGTTGGATAATCGTTTTGAATTAATTTTTTGCTTCTTTCCCAAGATCCTAATAATTCAAATCCCTGATGTATATTTAAAAACGGAGCGTGAAAAACTTTCCCCGACATTCCGTATGATAATAGTGCTGTTTTTATTTTTTGCATTTTTTATTGTGTTTGGTTCTTTGCCACAGATTTTTTTTTCGCCACGAATTTCACAAATTTTCACAAATTAAATTAAACCCAAATTGCGTAAAAATTAGCGTAAATTCGTGAAATTCGTGGCAAACTTTTTTTTAATCATTTGAATTTGTGTAATCTGTGGCAAAAATATTAAATTTTAGCTCGTTCATATTGTTTTGGCCATTGAATATCGTCGTTTAATTCTTTTGCAAAAGTTAAAGGTAAATTTGGGTTTCTTAAAGATTCTCTGGCGAATAAAATTAAATCGGCCTGATTATTTTCCAGAATGGTTTCGGCTTGATGGGCTTCGGTAATTAAGCCAACGGCTCCTGTTAGAACTGAAGCTTCTTTTTTGATTTTTTCGGCAAATGAAACCTGATAACCTGGTTTTATTTCTATTTTTTGATGAGAAACTAATCCGCCTGATGAAACGTCAATTAAATCTACTCCTTTTTCTTTTAAAATAGCCGATAGTTTTACGGATTCTTCAGGATTCCATCCGCCTTCTGCCCAATCTGTAGCCGAGATTCGAACAAATAAAGGTAAATCCGAAGGCCATTCTTCTTGTACAGCTTCTACAATTTCTAAAGTAAAACGGATTCTATTTTCGAAACTTCCTCCATATTCATCGGTTCTGATATTGGTTAATGGAGATAAAAACTGGTGTAGTAAATAGCCATGTGCACCGTGAATTTCCATCACTTTATATCCGGCTTGAACTGCTCTTTTTGTAGCTGCTTTAAAATCTGAAATTACTTTTTGGATTCCGTTTTTGTCTAAAGCTTCCGGTAAAAATGGTTCATTATCGTGATACGGAATCGCGCTTGCAGAAACCGTTTGCCATCCGCCTTGAGCGATATCTAACTTTTTATTGCCTTCCCACGGAATCGAAACACTGGCTTTTCGTCCTGCATGTGCTAACTGAATTCCGGGAACTGAATTTTGAGAAACTATAAATTCGTTGATCGTTTTTAGTTTTTCGATGTGTTCATCTTTCCAGATTCCTAAGTCCGAAGGAGAAATTCTGGCTTCGGGAGAAACTGCTGTTGCTTCCTGAATAATTAAACCTGCTCCACCGCTGGCGCGACTTCCTAAGTGAACTAAATGCCAATCGTTTGCAAATCCGTCAATTGCCGAATATTGACACATAGGCGAAATACGATTCTGTTTTTTAAAGTGATTTTTTTTATAGTAAGCGGAGAAAATAATATTGAGGCCATATTGTAACTTTTAATGATTTGACACTACTTATTGAGTACAATAGTGTTTGAAAAAGTAAAGTTAAAGCTTCTTGATAAAAGGAGAAATCTAAATGTTTATTAATTAACAAACATTTAAAACCTTATGTATTATATTGCACTATCAAATTAAAATAGAAACGTTACTTTTGTGCGTTAAAAATTACGAACTAAAAATACAAAATGGATATAGTTATCAAACTCTCTCAATTTCTATTGAGTTTATCTTTACTTATTATTCTTCACGAATTAGGGCATTTTATCCCCGCAAAATTATTTAAAACAAGAGTCGAAAAATTTTACTTATTTTTTGATGTTAAATATTCTCTATTAAAAAAGAAAATTGGCGAAACAGAATACGGAATTGGCTGGTTGCCACTTGGAGGTTATGTAAAAATCTCCGGAATGATCGACGAAAGCATGGACAAAGAACAAATGGCTTTACCACCTCAACCGTGGGAATTTCGTTCTAAACCAGCGTGGCAACGTTTGATTATCATGTTAGGCGGAGTTACGGTAAACTTTATTTTGGCTTTTATCATATATATAGGTATGGCGTTTGCTTACGGCGATACATATGTGGCGAATGCTGATTTAAAAGATGGTGTTTTAGTTGAAAGTCCTGTTATGATTAAAGCTGGTTTTAAAACCGGAGATAAATTTTTAGCTGTTGACGGACAAAAAATCGAAAATTTCGACAACGATATCAACATGAAAATTATCATGGCAAAAGAGGTTGTAATTGAAAGAAACGGACAACAACAAACCATAAAAATGCCTACTGATTTTGTTGATCAGTTATCAAAACAGAAAAAAGCTCCTCTTGTAGACATGAGAATGCCTTTTGCTGTATCTAGTGTAACTCCTGAATCTGGAAATACAGCTTTAAAACCAAAAGATTTATTTATTAGCCTTAACGGTCAGGAAGCAAAATATTATGATCAGGTTAAAACAATCCTAGAAAGCAATGAAGGAAAAACTATTCCTGCTGTTGTTTTACGTGATTTAAAACAAGTGCCTGTTACAGTTAAAGTTTCTAATGCAGGAAAATTAGGTGTTACTGTTGGTGGCTTAAGTATCGAATCTTTAGAAAAACTAGGATACTATAAAGTAAGTACTAAAAACTACAGTTTCTTTGAATCAATCCCTGTTGGATTGACAAAAGGTAAAGATCAATTAGTAGGTTACGGAAAACAGCTTAAAATGATTTTTAATCCTGAAACAAAAGCGTACAAACAAGTAGGTGGTTTTGCAGCGATTTTTAACATTTTCCCTAGTTCTTGGAGCTGGGAAGTTTTCTGGTCAATCACCGCTTTATTGTCAATTATGCTTGGAGTTATGAATTTATTGCCAATTCCGGCGCTTGATGGTGGTCATGTGATGTTTTTATTATACGAAATAATTAGTGGCAGAAAACCAAGTGATAAATTCCTAGAGAACGCACAAATGGTTGGCTTTGTTTTACTTATAGCACTACTACTGTTTGCTAACGGAAATGATATTTACAAGGCAATTGTAGGCAAGTAAAAAAAAATTATAAAAAGTGTGAAAATATTTTTGAGAAACTAAAAAATCCTCTATATTTGCACTCGCTAAAAAGAGCAACAACTTCCTCCTTAGCTCAGTTGGTTAGAGCATCTGACTGTTAATCAGAGGGTCCTTGGTTCGAGCCCAAGAGGGGGAGCAACTTTTTTTAGCAAACATATTTACCTTTAAGGTGATTCCTTCTTAGCTCAGTTGGTTAGAGCATCTGACTGTTAATCAGAGGGTCCTTGGTTCGAGCCCAAGAGAGGGAGCTTATTAAATACCACTTACAAATTGTAAGTGGTATTTTTTTTGCCCTATTCCTTCTTAAAACCTTTATAAAACACTAAAAATCAAACACTTTATTAAAAATATAAACCTATAAGTTGATTTAATGAAAATAGTTCCTATATTTGTTCAACAAAATAAGCGAGAAGGATTGTTTTCTATTCATTTAGATAATGAGCAGGAAGATGAAGTGACAAAGTGTATAGAACAATGGTTATTAAATTCTGAATATCTAAATGATTTTTTTACATTACATCAAGACGATTTAAATAGTGGTTATTATGAAAAAGTGATCAGTATATCTGAAGCTATCAATTACACTCGAATAGAAGCAGAATATTTATTTACTAAACTCGAACGTTTGGCAATTTCAGGAACAAATAGAGGCAATGATAATCTATCGACAGCATTTATGCCTTTACGAGATCTGGATTACATCCAAAAACCACTTCAACAAGTTAAGTCTAAAACAAAAATTCAAAAAAGATGGTTGCGTATATATGCAATTAAAATTGGCCCAAACACATTTATTGTTACTGGTGGAGCAATAAAATTAGTAGGCACGATGAACGAAAGACCTCATTTACTAAAAGAAAAACAGAAACTAGACGACATTAAATACTACCTGAAGGAAGAAGGAATTCTAGATCAGGATAATTTTGAAGTTTATGAAATTTAAGATATGGAACTAAACGACAGATTAGACAAGTTTGAAAAATTAGTAAGCAATGAACCTTCTAATTTTCTTTCAAAGTTAGAATATTACAGAGCCAATAAAAGCTGGCTGGACAAATCAGCAAAAGTCGCTATAAATGTTTTAGAAGCATTAAAACAAAAAGGATTATCTCAAAAAGATCTGGCTCAAAAAATGAATGTTTCAGCACAACAAGTAAACAAGATTCTTAAGGGACAGCAAAATTTAACTTTTGAAACCATAAGCAAACTTGAAACTGCTCTGGAAATTTCATTAATAGAAATTATCGACTTTAAAGCAGCTGATAAACCCTTAGATGTTTCGAATACTGAAGAACGCGTAAATTCTGCATTAAGACAGATGAAAAAAGCGATGCCTGAAGTAAAAAAACAAGTCGGGGGTTACGAAAGAAATATAGCTTTAGGCAAAGATCAAAAGAATCCAAAAACAGCTCCACAATTCAAGAATAGCTGAAACCATTTTCACTTTCTTTAAATCAGTTCCTCACCACTTTATTGTGCTTCATTACATTATTACCTATATTTTTACTTTCAAACAAAAGCATTGCTTCTTCGGCTTTCTGGGTTTGGTTGATGCCTTTTAGGGATTGGGCGTAACGGAAGTAATACATCGTGTCTAAATCTGACTTCATGGCAAAGAGTTCTTCGTAGTATTTAGCGGCTGTAGCGAGATCACCGTCAAAATAAGCTCTGTCGGCAACTTTTATGAGCATTTCTTCGGTTCTGTAGCCTTTGTCTAAAACTTTTGCGTAAGTACTTACTACATCAATATTTAAATATTTTGGAGATTCTGCCGGAGCAATTACTTCGACTTTTACCGGTTCAATTGTCGTGGCAATATCTTCAACTATAGTTTTTGATTGCAAATTTAATTCATTTGGTTTTACTTTTTCTTTTCGGTAAATTGGGATTACGACTCTGGTATTATTTGGTCCCAGATCATTTGTATAAACCATGTCTAATTTTGAAACTTCGTATTTAGTTACTCTTTTGCCGAAAGTCATATTAATGGTTTCTTCAACATAATAAGCGACTATTATGCGATCATCTTTTAAAATGTTTAGATATCCCGAAGTTGGATTATCATTTGATGCAACGGCAAGAGTTGGATTTGTATTCTGACCAAAACCGTTTAAAGAAAAAACAAAAGTAATTACTATAAAAAATCTCCAATTCGTTTTCATAATAGTCTTATAAAGTTATTGCTCCAGTTAAAACAGATTAAAGATACCTTATGTTCTCTTTTTTATTTTATAATGCCTGTGAACGACTTTAAAAAACGTTGAAGTGTTGGTTTTGATTATTAGAAGCAAACAATTAAAACATTTCTCCAGTATTTTATTGGTTTAACCCATTATCATTTTAATTTGAAGATCGAGATTGCCAATTGTTTTTATATTTGCTTTTAACTTTAAGCTGTGCGAAAAATTGTATTTTTGTTTCATGCAATGCAATCAAGCAGGACCGCATTGAAACGTATTAAAATAGTAACTAACCAGTACAATCTTGTATTTTACTTTACCAATAATTTTTCAGGAATTTTAAATATCTTTGAACTATGAGCACAGCAACAAAACCAAATCATATAGGGCGAAAAATTAGCCGTATTCGTGAACTCCGTGATATGAAGCAGGAAGCATTGGCACAAGCTTTAGGACTAAGCCAGCAAACAGTTTCGGCTATTGAAAACAGTGAAACTATAGATGAAGAAAAGCTTCAGGAAATAGCTAAAATTCTTGGCGTTACAGCCGAAGGTATTAAAAATTTCTCTGAAGAGGCAGTTTTAAATATTATCGGAAATACATTAAATGATGGAAGTGTTATTAACGGAAATGCTTATAACTGCACTTTCAATCCGCTTGATAAAGTTGTTGAACTTTTTGAACGTTTGGTTCAGTCTGAAAAAGAAAAAGTTGAATTTTTACAGAAGTTGTTGAAAGAGAAGTAAAATACTTTTTATCGTAATATATAGAAAAAGAGATGTCGTTTGGGATCTCTTTTTTTTGAATACAAACAAACCACTTTCTATTTTATTTACTATTAAATATAAAATATTTATTAATCCGTTATGGAAATCCGTAAAATAGGCGAAAAGGATGTTGCTGTATTTATATTGAAAAACAGGTGATTATACTTGTTTATAATAACTTTTAAAGCATTTTATTTACCCTAATCTAATTTTTGATAAAAACTACAAAATATGATATTAGAAAATATAATTGAAATTTGTGTTGCAATTGATATTGCAATTTTGGGTATCGCTTATCCAATTATCGTTGATAAAATTTCAAACATTGGAGATAAATATTCCTCCGAATATCTGTCTGTGTTATTCAACAATGATTTTCCTCAAAAAACATTTTCTCGGAATCTAATGGGGCGAAATTTCGAAATATCAATTTTCAAATTAACCTTATTCCTCACAATTATAACTTTTCTTTTTCTAATTTTTAATGAATCCCCTCCTTTTGGTTTTGACAATTGGTTTGTGAACAATTCTGCCAAAATAATTGTTTTATTATTTACTACTTTTCTAACTGTTTTCTTTTTCATGTGGTTAGATAAAGTTGTTTTATATAATGGAAAATCAACTTCTCTTCTAAAATATATTATTTCAAAATATAATGCAATAAATGACAATAGTGAAATAAAACGATATTACTTAAAAGCAATAAATGAACTAACATTCTATGCTGTAGAAAAACAAGATGAGCATTTACAGGAAACCTTACTTGAATTTTATTATCAAGAATTTAAAAAAATAAGAAGAAATCATGATAAATTAAAACCATTAATTTATCCAATTGATTTATATTTTTTGGTTAATAAATTACATAGTGAGCTTTTAAATAATCAAAACAAAAAACTTCTAGCAATTGAACATAGAGCTGTAAGTGCTATATGGTTACTTGGTGAAGATTTTGAAAACATTCCAATTTCTGAAGAAACTTATAATTGGATATGGCAAAATTTATATATAATTTGTGATAATGAGAGATTTATAAAAATGTATTGGTCAAATGTAAATCAATATTTTGACTTTCGTTTAAAACATATACAGCCCGATTATAATTTTAAACTTCATGAATTACTAAACCATGAGGAAATCAAAATGAGAGAAATTGAAAGAGACAATTTTATAGAATTTCATTATGCATTAGGTGGATTATTGTTATATAGAAATCAATATAAAACAATAAAATATATTTTTCAATACACACAATCTTTACCTCCAAAATATGTTTTATTGCCCGACTCAATGACAACAATATTTACATGGTTTGAAAACTTCAGAAACGAATTTAAAAATAGAAGAACTCCAATTGATATAAAATATTATTTTCCTGAGTTAGATAACTTAGGCACAAGGAGACAAGTTAATTATTGGATTTGTTGCTATTTGACTATTCTTTTCATAAGACAATATTCATTAAACGAATATTACGTTTATCAAAGTTTTACATCTCAACCAAATCTTCCAGATGATGTTTTAGAATTAAATAATTGGCTTGATAGCGTTTCTTTTTTCGAAAAATGTCTTAAAGATATTCTACTTAATAAAAAGTTATTAACTGAACTGAACTTTGAAAATATTGCATCTGAAAACATTGAACGTATTGAAAAATTTATATCTGATTTAAAAACATTTATAAAATCTAAGATTGGAGAAAAAAAATTAAATGCTCCACTATCAAAAGATAAAATTGAAAACTTTGAATCCAGTACAAATAAAATTATATCGACAGCATTTAAAAATTATAAAACCATTTTTAATATAAATGAAAATAATGAAGACGAAAATGATTTAAAATTATCTGTAAATGGTGAAATTAATCTTATTACTAAATCCGCATTTACAGATGACGATATTCCTCTAATGAATTATGACTCTATATTTGCTACCCATATTTCAGAAAATATTATAAATAGATATATTCCTAATTCATTTTTAATTTCTAGAACAAAAAGATATTTACTTAATAAAGAAAATATTTTAATTGGTATCGATAGGATAATTGGTAACAATAAAAATGCGATAATTATTGGTGTTAATATTAGTTATGAAATTAATACAATAATTTCTGAAACAAAATATTCACGCATACTGACAAAAATTTCATCTACTGAATTTCAAATCGAAGATGTTTTCTACATTCTTAATAAAGCTGATTTACCATTTATAGAATACAAAGAATTAACTAAAAAAGAAATTGATGATTTAAAACTTAAAAAAATAAATGATGAATTTAATATATATACTTCTATTATCGACATTAATACTCCTGAAAATGCAATAATAAAAGACACATGGCGGAATAGTAATGAAAAAGATAATTTAGATTTAAAGGTCCAGGTAACAATTGCATTTTTAGCTATAATTCATTGGAAAGAAGAAAGAGATGTTATACAAATAAATTTAAATTCACAATTTAAAGAACAAGGTATCCAGACAAACATAAATGAATTGGACATTTTAAGAAATGATGATTATTGATTTTTAATAACCTACTGATGTCAAAATTGATAAAACTTAAACAAAAAAAGCGCCGCAATTCTCATTGCAGCGCTTTTTCTATATTATAAAAACAAAACTTCTTAAACCCCTAATTTCTTAGCAATTTCAGTAGGTATTCCGCCTTTGTTTACTAGTAAAGCAGTTGTTTTATATTTTACGAAATTCTTAGTCACAAACAAGAAACCTTTGTAGTCGTTTGTTGCTCCCCAGGAATTTTTTACGATGTAATATTCTTTTCCGGTTTGATCTTTTGCAAGACCTATAATGTGCATTCCGTGATCGTCTGTAGTGGTGTAATTATCAAATGCAGTCTGACGCATTTCGGCAGTAATTTCAGGTTCTGCTTTTGGTCCGTTAAACATGTCTGCTTTTTCTTCCGCCGTCATATCGTCAAATTTCTTTGTAGGTACATAAGCAACACCATTTTTCCAGCTAAAGCTTTTCTCACTTACGTCTGTCGCCCAGGCTACAGTATATCCTTTTTTCAAAGCATTGTCAATAACATCTGTCATATCATTTACTTTCACGTTGTAAACCTGATCAAATGACCAGTTGTCCGGCACCATCATTGTTGTTTTTTGGTAATACGGCGCATTTGTAAACGATGACATTTCAACATACTCATCAGGATTAATGCCTACTACTTCCTTAGCAAAAGTTTGAGGCGTATAGTTTTTTCCTTTATAAGTAAAGTTTTCCGGCACAGTTCCTAAATACGAATCAATAACTGCAGCGTATGCTTTTTGCCAGTTTGGAGTCAATTCACCATTTGGGTTTTTAACCACAGCAGTCAAAACGCCTTCGATAAGCGCTGCCATTTCTCCAAATTTATTTTTATCAGTTCCGTAATTCAATCCCGTGTAAACTTCTCTTGGTACGGTTCCGTATTTTTTGTACATATTAATTACATCATGCAATGCACCTCCGTCACCTAAAGTAACTGCTCCGTGCATACGAACATAATTAATTCCTTTTTCAACATAAACGTTTCTTGCCGAGTAAATTTGAGACAATTCTACAGGTTGTTTTCCTAAACGAATCATTTCTGACTCCAGGAAAGAGTTTGTAGAATAACTCCAGCATGTTCCTGATGAACCTTGTAATTTTACTGATGTTGTTCCTAAATTAATAACCTCAGTGAATTTAAAGGCTTCTTTACTTTTTTCGCTTGCATTTAGTTTTAATGAATTCACTAAAATGTCTTGTGCAAAACCACTCGTTGCGCCTACAAAAAAAACCGAAGCAGCAAGTACTGATTTGAATGAAAATGTATTCATAATTTATATTTAATGTTTGATAAATTAGTCTTTGTAATTTACAATTTGTTACAAAACAATTAAATTTCAGTTAATAAAACTAACCTTTAAGCGTTAATTTTTACAAAATGTTTTTTTTAAGCTACAAAACCTTACAAATACTGCAAAATCATTAACTATCTTATAATCAAAAACAATTCACGATTTATATTCCTTTATTATGTACTAATTTTGCTGTTCAAATGGCATGCAATACATCAGGAAAATGTACGAACTGGAAAAAGAAAAATACTTAGGCAATACTAAAAACATTTTCAACAACACACAAGGAATTGCAGTTGTTGAAACCGAGTATAAAAATAAGGTTTACGAAGGCTGGCATTCGCACAATAACGCACATATTACGCTTTTCCTGAAAGGCGGAACTGCCGAAAAACGTAAAAACTCCAGTACCGTTGTTGGTCCGGGTTCATTATTATTTTATCATAGTGATGAATTGCATTTGAATCAGGATACACTTTTTCCGTCTAAAAATATTAATATCGAAATTGAAGAGGATCTCCTAAAACAACTTCAGATTTCTGAAGCTATTATCGAAAAATCTATTCAGAATTCTACGTTGACCAAATTCCTGATTCTGAAAATTTTTAAAGAAGCGATGGTTGCAGATGCTTTTTCCGGCGACACTATAAATATGTTATTTGCTCAGTTATCGAGCGCGAATACTCATTTAGATAAATTTGAAAAAAGTCCGTTTTGGGTAAAAAGCCTCAACGAATTACTGAACGATTGCTGGAATGAAAACCCGAATTTAAAGGATCTTGCTCAGGTTTTAAATCTGAATCCCATTACAATATCAAAACATTTCCCGAAATATTTTGGCTGTACTTTAGGCGAATATATGCGCAGGATTAAAATAAGCCGTTCGCTTGCGCTGATTGGTTCCAACAAAATCAATTTGACCGAAATAGGTTTTGAATGTGGTTTTGCAGATCAAAGCCATTTTATCCGAACTTTTAAAAATCAAACCGGATTTCTGCCTAAACAATTTCAAAAATTATAAGAAGGCAAATTTCATTCTATTTTTTGGTTTTGATGTCGCATACATTTGTCCCATCATAATCATTAAACCAAACCAAAATGGAAACGCTTACTGCGAAACAAAAAATATTCAATTTCCCCGTAACCAAAATTATTCTTGCTTTAATTGCCTTTATGGCTTTTGTAATTATCGGGCAGCAAATTGCCGGAAAATTATTGGGATTAACTCCTTTAGAAAAAGACTTCAGGAATCTTTTTAAAGGTATAATCGTTTCGGCTTTGGCGATTACGAGTTATATTCTTTTCTTTAAAAATTACGAAAAAAGGGAAGTAACCGAATTATCTACAAATCGATTATCTCAAAATTTAATCTTCGGGACTTTAGTTGGTTTTGTGCTTCAATCTTTAACTATTCTGGTGATTTACCTTAACGGAAGTTACAGCGTTATTGCCGTAAATCCGGTATCGTTTATTTTGATTCCGCTTACGGTTGCATTTACGATCGCTATTATCGAAGAAATTTTAGTCCGCGGAATCATCTTTAGAATTCTGGAAGAAAAACTAGGCACTTATATTGCGTTGAGTATTTCGGCAATTATATTTGGAGCGTTGCATTTAGCAAACGCAAACAGCACCTTACTTTCGGGATTGTGTATTACCGTTGCGGGATTTTTATTGGGCGCGGCTTTTGTTTACAGCAGGAATTTATGGTTTCCAATTGCGTTGCATTTCGCTTGGAATTTTACGCAGTCAGGTATTTTTGGCGCGATCACTTCCGGAAACGAAAAAACGAGTAGTTTATTGGTAAGCAAAATACAAGGTTCGGCATTAATTACCGGAGGAGAATTTGGTCCCGAAGGGAGTATTCAGGCAACTATATTTTGTTTTATAGGCGCAATTGTTTTATTGGCCTTAAGCCAAAGAGAAAATAAAATTATAAAACCTTATTGGAAGAAATAAATTATCAGATTGAAGTTTTTTGCCGCAGATTTAAAGGATTAGAATCTGCTCAATCTGCAAAATCTGCGAGAAAAAATTTAGAACTAAAAAGTTTTTTTGCCGCGAATTTCACGAATTGAATTTGTGGAAATTTGTGAAATTTGTGGTGAATATTTTTGCTTCCATGTCAAAACATTTGCCACAGATTTAAAAGATTTAAAGGATTAGAATCTGCTCAATCAGCAAAATCTGCGAGAAAAAATTTAGAACAAAAGTTTTTTTGTCACAATTTCACGAATTGAATTTGTGGAAATTTGTGCAATTTGTGGCGAATATCTTTGCTTCCATGTGTCAAAACATTTGCCACAGATTTAAAAGATTCTAAGGATTAAAATCTGCGAGAAAAAAATGAACACAAAATTTAATTTTTCAAATAAAATGATCCATAACGAAAAAGTTTTTTTGCCACAAATTGCACAAATTTTCGCAAATTCAATTCGTGGAAATTTGTGAAATTGCTTCGCCTGTTCGCTATCGCTCGGGTCGTGGCGAATATCTCAGAAACCCGACAGGTTTTAAAAACCTGTCGGGTTTGTATTTGTAATATAACAATATTTCGGGTTTATAATATTTAGAATTTACCTCAACCAATTGCTTCCAAAAACCACATAATACGCCCAATCTTCGGGACCTTTTGCGACGTCAATTCCCATACGGAGTTTGAATTTCCGAGCGAGCAAATATCTAAATCCTGATCCGTAACTATAGACAACAGGTTTTGCAAAAGCTTTATCCCAATCGTTAAAAGCACTTGCAAGTCCGCCATAACCCATAAGACTCCATCGTTTATAGAGATCCCATCGCAATTCGCCTTCAAAAATTAGACTGGTTTTTCCCTGATATCGTCCGGCGGGAACACCTCTTAAATTAATTCCGGGCAACATATAAAATGGTGGATTTCCAAAAGCTTGTTCGCCTTCAAAACGAAGTCCGCCAATTAATTTTTTGGTTATTGGATGATATCCTATGACGGATAAATTCAATCGCCAGGAATTATAATCACTTCCCAAAGCTTTATCTGACCAAAAGAAATCAGATTGCAATCGGATTCCTTTATCTGGCGTAAAAATATTATCGCGGCCATCAAACTGAATCGCAGCTCCTAACTGACTTATGGTGCTTTTAATATCTTTGGGCTGTATAAAAGAAGGCAAATTTTCTGTAGGCAATTTTATATCCGAGTGTAAAAAAAGATATTGCGGTCCTGCGCTCCATTTTGCATTGTTAAATTGTTTTAACCATTGGGTGTAAAACGAATAGGATTTAAAATTTAGTTTAAATTCTACATCTTTTCCGCTTGGTACATTTTCATAAAAGGACAAATTCATATCGCCATATCCCGCCATGACACGATATAATATCTTTGGTTTTACTAATGTTGCAGAACGAAATGCGCCTACAAGCCAGCTTTTATTACCGGTGTACATTCCGGCTCCTCCGGTAATATCCGGATTTATAAATCGCTTTTTGCCGTTTTTATCAATAACCGGCTCTCGCTTTTTAAGGAAAACAGGAACAATGGCGCCGCCAATTCCGCCCAAAGCTGGTTCTGTAATAACGGTAGGAATTACAATAAAACCGTGCGCATAAATAATATAATCGCTTAAATCTATTGCGCCGTCTATAGAATCTCTTAAACTAATATGTTGCTTTTGAGCTGTAATTGTGGTAATCGATAATAGAAAAAAGATATTTATAAGAAGAAATTTCGAGAAAAGTTTCCTGTTTTTCATAGTAGCATCTGAATATTTATTTTCCATTTAAACAACTTTAGAAATTATAGCATTCTTAAAAAACATCAACTAAACCAATTATTTTTAACACATAGAAACATAGATTCTAAAATGTTAAAAAAGGACTTAAAAAAAGAAATATATTTGTTTCACATAGTAATCTTTGTGCATTTCAAATAAGTCAAATGCCTTATTTTAGAGCTAAAAAATCTATGCTTTTATGTGTGAAAAATAATTTCGCGCAAAGCAACTCATAAATTATTTTTTCTTTAAACTAAATACGTGCGCCAGTGTTAGAAAAAAAGTATTTCCCTGAAACCTGTTTATGGCTTCAACTTCAGCAATCCATCGAAATCCTGCCGAAGTACTGGATTTTATATGATAATAATTTATTTCAGCGCCTATTCCGCCAACGCGATCTTTGGTAGTTTGAATATTTCCAAAAACAGGAACGGGAATTTGATCGTTGGTTACTTTATATTGTAAATAATAAATTAATCCCGCGTTAAGCACTCCTTTTGGAGCTGTTTTTTCGGCATTCATTGCATAAAATGTTTTTCCCAAACCACCTTCAATACTTAAAAGATCTCCAGTTTTAATATCCGTATCTTTTTTTCTTCCGTTCATTTCATAAGAGGCTAAAGCCGAAAAATGGAAGGTTTTTTTATCATTAAAAAATAAGGTTGTTCCTGCCGAAAGTTCATTCATAAACATTCCTAAACCACTATTATCCGAAGCTCCTAATTCAAATTTTCCTGTTGGTAAATAGACTTGGTAGCTAAAAACAAAATCGGCTCTTTTATGATGCCAGCCTAATTGAACCGGCGCAATATAAGTATCCGTCAAGGCAAAAGGACTTTTTGAATCTATGGTATTTCCCTGAATTCTGTTTGATGCAAAAGCCAGTAAAATCGTTGCGCCATAATTTGCTCCCAGAATTTTAAAATCACTTACATATGTTGCGCCCACTCCGGTAATAAACATATTAAGATCAGGATTTGCGATGGATTTATCGCCATCAGCATTTCGTAATGATGAAGCCGTATAAAAATAAGCGGGAATATAAACGCTCAATGTGTTCTCTGGTGTCTGAGTTCCAGATTGTAATCCCATTGCACCCAGAATATGTCCTCCTTTTAATTGTGCATGGCTAAAAAAACCAACCAACAGAAGTAATAGTGTAAAAAATGATTTTATGGTTTGTCTGTGCTTATTAAATTCTGTTTTCATAGCTGTTATTTTAAAAATTAATGCGACTCCATAACTTCTTTTTTACAAACTATTTCCTTTAATTTGAAGCTTGTTTGAGGTAATAAGTATTGGTTTTCTCAGGATTAATTCTAATTACTTTGAAATATTCAGATGGCGATTTTCCGGTATGTTTTATAAAGGCCCTAAAACAAGTTGTTCTGGATTTAAAACCGGAGCCCCAAGCCATACCTTCAAGTGATAAATCTTTCCATTCCGGATCGTTTATTTTGTCTTTAAAATATTCGATTCTTTTTAGATTTACATAATCCTGAAAATGAAGATTAAATTCTGAATTGATTAAATTTGAAATGTAATGTACTGATATTCCAGTTTCATCAGCAATATCGCGTATGACTAAATCCTTTTTCAGGAAGAGTTCTTTTGATGCAAAAATGCTGTCTAATTTATTGAGATACAAGAATTTCTTTTCAGGAGTTAATTCTTTAACGAGCGGTAAAGTTTTGCTTTCACTTGTTTTTATTATCATTAATTTTTCTTCGACAAACTCCAGATTTTCATTCATATCATAAAATATCTGTGGTCTGAAATAAAGCCAGCCTACCGTAAAAACCAAAACCGATGATATTAATATGTAACAGGAAAAATCAACGCTGTCAACTCGGGTAATTAAAAAATAATGCACAAAAAGTGTCGAGAACAAAAACAATATCATCAAATTATAAAGTCTGATCCAGCTCAAAACCTTGATTCGGTTAAAATGCTCTTCCTTAAATTTTTTCAGGTCATAATTTAAAATCATCATCGTTTGACAAAATGCATACAAAAGCCAAACGGTAAGACTTAACATTGAAAAAGGACTGTTTATTTTAATGGAAACATAATCAATTATCTGAAGATTAATAAAATTACCTATCCACACAAAAAGACTTAAACAGAAGTATATTATAAATGGTAAAAAATGAAGCCAATCGTATTTTCTAAAAATTCTATCAGAGAACAAAATACTTCTTACATATAAAAAAGCAGAAGGTGCAACCAAAAAAATGAACGATTTTGTGACCATAAATAAGTCAGGAAATGCTTTGAAACCAGTTGCCGATAAATAAAAATTATACACGCTGACTACCGCAAGACTGAACAAAAAGAGTCCCAGAAAAAAGCTTTTTGAGTAATTTTTTTTCGAAAAAAGAACCATAAAGGATGTCGCAAAACCAACTATTGTAGCTAAAAAAAAGAAAAGCGAAAGGATTATATCGATCATGAGTTTAAAGCTTAGTTGTTTAGTTTATTCCTTTACTTTTAAAGAAATTTAAAAGAATTCGTCGGCAATAAGGCTGTACTTATCTGCTAGTGATAAGTACAGCTATTTAAAAACAATATTCTAACCTATTTTTTTACTGCTCCGGGAGGAAATCCAGCCAGTATTTTTTTGATTGAGCCGGTAATAAATTCGTCCGGATTGTCTGGTTTGCTGTCAATTTGAGCATTCCCTATTCCTTGCCAAATCAGTTTTTGAGTTTTTGACGATACAATGTCGATTATCAGTGAACCATCAACATAATCGTAGGAGTTAAATGTTGTATTGGCACCGCCCATCATGGCACCGCCGCCCCAATATCCGTACGGACGGTACATCCCGCCGTAACCATAAAAATCAGAGTTGGCCGTAACCTGTGTTTTATTTTTTAAAATTGTTACCGCGTTTACTTTTAAATCGGGATTACTGGTTGTTTCTGTAAAACCTTTACTAATCAATTCAGCACGAATTGCCTTTGTAATACGATCTGCATTTAATTGATTTATTTGTCCTTCCTGAGCTTTTAAATCATAAAATGCAAATGTTTTATATTGGCCAAAATTAGCTGCATGATCATAATCAGTTGTAACTTTAACCGTTGGAGAACAGCTGTAAATCAATCCCAAAATTAATAGTAGCGGGATTATACGAAGATTCTTTCTTTTAATATTCATGATGTGGTATTTAAATTAATGAATTCAATTAGTTTTACTTACAATTATTAAAATCTTGCTTAAATCCTGAATATACGGGAAGTCATGTTAAATTTTTGCTTATATTTTTGTAAACAATTATTATACAATATCTTATAGAGTATCCAAAGATAAAATATTTTCTTCAATTGAAGGATGTAAAATAGAAAAATTCTTACTTATTTGCCCATAACAATTTATTTGAATTAAAATAAACTGTTACGGGTTTTTTTTGAGTTCTATTTTCCTTGTACAACAACATAACTGTCTTGCCCTTCTTTTGAAATTGGCTGATAATAAACGCTGTTATAAATCATATATTTTTGACCATCTATAGTCTTTTCTTCAGCTCCTTCCGGAAGTTGTGAAACTGTAGCTCCAACGGGCGCACTTACTACTTTATATTTACTGGTAACTTTTGAATAATAGGTTCCACCGTAATAGTAATAATCAGTTCCTGAAACATTGATTGTGACATAACCCTTAGGTAAATCTGAAATTGTTGCTCCAAGTGGCGCGGGCACAACCTTATAACCACTTGATTCTTTCACATAATAAACCCCATCATCGTAGTTATAATTAGTGTTTTCTACCGAGATAATTATAGCTGCCGTTGTTAATGTTACCGCAAAAAATCCGATAGGATACCAAGTTGGTCCCCAATAATAGGGTACAAACGGATGATAGATATATGGATATGGCACCGGATAAGGATGAAATGGCGGTGGCAATGGTCTTGGATACGGATAAGGATGTGGGTACGGATGCGGAGGTGGCGGTAACGGATGCGGTGGAATTGGTCTTGGTCCAGGCGGAATTGGGTGTGGCATTGGATGAGGCATCGGCATAGGCCGCGGCATTGGTCTTGGTGGTGAAAAATGTCCAAAACGCTGTGCTGTAGCATCTTCCGGAATCATAAATAATAAGGCAAAAAATGCAATAATTATGATTGAGATTCTATTTTTAGGATAATATGATTTCATAACTATGGAGTTTATCTATTATTTAGTGTTTTCTCTAGGCGCTAAGGTTACTTTTGTAGCTTTTGGCGGGGTCGTAAATTCAAACATTGAATCCGGATAGTCCGTATTTATAGTCCAGTCTTTATAAATAGCCTCATATTGTGGTTTGTCTTTATCAGAGGTGTAAATGATCACTAATTTTACCGGCAGAAACAAATCATCGTTTCCTATCCAGAATTGAAAACTTTTTGTTTTATCGCTTCCTGCAATATGAAAGCATTCACGTCCCTCGACTATCGTTTTTCCCAGAAAGATTAAATTGCCTTGTTCTGATAATAAATCCTGCAGGAAAGCAGGATAGAAAAAATCTGCTCCGGGAAATTCAATCCCGAATTTTTTACTGACTTCATCAATTGTTTCAATAACAGAACCGGGAGCAGTTGTAAAACCATATGTATTATTATCAAAGGAATAATAATTAAGCTTTTTACCATTGTACCACAAACCGCGATTTCCTTTGTCTCCGGACGAAGTGACTTTCATTTTATCAGGAAACTTTATTGCAACTTTATCATTTATGGTATGTTTGATAAGTCCTAAACTTTCATTTGGCACATCATAGGTTGTAATCGCTGTAAAACTGCACGACTTGATATCCTGCAAGGTTTCACCTGTTCGATGCAATAAAAAAACAGCCGTAGAATCAATACGCTGTGTCTGGCCGTTTATTGTGATTGTGATTATCACAAAGCCCATCAAAAACAAAAACTTTTTGCCCATATATTTTACTTTATTAATTACTTAAAAGTCAGACTTCTGCCGAAATAGGTAATCTTCCCTCTTTTATTGCTTCTAACATTTTGCTATAATCTAAATCGTTTTGATTGGCATATGAAATGGAGAATCTGGAAATTGCGTTTGCAAATTCATCGCTTTTTCCCATATAACCTGATAATACTGATGGATCTCCGGTACGTGCATGAGCTCTTGCAAGTGCCCAACCGCAGGCTTTTGCATAATCGTTCATGTTTTTGGCTTTCATGATTTCAAGAACTGGTTTTACTTTTGCATCACGAAGCTGACGGATATAGAAATACTTATTATTGTCGTCGTTCGTCCAGCCTAAAAACATATCCGATGCCGATTGCATCAATTTTTGCCCTCTCACAATTCGTTCACCCTGATGTGTATATTTTCCTTTTGCTTTTACATTTGCTTCGAGTACGCTTTTTCTGGCTTCTTTAAATTGTAAAAAAATAGGTTCTCCGGTTGCCGACATTAACAAACTAATTCCGCAAAGTGTTCCCACACTTCCTACGCCTACCACCTTAATGGCGATATCATGTAAATTGTATCTGCTTAACAATACTTTTTTTTCATCAGATAATGTTGTCAAATATCTATTATGAATTGCTTCAGCGTCTAGCAATATTCTTTTTCCTTCATCTCCTATTGGGTGATAAATTAAGGGTGGATCATCTTTTATTCGTGCACGCGTTCCTTCCTGATAGGTCATTTTTGCAAATTCTTTTTCGTGAGCGGTGAATTCTCCGGCTTTTTTTATTCGCTTATGCTGAAATGATTTTATATCCTCGTCTTCTCCTCTTTCAATTAATTTGGCTAAATCAATATCTGCATACCAAATCTGGAGTGCCGATAATTTACTGTATTCTAACATGTGCCGTTTGTAACTGTCGGCTACATTCCAGGCAAATTCCTTACAGGTTTTATCTGGAAATTTTCTCCATCTTCCGGCAATTACAAAACTTGCCGAAAGTCTTTTCAAATCCCATTCCCACGGACCGGGAAATGTTTCATCAAAATCATTAATATCAAAAACCAGTTTTCGTTCCGGAGTTGCAAATCCGCCAAAATTCATTAAATGGCAATCTCCACAAAGCTGAAGATCAATTCCCGTATTTGGGGTTTGGGCTAAATCAGCCGCCATAATTGCAGCAGCTCCTCTGTAAAATGCAAATGGCGATTCCATCATTCTGGTATATCGAATAGGCAATAAACTTTCGATTCTTCCAATGCTTGTTTGCAGCAAAATTTCTACCGGATCTTCCCTGTTTTCTTTCGGAGTCCATTCCTGATGAACTGAACGAGGCGTAAGTTTTCTAATAGCGACGCCTTTATCAAAACGCTCTAACTTTGATGCTACAGGATCAAATCTGTTTTCGCTGATTTCTTTAAATTCATCGGTCATAGTTGCTACATTTTATTTCGTTAAAAGGTAAATTTGTTAAAGCCTAATTGTTTATTCGATTCATAAAGTGTCTTTTACTTGACTTCTTTAATATCATCCATTTTCCAGCTTTTATCAAAATAAGCCGAAGTTGGCCCGTAGAAACGCATGTAGGTAAACCAATGTTTTCCCGGTAAAGTCTGAACCCAGTTTTTCTCTTTTCCTGCTGGTGCTTTTGGTCCAAAGTATAAATCGACTGAACCATCGGTATTTTTTATTAAGTCCTTACGGGAAGATAAATCGGCATTTTTTTGAGGATTATCAATCAGACATCGTGTTGCCGAATCGTAAATGGTGATCGACCAGAAATTCACTGCCGGAGGATTTGCGGGAACATTCAAGGTATAATTTTTAGCTCCGTCTAACCAGTTTCCGTTATTATCATAATAAGAACCCAAATACGCCTGACCTACGTTTGGAGTTTTAGAAATCATGGCTCTTGAATATGTTACGGCTTCATAGAAATAAGAACTTCTTTCGAAAAACTCATCATAATTATCCGCATGTTGTGATGGGTCTTTGATAATCATTACATAATCCCATTTTTTATCCGGCCAGTGTTTTACATCTGGAAAACGTTTATTAAAAGAGTTTGCCATTGCCATTTGTTGGCCTTTTGCGGCGGCAGCAATTAAAATTTTCTTCTGATGTTCGTCCGGAGCAAAAGGTTTCCCTTTTTCGATTCCGAGATTTTTAAGCCACGCCATAAAAAAACGATCACGTTCTTCGACTGGTTCATTTTGTAAAATAGCATGAAGTCGTTCCCAATATGCAATTCCGGTTGGTTGAATTCCGTACCATTTTTTTCCTGCGGGCGGACTAACCACTTTTGTAGGTGTGGGATTGGCACGTTTATCATACGGATAAATTTTTACCTGTTTTACTAAAGCTTCGGTGGCTTTTGGGTCTGGATCTAAAGCCCTGAATCCAAAAAACATATTTACCGTTGTACAAGGAACTATAAAATATCCCGCAGGTTTAAAGTCTTTCATTGTTGGCGGAACTAATATGTATTTTCCACCTTTTCCTTTATCAGGACCCATTTCTCCAATCACGGCTTGTTCGCGTTGCCAGAAATCGCCCAATCCTCCCGCAGTATGTCCGGCAGGCATTTCAATAACTGTTGGTCCGTTTGCCGCAAGGTCAATAAATGATATAATATAAGGCGTTGTAGCATTTCCGGTAAGGATTCCTAAACGGTCATTATAGGTGTTATAAAAAACAAGATCATTACTTGTTGCGTTGAATGTTTTATATTGAATCTGCTGCCATTCGGCGAAAGCCACGATAGGCAATCCCCATAAATAACACTGCGTTGCCTGCTGAAAATCCATTTCATCAAACAAAACAGGAATTGATTCTTTTGAAGGCAGTTCACCATCCATTTTAATTCCTGTTCCAAAATTAGAAGCAGAAACTGATGCAGTGTCAGATGGTGACGTTTCATTTATTGTTGTCTTTTGTTCACATCCGACATTTAAAATCAAGGAAATTGCAGCAACAATAAGTAGAGATTTGTTTTTCATGAGATTTGTTTTTGGAGGTTATTTTGTAATAGATTTGGAGTGGCATTGGTTTCTGAACTTGTAATTGCACATGCAATACAATACTTCTTTTTACAACTAATCAAAAACTACAACTGCTTACAGATGTGTTTTTCATTAATTTAAAATTGAAATGTTTTAAGATCCGGGAAATACAAAGGATAAAACGGCTCGCAATCCCCAATCAGGTCTGCTTTCATGCGGCCCAACAATTGGAATCAGCGGTTGAATATTAAATTGTACTACCTGATTTCCAAATTTAGTCACCGCTCCAATAGATGGATTGATGGAAATATTAGTGGTGTTTCCTTCCCAGTTCTGAGTAATTTCAGCATTAACGCCTAAACTTGCTCCGCTTTTATAACTGTGCGAAAGAAAAATTTGAGTATAAAAACTATTGAAATCTGAACGGTTTTCATTTCCTGCAACTGACCAAATTTGATTGGCTAAGAATCCGACAGAAAGTCCTTTTCCCTGATGCATTACTAATACACTTGGTCCAAATCCAAATTTTTCGGTTCCTAAAAACTTATCGGTTGCGGTTGGTATTAAAAGAGCAGGTCCAAATCCAAAAATAATTCCTTTTGTTTTTGGCGCAAAAAAAGCCGTTACGGTTGCATCGCTTAAACCAAATTGGTTTGTATTTTCTCCAGTAATATCGCGCTGATCTACAACAGGAAGAATATATCGTGTAATTAAATTAAGATTATCACTTAATTTAAACGGAATTACGGGCTGTATATTTAGCGTATATTTTGAACCATTATATGGACCAATACCCTAAATAATATTATTTTGCAACGGGACACTAATTAAACTTGCAACGGGATTGGCTAATTTATCGGCTAATTCCTGAGCGCTTGATCCGCCTTTTGCAGCTTCTTCTTGTGCGAATAAGGTAAAATTTAAGAGAAAAAAAGTTATACTTAAGAATAATTTAATGCCATGTGGTATTTTAGTTTTCATAATATGGTACTTTAAAAGATTGCTCGATCATTCTTAAAAAATTAAAATGAAACAGTTTTTAACTTGTAAAAGTTGTTTCATTTTAATTTTACTAAATCAATTATTTGTCTGGAAATATCTTTTTCCAATCGTCTTTCATACTAATTACGTGATACTTGTATCTTACAGCAGTATTTAATGATAAATTATCTTTTTCCTCATAACTATATTCTCTCACAGCGTCATTGTGATTGACAATCATTTGAAAAGATGGATATTTACTTCCCTGAGAATATCTTAGCATGGCAAGATCGCCGGCTCCTCCTTCATTTCCGCAGGCAAAAACAGGACGTTGTCCAATGTGCAATTGTATCCCAACGGGTTTTCCTTCTTTGTCATTTAAAAGATCTAAAGCGGGTTGTCTTTGAATGCTGTTTGTAGCATCATCAAATTTATATTTGAAAGAAGTTCCAACAACCTGATCTTTTGGAATTCCGTAAAAATCAGCTGATATAGAACGAACTAATTCAATGGTTCCTCCAGTTACAATAAAAGTTTTGAATCCGTTTGCACGTAGATAATTCAGCAATTCTAATTGTGGCTGATATCTGATTTGTTTTATCGGAACATTTTTTCCCGGATATTGAGCTGCTGCGAAAAAATCTTTTGTTGAGGCTTCAAACTCATCTTCGGTCATACCGGTATGTGTTGCAGCAATTAACTCAATGAGTGCTTTTTCGCCTCCTGTTTCAAAATAGGTTTTATCTTTTTCAATAACGGCTTTAAAAGGTTGTTTTTGAGCTAAAGCGGGATTGGCCTCTGCCATTTGCTTCACTCTGTAAAAGGCAAATAATTCCTGAACATATGGTTTTTCAGCCCAAAGTGTTCCATCATTATCAAAAGTGGCGATTCTGTCTTCAACCGGAATAAAATCAGGATTTCCTTTTTTAGTTACTTTAGTTACATAAGCAATAATTTCTTTTTTCAAAGTACCATCATTCCAACTTGGTAACGGATCTGATGTTTTTGTGAAATTGGTAGTATCTGAAGTATATATTGCTATAGCATTATCAGCTTTTGTAAAGGAAACCAGGAAGAAAAAAAATAGGGGCAATATATATATTTTTTTATACATGATATTGATTTGTTTAAGGTATTGAAAAGCTTGAGTTATGGGGTAACTCAAGCTTTATTTTACTATTGATATTTTTATTTTTTCTTTGGAGCTGCCTCTATCGCTTTTAGCTCTCGGTGTAATTTAATTGCGTCCAGGGTTTCTCCCATAATAGTAGCTGGGGAAAAACTTGGTGGTATTGCTCTTGGCGGATATTCTTTAAAAGTTTCGGCAAATGCTCCTACTTCGGCAATAAAATCGTAGCCATAGTATACGTGATTCAAAATCCAGTCCCAATAGGTGTTCGATGTTATATCTGCTCTTTCAAATGGATCCTGATATAAATTGTACATTTTTTGCAGACGTAATTTTGTAAATGGTTCTCCCCAAAGTGCTAATGTTCCAGGTGAACGCTGCTCTGCAAAAACAGATTTATAATCTCCTTTTCGCATGGCTACAAGCATACCATCATCATCAGAATAGAAGAATTTAGTTCTGGCACTATTTGGACTTTTCCCTTCCAGATATGCAGATTGATCATATCCGTCCAAGTGTACTTTATAATTAAGACCATTAGCTTTATAACCTGTCAATAATTTTTTTGTCAGATCAGGTTCTCCGGCAATTGCTGCCAATGTTGGCATCCAGTCATTATGTGCCATCATTTGATCGCTGGTTTGTCCGGGTTTGATAACGCCGGGCCAACGTACTAAACACGGAACACGAAAAGCACCTTCCCAATTGGTATCTTTCTCTGAACGAAATGGTGTCATTGCCGCATCTGGCCAGCTGTTCATGTGTGGTCCGTTATCCGAAGAATATACTACGATTGTATTATTGGCAATTCCTAAATCGTCTAATACTTTTAGAAGTTCTCCAACCGTCATATCGTGTTCGATCATACCATCGATATATTCACTATCGCCATGTGTATATTTTCCTCTGTGTTCTTTTCTTACGTGAGTACGTAAGTGCATACGCGTGGCATTGTACCAAACAAAAAATGGTTTTCCGGCAGCATTTTGTCTTTTGATATAATCAATAGCGGCAGCAGATGTTTCATCATCTATAGTTTCCATTCTTTTTTTAGTAAGCGGACCTGTATCTTCAATTCTTTGTTTTCCAACTTTTCCAAAACGAGGATCTACAGTTGCGTCATCACTGCTTGTTGCAGTACATTTTAAAACTCCTCTTGGACCAAATTTTCCAAAGAAAGCAGGATCTTTAGGATAATCTGCCAATTCCGGTTCTTCTGAAGCATTTAAGTGATATAAACTTCCAAAATATTCATCAAATCCATTTACTGTTGGAAGATTTTCATTTCTGTCTCCTACGTGGTTTTTACCAAACTGACCTGTTGCATAACCCAGGTTTTTCATGATACCTCCAATAGAAGGATCTAATTGATTCATGCCCATTGGAGCTCCGGGATATCCTACTTTCGTTAAACCGGTACGAATTCCTTGCTGACCTGTTAACAACGCAGCGCGCCCCGCTGTACAGCTTTGTTCTCCATAATAGTGTAAAAACTTAATTCCCTCATTACCAATTCTGTCAATGTTAGGAGTTTGATATCCCATTAAACCATCACTATAAGCACTAATATTACTTATACCAATATCATCTCCCCAAATTATTAATACATTGGGCTTTTTTGTATCCTGGGCCTGTACTTCAATAAATGAAAAACAAGCTAATGCAAATAGCATTATCGAATTTCGAAATCCATTTTTAAGTCTACTTTGTTTCATGGTAATAAAATTTGTTAATAATTCTTTATTAATGTAAATATAAGAAAAATATTACGAATAGATATTTGTTAAGTAAATTTAGATTGGGGCTGTTTCAGTTTGTGAAATTTCTTAAGGAAGGTAATTTGAAACAAGAATTTTCTTAACTTTTATTTAACTGTCTCAAAATTAACTAATAAAAAAACTAAGAATAGCATTTATAAGGTCTGACATTGTTTCATTTTATAAAATGAAACAATAAAAATATTTTATTTTGCTCCACAATGTTCCATGTTATAAATTGAAACATTCAAAAATCATTTATTTAGGCGATTAGATTTTTTTTTAATTTCAAAGAAATAAGAAATGTTCAGGAAAAACTTTAAATTTATTTTCCTTGTTTTATTTAAATTCAATAAAAAATAGGGCTGGATTTTGAATAATATTTAAGTTTAGAACTTACTAGCTGAAATTTTGAATGCTTTTAGATTTAACTTTAATAATGAAAATTAACTAGTTGTGGGAAGCAATGTATTTGATCTGAATTTTAAAATTAAATTTCATCAAATAAAAAAACTCATGGTATTATCATGAGTTTAAAAACCGAAGTTTAAGGCAAAAAAAAAGCCATTCGTCGCAACGAATGGCTTTATATATTATCTTTTGATAAAATTATTCTATTTCAGAAACTCTCATGGTATTTACCATTCCTTTTTCTTTAATTGGCATAGCTGCAAGGTTAATTAAATAATCACCTTTTACAACAAATCCTTTTTCTCTTGCTATTTCGTTAACATCTGTTACAGTATCATCTGTACTTTCGTCTTTATCGTAGAAGTATGATTTTACCCCCCATAATAAATTCAATTGTGTTAAGATTCTTCTGTTTGAAGTAAAAACTAAAATATGTGCTGATGGTCTCCACGCCGAAATTTGGAAAGCCGTATAACCACTATTTGTTAATGTACAAATTGCTTTAGCTTTGATTTCATTAGCTAATAAAGCTGCCTGGTGACAAACAGTTTTAGTAACAAAACGTTTTGTTTTAATTTGTGGCGTATTTTGTGGAACCTGAATAAGTGGAGAATCTTCAACAGCCTCACAAATTTGAGTCATTTTTTGAATAACCTGAACAGGATAGTTTCCTGTAGCAGTTTCTCCAGACAACATTACAGCATCGGCTCCATCCATTACAGAGTTTGCAACGTCATTTACTTCAGCTCTTGTTGGTGTTAAACTTGTAATCATTGTCTCCATCATTTGAGTTGCAACGATAACAGGAATTCTTGCAATTTTAGCTCTGCGGATCAGATCTTTTTGAACTAATGGTACTTCGTGTGCAGGAAGTTCAACTCCTAAATCTCCACGTGCAACCATTAAACCATCACAATATGCTATAATTTTATCAATGTTTACAAGAGCTTCCGGCATTTCAATTTTAGCAATAATCGGAATTTTATATTCTGAATGTTTAGCGATTAATTCTTGTAAATCTTGTAAATCGCGTGGTGTTTTTACAAAAGAAAGAGCAATCCAGTCTACTTTTTGCTCAATAGCAAAAATAGCATCTGCAATATCTTTTTCAGTCAAAGCCGGTAAAGATATTTTAGTATTTGGAAGATTAACTCCTTTTTTAGATTTTAATTCTCCACCCTGAATTACTTTAGCAACAACTTCAGTTTTTTTATCCGTAGAAATAATTTCGAAAATCAATTTACCGTCATCAAGCAAAATACGCTCTCCAGGATTAACATCATTTGGAAAATTTTGGTATTTCATGAACACTTTTTGAGCAGTTCCTAAAATATCTTCTGCAGTTGTAAAAGTGATTAAATCACCATCATGAACTACAGTTCCTTCTTCCATCACACCAACTCTAAGTTTTGGTCCCTGCAAATCTCCAAGGATTGCAGTTGTGTAACCAAACTCTTCGTTAAGACCTCTAATAATACCAATTTTCTCTTTTACTCCTTCGTAATCTGCGTGCGAAAAATTAACTCTAAACACATTAACCCCTGCATCGATCATATCTTTGATAATCTCTCTCGTACCACATGCAGGACCAAGTGTAGCGACAATTTTGGTTTTTTTGTTTGTTAACATTTTTTTTAAAAAATTAGATTGTTTTTTGATTTTATTTTATCAGTATCTACAGCATAAATAGCTGCAATACTCTCGATGGTATTTAATTTTTGTTGAATTTCTGAAAAATCAAGAGCCTCTTCGCTATTCTCTATTTTCAGGAAAAAATCTACTTTTTTGAATTCAGGAAGTAAATGAATTGTTGTTGAAACCTCACTTGTTTCATTGGAAAACAAATCTTGAGAATCACTTCTCCTCATTGAAATGATCTCATTCTTATTCTGAATTAAATTCCATGAAACTGCTTTTTCGGCATCATAGTAATAGAATCGTGAAAAATTTGCCTCACCTTCTTTAGTTTGAGCATGGATCTCGTTTTTGCTCTTACTTAAGTTTATCGGAAGGTTTTTATTGATAAAATAAGCCAATCTGTAATCTTCTAATGAAGTATGGATTGCCATTAAATAATAATCAATTTCGTCAAATTCGTCTAAATCCAATCTATGAATAGCCATGTCATGAAAAATCAAGGTGTAAATATACTATTTCTTGCGGAGCTTAAATAGTTAAGATGTGCTTGTTTTTATTAATTTATAAACGAAAACGTTATAGCTTTAAGATAGTTACAGTAAAATTGTAGCTATTTCTTGTCTATTTTTTCCTGAAATGCAAAATAAGCTCTTTGTGATGCTTTCTCTTCTGCTTTCTTTTTTGAAGTTGCCCGCGCTCGTGCGATTACTTTATCGTCTATACTTAATTTAACGCCAAATAAGCGTTGGCCGTCAATACCGTTATCTTCAAAAATGTCGTAATGAAAGACTCTCTTTTCTTTCTGACACCATTCGATAACCAAACTTTTATAACTAATTACTTTTCCTTCAAGTCGTGCAATATCTACATAAGGGGCAACGACACGTTTTTGAATAAACTTTTCACAATAAGAATATCCTCTGTCTAAATAAATAGCACCTACTAAAGATTCGAAAATATTACCATGAATATTTTCTCCAAAATGCTGAATTGGCACTTTGCTTTCTACAAATCGAACCAGGTTTAAATCTTTACCTAATTCATTTAAATGTTCGCGACTTACAATTTTTGACCGCATTTTTGTCAAATAACCTTCATCGCCATTTGGTGCTTTATTAAATAAGTGAGCTGCAATTACAGCACTTAACATAGCGTCTCCTAAAAATTCAAGTCTTTCATAATTTATTGGATGTCCTGATTCGTCTAATTTATTTGAAGATCTGTGCGTAAAAGCTTTCTTATAAAAATCGATCGTAGCAGGCTCAAAACCAAGTATTTTCTGAATAGTGTCAAAAAAAATCCCGTCTTCTAGAGAACGGGATTTAGAAAATATTTTTTTGATAATATTCATATACAGAAATTAGTCAACTAATTTTTTAAACAATACACATGCATTGTGTCCACCAAAACCAAAAGTGTTACTCATAGCAACATTCACTTCTCTTTTTTGTGGTTTGTTTAAGGTAAGATTCAATGCCGGATCAATGTTTTCGTCAACTACAGTATGATTGATAGTTGGAGGGACAATACCATGCTTCATTGCTAAAATAGAAGCAATTGCTTCAATAGCTCCGGCAGCACCAAGTAAATGTCCTGTCATTGATTTTGTAGAGTTGATATTGATGTTTTTTGCATGTTCACCAAAAACAGCGCTGATGGCTTTTAATTCGGCAACATCTCCTAATGGAGTAGAAGTTCCGTGAGTGTTGATGTGATCAACATCTTCAGGAGTCATTCCTGCATCTCTCAATGTATTTTTCATTACTGCAATAACTCCAATTCCTTCCGGATGTGGTGCAGTTAAGTGGTAAGCATCAGATGACATTCCGCCACCGCCAACTTCACAATAAATTTTTGCGCCTCTGGCTTTAGCATGTTCATATTCTTCAAGAACCAGCGCTCCAGCTCCTTCTCCTAATACAAAACCATCTCTGGTACCGTCAAAAGGTCTTGAAGCCGTTTCCGGACTATCGTTTCTTGTTGATAAAGCGTGCATCGAATTAAAGCCTCCCATACCTGCAATAGTAATCGCAGCTTCTGAACCACCTGATATAATAATATCACACATTCCTAAACGGATGTAATTAAAAGCATCAATTAATGCATTTGCAGAAGACGCACATGCAGAAACCGTAGTATAATTTGGACCCATATAACCATTACGCATTGAGATGTGTGCTGGTGCAATATCGGCAATCATTTTAGGAATAAAAAACGGATTGAATTTTGGTGTTCCGTCTCCTTTAGCATAATAAATAACTTCTTCCTGAAAAGTTTCTAAACCTCCAATTCCGGCTCCCCAGATAACACCAACTCTTGTTTTGTCGACATTATCATTAGTAAGTCCCGCATCTTTAATAGCTTCATCACTTGCAGCAACTGCATATTGAGCGAATTTATCTAATCTTCGAGATTCCTTGCGATCCATGTAATCTTCAATATTGAAGTTTTTTACTTCACAGGCAAATTTCGTTTTATGCTTCTCTGTATCATAATACGTGATAGGAGCGGCTCCGCTAACTCCATTCACAAGTGCCTCCCAATAATCCTGGATATTATTCCCGATAGGAGTAAGAGCACCTAATCCTGTTACAACAACTCGCTTTAACGTCATAAATATGTATTTTGTACTTTAAACAAATAAAACCCACGCTTTCTTAACTGTATTGTTTACTTAAGAGCCATGGGCATTACAATATAAATATATCTTTTTGATTGAAAAACCAATCGAAATTTAAATTTTAAAAAAAATAATAACACCCGATTTTCTTAAAATTCCAATTATCTAAAAAACAAATCCCAATTTTGGAATTTGCGTATTCAAAGTTGGAATTTTAAGAAAAACCGGGTGCAGTATTATTATTTTTTAGCTTCTTCGATATAAGAAATAGCTTGACCAACAGTAGCAATGTTTTCTGCTTGATCGTCTGGAATTTGAATATCAAATTCTTTTTCGAATTCCATAATAAGCTCAACAGTGTCTAATGAGTCAGCTCCTAAATCATTAGTGAAGCTTGCTTCTGTTACAACTTCGTTTTCGTCAACACCTAATTTGTCTACGATAATCGCTTTTACTCTTGATGCAATGTCTGACATAATCTTTAATTTTAGAATT